>DASWRD010000085.1:0-15228 GCA_036403315.1 Candidatus Elarobacter sp.
GCTTTCGTTCATGGGCGGCGGCGTCGGGACGGCGATCGGCTTCGTCGCCACCGTGCTCGCCTACACGTCGATCGAGAACCTCGTCGGGCCCGCGCCGATCCCCTACCTGCTGATCGTGTCGGTCGCCGTCGGCTTCTCGACGCTGGTCGGATGCGTGTTCGGCACGTATCCCGCGGTTCGCGCCGCGCGCCTCGACCCTATCGCGGCGCTTCGATCGTGAGACTCTCGCAGTACTGGGCCGAAGCGATCGCGGTGCTCGCGGCCAACCGCATGCGCACCCTGCTCACGGCGATCGGGCTGATCATCGGCGTGATGGCGGTGATCTCGATCCAAGTCCTGGGCGTTGGCATGTCCGGCGCGGTCACGGGCGTGCTCAGCATCTTGAGCGACAACACGTTCTTCGTGCTGCCCAACCAGCAGCAGACCGATTTCACGCGCGCGGCGATCAAGCTGTCGGACCTGCAGCGCGCGAAGGACGAAGTCCCCAACGTCGTCGCCGCGATCCCGGCGGGCGGGCAGACGCTGCGGGCGCGGTACGGTCACAAGACGAAGCGCGTGTCGCTGGGCGCCGGCACCGAGGAGCGCTTCGCGGCGACGACGCCGATCCGGTACGGCCGCAAGCTGACCGCGGAGGACATCGAGCTCGCGCGGCACGTCGTCCTCGTCAGCGAGAAAGCCGCCGAGAAGCTCGCGATCACCGGCGATCCGACCGGCACGTCCATTCGCGTCGGCGAGCACCGCTACACGATCGTCGGCGTCCTCGGCAAATCGAACGAAGGCATCATCCCGGGCCCGCAAGTCGTCGACCTGTCCATCCCGTACACGACGTACGAACGCGAGTACGCGCGCGGACGGCAGATCCTCTTCGCGCGCGTGCTGATGGCCGACGCGTCGCTGGTGACCAAGACCGAGGCCGACATGCAGCGCTGGCTCTCCAAAGTGAAGGGCGGGCGCGTCGAGTACCAGACGTTCGACCGCAAGGCCATCGCCAAAGGCATCGACGGCGTGTTCGGTGTGATGACGTTCGTCGTCGCGCTGATCGGCGCGGTCTCGCTGCTGGTCGCCGGGATCGGCATCCTCAACATCATGCTGGTCAGCGTCGCGGAGCGCACGCGCGAGATCGGGCTGCGCAAGGCGATCGGAGCGACGAGGTTCCAAGTGCTGCTGCAGTTCTTCATCGAAGCGCTCGCGCTGTCGGCGTTCGGCTGTCTGGTCGGCATGGTGCTCGGCATCGCGATCGGCGCGACGATCAACGGCCTGTTCATCGTCAAGCTCTCCGGCGTCACGGCGCCGATCCCGTGGCTTCGGAGCATCGTCATCGCCACGAGCTTCGCGACCATCGTGACGGTCGCGTTCGGCACCTATCCCGCGTGGCGCGCCGCGACGCTGGACCCCATCGAGGCACTCCGGTATGAATAGCTTGGGTCGACCAGAGCTTGTCGAACGCTCCGCGATCGACGTGCGCGACGTGACGAAGACCTACGATCTCGGCGACGTGAAGGTCGAAGCGCTCCGCGGCGTCACGTTCACGATCGATCGCGGCGAGTACGTGGCGATCATGGGGCCGTCGGGTTCGGGCAAATCGACGCTCATGAACCTGCTGGGCTGCCTCGACCGGCCGACGCAGGGCCACTACCTGCTCGACGGCACCGACGTGTCGACGCTCTCGGACGACGCGCTCGCGCACATCCGTTTGAAAAAGCTGGGCTTCGTGTTCCAGGGCTTCAACCTGCTGGCGCGCACGAGCGCGATGAAGAACGTCGCGCTGCCGCTGTTCTACGCCGGCATCGGGACGAAGGCGCGCAACGGGATGGCCGCGACGCAGCTGCGCGAGGTGGGGCTGGGCGACCGCATGGACCACAAGCCCAGCGAGCTCTCCGGCGGCCAGCAGCAGCGCGTCGCGATCGCGCGCGCGCTCGTCAACGACCCGGCCGTCGTGCTCGCCGACGAGCCCACCGGAAACCTCGACTCGCAGACCAGCGAGGAGATCATGGCGCTCTTCCACCAGCTCAACGACGGCGGCCGCACGATCATCATGGTCACCCACGACGAGGACGTCGCGAGCCACGCCAAGCGCATCATTCGGGTCCGCGACGGGCGCATCGTGGACGACCAGGCAACGGGTCGAGGTTAAAACTCCGGGAAAATACCGAGTGGGGCGCGACCAACGGCGATGGCGAACGGTATTGCGGCCCAACCCATTCTCCTAGGAGCACAATTCACGTGAAGACTCGTACCAGCGTCTTCGGGACGGCGGTCGTGGGACTCATCGGCGCGATCATCGGGAGCTTCTCGATGATGGTCTACGCGAGCACCCACTTCGCGGGCGTCGCCGGCCCCGGCAACACCCCGCCCGCGGTCAGCGCGGCGCCCTTGCTCGCCACCACGGGCACGACCGACCAGGACCGGATCATCAACGCCGTCAAGCGCGTCGAGCCGTCCGTGGTCGCGCTGCAGGTCGTCGTGAACGGCACGCAGATCGTGCCGCAGGACCCGTTCTCGCAGTTCTTCGGCGGCGGCGGTCCGGTTCAGCGGCAGCGCGTCCAGGAGCGCGCGTCGGGGTCGGGCTTCGTCTACTCGCGCGACGGCCTGATCATCACGAACGCACATGTCGTCCCGCGCGGGACGAGCAAGATCACCGTGGTCTTCGCGAACGGCGAGCGCATGCCGGGCCACCTGTTCTCGTCGAACCCGGCGGCCGATCTGGCGCTGGTGAAGGTCGACGGCTACGCGAAGCTGCCGCCGCCCGTGGAGTTCGCCGACAGCTCGAAGGTCCAAGCCGGGCAGTGGGCGATCGCGATCGGCGAGCCGTTCGCGCTTCAGCGCTCGGTCTCGGTCGGGGTGGTCTCGGGCTTCAACCGCGACGAGCCGATCCAGGGCGAAGACCAGCAGCTCCACCTCTTCCGCGGCATGCTGCAGACCTCGGCGCCGATCAACCCCGGCAACTCGGGCGGACCGCTGGTCGACTACGACGGCCGTGTGATCGGCGTGAACCAGTCGACGGCCAACCCGGCCGCCGCGCAGGGCATCGGCTTCGCGATCCCGGCCCAGACGGTCGTGCAGAACGCTCAGGTCCTGGCGAAGAACCAGGGCAAGACGCTCGATGCGGCGGGCACCGGCACCGGTAAGGCGTTCCTGGGCGTCGCCGCCGTCGACATCACGAACAACGTCAGAACGCAGCTCGGCGGCTACCACGACACCGGCGGCGTCGCCGTCGGCACCGTCGTCCCCGGCGCGCCGGCCGACCAGGCAGGCGTCCAGCCCGGCGACGTCATCCAGTCGATCAACGGCAAGCCCATCAACTCGCAGACCGACTTCACGTCCACGATCGGCGCGCTCAAACCCGGCACGCAAGTGACGCTGCGCTTGTGGTCGCAGGGCCTGCGCAAGAACGTGCGCGCGACGCTCGCGGAGCAGCCGGTCGAGACGTATTTGCGCAACCAGCAGCAGCAGCAGAACCCCTAGCGGCCGGCCGCCGTCCTGCCTCACCGCCCGAAGGCGTCCCGATTCCGGGACGCCTTCGCCGTTTTCGGTCCGGCCTGGGCGGGCCGCCGTTGCAACCATCGTGCCAGTAAAACTGTCACACCGGATACAGACTGGAACTCGACCGCCCGAACGACGTATGATAGGCGGTGCGTCGCCGAGGGCGGCGTCCAGGCTCAAACCCCTTGAGCGGCGGTAAGCGGCAAGGCCAGAGTGGAGCGATCCCGACGGCTGGTCCACGCGGCTCGGAAAGCGAGACATATTTTCTATGGCTAAAGTGGTCGGGATCGACCTCGGCACGACGAACTCCGTCGTCGCCGTGATGGAAGGGCAGAGCCCGACCGTCATCGCCAACTCCGAAGGGTCGCGCACGACCCCGTCGGTGGTGGCGTTCACGAAGACGGGCGAACGGCTCGTCGGGCAATTGGCGAAGCGCCAGGCCGTCACCAACCCGGACCGCACGATCAGCTCGATCAAGCGGGAGATGGGCACGGACCATAAGGTCAAGATCGACGGCAAGGACTACACGCCCCAAGAGATCAGCTCGATGATCTTGCAGAAGCTCGTCAACGACGCGTCGTCGTATCTGGGCGAGCGCGTCACGCAAGCGGTCGTCACCGTCCCCGCATACTTCAACGACGCGCAGCGCCAGGCGACCAAAGACGCGGGCAAGATCGCGGGACTCGAAGTTCTGCGCATCATCAACGAGCCGACCGCGGCAGCGCTCGCGTACGGCCTCGACAAGAAAACGAGCGAGACGATCCTCGTGTGGGATCTCGGCGGCGGCACGTTCGACGTGTCGATCCTCGAGGTCGGCGACGGCGTGTTCGAAGTGAAGTCGACCAACGGCGACACGCACCTGGGCGGCGACGACTACGACGCGCGCGTGCGCGAGTGGCTGGTGAGCGAGTTCCGCAAGGAGCAGGGCATCGACCTCAGCGGCGACCGCCAAGCGCTCCAGCGGCTCACCGAAGCGGCGGAGAAGGCGAAGATCGAGCTGTCCGGCACGGTCCAGACGTCGATCAACCTGCCGTTCATCACGGCCGATCAGAACGGTCCCAAGCATCTCGACGTGACGCTCACGCGCGCGAAGTTCGAAGAGCTCACGCAAGATCTCACCGACCGCTGCGTGCAGCCGTTCAAGAACGCGCTGGCCGACGCGAAGCTCGACGTGAGCAAGATCGACGAAGTCGTGATGGTCGGCGGCTCGACGCGCATGCCCGTCATCCAGGAGCTCGTCAAGAAGCTCACCGGCAAAGAGCTCAACCAGTCCGTCAACCCCGACGAAGTGGTTGCCATCGGCGCCGCGATCCAAGCCGGCGTGCTCGCCGGCGAAGTGCGCGACGTCGTGCTGCTCGACGTCACCCCGCTGTCGCTCGGGCTCGAGACGCTCGGCGGCGTGAACACGAAGCTCATCGAGCGCAACACCACCATCCCCACGCGCAAGACGCAAGTCTTCACGACGGCGGAAGACGGTCAGACGTCGGTCGACATCCGCATCCTCCAGGGCGAGCGCGAGATGGCGAACGACAACAAGGAGCTCGGGCGGTTCCGGCTCGAGGGCATCCCCGCTGCACCGCGCGGCGTACCGCAGATCGAAGTCACGTTCAACATCGACGCCAACGGCATCGTGAACGTGTCGGCCAAAGATCTCGGCACCGGCAAGGAGCAGCAGATCCAGATCACGGCGTCGACCAACCTCAACAAGGACGAGGTCGAGCGCATGGTGCGCGACGCGGAAGCGTTCGCGGCAGCGGACAAGGCCAAGAAGGACGAGGCCGAGATCCGCAACACCGCGTCGTCGCTGCTCTACTCCACGGAGAAGTCGCTCAAGGAAGTCGGCGACAAGGCCGAGGCGGGCGTGCGCGGCGACGTCGAGACGGCGCTCGCGGAGCTCAAGAAGATCAGCGAGAACGGCAGCGCCGAAGAGATCAAGGCGGCGACCGAAAAGCTGCAGCAGGCATCGTACAAGATGGCCGAGACGCTGTACAAGTCGACGGGTGCGTCGACCGACGGCGGCACGGCCGACGGCGCCGTGGGCGCGCAGCACGACGGTGCGTCGGCGAACGGTGCGAGCGCGCCGAACGAAGACGTGATCGACGCCGAGTTCAAGGAAGCGAAGTAAGGCGGCCGTGAACGACGACACCGCGACCAGCACGCCGGCCGACGAGGCCGACGTGCAAAACGGTGCGGCGGTAATCGAGCAGGACGGCGAGGGCGCGGAAAGCCCCCTCGCCGCCGAGCTCGCCGCGGCGCGCGCCAAAGCGGACGAGAACTACAACAAGTTCCTCTACGCGATGGCGGATTTCGAAAACTACAAGAAGCGCATCGAGCGCCAGCTGGGCGACATCGCGCTGCACGGCAAGAAGTCCGTGCTCACGAAGATGCTGCCGGTGCTCGACAACCTCGAGCGCGCGATCGCGTTCGAAGACTCGGATGGATTGCGCGGCGGCTTGCAGGCGACGCTGCGCATGTTCGAGTCGGCGCTCGCCGGCGAAGGCGTCAAAGCGGTGCCGCTCAAGGGCTTGCCGTTCGACCCGCGCTTGGCGGAAGCGATCGCGACGCAGCCGGCACCCGACGGCATCGCCGAGGACACCGTCCTCGACGAAGCCCAAAAAGCGTACACGATGGGCGACGAGGTCCTGCGGCCCGCGCAAGTCGTCGTCGCCAAAACGGCGTGAACTACAAAGATTATTATTCGATTCTCGGCGTGCCGAAGAGTGCTGCCGAGAAAGACGTCAAGAGCGCGTACCGCAAGCTCGCGCGCAAATGGCATCCGGACGCCAACCGCGACAACCAGCACGCGGCCGAGGAAAAGTTCAAGGACATCCAAGAGGCGTACGAGGTTCTCGGCGACGCGGAGAAGCGCCGCAAGTACGACGCGCTCGGCTCGGATTGGCAGCGCGCCGCGCGCGAGGCCGATCAGCAGCGGTCGTACCGCCACGCGCAAGCGGCGGACTTCGGCGGCTTCAGCGGTTTCGGCAACGCCGGCGGACCCGGTGCGGCCGGCGGCGCGAGCGGGTTCTCCGACTTCTTCGACATGTTCTTCTCGGGGATCGGCCGCCAGCGCACGGCCGGTGCCCCGGGGTTCAGCCCGTCACAGCAGCGAGGTGAGGATTTGGAGTCCACCATCGAGCTCACGCTTCCCGAAGCGTTCGAGGGCGGCAAGAAATCCGTCGCGCTGCAGGTCGAGGATTCATGCCCGCGCTGTCACGGCAGCGGCACCGACCGCAACCGCATCTGCGCGCAGTGCCACGGTACGGGGCGCGTGCGCGAGACGAAGCGTTTCGACGTGACGATCCCGCGCGGCGTGCGCGACGGCCAGCGCATCCGGCTCGCGGGTCAAGGCGCCACCGGCCCAGCCGGCGGACCGCGCGGCGACCTCTACCTCGTCGTGCACCTCAACGGCGACGACCGCTACGAGCGCAAAGGCGACGATCTGTACCTCGATCTCCCGGTCAGCATCTACGAGCTGATCCTGGGCGGCGAGGTGCGCGTCCCGACGATGACGGGCGACGTCACGATGACGATCCCGGCGGGGACGCAGAACAACAAGATGCTGCGCCTGTCGGGCAAGGGGATGCCGAAGCTCAAAGACGGCGGCTACGGCGATGAGTACGTGCGTCTGATCGGCCAGCTTCCGACGAACCTCACCGACAAGGAGCAAAAGCTGTTCCGCGAGCTGTCGGGCATCCGCAACGGCAAAGCGCGAGCCTGACGCGCTACTGCTGCAGCAGCGTCGCCAGCGCGTTGTCGGGGATGAACGATGCGATCTGCGCGGCGGGGCTTCCGCCCAGCCCGCTGCGCGGCCACAGGTTCCAGCTGTACTGAGACGCGGTGAGCGTGCCGGTCGCGGGCAGCGCCGTCGCGGGGACGAAGACTTGGATCGTGTCCGGCGCCAGCAGCGCCGCGGCCGCGGGCGTCGCGGGCGCGCCGTTGAGCAGGTTGACGCTGGCGGTCAGCGCCGTGCCGTTCGCAGGGTCGGCCGTGACGACGACGACCGCGTTGAACTTCACGTTCGGCTCGTCGGGGAACGGCGCGTTGGTCGCACCGCCGCGGTCGAAGCCCCACACGTAGTAGTTCGGCCCGCCGGCGAATACCGGTCCCGCCATCTGCGCGATCAGGGAGATCGTTTGGGTCGACGAGACGAAGCTCCCATCGGCGCCGATCGCGTTGAGCGCCGGCCGCTGCGGCCCCGTGTAGTCGCGGTAGAACTGCCCGACGCTCTCGGTGAAACGGAAAACGAAGGGATTGCCCGTGGGCAGCGTCGGAGCTGTCGCGCCTCCGCCGTTGCATCCGGCGAGCAGGCCGGCGAACGAGGCGAAGGCGAGAACGAACCGGATGGAGCGCATGAAAATCCTCTCGGGCGGGGGTTGCCGAGACCGTAGCCACGAGATGTGAAGCATCTCTGAAAAAGCCGCAGGGACACGTTGGGTAGATTCGATCGCGAAGCTGCGACCTACGACGCGCGGACCGGCATCCCGGTCGAACAGCGCCCGGCGATCGTCCGCGCGCTCGCGCGCATGACGGGAGTTGCAGCGGGGGACGTCTTCCTCGAGCTCGGCGCCGGCACCGGTCAACTCGGTGCGTGCTTCCCCGCACTCGGCCTGCGGTACGTGGGTCTCGACGCTTCGGCGCCGATGCTCGAGGTGTTCGCGCGGCGCCTCTCCGCGGAGGACCCGCGTATTCAGCTGATCCATGCGGACGCGGACGGCGACTGGCCGGTGCAGAGCGCAAGCGTGCGCGCCGTGTTCAGCTCGCGCGCCGTCCATCTGTTCGATCTCGACCACGTCGTCGCGGAGACGTTGCGCGTGGCGCTCGGCCCGGGCGCGACGTTCACGCTGGGCCGCGTGCAGCGCGACGAGCGCAGCGTTCGCAGCGTCTTGCGCCGGGAGATGCGGACGATGCTCGCCGCGCGCGGTTTCGTGCCGCGCGACGGCGAGCGCGGACAGCGGCGCGTGCTCGACGCGTTCCGCGCGCGCGGTGCCGTGCCGCTGGATCCCGTCGCGGCTGCGAGCTGGCCGGATCGCCGCTCGGCCATGAACGTGCTCGACGCCTGGCGCCAAAAGCCCGGGCTCGGCGGCTGCGACCCGCCGGACGAAGCGAAAGCGGCGGTCCTCGCCGACGTGCAGCGCTGGGCAGCGGCTCGCTTCGGATCGCTGCACGCACCCGGCACCGCGGAAGAATCCTATATCCTCGAAGGCGTTACGTTACCGGCGGGATAACCGCGCAGACGAATGGGTGGTATGGCGTGAAGAGCGATCTGTTGACCGAGCTCGGCGCTGCCATGCTGTCCGGTTCGCTCACCGACGAGCTGCTGATGGCGCAAACGGACAAGACCCCGCCGGTACGGCTCTTGCCGGATGCGAACGTCGTGAAAGTCGGCGGGCAGAGCTTCATCGACCGCGGCCGCGCGGCGGTGTTCCCGCTGATCGACGAGATCGTCGCCAACCTGCCGCATCACAAGATGATCATCGGGACCGGCGCCGGTACCCGTGCGCGCCACGCCTACAGCGTCGGGCTCGATCTCGGCATGCCCACCGGCGTGCTCAGCGTGCTCGGCACGTTCGTGAGCATGCAGAACGCGCGCATGATCCACTACCTGCTCGCCAAGCACGGCATCCCGTTCATCGAGCCCGCGCAGTTCGCGCAGCTGCCGCTGTATCTCTCCGAGCGCCGCGCCGCGGTGTTCTTCGGCATGCCGCCGTACACGTTCTGGCAAGAGAATCCCACGATCGGGCGCATCCCGCCGCACCGCACGGACACCGGCGCATACCTGGTGAGCGAGGTGTTCGCCGCGCGCTCGATGATCTTCGTCAAGGACGAGGACGGCCTGTACACGGCCGACCCCAAGAAAGATCCGAACGCGCGTTTCATCCCCAAGGCGACGGTGGCCGAGATCGAAGCGATGGATCTCGACGACGTGGTCGTCGAGCGCGCGGTTCTGGAGCTGCTGAAGAACGCCGAGCACCGGCGATCGGTGCAAGTCATCAACGGCCTCAAACCCGGCCAGCTCACGCGCGCGCTCAACGGCGAGCACGTCGGCACGATCATCACGGCCGACGACGCCGCATGAGCGCTCCATCCGACGGGCGCCATCACGTGTCGTCCTTTTTGATGCGCGAGAGCCTCGTCGACAAGAACGTCCTGCGGTCGACGGAGACGTCCGTCGTCCGCATGCTGCCCAACGCGCACGTCATCAAGATCGGCGGCCGCTCGATCCTCGACGCCGGCCGCGGCGTGGTGTATCCGCTGGTGGAGGTGCTGGGCCGAATGCTCGCCGAGCGCAAGCTGATCCTCGGCACGGGCGGCGGTGCGCGCACGCGCCACGTCTTCTCCGTCGGGCTCGACTTGGGCATGCCCACGGGCGTGCTGGCGCAACTGGCCGCGGCCGACGCGCTGGGCAACGCGCACATCCTGGGCACGCTGCTCGCGCCCTACGGCGTCGTCGCGATCCCGCCCGAGATGTTCGGCCATCTGCTGCCGCTGTTCGTGCACGCGGTTCCGGGCGTCATCTTCAACGGCGTCCCGCCGTACTCGCTATGGGAACACCCGCCCGCGATCGGCCGCATCCCGCCGCATCGCACCGACGCGGGCTGCTTTCTGCTGGCGGAGTGCTTCGGCTGCAAGACGCTGACGCTCGTCAAGGACGTCGATGGGCTGTACGACCGCGATCCGAAGCGCGAGCCGGGCGCGTCGTTCATCCGCGAGATCGGCGCCGCAGAGCTCGAGCGCCGCGAGCTCCCGACGCTGCCGTTCGACCGCGTCCTGCTCCGGCTGCTTGGGACGGCACGCCTGCTGCACAGTTTCCAGATCGTCAACGGGCACAAGCCCGAGCTGGTCGCCGCGGCGCTGTCCGGCGAGCACGTCGGCACCATCGTCCACGCCTGAGCGTGCCGGCGCGGGCGGGAACCTCGCCGCGCGCGCGGGGTTCTTGAGAACCGATGTTAGGCGGTGGCGGCGGCGGCCCGGTCCACTTGATGTGGTCCAACATGTTCAGTCCGGATCGTCCGAAGGTGACGAAGCGCGTCGACGCGCGCCGCATCCTGGCGTTCTTTCGCCCGTATCTCCTGCAGCAAGCGCTCGTGCTCGTCTGCATCTTCGTCATCTCGCTGCTGGGGCTGCTGCCGCCGCTGTTCACCAAGTGGCTGATCGACGGTGCGATCCCCGCGCACGACATGCACGGCGTGTGGCTGGACGTGGGCGGCATGGTCGCGACCGCGATCGCCGCGGGACTGCTCGGCGTGTACCAGGGCTACCTGAACTCGCTCGTCGGCGAGGGGATCATGCGCGACATCCGCACGAGCCTCGTCGCGCACCTGCACAAGATGCCGCTCTCGTTCTTCACCGGCACGAAGACGGGCGAGATCATGAACCGCGTGTCGAGCGACGTCGACAACATCGACAACGTCGTCACCGGCACGCTCGTGACCATCGTGACGAACGTGTTCACCATGTTCACGACGGTGATCATGGTGTTCGTCCTGGACTGGCGGCTCGCGCTCGTCGCGCTCGCGGTGGTACCGCTGATGATCCTGCCGCTGTCGCCGGTCGGTCGCAAGATGTACGGGATTCGCAAGCTGACGCGCGAGAAGCGCGACGAGATCGAGTCGATCACGCAAGAGACGCTCTCGATCAGCGGGATCACGCTCATCAAATCGTTCGTTCGCGAGAGCTTCGAGCGCTCGCGCTTCTACAAGGCCGGTACGGAGCTGATGGGGCTCGAGATCCGGCTCGCGATGGTCGGCCGCTGGTTCATGGCCTCGATCATGGCGATGGTGATCATCGGCCCGGCGATCGTGTGGCTCGTCGGGGGCTGGCTCGCGATCGCCGGCGCCCTCACCATCGGAACGATCGTCACGTTCGTGATGTATCTGGGCCGGCTGTACGTCCCGGCGTCGTCGCTGGCCGGCGTCCAGGTGCAGATCGTCTCGGCGCTCGCGGTGTTCGAGCGCATCTTCGAATATCTCGACATGGACCCCGAAGGCATCGCGAAATCCGACGGCGTCGCGGCAAAGCGGACCGAGCCGATCACCGTCCTGCAGGCGCCTTCGACGAGCGCAGGGCAGGCTTTGCGCGGCGAGATCGTTTTCGACGACGTACAGTTCGCCTACACGCCGGAGCGCACGGCGCTCGACGGCATCTCCTTTCGCATCCCGCCGGGCCAGATGGCGGCATTCGTCGGGCCGTCGGGCGCGGGGAAGACGACGATCACGCAACTGGTGCCGCGTTTCTACGATCCGCAGTCCGGCGCTATCCGCGTCGACGGCCACGACATCCGCGACGTCACGCTCGCATCGCTGCGCGAGAACGTCGGGATCGTCACGCAAGAGACATACCTCTTCCACGACACCATCAAGGCGAATCTGCTGTATGCGCGCCAGGACGCGACCGAAGCGGAGGTGACGGCCGCGTCTCGCGCAGCCAACATCCACGACTTCGTCGCCTCGCTGCCCGACGGCTACGACACGATCGTGGGCGAACGCGGGCACAAGCTCTCCGGCGGCGAGCGCCAGCGGCTGGCGATCGCGCGCGTGCTGCTCAAGAACCCGCGCATCCTGATCCTCGACGAAGCGACGAGCGCGCTCGACTCCGCCAATGAAGCCGCGATTCAAGCCGCGCTCGTTCCGCTCATGGAAGGCCGCACGAGCCTCGTGATCGCGCACCGTCTTTCGACGATCCTCAACGCCGACGTGATCTTCGTCGTCGAGCACGGCCGCATCGCGGAGCACGGCACGCACGCGGACTTGCTCGCGCGCAACGGCGCGTACGCGCGGCTGTACTGGAAGCAGTTCCGTGACCGCGCGACCGCCGAGGCCGTCGTCTGAGCCTCGGCGTTCGCGGGCTCACGAAGCGGTTCGATCGCAAGACCGCCGTCGACGACTTGTCGTTCGAGGTCGCGCGCGGTGAGATCGTCGCGGTCGTCGGACCCAACGGCGCCGGGAAATCGACGACGTTCCTGTGCCTGTCCGGGCTCGTGCGGCCGGATTCCGGAACGATCGTGTTCGACGACGCCGTGCTCGGCGCGCAGCGCGGCCGCACGATCGCGCTGATCCCCGAGACGCCCGACGTGTACCCGTTGCTCACGGTCGCCGAGCACCTCGCGTTCGTCGCGGCGCTGACGAGGCAGCCGGCGGGGTGGGAGGCGCGTGCCGATGCGCTGCTCGCGCGCCTCATGATGACGGCGGAACGCGATACGCTCGGCAGCGCGCTCTCCAAAGGGATGCGCCAGAAGACGCTGCTCGCCGCGACGGTGCTCGGCGGTTCGCCCGTGCTGCTGCTCGACGAGCCGATGATCGGCCTCGATCCGCTCGGCCAGCGCGAGCTGCGCGCGATCCTCGCCGATCTGCGCGCGGCGGGGCACGCGATCTTGGTCAGCACGCACATGATCGAGAGCGCCGCCGCGATGTGCGACCGGATGCTGGTGCTCGACCACGGCCGGCTCGTCGCTAGCGGCACGATCGACGAGCTGCGCGCGCGCCGCGGCGACGGTTCGATCGAAGACGTGTTCCTCGACGTCACCCAGCGCAGCGCCGCCGGCGAGCTGACGTCGTGAACGCGTTCGTCGCGCTGTCGTACGCCGACCGGCGCGCGTTCGTCAACACGCTGCGCACGCTGCACCGCCGGCCTGGCCGCGCGGTGATGTGGGCGCTGTACGTCGTGGTCGTCGTGGCGTTCGCCGTCTTGAAGACGGGGCCGTGGACGCGCCGTGCCGGCGCTTCGCCGCAGCCGTTCGCCCTGCAGTTCTCCGATCTCTGGGTGTGCGGGCTCGCGATCGCGTTCGGCGTCGTGCTGGCTACCGGCACCGCGCGGTGGCTCGGGATCTTCTCGTCGCGCGCCGAGGCGCTGCTGCTGATGCGCGCGGACGCCGCGCCCGCGACGGTCGCCGCATACTTGCAGCTGCGCGCGGTCGGCGCCGCGCTCGCGCAGGGGATCACACGGTTCGCGTACCTGATCGTGATCGGGCTGCCGCCGGGCTCGGCGCTCGGCGCGCTCACCGGTCAGCTGGTGTTTTTCGCCGCCGCCGCCGCGGCCGTCGCCAGCGTCGCGCTGCCGCGCGCGCTGGCGCGCGGCGCCGCGCGCACGGCGATGATCGTCGCCGGCTGGACGATCGCCGCCGCGGCCGCGCTGCCGCTGGCCGGCGACGCGCTGCGCATCGTGCCGTTCGCGGGCTCGGCGGCGGTGCTGCGGTACATTCCGGCCGTGCATCCCGGTGCGGTGCTGCACGCGCTCGCCGCCGGGGACGTGCGCGCCGTCGCGCTGCCGCTGGCGGTGGCCGCATGCGCCACGATCGCGTTCGCGTTCGCGGCGCGCGACGCGTATCCGGAACTTTACGTGCTCTCGCTCGCGAACCTCGATTGGCGCGAGCGCGTCCGCGCGCGCCGCGGGGTGCGCGGCACGACCGCGCCGGCGACGGGGGCGAAGCACGTTCGCAGTGCGAATCGCACGCGGCTGCGCGGCGCGCTCGCGTTCGTGTGGATCGACGCCCTGATGTACGGGCGACGCGTCTCGCCGCCGATCGCCGTGCTCGTCGCCGCGCTCGCGCTCGGCGCGGGCGCGGCGCTCGCAGCGCTCGTGCACGGCGACAACGCCGACATCGTCTTCGGCATCCTGTTCACCGGCGTACCGATCCTCTATATCACCATCGCGTCGACGACCGGCGTCCGCCTCGCACCGGTGCTGCGCATGCCGCTGTTCTGGCTGGGGGAAGCCCCGCTCGCGGGACGCCTCGCGGCATGGACGTTCGGCGGCTACTGGCGCGACGCGCTGCTCGTCGCGCTCGTCGTGAGCGGCTACGCCGCGCTGGTGCGGGACACGCACATCCCGCTTGCGGTGTTCGTCGCGGCACTCGGCCTGCTCGCGCTCACGCGCGCGATCGGGCTCGCCGTGTTCGCGATGCTGCCGAACTCGCTGGACCAGCGCGGCCCCGGCGTGATGCTGCGCATGTGGCTGGCGTTCGTACTGCTGATCCCGCCGGTCGCCGCCGGCACGATCGCGGCGTTCGCCTCCGAAGCCCACATCTTCGCGGCGGCGTTTGCGGCGACGCTCACGGCGCTCGCAGAATCCGCGCTCCTGCTGACGTTCGCAGCGTGGCGCCTCGCGGGCCGCGTCGACAACCTCGCCCTCGCGTAAGACGGCGCCGGTTTACGTGCCCTCTTCCCAGCCTAGGACGCGGGCCGTGAGCTCCGTTCGGTTGCGCGAACTCGTCTTGCGCAGCAGCTGCTTGAGGTGGAACGTCGCCGTCGAGCCCGAGATGGAGAGCGACTCGCCAATCTCCGTGCTGGACGAGCCGCGCAGCACTTCGCTCAACACTTGGCCTTCGCGGCGGCTCAGGCCGTAGCGCGTCATCGCGCGCAGGATCGTCGCGCGGCGGCGCGCCGGTTCGACCGCGACGAGGTAAAACGGCGCCGATCCGCCGGCGAGCCGCGCCAGCCGCACGAAGGCGAACGGAAGCGCGCGCGTCACGGCGGCGCCGGGCGGTGCGGTTTGGAGCTCGCGCACGAGGTGCGCGAGCGTGTCGGCGAGCAGCGGCGGCGTGTGGCCGTCGCGCGGGCGGTACAGCGCGTGCAGCGGCGAGTCGTCGACGGCGGGCTCCTCCGCGAGCACCGGCCGGAGGTGGGCGTCGATCACGAACATCACCGGTGCGCTGCTGCGCCGCCAGCCGGGCGCGGCGCCGTCGACGATCCAGTGCGTGATGGCGGCGCCGTGCTCGTCGAGGAAGCGGCGCGTCTCGGCGATTTGCGC
>DASWRD010000086.1:0-45265 GCA_036403315.1 Candidatus Elarobacter sp.
AGCTGCGCGGTGACGGGCCGGTCGTCCAGCGGGACGACGACGAACGTCACGGCGAGCAGAGAGGAAACGAGCGCTGCGATGGAGTGCACCGCAGCGCCCTGTTCGCTACCGGACCGGCTTAACTCTTGAAGCCGTAAAGACCGTGGCCTTTCGGATCGGCCACGTAGATCTTGTACGCTTTGCGGATGCCGAGCGACTGCGTGAACAGCACGTGGACGGGCGTATTCGGCTTGAGGTCCTTGGTTTGCACGCTCTTGCCGTTCGAGAACAGCGTCGCGAAGTTGGGCGCGTACAAGAACGAGAGGTCCGCCGGAACGCCGTCGATGCAGTGCACGCGGATGTTCTGGGTGGACACGTGGCGCACGTAGCCGTGGCAGTCCCGGATCTTGCCGCCGGGGACGGACGCGCCTTGGCGCTCCGTCACCGCGGCGGAAGCGACGAGCGTCGACGAAGCGAAGACCGCGAGCGCGGTCAGCGCGGGAAGCGAACGGCGGAGCGAGTCGAAGAGCATGGCGTGAGGTCCTTCCGTTGATCGAATGCCGGACGATGGCCGGCGCCGAGCGCCTCGACGCCTTCGTGCTGATGAAACAGTTCCGCGCGGACGAGTCCTCGCTGGGCGAAGCGCTCGCGCTGTTCGCGGACCGCCCCGACTACGGCTTCATCTGGCTGGCCTACGACGACGGTATACCCGCCGCGTGCGTTTCCGTCGCCTACGCCATCGCAACGGAGACGGGCGGGCTCTGCGCCACCCTCCGCGACCTCTGGGTGGTCCCGGCCCGCCGCCGCCGCGGCATCGGCTCGGCGCTGCTCGCGACGCTGCACGGCCGCCTTGCCCAGCTCGACGTGACGCGCATCGAAGCATCGCTGCCGGACGATCGCGCGCTGCGCGCGTTCTTCGCGGCGCGCGGCTACGACGACATCGGCGCCGCGACGTTCGCCTCGAACCGCGGCTAAGGCTTCTGTCGCTCATCAGGGAGAGCAAACGCATCCCGCCGAAGCACCGCAGCGACGAAGGAGACATTCGATGCCGGCGGACCCGCAAAACACGCAAATGGAGCAGCCGCTTCTAGCGCTGGTGGAGCGCCTGAACGCACAGTTCATCCCCGACCTCAACGGCAAGCTCAACGACCACAGCATCGACCACATCGCGGCCGTCGACGCAGCACTCGCCCAAACGCACGACGTCGAACGCCAGCTCGCGTCGATCCAGGCGACGGCGAATCAGCTCGGCGCCAACCCCACCGGCCCGCTGGCACAACGCGTCTTCGACATGACGTCCGCAGTCCGCCGAGCACGCGCAACGCTCGAAGCCGAACGCAAAGCCGCGCTCGACATCAAAGCCGCCGTTCCGCCGCCACCGTCGTACCCGACCACTGCCGAAGAAGTCCTGAAGCAAATGCGCGAATCGACAGCTCCCGGCCAGATGATGTTCAACATCGAGAAGGCCGCCATCGAGGCGCGCCGCAAATCGATCGACGACATCAGCGCGCGCATCCACGACACATACAAGAAATTCTGACAACCTTCGACGCGATGAATGCCGAGCGGATCAGCGCCTAGCTCCGCACGACCCGCGCTAGCCGCCCGTGAGCCGCACGCAGCAGCGCTTCGGCTTCATCGCGCTCAACCGCGCGCCACGCCATGACCACGGCCGTCTTCACCGAACCGCCAGCCGCATCGAGGAGCGCGCGCGCGTCGACGTCGCCGGCAAGATCGCGCACGAGCCGTTCGCTGCGCGCGCGCAGCTTCGCATTCGTCGCAACGACGTCGACCATCCGGTTCCCGAAGGTCTTCCCAAGCCGAATCATCGCGCCGGTAGAAATGGCATTGAGCACGATCTTCTGCGCCGTGCCGGCCCTCATCCGCGTCGACCCCTGAATCGGCTCGGCACCCGTCGCCGCAACGATTCCGACGTCGGCATCACGCGCGAGCGCACCGCCCGCCGCATTGACAAGCCCGACGGTGCGCGCCCCACGCTCGCGCGCGGCAGCCAACGCCGCGCGCACGAACGGCGCGCCGCCGCTCGCAGATATGCCGATCACGACGTCGTTCGCACCGACGTCCTGCACGACGAGCGCGCCGGCATCCGCATCGTCTTCCGCCCCCTCGACGGCCCGCCGCAGCGCGCCGTCCCCGCCGGCGATCCGGCCCTCGACGAGCGTGGGATCGACCCCGAACGTAGGCGGGAGCTCCGACGCATCGAGAACGGCAAGCCGCCCGCTCGTGCCCGCGCCAACGAGTACGACGCGCCCGCCGCGCTCAATGGCATCGACGACAAGCGTCGTCGCACGCGCAATATCGTCCGACGCCGCAAGCGCCGCATCGATAGCGACCCGATGCGACTCGATCAGCACGCGCGCGAGCGCAATGTCATCGAGCCGGTCGATATCAGCCGTCGCCGGATCGAGCGACTCCGTCGCCGGAAGATCGCTCAACGCCCCAGCCGTTCCGCAAGGCGCAGCGCACCGCGCGCAGGCTCGTCGCCGCCCTTCACGATCGCCGCGCCCGCGACGTCCCCGTTCAATCGCGTTTCGAGCAAAAACGTCAGCAAGCTGTTCTCGCGAAACAAACCACCCGCCAGCGCGATGCGCGGTGACGCCTCGAGCAGCTGCACCGCGCGCAGCGCCGCTTTGACGAGATCGCCGAGTTCTTGAGCGGCCTGCTGCACGATCTTGGTCGACGCCCGATTTCCCTTACCGGCGAACGCGATGATGCTCGGCGCAAGCGCGGCGATCCGCGCCGGATCGGGCGCACGATCGTACAGCGCCGCAACGTATCCTTCGCGATCACTGATGTCGAGCGAGCGCGCAACGAGATCCGTCGTCTCGTCACGATTTGCGCGCCCATCCAATACCCGCCCGTACAGCTTAACCGCCTGCATCCCGATCCAGAAAGCAGACCCTTCATCGCCTACGAGATACCCGAGCCCGCCGACCCGCTGCGACAGCTCGCCATGCTCCGCATACGCGGTCGATCCGGTCCCGGCAATCAACACGGCCCCGTCACCGTCGGGTATCGCCGCCCGCAACGCGATGGCTGCATCATCGCCGACAACGACATGCGCACCACGAAACGCGCTCGCGATCAAGTCGCGAAGCTCGCCGGCGATTCGCTTTCGTCCCGCGCCCGCCGCGCCGACATAGATCGTGTCCGGACTCACGCCCCCGAGAACATCGCGAATCGTCGTGATGATGATGTCCGCCGCGTCGTCGGTCCCGAGCGTCGTGGGGTTCGCACCACGCCCGCGCGCCTCGCGTGTGTACACGCCGTCGATCGACAGAGCCGCTACGGTCGATGTGCCACCGGCATCGATTCCGACTGAAATCACACCTTGTGCTTTCGACTGCGCAAGGAACGGTCCGCCTTAGGCCGGACACGCCACGATGGTGTGTCGGGGACGCTCCCTACGCGCATCCTGCGCTTCGGTCGCTTGGCGCTCCGGCGCTCCCGCCCATCCTGGGCTCCGCGCCTCCGCGACACCCCGCCACACCATCATGCCGCGTCCGTCCTTGCCACCATCGTGCCACTGCGTCAAAAGGCGGGTTGACGGCGTGATCGGCACGATTCTCGCCGGAGGTGGGCGCGCGCGACGTTGCTGTGGCGGGGCGTTGCGGAGTCGCGGAGGCCTGGAGGGCCGGGAGCGACGGAGCACCGAGCGACCAGAGCCGCACGATGCGGCGTCGGGAGCGTCCCCGACACAGCAATGTCGTGCGCGCCCGCCGCGACCGCAACCGTATCTTCACGGCGCCAGCTCGCCGCCCCCAGCCTCCAAGCGAACACGTTCGAGCAGCGCATCGAGATCGTGCGGCGCGATCGCACCCAGCACGCGCGGACCGGCTGCCCCGGTGACACGCGGTAAGCCGGCAGCGTGTCCGCGTAGCGTCATATAGCCGAGCACGGCGAACGCGATTGCTTCTTTCGCATCGGCGTCGATCCCGAACTCATCCGAGATTGCAACGCGGACGCCGGGCAGCATCGAGCACAGGCCTTCGATGAGCGCCGGGTTGCGTGCGCCGCCGCCGCTGACGATCGCGAGCTTCGCGTGTGCAGCTTCGTTGCGGATCGCATCGCTGACGGTACGGACGGTGAGTGCGGTGAGCGTTGCGACGGCGTCCGCGAAGTCCAGGGCATCGAGGTCGGCGCGCCACCGAGCGATGAATGGGGCGCCGTACTCTTCGCGGCCGGTCGTTTTCGGCGGGTGTTCGGAAAAGTAGGCGTCATCGAGCATGCGCGTTAGCAGTGAGGCGTTAGCCGTGCCGCTCTGCGCGAGTATGCCGTCGCGGTCGAAGCGGTGGTCGCCGTTGCTGCGCAGGGTTACGTATGTGTCGATTGGGAGGTTTGCCGGGCCTGAGTCGAATGCAATTCCTTCCGGTAGGACGGTGAGGTTTGCGATGCCGCCGAGGTTCAAGGCTACGCATGGGCGGTTGCCTGCGAACAGCAGCATGTCGACGAAGGGCACGAGCGGGGCGCCCGTTCCGCCCGCGGCGGTGTCGGCCGAGCGGAAGTCGTAGATCACCGTCGTGCTCGTGCGTTCGCGGATGCGGAATGCGTCGCCCAGTTGCAGCGTGTGGTGTGCCGCGCCCGCGTGTGCCAGTGTTACGCCGTGTGAGGCGACGGCGTCGAGCGGGTCTCCGGCTGCGACGGTGCGGATTGCGTCGCCGAAGGCTTCGCCGATCGCGGCGTGCAGCGCGGACACTTCAAGTGCGCCGATCGATGCGGGCGGATAGGCTGCCATGATCCGCGTGCGCAGGTCTTCTGCGAACGGGACCGTTGTGAAGCGCTCGCAACGGGCGCGGACTGTCTCGGCTTCGGTGCGGACGTCGCAGATGGCGACGTCGATGCCGTCGAGTGAGGTGCCTGAGATGATGCCCGCGATCTTCATGCGCGTTCCGTTGCTTTCACGGCCGCGTCTGCGACCGCCGCGCGGATGAGGCGCACGTCGCTGCGGCCGTAATGGACCGCGTTCGTCAGCAGCACGACGTTGAGGTCGCGCGATGGGTCGGCCCAGATGGACGTGCCGGTGAAGCCGGTGTGGCCGAACGTCGCCGGCGACATCATGGCGCCGCATGAGTTGTCGTCGGATGTTTTTAGCGCCCAGCCCAGGCCGCGGCGCAAGATTGCGTCCGCGCCGTGTTCGGTCACCGCTTCGCGCGCGAGCGCCGGATCGATTGGTGTTGGTCGGCCGTGCAGCGCGGCGAGGTACCATTCGCCGAGCAGCGCCGTGTCGCGCGCGGTGCCGAACAAGCCTGCATGGCCCGCTACGCCGCCCATCAAGTAGGCCTTTTCATCGTGGACTTCGCCTTGGACGCTGCCGCGCCAGGCGTCGGTTTCGGTTGCTGGGATCGCGATACGCTCCGAGCCGCGCGGGCGGTATGCCGTCGACGTTGCGCCCCATGCTGCGAGCTCGTCTTCGATCGCTTTCGCCGGCGAACGGCCGTGGGCCGCGCGCGTCAGGATCGTGCCGAGAGCGATGAAGCCGAGGTCGCTGTAGATCACGCCGGCGCCCGGCGGCGCGGCGAGCGGCTCGGTCAACGCGAACGTCTCGACGTTCTTGTCGAGCAGCGTGCGGTAGTCGGCGCCGCTCTTGAAGCCTGCAGAGTGCGCGAGGATTTCGCGCAGGGTGAACGGTTCGTGGTCGGTGCCGCGCCATTCCGGGACGAGGCCGCTCAGCGGCGCATCCAGCGACAGCGTGCCGCGCGCGACGTAGTCGAGGGCGACGGTCGACACGAACACCTTCGTCAGCGACGCGATGTCGAAGCGCGTGTCGGCGAAGCAGGGCAGCGACGGTTCGTCGGCGCGCGTGCGGCCGTAGGCGCGCTCGTAGCGAACACGTCCGCCCTGCTCGACGCGTACGACGGCGGCGCTGAAGCGTGTGCCCAGCGCGTCGTGCAGGACGGCGTCGATGTCAGCGAACAGCGGCGTCCTCGGTAAGGCGAACCGGCAGCGTGCCACGCGGTTCGGCGCGGCCGGCGAGGACGTCGGCGCAGCCGTCGATGGAGACCGGCTGGTCGCCGTAGATGCAAAGCACGCGGCGCGCGGCCGGCCACAGCAGCGCATCGTATGGTGCGCGGGCGGAGACGATCAGGGCGTCGGGTGCCAGCGCCAGGATGCGCGTCACCGCGTCGCGCTGCGCGGGGTGCAAGTGCGCGTCGCGCGTGACCAGGACGAACTCGCGGTCGCCGAGCGCTGCGATGTGTTCGAGCAGCAGGTCCATGTCCGCGGCATCCGGTTCGATCGCGACGCGCATGATCTCGCTCTTCCAGCCGCGCCGGCGCAGCGCGGCGCTCAGCGACGCCGTTTCGACGGCGGTTCGGCGACCGGAGAGTGCGGCGTTGTCGGCGACCGCGCCTTCGAACGAGATCACCGTGACGGCTTTTCCTTCGGCCAGGCGGGGCTCGCCGCGCAGCGCGGTTGGTGCGCGGCGCGCTGCTTCGCGCGGCGCGTCTTCGTCCGGTGCGTTTGCGGGCGGTACGCGGCTGGCGAGCGTTTCGCGCAGGCCGTGGACGCGTGCGTGCGCTTCTTGCAGGCGGCTCAGCGGGATCTCGCCGTCGCGGACCGCCGCGACGATCGCGTCCGCGGCCGCGTGCGCGAGCTCGAGGTGGTGGCTGATCAGCAGCAGGTCGGCGCCGGCGGCGAGCGCTTCGACCGCACCGCGTACCGTGCCGATGCCCTTTGCGATCGCGTCCATCTCCAGGCAGTCGGTCGCGATGATCCCTTCGAAGCCGAGCTCGTGTCGCAGCAGGCCGGTCAAGACGGCCGGCGAGATCGTTGCGGGGCGCTTCGCGTCGAACGCTTCCACGACGACGTGCGCCGAGAGCACGATGGACGCTGCGTTCGCGGCGACTGCGCGCGCGAACGGAACCAGGTCGCGGGCGCGCAGCGTCGCGGCGTCTGCGGTGACGTGCGGCAGCGCGACGTGCGAGTCTTCCGGCGTGGATCCGTGGCCCGGGAAATGCTTCAGCGCCGCCGCGACGCCGGCGCGTTCGAGGCCGCGGGCGAATGCGATTGCAAAGCTTGCGACGCGCTCCGGATCGTCGCCGAACGAGCGCGTTGCGACGACGGTGCTGCGCGGTTGCAGCGAAAGGTCCGCGACGGGTGCGAGGTCGACGTCGATGCCCAGCGCCGCGAGGTCGCGGCCGAGCAGCGTGCCGAGCCGTTCTGCTAACGCGACGTCGCGTGTTGCGCCGATTGCCATCGCGGACGGCAGTGCAGCGACACCGTGCCGGATGCGTTCGACGCGGCCGCCTTCCTGGTCGACGGCGATCAGCGGTGACGGCGTTGCAACATCACGCAGCGCGGCGACGAGCTCGCGCAGCTCGTCCGGCGTGCCGACGTTGCGCGCGAACAGGATCAGCGCGCCGGGGGCGAACGCGCGCAGCTCGTTCAGCGGCGCCGTTTCCGCCGTCGCGCCCGTGAATCCGACTCCGATGACGCCGCGCGCGAGCGCCGCGAGATCGGCGGCGTCGATCAATGCTTGATGAGCCGGATGATCTGCGCGACGAGCTTGCCGGCGGTCTTCGAGATGAAGATCTGCACCTTCGAGCCCTTGGCGACGTCGGTCAGCGTGTGGTAACCGGGATCGTCGGACTGCACGCTCGTCGTCGGCATCGTCGCGACGTCGACCCGGCCTTGCGTCGTGGAATCGACCGTCACGATGCCGCGCTGGTAGTCGACGCTGGAGACCTTGCCCTCGATCACGCCGCCGTCGTGCGCGCTGCTGCTCTGCGCAGTCGCGACCGGCGACGGCGACGGCGTCGGCGCGGCGAATGCGGCCGCGGGGACGAGCAATAGGCCCAGAACGGTAACGACGACGAGGCGGGACATCACTCCGAGGTAACGCATGGCCGTCCTACGTTCGTTCCTCACATCACCTCGCGATATCCCCCACCGACGCGAAGTATGCGTCGCGCGCACCGGGCTCGCCGGACTTCGCCCGCGCGCGCGCCGCGCGCGCCTCGACGATGGCCTCATCGTCCGCGATTTTTCCTCCGAGCACCAGCCGCAACGCGAGCAGCGCCTCGTCTGCTGCGCGGGCGCCGACCGTTTCGAGGGCGCGATAGAACGGCTGGGCGCGCGGGTCGGAGGACCGGTCGCGCAGCGCGGCGGCGATCGCTTCGGCTTTGCCGGGGCTTCCGTCGAGGAGGTAACCGTCGAGAGGGTGCAGTTCCACCCGGATGCGATTCGCGGTGCGTCCCCTCGCGCTTGCCGCGGCGCTCGGCGCCGGCGCCGCCGCCTGGGCGCTGGTCGCGCCTGCGGCCACGCCGCCCGCCGACCCGCTGGCGGCGATCGCAGCCGCGAACGGCCATCCGGCGACCCTGCGCTTCCATGCGACCGGCACGCGCCTCGTCGAGGGGCGCTCGGTTGCCACCACCTTCGACCAGCTCGGCTCGCAGCGCCTGATCCGCCGGTGCGTCGACGGCGTCTGCGGCGGGACGTGGTTCGACGGCGCCCGCGAGTGGACGTTCGCGCTCAACGAGGTCGCGCTGCCCGAGGATGTCGACGAGGCGACGCTCACGCAGCGCACGCTGCACGCGATCACGTCGTATGCGTTCGCCGAGCCGGCGTTCCGCACGGCCGGCGGGATCGTGTCGGCCGCCGGGCCGGGGCGCTGGCGCGTCCGCGCGCGCGAGGCGCTCGAGCTGATCGCCGTCGTGGATCCCGTGACGCGCGCGCTGCGCCGCGTCGACACGCTGGAGGGCCGGCCGGTCGCGCTGTACGGGCGCGAGACGCGGCTGCGCGGCGCGACCTTCGCCCTCGACCGCGGCGGGCCGTTCGAAAGCGGGTCGCTGGATAGCGCCGAGATTCTCACCGAGCCGCTCGCTCCGCCCGCCGGGGTCCCGGCGACGTTCGCGGGCGACGCGCCGCTCGCGCTCGGCAGCGAGCCGGTACCGATCGTCCCATGCAACCTCGGCGGGCGCACCGTGCGCTGTCTGCTGGATACCGGCGCGACGCCCAGCGCGATCACGCTGAGCCTCGCAGAGACGTTCGGGCTGGAGCCGCACGGCGAGCTGGAGATCTCCGGCGTCGCGCGCTTCGCGACGGGGTTCGTCGAGACGGGCCCGCTCGTGCTCGGGTCCGCCCGGTTCGGCCGCGTGCGCTTCGCCGTGGTGCCGCCGTCCCGCGCCGCGCGCTTCGACGTGGTGGTCGGGAGCGATCTGCTCGCCCGCGTCCGGCTCGTCCTCGACCATGGCTCCCGCACCGCGCGGATCGTCGCGCCGGGCGGCGGCTTCGAGCAGCCGGGCACCGTGAGCTTGACGTTCCACAACGGCTCGCCGATCGTACAGACGATGTTCGGTCCGCAAGGCGCTCGCGCGCTGTTCGACACCGGCGACGAGGCCGTGCTCTCGATCGGCTATGCGGCGTATCGGGTCGGGCCGCAGTGGACCATCCTGTCGCGCGGCCAAGCGCTCGGGATGGCGGGGTTCGACGACATCATCACCGTCGAGATCCCCGACGTGCGCATCGGCCCGCTGACGATCGGCACGACGCGAACGATCGTCCGGCGGACGCAAGCGATCGCGCACGTCGGCGTCGGCCTATGGGACCGCTACCTCATCGACCTCGACGAGTCGGCGGGACGAGCGCTGTTCACCCCGCGCTGAACGCGGGCGAGCGGTCAGTCGAGGTCGGCTTCGAGCGCTTCCGCAGTCCGCTGCATCACCTTGGCGAGCAGCGCGATGGCGCCGGCCCGGTTGGTGTTCAGCAGCATGTACTGCATGCGCTCGTTCGGGTGCAGCACGACGAAAACGCCCTTGCTGCCCTGCGTGATCGACTTGAGGATGCGGTCGATGAACGCCCGGTCCTCGTCATCGAGTTGAACCGCACCACCCTCTTCCTTGAGAAGGTCGCGGAGAAACGTATCAAGATTGTCAGGGACATCCATGTGCAAAACACCCTCGTGTGGTACGAGCGCTGCTCTGTTTAGGATAATCGGCCGGAGGGCCGGAAAGTGAAGTTCGCAGTATCAGACCGGTAAAGCCTTGACGGCGGCTCCGTAAAGATTGCCTTTACGGCGCCAGTTGAAGAAGAAACGTCAGGGTGCGCGGTCCGGTTCCACACTCGCCGGACCCGCCGGAACGATAGAGCAAGACGGCGAACGCCGCGCTGCGCGCTCGGCGCGAAGGAGGCCACCACGTTCAAGGGATTCGGCACGTTCATCGCGCGCGGAAACGTCATCGACCTCGCGGTCGCGGTGATCGTCGGCTCGGCGTTCACCGCCGTCGTGAACGCGCTCGTCAAAGACATCCTCACCCCGCTGGTCGCCGCGATCATCGGCCAGCCGGACTTCTCCAAGCTCGGCTTCACCATCCGCAGCACGCATTTTCCGGTGGGCGACTTCGCCAACGCGCTGATCACGTTTCTCCTCGACGCGCTCGTGATCTACTACGCCGTGGTCGTGCCCTTCCGCACGCTCGCGACGCGCTTCGGAAAACCCGTGGAGCCCGAGCTCGCGATGAAGACGTGCCCGGAGTGTCTTAGCCAGATCGCGCAGGACGCGCGCCGCTGCAAGTACTGCACGGCCGTGCTCGCGCGCGCAGCGGGTGCGCCGGCTTGAACGACGGGTCCCGATGAGCTCGGTAATCGACGTCGTCGTCATCGGCGCGGGGGCCGCGGGGCTCGCGGCGGCGCGCGTGCTGTCGAACGCCGGGCGCTCCGTCGTCGTGCTCGAAGCGCGCGACCGCATCGGCGGACGGATCTACACGCGCGAGGACGCGAGCTTGCCGGTGCCGGTGGACCTCGGCGGCGAGTTCATCCACGGCACGGCGGACGTGAGCTTCGCGCTGCTGCGCGCGGCGAACACCGTCGCGATCGACACCGGCGACGGCTCGTTCATCTACGCGGACGGCGAGCTGCGCGAACGCGAGGACCCGTTCGCCGTGGTCGAGCGCGTGCTGGCGCGAGCCCGCGACCTCGATGCGGACGTCAGCGTCGAAGATCTCTTGCAGCAGTTGAGCGGCGACGCCGAGCAGGTGGAACGCGAGCGGCGCTACACGCGCATGCTGGTCGAAGGCTTCGACGCGGCCGACCCGCGCCGCGCGAGTGCGCGCGCACTGGGCGAGGAGTGGAGCGACGACCCGGGCGGTCAGACGTCGCGGCAGTTTCGCCCGCTCGGCGGTTACGCGCCGCTGCTGCGGGCGCTGCACGGCGCGCTCGATCCGGCGCGCGTGCAGGTGCGGCTTGCGACACCGGTGCGCGCGGTGCGGTGGGGGCGCGATGGCGTGGCAGTGGACGCCGTGACGTCGTCGGGTGCTCCGCTCACCGTGCACGCGCGCTCGGCGATCGTGACGTTGCCGGTAAGTTTGCTGCAGGCGGAAGCGATCGCGTTCGAGCCGCGGTTGCCGGAAACGAAACACGACGCGCTCGCCCGGCTCATCATGGGTCCCGTGGCAAAAATCGCGCTGCAGTTTCGCACCGCCTTCTGGGAGCGCGTGCGCGACGGGCGATATCTCGATGCGGCGTTCTTCCACCGCGCGGAAGCCGCGTTCCCGACGTTCTGGACGCTGCTGCCGCTGCGCGCGCCGCTGCTCATCGGCTGGGCCGGCGGCCCGAAAGCCGACGCGCTGGCCGACCGCGACGAAGCGCATCTGATCGCGACTGCGCTGGACGACGTGGCAACGCTGTTCGGCAGCGAAGCCGATCCGCACGGCGAGCTCGAGGCGGCGTACACACACGACTGGCAGCGCGATCCGCACGCGCTGGGCGCATACAGCTACGTCGCGACGGGCGGCGGCAACGCGCGCACGGCGCTGGCAGCTTCCGTGGATGACGTCCTCTTCTTCGCCGGCGAAGCAACAGCCGCAACAAGTGAGTCCGGCACGGTGGCAGGCGCGCTGCAATCAGGCGAACGAGCAGCAAACGAAGTACTGGCCCTGCTACAAAGATAAGTGTCACGGAGTCCCGGACCGCCTTAGCGGGGCGGGACTCGGCGACTTTTCAGAAGAGCAAACCTCAGTTTGCAGTCTTCCCCGCCTTTCTCCGTCGGCACCGTGGTTGCGAACCACGGCGCGAGTACGCTTCGGCGGTTCGGGCAGACACCTGCCCATGCTGGCTCCTTCCCCCGGGGAGAGCCCGCTTCCCCCACCTAGCATGGTCTTGCTTTGATATGTTATGATATTATTTATGGCAGTAGGCCGCCCTGGACTCAAGTACGACGACGTCGCGGACGCGGCTAATGAGCTCGTCACGAACGGAACGCGGCCGACTCTGCGCGCCGTCCGAGCGGCGCTCGGCCGGGGCTCGCCAACCGTCATCGGCCGCCACTTGACGACGTGGGAGGCGCGGCGAGTCCGAGCAAAGGCGCAGACGCCGTTCGCGGTCCACCCGCAAGATGTCGAAGATCTCCCGCCTGCCGACTTCGCCGTACTGCTCAATCATCTCGCTCGCACTGAGGCGCGGCGCGAAGGGGTACCGACCTCGCCCGACACGACGCAACGGATCAACGATCCAGACGGTGGTGTCGACGGCATGCTTCAGTGGACCGAGGGCCCGTCGCGAACCTTGCACTTTCCAGCCCGGACAGTCGTGTGGCAGACCAAGTCGGGGCGCCGCCTGAGTCCATCCGAACTCGTGCGCGAGATTGAAACCCGCGACGGTCGCGGCCTGAAGCCGCGAATTCGTCAGGTTCTCGAGGCCGGTGGCGCCTATGTAATATTTTGCGCCGCTGATATGACCGTCGACCAAAAACTGACGCGACTGACCGCGATTAACGACGTTGTACGGCGCCATCTGAACGGCGTTGAAGGCCTGATCACCATTGTTTCAGGCGATGAAATCGCCACGTGGGCCGCACAGGACCTTTGGGCGCGGACCTATCTGATTCGAGCAGCCGGGCGAGAACAATCCCCACTCTTTCTAACTTTTGATGAATGGTCACGCTTGCCCGGCCTGGACAACGACTACATCTGGACCGATGCCGCGACGGACATCGCGAATGACCTGCGCCACACGGTGACGGAGGGAACAAGCGTCTATCGGGTCGACGGCGCTCCTGGTCTCGGGAAAACGCGGCTAGCACTTGAAGCTTTGCGGCCACTGAATGCGCAGGGCAATGGAGTAATCTACTTCAACGCCGGTCGCGCCACGACAGAGCTCGAGCTCTTGCGCGCGCTGCCGAACTGGCGCCGTCTCGGCGTAAGCGGAATCCTCGTCGTAGACGACTGCGATCTGGATTTGCATCAAAAGGTCGCGGGCGCGATCGCGGGCACAGCGATGAGCGCCGTAACGATCGACTATCGACAACAGTCCGGCGCGTCAGCCACCCTTTCGCCCAGCAGTGGCGAAACTATCGAGCAAATTGTGCGGGCCCACTCGGCAAGACTGCACCCGTACGACATCCCACGGGTTGTGCAGTATGCGCAAGGCTGGCCGCTCATGGCGATATTGATGATTACCGCCGTGCTTAAGGCAAAAGCTCAGATCACCGACTTGGACGACGATGAGCTAACACGCAGATTACTGGATGCTCCAGAGGACTCCATCGCCTTTTCCGTCCTTCAAGTTCTTTCTCTATTCGACCATGTGGGCTTTCGAGACGATGTTGAACCGGAGTGGGAAACACTGCGCGTGAACTTGCTGCCTAACGTTTCGCGCGAAGCCTTCCATCGAGCTGTTCGGACGTTCGAGCGCAAAGGTCTTGTTGCTTCCATCGGCCGGTACTGGCGGGTAACGCCGCCACCGCTCGCTATTCGCCTTACACGCCGCTGGCTTGAAGATGCGCCGCCTGAGTACCGAGAACGCCTCTTTACCGAACTGCCGCCAGCACTTATGAATTCTCTCGCGCGACGATTTGGCGATGTCAGCACACAGACAGCGATCGACCTAGCTGCGAAGCTTGTGGCTGCGGGAGAGCGGTTTGGCGAGCTCGGCGGGATTGTTGGCGACGCGAACCTGGAACTCTTCCGATCCCTCGCAGAAGTGAACCCAGGAGCGGCGATCGCGACTCTAACGCGCGTATTCTCCGCGCTCACTGACAAGCAGATATACGAGATCGACGAGAGCGAAGGCCGGCAGATTCTCGTTTGGACTCTGGAGGGGATTGCGTTCCATCGAGACCATTTCAAGCCCGCTGCTCGTCTGCTGTACGCGCTCGCGCGAAATGAGAACTCACATTATGGAAACAATGCTTCTGGTACATTTACGAAGCTATTTCGGATCTTGGGCTCGCAGACCGAAGCGCATCCGTCAGAACGGATGGCTATTCTAGACGAAATGCTGCTACGGCGGGATAAGGGCACGATACAGCTTGTCGCGAAAGCGCTCGGCAACATTCTGACGATACACTCTGGCTATGTAGCGCTTGGGCCTGAATCACAGGGCGGCCGGCCGAAGCTTGTCGAGTGGCGCCCGACGACCTGGGAAGAAGTTTTTGACTACTATGGCGCGGCTGTCGACCGCGTCCTCAAACTCAGTAAGGCGAGCCCTTTGGGATTAACGCTTGCTCGAAACATATTTGCTGATGGTATACCGGCGCTAGTTCGATACCGCCGGTGGGGCGATTTGAGGCGCGGAATCGGACGGCTGCGCAACGGTGCGTGGCCACTTGCAGTTGAGCGTCTCAATTGGTCGCTTCGGCACGACTTGAAAGACGCAGAGGAGGACGCGCGAACGACTGCGGCGGATTTGCTGCGTTCGTTAATCCCGTCTGAGCTTCGAGAGCGGGTGCGGCTATTTGTTAGCGAACCGCCACACGGTCTCGAGGAGAGGAACGGGAAGATCGTCGATGATTCCATAGAGAATATCGACCGGTTCGCCAAGGAGACGATTGCCTCTAACGATGTGCGCGCGGTCCTGGACATAATCAGTACGGGCACACATCGCTTGCCCCACGCATATGGCCAAAGCATTGCGAGGCACATTGAAGACCGCGTATCACTTGCCGAGGAGGCGCTCGATGCCTACTCCAAGGCGGCGGAGCCGCGGAGCGAGCTTGCTCTAATGAGTATCGTGGGTACGCTCGGTGAGTCGGATTCGAACCTCCGCTCGACCATTCTTGACCGTATCGCAGCCGATCCGAAGCTGATCGAGGCGTTGCCTGCAGTGTCGATGTGGCCACGCGTCGAGCCGCAAGACGTGAAGCGGCTAATCAGCGCGTATTCCAGCGGCAAGCTTGCCTTGCCGCCGCAGCGGCAGTTCTTTATGAGCAGCGCTTACGCGCTAGTACCCGACAATCTGCTCCGCCGACTCGCACGAACGTTTCTAGATCGAGGGTGGTACTCGACCGTCGTCGCCCTCCTCCTGTTTGGGCCAGAACGGAGCGATCGCTTTGATGACATATTCGCTGAGACAGTGTTGAAGAGCGACTTCATTCATCAGCGCATGGAAGACTTGTACGAGTGGAGCCTAATGGAGGCAATTCGACGAATTGTCGATGCGGGTGACACGGCTTTTGGGCTTGCCGTCGCTCGGCAGATGATGGACCTTTCGCTTTCCGGGGCAAGTTTCGGAGCAAAGCGTCGTGTCGCCGGACTGTGGCCGGCGCTTCTCTGCCACGACGAAGTCTGGACGGAATTGGTGCGACGTTACGAGATGCTCGCCCGTCATGGCCGATGGAAATTGCTCATCGGGACGCAGTACATGCCGGAAGGCACGGCAGAGCACAAACTGGCATTAGAGGTCGTCCCTCTCGACGACCTTATGGCGTTTGCCAGCAAATATCCAGCCGAAGTCCCATCATTTCTCGCGCAAAACGCGACGATGGTTGAGACGGACAGTGAGGATCGGCTGACTGTGACGCCGTTAATGGCGACACTCCTTGAACGATTTGGTGACGACGAAAATGTCTTGCGTAGCCTTACAGCAATGATGCATAGTTTCTTGAGCGTGGGGCCACGGGCAATATACTATGCGAAGCGCATTGCACTTCTCGATGATATTCCTACCTTTCAAAACGCAAAGATCGGTGCTTGGAAAGAATACCTTCGAGCGGACCTTGAAAAGGAACGGCAAGAGGCGCAAGCTCATGACGACGAGTTCGAGAGCGGTATTTTCTAAGATCGTAGTGGTTGGCCAGGTCACCACGGCAGCTTATGACTCTTGCGTGCCCGTCGAGCTGCGATAATTAGCCTAGGGCAAGATACCGGCTACACTCCGGCGGCGCCGTGGGTATCACCCATCGTCGTATTGTAGTTGACGAGGAAACCAGAACGGGGCTAGGGATCCGTTGGGATAGAGCCTACCGCAACCGATGGTGGAGCGCTTCCTTTGCGAGGGCTCGCTGCCCGGGGCAGCGCGAGGGTTCGCGGTCTCCCGTGGCGGACGCGCGATCGCGATGAAGAGGAGGCGATGAAGTCGATGCGATCCGCGCAAATTCAATTTCGGGACAAGGCATGCAAAAACTTCAGCCACCTCGGCGTCAACACGCGCCCACGGGCGGTCAAATCGAGAACCAAATAGGCTGGGTTGCACGGTGCTCCGAGTACGCACGCTAAATGTCAGAGTGTGCATGCGAGCGCGGAAACATGCATGCTCGTTCGGTGCAGCTATGGTCCCCGCACACGAGTCGACAAAGGGGAATGCCGAGAGCCGTGGCAAGCGCCGGCAAGGCGCGCTTGTCGATGGGCTTGCCGGATTCGAGAGGTTGAACCGTAGACGCTAAGACGCTAGCTGCCGTTGCCAGCTCGTACACGCTGTAGCCGCGTGCGAGCCGAAGGCGCGCGATGCGCGCCGACATTGGCTCGACCGGCGTAACTCTATGGTGTCTGTTGCACCGCTTTGGCTGAAGCGACGGCCGATATCCCGGCATCATCGCTTCGCCTTCATGCACCAGTATGCGGCCTCGATGGCATAGCTTATCGAGGCGCGGAGGCAGACACAGGCGAAGCGCACATGCGACGCACGTACGGGATCGGCGGCCCTGTAATGAAAGCCGCCGGTCGACTCGTCGACACTCGCCTCGATCCCGTTGCTACGGAGAAACCGGACAACCGTCCCGGCGTTGAAGTCGTCGGGCTGCACCAGGCCGGCCATGTTCTGGTGCTGTTCGTTCGTCACGTCGGCTATCGACGCGTGAAACTCGGTGAGCTGCGCCATCACGCGGTCACCTGGCCGAATTGATGAAATGAACGCCCTACGGCTGCGGAAAAGCCGCGCCGAGGGCTCGACGTTGACACGTCGAACTCGCAAATTGTCATTCGATGATAATCCCATCGGGTGACGGGCTCGGTCGGTGCATCAACACCGGCCGGGCCGCCTAGTGATAAATCGCGAAAAAAGTCGCTACTGAATTATAGCACGAACATGCGTTCGCATCAACGTTGCGACCGAAGAATTCAGTCGTGTTGGGGTTAGCGGCTGATGCGTTCGATCCACCAGATCAGGACGACTTGCAGCGGGACGCGCGCCCATAAGGCCCAGGCTGGCGCAACCGCCGCGAAATGGGCGGATTGCACAGCCATGTAAATGTTCGCCGGCCATACCGCAAGCAGCAACGCGATGAGGCCGATCCCCGCCGCACGGCGCGTCCGCGGGATCATCAGGCCGAGTCCGCCTGCGATCTCAGCGAGCCCGCTGATTGCGACCAACTCCGGCGCGTGTTCGAGCTGTGGCGGCACGATCTGCTGGTACATCGCGGGGCGAACGAAATGCAGCGCGCCCGCGGCGGTGAAGAGCACTCCGGGGATCGCCGTGCGAGCGCGCAATACGAAACGGCGTCAGTTGCGGTGCGCGAAGTGTTGGCGGTCGTCTTCGGCGAGCACGTCCAGCGCGAGCAACAGATCGGGCCGCTGCCGCAGCCACGGATAGGCCTCGTAGGCGGCGTTGCGGTCGCCGTTGCGTGGCAGCCGTGCGAGGATCATCGCATTCCACGCCTCGATGCGGTCCGCCGACGTGGACGCCTCCACGAACTGCGCTATGGCCTCATAGTTCGCCGCATCCGCGACCGCCGCGGTGAACGCGACGGCATCGATGCTCAGCGCCTCGAGCAGCATCTCGCTGAAACCCGGGATGTTGTACGCGCCGAGCGCGCCGCCCGGCAGCGTCGCTCGCACCTTGTCGATCGTGCGCGGCAGGAACACGACACCGGCAAGGGACTCGCGTGGCGCGCGCGGCGGAGCGGCGGTGAGATCGAGCGGCTGCATTCAGGTCGGCTTCGCGCCGGAATGGACGCGCTCCGCTACTCTCGCGCGTACAGCAGCGGACCGGGAGGCCGAGAGGCTCCTGCTGAATATTCCAACGATGGGTTCCCGGTATTATGGTTTCTGATCTTCCCCACGCCTTGGTCGACGTGCTTTCTGTGATGGAGCGCGATCGGTTGGGTTACGTCCTGTACCGCGATCCGAAGTCGGATCGACGGGTCGTCATCTTGGTTGAAGGACCGAGCGACGCCGCAGTGATCCAGGCAGCGCTCGGGACTGCCGGAGCGACGCAAACAGCCGGAGACGCCGGCCACGAGTTCATCGTCCATGCGACCGACCCGGACGGATCCGCGCCGCCATACGTGGTGCAATTCAAGTTCACGTCCGAGGAGACGAACGTCGCCAATCTCCTGTGGCTGGCCGCGACGGACGAAGGGGCCGCGGCGGCTCGTGAGACCGTACGGCGGGACTCGTAACCGACGTCTACGACGTTGTCGCGGCGGCCTAAGCTCCTCGTCGTTGCCGGGCCGAACGGCGTCGGAAAGAGCACCTTCTCACAGACCTCGTTCGCTCTAAATTTCTTGTTGCTCGATCCCGACAGGTATGGCATCTCGCCGGGTGTCCACGATCCGATCACCGCTGGGCGGCTCGTCGTGACGCGTGTCCGAGCAGCGATCGCGGATCGCGAAGACGTCGTTTTGGAGACGACCCTTTCCGGCGGTTTCCCGCTGAAGGTGCTCCGTGACGCTCGGCGCGCGCAATACGACGTAACGCTGGTCTACGTCGGCTTGGATGACGTAAACGAGTGCCTGGAGCGCGTACGACGGCGCGTTCGTTCGGGCGGACACGACGTACCGGAAACCGACGTGCGGCGGCGATTCGTGCGCAGCCTAATAGCTCTACCGGAAGCGATCACGTTGGCGGACCGCGTCTTCCTTTACGACAACAGTAACGAGCAGCCGTACGCGATGGTCGCGCGAATCGATGCAAAGCGTTGTGTTATCGCCGAGGCTGTCCCGGGTTGGGCAAAACCGATCGTCAAGCAGACTCGCCGCCCGTAGGACCTTCGATCCCTTTTTTTAGTTCACGCGCTTCTCGCGGCCTTTCCATTCGCGTTCGCGCAGGACGTACTTCTGGATCTTGCCCGTCGACGTTTTCGGCAGCTCGCCGAACTCTACGGTCTTCGGGACTTTGAACGCGGCAATGCGCTCGCGCGCGAAGGCGCGCAGCTCGTCGGCTTCCAGGGCGCGACCCGGTTTCAGCGTCACGAACGCCTTCGGGACTTCGCCCCACTTCTCGTCGGGGACCGCGACCACCGCGCATTCGAGCACCGCGTCGTGCTCGAGCAATACCTTCTCCACCTGCTGTGTCGAGATGTTCTCGCCGCCGCTGATGATCACGTCCTTGGCGCGGTCGACGATCTCGATGTAGCCGTCCGCGTGCACCACCGCGATGTCGCCCGAGTGGAACCAGCCGCCTTCGAACGCTCTCGCCGTCGCGGCCGGGTCGGCGAAGTAGCCCTTCATCACGTTGTTGCCGCGCATAACGATCTCGCCTTGCGTCGTCGCGTCCCACGGCACGTCGTTCAGCTCGGGATCGACCACGCGGACGTCGCGCGGGCCGAGCGTGATCATCGGCACGCCCTGGCGGCTGCGCAGCCGCGCCCGCTCCGGCGTGGGGAAGCCGTCCCACTGCGGGCTGTGCCACGAGCACTCGGTGATCGGCCCGTACACCTCGGTCAGCCCGTACACGTGGTGCAATTCCGCGCCCAGGGCCTCGATCTGCGCGATCGTCGCCGGTGCCGGCGGCGCGCCTGCGGTCGTCACCACGACGCGGTGCGGGAACACCACGGTGTCCGGGTGGTTCACGAGGCCGATCAGTACCGTCGGCGCCGCGCAGAAGTGCGTCACGCCTTCCTGGTGCACGCCGTGGTTGATGCCCACCGCGTCGACCTTGCGCAGGCACACGTGCGTCGCGCCGGCGGCAGTCACCGCCCACGGAAAGCACCAGCCGTTGCAGTGGAACATCGGCAGCGTCCACAGATACACGCTCTCCGGCCGCAGGTTCGCGTGAAAGATCTCCGCGAGCGCGTTCAGGTACGCGCCGCGGAACGTGTACATCACGCCCTTCGGCTTGCCGGTCGTTCCGCTCGTGTAGTTGATCGAGATCGTGTCGTCCTCGCCGCCGCTGCGCGGCACCAGCGCGGCACGGTCCGCCGCCGCGAGCACCTGCTCGTACTCCGCGTCGTCGCCGCGCGGCGATGCCGTCTGGTCGGGCGCAGCGACACGGATGCGCGGCGCGCTCGACACGAGCCGGCTCACCAGCGGTTCGAGCTCGTCGTCGTACAGCAGCAGCGACGCGCCGCAGTGCGACAAGATGTAGTCGATCTCGTCGGGCGCCAAGCGCGTGTTGAGCGCGCACAGCACGCCGCCCGCGCGCGGCACGGCATACGTCGCTTCCAGCACCATCGACGTGTTCGGCGCGAGCACCGCGACGCGCTCGCCGTCGCGAATCCCGCGCGCCTGCAGCGCCGCGGTGAGGCGCTCAACGCGTTCGAGAAACTCCGGGTAGGTGCGGCGTGCGGCGCCGTCGATCACGGCGGTTTTCTCCGGATACACGAACGCCGCGCGCTCGAGAAAATCGAACGGGTCGAGCGCGCGCAGGTGCACGGCGGCGGCGGACGGTTCGGCGATCATGGGACCCCGTTCGGCGGATGGGGAATGCCTACCCCATGTCAGTCACCACCGGGCGCACGTCGCTCGCCGGCGAGACGCCGACCGTCAAGGTCGGCGATCCCGCCCCCGACTTCACCCTCAACTCGCACACGGGCGAGGCGTTCCGGCTCGAAGACAAGCGCGGCACGAACGTCGTGCTGGCGTTCTACCCGTTCGCGTTCAGCGGGACTTGAAGCGTTCAGCTGCCGGTGTACGAGCGCGAGCACGAGCGCTTCGGCAGCTATGACGCCCAGGTCGTGGGCGTTTCGACCGACTCCCGGTTCGCCAACGCGGCGTGGGCAGCGAAGATCGGGATCTCGTTTCCGCTGCTCAGCGATTTCTATCCGCACGGCGCGGTGACCGAGCTCTACGGCGTGCTCAACCCGCGCGGGATGCCGGAACGCGCGCTCTTCATCGTGGACAAGGCCGGGATCGTGCGCTACATCGACGTCCACGAGCTCAAAGAAGCGCCCGACGTTACCGTGCTGTTCGAGGAGCTCGCCAAGCTGAACGGCTAGGCCATTTGCCGGACCTCCGCGATTAGACCGAATTCTTTCGGACTTCCCTTGACCCGCCCGGCGGCGGCGTGCTACGGTGGCTCAAACCGAATTCCTTAGGTCTTGCCGAGGAGCCCCGATGGCACGCCGCCGTTCCGTCCCGCTTACCGAAGCCGAGCAGCGGCTCATGGAGATCGTGTGGTCCGCCGGTCCCGCCACCGTGGGGCACATCGTCGACGCGATCCCCGAGGCCGAGCGGCCGGCGTACAACACGGTCCAGACGATCATGAAGATCCTGGAGCGCAAGGGCTACGTCCAGCACCGCGCCGAGGGCCGGGCGTTCGTGTACCAGGCGGTCGTAGACCGCGACGCCGCGGCGCGCACCGCAGTCTCGCACCTCATGCAGCGTTTCTTCGGCGGCTCGCCGCGCGCGCTCGCGCTCAACTTGATCGAAGGCGATCACCTCACCGACGACGAGCTCGACGAGCTGCAGCGCACGATCAAGCGCGCCAAGGACGAGAGCTGATGGACGCGCTGCTGCTCGCGGTTCTGAACGCGCTGTGGCAGGGCGCCGCGCTGATCGCGCTCGTCGCGCTCGCACTGCGCTTCGGCCTGCGCCGCAACGCGACCACCGCGTGCGTCGTATGGAGCATCACGTTCCTGGTCGTCGCGGTGCTGCCGGCGCTCGACCTCGCGCTCGCGCGCCCCGCAACGCTCCCCGTGACGGAACTCGTTCGCGACCGCGCCAAAACGGCCGGAACGGCCGACGCCAGGATGACGACCGCTGCGCGGTCCGCCGCGCTACGGACCAGCCCTGCACCGGCCGCGGCGGCGCGTATTGCGACGGATTCGCCGCAGCGCGCGAACGGCTCGATCGCATTGGTTCGCACCGCGATCGCCGAACGCGCGCAAGCGATCGTGATGCGCCTCGGCGGCGCCGCGACGGCGTTCGCGCGCGCTTGGGGCGTCGCGCTGCTGTCCGCATGGGCGCTCGTCGCCGGCGCGCTGCTTCTTCGCCTCGGCCGCGGCTACGCGGCGATCTCGCGGATGAAACGCGACGCGACGCCGCTCGACGATCCGCTCGTGCTCGCGCGCCTGCACGCCGCGGGGCACCGCCGGCGGGCGACGGTGGCGCGTTCTGCGCTCGTCGACGTGCCGTGCGCGGTCGGTTTCCGCCGCCCGATGATCCTCGTCCCCACGCGGCTTGCGGCGTCCCTCGATGTCGACGACCTCGCGCGCGTGGTGCTGCACGAATCGGCGCACCTCCAGCGGTACGACGACTGGCTCAACGCGCTCGAGCACATCGTCTGCGCGCTGCAGTTCTTCCAGCCGGCGCTGTACGCCGCACGGCGCGGCATCGATTTCGAGCGCGAGGTCGCGTGCGACGACCGCGTCCTCGAAGACGCCGGCGAGCCGCTGCGCTACGCGGAGTGCCTCGCGCGCATCGTCCAATGCGGCGTGCGCGGGCCGCGCGTCGCGATCGCACCCGGGTTCATGCTGCGGCGCCCGCAGGTGATCGGCCGCGTGCGGCGCATCGTCGACCGCTCGCGCGACGCCTCGCCGCAACTGCGCTTCGCGGCCGTCGCGCTCACCGCGGTCGTGCTCGCGGCGACGCTCGGCATCGCGCGCCTTCAAGTCCCGGTCGTCTCCGCCGCGGCGGCAGCGACCCCGGCCACGCGCCCTGCGGCCGTGCGCGGCGGCGGCGATCTGCTCGACGCGCTCAGTGACGCAAAGTATGCACGCCCGAGCGTCGACGAGCTGATCGCGCTGAGCAATCAGGGTGTCGACGCGGACTACGTTCGGCGCATGAACGCGCTGGTGCATCCGCGGCCCACCCTGCACGAGCTCCTCGCGCTCGCAGTGCAGGGCGTCACCCCCGACTACGCCGCCGCGCTCGGCCGGCGGCTCGCCAACGAACCGTCGCCCGCGCAAATCATCGCCGCGCGCGTACAGGGCGTCAGCGTCGCCTGGCTCGACGGGCTCGCCGGGCTCGGCTATTCGAAGCTGAGCGCGGGCGACGCGGTCGCGCTCGCCGTGCAAGGCACGTCCGTCGCGTACGTGCGCGGGCTGCTCGACGCCGGCTTGCGCAACATCACGCTGGGACAGCTCGTCGCGCTGCGCGTGCAAGGCGTCGACGCTAGCTACGTGCACCGGCTGGCCGCGCACGGGATCAAGAACATCAGCATCGATGAGCTCCTTCGTCTGAAAGTGACGGGCTTCGAACCGTGAGACGTTTTGCCGTCGCGGCACTCGCCGCAGTCATCCTCGCCGCCGGCGCGCTGCAGAGCGCGAACGCCTCGCCCGCCGGCCGGTGGTCGATCTCGCCCGCGCGCGGCGACGACCAGTCGCGCGTACAGCTGCGGCTCGAATACTCCGACACGCGCGACGGCACCGGGTACTCGAACTCGTCGTGGTCGTCGCCTGTGGCGCTGAGCGAGGTCGGCATTTCGGCGGACCGCCTCCGCGGGCCGGTCGCTCCGGTAACGTTCCGCATCCAGCGCGAACCGGGCAGCTTCGACTGCACGGGAAGCGCGGGCGAAGGTTCGGGCGCCGGTCAGTTCCGCTACGAGCCCAGCGCCAAGTTCGACGACGCGCTCGCGTCGCGCGGACTGGGGCGCCCGAATTTCCAGCAGTCGCTGCAGCTCGCGATCGCGGGCGCGACGCTAAGCTTCGTCGACCAGCTTCGCGCTTCGTCGCAGCGCGCCACGATCGGCGACGTCGTGCGCGTCGTCGAGCACGGCGTCAATCCGCGTTACATCGCCGATCTCGCGGCGCTCGGATATCGCACCGCTTCGCTCGACGATCTCGTGCGGCTGCGCGATCACGGCGTCAGCGCCGACTTGATCCGCGCGCTCCAGGCAGCGGGTTATCGGGATCTCGCGGTCAACGACCTCGTGCGCCTCGCCGACCACGGCGTGCGCGAGCAGTACGTCGCCGAGATGCGCGCGGCGGGTTACACCAAAGTGACCGCCGATCAGCTCGTCACGCTGCGCGACCACGGCGTTACGCCCCGCTACATCGGCGACCTCGCGGCGGCCGGCTACAAGAACCTCGGCGCCGACGATCTCGTCGCGCTGCGCGATCACGGCGTCAGCGTCGCGTTCGTCGACCGCCTCAAAGCGCACGGCTACACCAACCTGTCCGTGCGCGACTTGATCAAGCTCCGCGATTCCGGTATCTGAATCCGGCGCTCCGTGTCGGCGGCGCGCTTTTTCTTCGCCCTTCGCACCTAATTCGTTAATCGTCCGTCACAGGTGAATCTCGTATGACTCGTCTCGGCCTAGCTCTTTTCGCAGCGGTGATCGGCGCCGTCGTTACCGTGATGGCGCCGGCCGGCGCGGTTACCGTGCGGCCGCAGCTCGTGGTGCCGCACGTCGCAAAAGGGCCTGCCATCGACGGCACGCTCGACGACGAAGCGTGGAAATCGGCGAAGAAGGTCCCGCTCGCCTGGGATCTGCGTCACAAGGCGGCACCGGCGCAGGCGACCGACGTGTACGTGCTCAGCGACGATCAGGCGCTCTACGTCGCGTTCGATGCCAAGCAGACCGCCGAGATCGTCGCCAACCAGCACACCGACGACGTCGGCTTCGACACCGACGACGAGGTGCAGGTCGACTTGTGGCCGGGCGGTCCGCAGGGGTTTCGCTATCTTTTCACCGCGACGCCGCTGGGAACGCACTACCAGCACTCCAGCGAGAACGCGACGTACGCGCCGAAATGGCAGAGCGTCGGCAAGCTGCGGCCGGGCGGCTTCACGGTCACGATGCGGATCCCGTTCGGCGTGATGCGCGGCGACGGGCGCACGAACTGGCCGATCCAATTCGTGCGGTTCGTGCAGAGAACCGACGACCTCCAGGTATGGGCGTTCGAGGAAGGTCAGTCCGATCACAACGACGTCGTGTACGCCGGAACGCTGAGCGGTCTGTCGGCCAGCGCAGCGGGCGCGCGCCCCCAGCCGCGCATCGGGTTGTTCAGCGTCGGCGAGGTTTCGCCAAAGCGCGAGGACGGCACGACGACGCGCTCCGGGGCGGACCTCTCCATCCCGATCACGCGCACCGCGTCGTTCGTTGCGACGATCCATCCCGACTTCTCCAACGTCGAGAAGGACCAGCAGTCGATCTCGCCCACCGTGTACCGCCGCTTCTTCAGCGAGGTGCGGCCGTTCTTCGCACAGATGCAGAACGCGACGAACCCGTTCGACTGCGAGGTGTGTCCGGGCATCACCGAGCTCTACACGCCGGCGATCCCCACGCCCAAGCGCGGCTACGCGCTCGAAGGCTCGCAGGGGCCCGTCACGTTCAACGCGTTCAACGCCGTCGGTGACCGCCGCACCGACAACGTGCAGGCGCTTCAATGGCGCAACGCATCGCGCACCGTCGGCATCGGATATCAAGGCGTCGAGACGTTCGCACCGGGCTTTGCCGACCGGCTCACGACGGTCGGCGTGTTCGCAGGCGACCGCAAGCACAAGGTGGTGTACCTCAACTATGGCTGGGACCGCGGCTCCAACGTGCTCGACAACGCGCAGGCGCAGCGCATCGACGCCGGCGCCGCGTACTACGGCAACGACTACTACTTCGGCGGGGGCGTGCGCAAGATCGGCGGCTACTACAATCCTGTCGACGGCTTGATCTCGACGCCGGACGTGGCGGGCTGGTCGGGGGACTGGAACCGCACGTTCCGGTTCAAGCCCGGCAAGTGGATCAAGAGCATCTACGTCGAGGGGTTCATCGAGCGGTATCACGGCGCCGACGGCGCGCTCAACCGAACGAGCAACGATCTGTTCTTCGCGATCGCGGACAAGAACCAGTTCCGCGTCAACTTCGATTTCGGCTCCACGTACCTGAAGCTGCAAGACGGCCGCATGACGCCCGTCTCGCTTGCCGGGATCGGGGTGAACTACCGTTCCGGCAGCGCAACGCCCAGCAACTTCGTGTTCAACCAAGGACGCTTCGGCGACGGGCGCATCGCGACGTTCGACCGCAACACCGTGCTCAAGCTCGGCCCGATCACGCAATTGTCGCTGCAGGCGTTCGACACGGTGTGGTACGCGGATGCCGGCTATCGCAACATCCAGTGGCTCGAGCGGCTGGCCGTCACGCGCAACATCTCGCGCGACAGCTCGTTCGCGGTCGGTCTGCGCAAGATCCACGGCACCCCGCCGGCGGTAGGCAACTTCGCGTCGTACGGGTTCGCGCCGTACCCGGTGGGCCCGGCGAGCTTCTATCAGGCAACGAACGTGTCGGTCGCGTACGCGTACCACCGCAAGCGCGACGAGCTCTATCTGGTGTACGGCGACGCGAGCGCGGCCGCGACGAAGCCCGCGCTCATCATGAAGTACGTCTTCTATCTCGGCGGCGAGAAGGGGACGTAAACAAAAAGACCGCCTCGCTGGAGGCGGTCTTCTGCTGCTCCGGCACGGTGCCGGGCGTGGTGGTTTACTTGGCGGCGGGGGCCGTCGCGGCGTTCGACGCGGTCTGGATGACGCGCTCCGCGGCGTTCACGACGTTCTTCTGGGTCACGGTGAACACGCCGGCGAGCTGCGACGCGAACGCGCTCTGCTGCTCGAGGACGTTCTTGGCGAACGCGGTGTTGAGCTCGGTCAGCTCGGCCAGCGTCGGTAGGTTGCCCAGCGGCATCGACGGCTGGAAGGACGGCACGTTGGAGACGATCTCGCCGATCGTCGTCAGGGTCGCGACCTGGGTCGCTTGTGCTTGCTTGAGGGCATCGAGGCTCTGCGCCTGGAGCTTGGCGATGGTTTCGAGATACGTCATGTGCTAACTATATCAAGCACATGCTAGATTCGTCAAGCGACCTATGTCGGACGGTCTCAAGCGCGCTCGACGAAGCCCCGGTAGATGCTGACGAGCGTCTGCTTCTGGTCCTCGCTCAGGCGCGCATCGGACCGGATGGCATCTTCGACCGCCGGCGCCCCTGCCGCAGTGCGTTGCGCGGCGGTGCCGTCGAGCAGCCCGGCCTGCGCGTACATCGTCTCGGCCGAGATCTTCAGCGCGGACGCGAGGTTCTTGAGCACGTCGGCGGACGGCTTGTGCAGCCCGCGCTCGATCTGGCTCAAGTACGGGTTCGAGATCTTCGCGATGTCCGCGAGCTGGCGCAACGAGAGGTTCGCCATCTCGCGCTGCCCGCGGATGAAATCACCGACGCCGCGCCAGATCGCGTCGGCGTCGTCGCTCCTTGCCACCGCGCTACATGTCCAGGCCGCCGTTGATCGTGTAGACGGCCCCCGTGATGTAGCTTGATTCGTCCTCGAGCAAGAACTGCACCACGCGCGCCACCTCTTCGGGCTTGCCGAGCCGGCGCTGCGGGATCTTGTCGATCACCGCATCCAGCGCGGCTTTGGGGATCTGGCCGACCATCTCGGTTTCGATGAAGCCCGGCGCGACGGTGTTTACCGTGATCCCGCGGCGCGCCATCTCGAGCGCGAGGCTCTTGGTGAGCCCGAACAATCCCGCCTTGGACGCGGCATAGTTCGCTTGCCCGACGTTGCCGGTCTCGCCGATGACCGAGCTGATGTTGACGATGCGCCCCGAGCCGCGCTCGATCATGTGCTCCAGCACGCTCTTGATCATGCAGAACGCGCCGAACAGGTTGACGTCGAGCACGTTGTGCCAGTCGTCGTACGTCATCTTGCGCACGGTCTTGTCGACGGTGATCCCGGCGTTGTTGACGAGGAAGTCGATGCGGCCGAAGCGCGCCATCACCTCGGCGATCACGCGCTCGCAGTCTTCCGGCTTGTCGACGCGGCCTTGGTGCACGGAAACCTGGCCGCCCTCGCCTTCGAGCTTGCGCTGCAGCGCTTCGGCGGCTTCTTGGCCCTTGCTGTAGCCGGCGGCGACGCGCGCGCCGTTCTTCGCCAGCATCGTCGTGATGGCGGCGCCGATCCCGCGGGTTCCGCCGGTGACCAGCGCAACGTGTCCGTCAAACATCGAGATCCTCCGATGGCCGATATCGCCGCGAACGGTCGTCTTGCCTTCCGCGGCACGCGCGCCGAGGGCTTTTCAGGCAGCCGCCGGAAGCTGCGCTGGAACCACGGGTGTTGAGCAGGCGTGCGGTTTCCGATGATTAGTTGGGAACGAGCAGCGCTGGAGGCGATCCATCTACTACGAACAATACGACGCGGCGTATCTCGCGATGACCCCTGCGCGCTGGTCCGCGGCGGCGACCAAAGCCGTGTTCGGCAACCCGTTCAACCCCTTCACCTACACGCTCCCCGGCCGCATGATGAACGCGTCGGCGGACGTGTTCGCCGGCATGACGCAGAAGCGCGGGAAGCCGGCGTGGAACCTGCCGGCCACGGTCGAGGTGTTCGATACTCGGCCGTTCGGGCGCCTGATCCGCTTCGTGACCGGCGACCGCCGGGAACGCCCGCGCGTGCTCGTGGTGGCACCGATGTCGGGGCATTATGCGACGCTGCTGCGCGGCACGGTCGAAGCGCTGCTCGACGAGCACGACGTGTACGTCACCGATTGGGCCGACGCGCGCGACGTGCCGCTGAGCGCCGGGCGCTTCGACCTCGACGACTACATCGGGTACGTGAAGGACTACATCGGCGCGCTCGGGCCGGACGTGCACGTGATCGCGGTGTGTCAGCCCGCGCCCGCGGTGCTCGCCGCGGTCGCGTTGCTCGCGGCTCAGAACGATCCCGCGCAGCCGCGCACGATGACGCTGATGGGCGGACCGGTCGACGTGCGCACCGCGCCGACCGCGCCGACGAAGCTAGCGGCGGAAAACTCGCTGGAATGGTTCGAGCGCGAGCTCACGATGCGCGTGCCGCAATGGTACGCCGGTGCCGGGCGCGCGGTGTATCCGGGCTTTCTGCAGATCGGTGCGTTCATGTCGATGCATCCGCAGCGGCACGTGGACGCGCACGTGAAGATCTTCGAAGACCTCGTGCGCGGCGACGGCGAGTCGGCCCAGAAGCGGCGCGCGTTCTACGACGAGTACCTCAGCGTCATGGACATCACCGCCGAGTTCTATCTGCAAACGGTCGACGAGGTGTTCCAGCGCGCGACGCTTGCGAGCGGCACGATGACGTGGCGCGGCGAGCGCGTCGATCCGTCCGCGATCGCAAAGACCGCGCTCCTGACGGTGGAAGGCGAGCTCGACGACATCTCCGCGCCCGGGCAAACGCTCGCGGCGCACGCGCTGTGCACGGGCATCGCCGCCGACCGGCGCCGGAACCTGTTCCAGCCCGGCGTCGGCCACTACGGCATCTTCAGCGGCCGCACGTGGCGTGAAGAGATCGCGCCGCAGATCGCGGCGTTCATCACCTCGCACTCGTAACCGTCTAGCGCGCCGGTTTTCCGTCGGGATCGATCATCGAGCCTTGGTCGCTCGCCGCGGCGCGTGACGGGCTTCCGTTCGGATCCATGCCCCAGCCTTTGTCGCCGGACGCCGTCGCCGCCGCACGCGGCTGACCGTTAGGATCCATGCCGCCGCCGCCGAACGCGACAGCGCCGAACGACAACAGCCCAAAGAACAAAGCGATGATGTGCATGCGCTCGTTTCCGCCTCGGGCGAGGTCACGCACCTTCGCCGCGTCACAAGCGTGTCACAGCGAACTGCCGCCGGCATGTCATGCGAAAGCGTTCCCGTGCTCGTGTGCGAAGACGCACGAGCACCGTCGAGGAGGTCTGAATCGTGCTTGCCGCTCTGCTCGCCGCCGGGATCGCGTCGTCGTTCGCCGGCAACGCCGTGTTCGTGATCCCGTCGGGCGCGCAGCCGGCGCTGAAGCTGCGGCTCGACACCGGCGGCTACGACCTCGTGAGCGCGGCGGCCGCGCGCCGCGAACACCTCAAAGAAGGCGTTGCGCACCTCACGAGCGGCGACCGCAGCACGTTCGAGCTTCCGCAGGCAGCCCCGCTTTCGGCGGATGTGCTGCTGCAGGCGCGCGCCGGTGCGCTGGAGTCGATCTTCGTCGAGCCGGTCGACGGGACGCTGTCCCTCGGACGCTTCATGACGCAGCCGCTGACGATCGACTTCCGCAAAAAGACCGTGGCGCTGGGTGAAGCACCATCCGGCGGCGATCGGGTGGCGATGACGGTCGGCGCCGGTCCGCGCCCGGCGCCGGGCCTCGTGCCGCAGGCGTCCGCTCTCGTCCCCGTGACGGTCGGCGGCGAGCGCGTGTTGATGCTGCTCGACACAGGCGCCGACGTGGCGATCGACACGGCGCACCGCCGCCGCTTCGACGACGCGTCCGCGACGCGAAGCCTGCCGCTGATCGCGAAGGAGCTCTTCGACCGGCTGCACGCGCGCCACCCCGACTGGACCGTCCTTCTCGGCGCGGCGCGCATGGCGGAGACGAAGGCGCCCGTGACGCTGCTGCGCGTCGCCGACTTCACCATCGGAACGCATCGCGGGCCGCCGACGTGGTTCGCCGTGCGCGCCGATTCGGAGACCTACGCGACCCTCACGCGGATGTTCTCGATGCGCGTCGACGGCGACCTCGGCGGCGAGGCCTTCCGCACGTGGCGCATCACGATCGACGTGCCCCACGAAGTCTTGATCATCGACTGAGCGGCTGCCTGAAACTTCTTCGCGGCCGCGTGCGTGATGACGTTCGTGAAGAACGCCGTTCGATGCTTTGCCGTCGCGCGCGCGGCTGGACCGGATCTGCACAGCCTGCTCGCTGAACGCGTCGTAATCGCATGAAACCGGCGCGCGCGGCGTGGGCGATCGCGCTTTCGGCGGTGGGGATCGCCGGCGTCTCGTTCGTGCTGCAGCGCCGCATCGGGCTGAACCTCGGTGACGAGGGCTATCTGTGGTACGGCGCGCGACAGACCGTGCGCGGAAAGGTGCCGGTCCGTGATTTCCAGTCCTACGATCCGGGGCGGTACGACTGGTGCGCCGCGGTCATGCGGCTGCGCGGCGACCAAGGCATCCTGACGTTGCGCCTCGCGTGCCACGCGTTCGAGATCGGCGGGCTCGCCGCGGCGCTCGCGGTGATCGGTCGCAGCCAGGCAAACCCCGTCGTACGATCGCTGTGGGGCGTCATCTGCCTGACGTGGATGTTTCCGCTGTTCCGAACGTTCGAGACGGCGCTCGCGTCGTGCGCCGTTCTCATGCTGACGCGGCTGCTGGAGCGTCCGACCCCGCTGCGCCATTTTCAAACGGGCCTCTCGATCGGGATCGCGGGATATTTCGGGCGCAATCACGGCGCGTATCAGCTCGCCGCCTATCTCACGGCGACGGCCTGCGGGTTGCCGCCCTCGAGCAAGCGCGACAAAACGCTGGCGCTGCTCGCCGCGGGCAGCGGTATCGTCGCCGGATACGCGCCGGTGCTCGTTAAATGCGCGACCGTGCCGCGCTTTGCAGCCGCGCTCTTCGACATCTTCTTCGTCATCGCGCGCACCGGCAGCACGAACGTCACGATCGACCTGCCGTGGCCGTTCGCGCGCGGCAAACAGCCCGCGACACCGTTCGAAGCGCTCATGGGCTGCCTGTTCGTCGCGCTGCCCGTCGCGTACGGTTCGGTGATGGCGTTGCGCGCCGTGAGCGGCGAGCGCTTCGTGCAGAGCAACCCGGCGCTTTTCGCGGCGGCGTGCGTGGGACTGCCGTACGCGCACCAGGCGTTCTCGCGCGCCGATCTCCACCATCTCGCGTCGAGCATCCATCCGTTGTTGTTCGCGCTGACCGCTCTGCCGCGCGCCGTTCCCGACCGCCGGTTAGGCCGCGTGCTGGACGGGCTCAGCCTCGCGGGTGCGGCAGCATTCACGGCGGTGGCGGCGACGCGCATGACGCCGCTCGTCGTCCGCGCGCGGTCCGCCACGCCGTACCGCGACGTCGCCGCCGGCGCGGACACGCTTTCGGTCGACGAAGGTTCCGCACGGCTGATCGAAGCCGGCACGCACGCCGGCGTTCTCGCAGGGAAGCGTCCGCGCGCGCTCTACGTCGCGACGGCGCCGGCGATCTACGCGATGCTCGACCGCGAAGCGCCGGTATTCGACATCTATTGGGCGCTGCCGACCGGCGTGCAGCACGAAGATGAGATGATCGCGGACTTCGATGCCAATGAGGTCGAGTGGGTGATCGCCGAGGACACGCCGCTCGACGGCCTCGAAGCGCGCCGCGTATTCAATTCGCACGCGCGGTTCTGGCACGGAATCCTGGCGAACTTTCATCGCGTTCCGCAGCCGCGGCTCCCTTCGCACGTGCTCATCTTGCGGCGCGACTCGGATGCCGATCCGCCGCCGAGCGCGACGATCGCGTTCGATGCAGCGGGCGTCGCGGAACAGCTCGTCACCGGGATCTTTCGTGAGGGGCGATCAGACGGCGCGTGGGCGTCGCGCACCGTGCACCTCAAGCTCGGCATGCCGCCGGGAACGACCGCTCTGCACGTCAACCTCTTTGCACCACCCGGCTTGGAGTCCGCCGCCGGCGCGCCGCAGCGGCTGCGCTGTTGGTTTCCCGACGGCACCGCGGGCGACAGCGGTCAGCTGCCTGCCGGGCTGCACGAGATCGCGTTCGATTTGCCGGCCGCCGCGCGCGCCGCGCGCACCATCGTCGTCCGCCTCGAAGCCGCGTGGACGATCATCCCGTCGGCGGCGGGGATCAACGCCGACTTGCGCGAGCTGAGCGTGCTGCTGGTGCGGGCCGAGATCCGCTGACCTCGATCGCGACGTCCGCGAGCGCTATCCCGAGGACGCGACCGTCGCCGCCGGCGATCCGGTCCGCCGGGCGGACCATTCGCGACGTCGTGATGCCCAGAACCGAGTAGTCGTCGGGATCGAGCGGCAGCTCGACCTCGACCTTCGTGGCGATCGGCGTCGAAGCAGTGATCGCGTGCGGCAGCGTGCGGCCGTCGCGATCGAACGAGATCGCGTCCAACACGTCGTCCGGCGTCCCCGCGAGAACGTCGAGCGTGAGACGTGCCGTGCAACGGCCGGTAAACGGGATCAGAAGGCGCGGCTTCGGATTCGGCCCGGACCAGCGGAACGGCCGCACAGAATGCTCGAGCGCATGCCAATCGAGACCGCGCGGCTCGGCCGTTTGCGCCAGGACGGCTTCTCCGGCAAGGGCGCGCAGCGGCGCGCGGCGCAGGCCTTTGTTGGACCGGTTTTGCCGGTAGAAGTACCCCGCGCGCTGCTGCGTGTAATCGAGGTACTTCATCGTCATATAACGACCTTGCCGCCGCGCCGCTGCGACCAGAAACTCCGCTGCCGGCGTTTCGCCGAACGCGCGCAGGGTTTCCAGCATCGCTTCTTGCTCCTCGGATGCAGGCCGCAAGTACGCCAGATAACGGTGGCCCGCGGCGAACTTGTGCACGGTCACGGTTCCCGTCGACGCAAACACCGCACCGGCGCGAACCGCCCGCAGCATGATGTCGCAATCCACCGGCGCGTGGACGCGCTCGGGCCGGGACCACGGGCCGACGCGCCCGGTGAGATCGCGCCTGTGCGCGAGCGCGGACGGCGGCAGAAAATGCTCCGACGCCGGGTGCGCGTTGTCCAAGAACCCGGTGACGAAATACATCCCGCTGGTTTGCGGGCCGTGAAACACGCAGCCGCTCGCGACGACGTCGGTCGCGGGCCTGCGTGCGAAGACCTGCGCGATGCGCGCGAGATGGTCGGGATGCCACACGTCGTCGTGCCCCAGGTAGGCGATGTAACGCCCGCGTGCGCGCGCGATGCCGGCATTGTTGGGCGCACTCTGGCAGCCGCTGTTGACGGCGAGCTCGTGCGCCGATAATTGCGCGGAGCCGATCGATCGAACGACGTCCATCGTATCGTCGGTGCAGCCGTCGCCGACGACGATAATTTCGAAGTCGGGCAAGCTTTGTTCCAGCGCCGACTGCAGCGTGGGTAGGATGTGGCGGCCGCGGTTGTAGGTGGCGACGACGACGGAAAAGAGCGGCGCGTTACCAGCCATACGGGATGACGTCCCGCGCCGCTTCGGACTCCCATGACAGATGGCGTCCGTCCGGAGCGTCGTAGTCGTACGGCGCGTCGGGCATGTTGATGATGACCGCCTCGACTGTGCCGACGTTCTTCCATCCGTGGTACAGGTCGGGCGGGATCAGCAGCAGCCCGGGGTTACGTTCGCCGACCACGAACTCGTTGATTCGGCCGAACGTCGGCGACGCTTGGCGGCCGTCGAAGACGACGATCTTCACGAGCCCGGCGACCACGAACAAGCGGTCCGTCACCGAATGGTGGATGCCCCACGCGCGGATGCGACCCGCGAAGGTTGTCGTGACGTGCACCTGAACGATCGGCGATTGCAGCAGATCCCAGCCGGCGCGCGCGACCTCGGTGAGGTATCCGTCTTCGTGCGGGACGGGCCGCGCCGGACGGAACCGGACGCCGTCGATCGGCACGTCGCGCAGCGCGCCGTCCTCGTTCACCGCTGAGTGCTTGGCCGCGAGGGCCGGTTCGCCGACGACCCGCGTCACGGCATACCGCAGATCAGCAGGTTCAGTCGCCCCGGCCGTTGAGCAGCGGCAGCTCGAGATCGCGGATGTTCGCGGGCGCTTTGTTCAGCATGCCGATCTCTTTCATGAACGCAGCCGTGCGCAGGAACGCGTGCGGCGTCATGTCCCACGACACGTCGGCGCCGGTGATCCAGCCTTTGAACTTCGCGGCGGAGGTCTTGCCGTCGGCATCTTTCGACAGCAGCGCGGCGGCCTGGTCCGGGTCCCTGATCAGCATGTTGGTCGCGCTGCGCATCTCGTCGAAAATCGTCTTGGTGAGCACGGGATACTGCTTCGCGAAATTCTCCGTGGTGTAGACGCTGTTGAACGTGCTGCGGCCGAACGACAGGAAGCTGCGGAACACGACGTGTCCGCCCGCTTCGACTTCCTGCTGCTGGAACGGCGGGGCGCTCATGTGCAGCTCGAGCTGTTTGGCGAGCATCGCCTGAACGCCGAGGGGGTGCTGGATCGCGACGATGTTGGTGTCGAACTTGTGCGCGTCGCCGAACTGTTCTTGCGCCGCTTTGCGCAGCGCGATCGCTTGCACCGCGTCGGGCGACGGCATGCCGATCTTCGCGTTGGGTGGGATGTCCTTGAGCGTCCTGATGTTGGGCTCGTCCGCGCGCGCGACCATCCACAAGTTCATCACGTTCATCGGCGCGATGAGCTTGTAGCCGACGCCGCGGTCCCAGCCGATCAGGAACGGGCCGTTTCCGCCGGCGCCGATTTGAATCTGTCCCGCGAGGATGCCGTCGCGGATCGCGTCGCCGTTGGTGAGCACGCGCCAGTCGAACTTCGTGCCCGGGAAGCGCTTTTCGAGCACGCCCAACTGCTTCATGACGATCAGCGTCGAGTAGCCGATGCCCGGCTGATAACCGATCGTCACCGACTGCGGCGCGTCGGTCGCGGCGGGGACGGGACCGGCGACCAGGCCCGTGACGGCCAGCGCGGCGACGACTGAGAGAAACGTACGGCGCAACGTCATGAACGAAACCCTCCAACGCAAGGCGGCACCCGGGGAGAGAATTGTTTCGCCGGTTGCGAAGGCCTCCTCATGGGGGCTATCCTCACCGAACCGATACGCGGACCCGTGGCCTGGAGCGGTCCGGAGCTGGCAGCGGACGAGTCGTGGACGTACCGCCTGAGCGACGGTGACGTGCGGGAGCTCGATGATGCCCTGGCCGTCGCGCGCGAACGGCGCCCGATCGTGGAGCAGGGTACGCGCGACGACTTTCCGCTGCCCGCGTTTGCGGCTCGGCTCGCGCGCATCGGCGACGCACTGGAGGCTGGGCGCGGCATGTACCTGCTGCGCGGCCTGCCGGTCGCGCGCTGGGGCGCGCTGGAAACGGCGCGCGCGCTGTGGGGCATCGGCACGTACCTCGGTCGCGCGATCCCGCAAAACGCGCGCGGCGATCTCGTCGGGCACGTGCGCGACGAAGGCAAGGACCTGAGCGATCCGCACGCACGCGGGTATCAAACACGGGTCGCGCAGAGCTTGCACGTGGACCGCTGCGACGTCGTCGGCCTGCTGTGCGTGAACAAAGCGAGGTCCGGCGGAATCAGCCGCGTCGTCAGCTCGATGCGCGTCCACAACGACTTGCTCGAAGGCTGTCCCTGGCATCTCGGCGCGCTGTACACTCCGTTCGCCATCGATCTGCGCGGCGAGGAGCGCGAAGGCGAACCGCCGGTGTACTACCGTCCGGTGTACAGCTACTACGGCGGCGCGCTGAGCTGCGGCGCGAACGCAACCTACATTCGCTCCGGGCAAGAGCGCGTCGGCCGCCCGCTCAACGCCGCGCAAACGGAAGCGATCGACACGTTCTACGACGTCTGCGAGCGGCACGCGCTCTCGATGGACCTCGAACCCGGCGACTTCCAGCTCCTCAACAGCTACGTCACGCTGCACGACCGCACGGGCTACGACGATTACGACGAGCCCGAGCGCAAACGGCACATGCTGCGCGTCTGGCTTCAAGTTTCCAACCGGCGGCCGCTCGCCCCGGATTTCGGCACGTACGAATTCGCGCTCGCCCGAAGCGGCCAACGAACGTAACCGACTAGTCGCTCGCTCAACCGGCCGCGGCGCTTGCGGACGGCCGAGTTTTGCTCGCGGTCACGCTTGGAATGTAGAGGAAGGCGACCTTGCGCGGCGAACCGCTATCAGACCCTCTCAAATCATGCGCGGCGTTTGCCCGCACGCGAGCCGGAGCGCTCGCAAGGAGTCCACGATGAAGAGACTGATCGCGGTCATGGTGCTGCTGCTCGCGACCTCGACGCTCGCCGCCGGTCAAGTCGAATCGACGACCGGAGGCCCGTTGTCCGTTACCGGCATCCCCATTTACGCAATCGCCCACAATGGCGAGTTGAAGTGGTATTTCCACCGCGGCGCCGGCACCGGCGCGCCCCTTTGGGCGGCGCAAGGGAACGGGACGAGCGTCGGTACCGGCTGGAGCGACGGCATCAACGTTTTCAAGGGCGACCCTCACGGCGATGACGGGATCATCTACCGCGTGGACAGCCTCGGCGATCTCTATTGGTACAGGCACCGCGGATTCCAAACAGGCTCGTCGAATTGGATTCAAGGCAAGAAGGTCGGCAACGGATGGAATTCCGCGCAGCAAGCTTTTGGCGCCGGCAACGGCGTGATCTACCTCGTTCAGCAGAATGGCGACCTCTACTGGTACCGCCATTTGGGATATCGGAACGGTAGCTACCAATGGGCCAACGGTGCCGGCGGTAAGAAGGTCGGAACCGGCTGGGGCGGCGCGCGAGTGTTCGCCGGCGGAAACGGCGTCCTGTACCGCATCGACGCGAAGGGCGACTTGTTTTGGTACCGCCATACCGGTTACGCGGACGGCAGCGTCGCATGGGCGAATACGCAAGGCGTCAAGGTCGGGTCGGGATGGAATTCGGCGCCCATCGCGTTCTCAGGCGGTGATGGAGTGATCTACGCGCTGAAGAGCGACAACAATCTCTATTGGTACAATCACAGCGGTTACCAAACCGGCGCGCCCACGTGGACACCCGGCACGGGAAACACGATCGGTACCGGCTGGGGCTCGTTCGTTCGCATCTTCTGATCGCGGTCGCATACCGCGAGCTCATAAAAACGCCCGCCCCGAAAGGGACGGCGTTTGTTCTCACCGGCCGAAGATGTACGTGCTGCGACCAATTGCAGCGCTACAAATTAAAATGACGATCTCGACGCCCCCGCAACCTGGCCGTTCGCGTCTTCGTCCTCTTCGCACTCGCGTGGGGACGGCGGTACCGACGTGGGCGCAGAGCCGCGGTAAAGCCCATCTATCCGATACAGTTCCGGCGGGTCAATCCGCCCGGAACTTCAGCTGGCGGTACGAGATTGGATGCGGCACCGAGGCGGATTTCAGGCTGTCCAGAAATTCGTGGCTCGGCGGCTGCGTCACGTCGGCGACGACCTCGAGGAGCCAGCCTTCGCCGTGCTGCTCCGATTTGAAAGCGTCGAGAGTGCCAAGAAATGCTGCGAGATCGTCGGTGAGGCGGTCCGGTCCAAAATAATTCCAAGGCAGGAGAACGCGCGGAAGGCCGTCGTCGGACACATCTTCCGACATCGGCAGCTCGTCGTCGTCGGCGGTATCCGCCCCCGATTCATCGACTTGCGTCACAGTCGCAAGGGCGAGACTCGGCTTCAGCGCGTCGGTAAATCCCAGCATGATATCTCGAAAAATTTGCCATAGCGGCTGGAGCCGTGATCCGACGGCATCCTCCGGGACGACGAGGCGGATCTGTTGTAGATGAGGGTTCGAGTTAAAATAACTGATGCGTATGTAGAACCGAGTGTTTTCGGAACGAGCCAAAGCATCGTGCGTAAAAGTTATCGTCTCGCCCTCGGCGTTGAACGCGGCGACGTCTTCGTTGCCGAAAACCTCCCGTTCGCGATCGAGGAACGGCCAGAAGACCCCGCCTCTGTAACTACCGAGGTGGCCGATAGCTCGCTTGATGAGCGACAGGCCTTCGGTGCCGGAATCCTTTACGTAAAGAGCCCCTTCGACCATGTAAAAGCTCACTGAACATCCTATACTCGGGTCGACGTCAAAGTCGGACGTCGAATTCGATGCGCTGTCCCGCCGGTTTGGAATTAGCGTGTAGTTGAACGATGGCCAGAATATTTCGAAACGCGGATTGGCTTGCGTCGTTAAGGTTGGAAAATCCAGGCCACTTTAGGATCAGCCGATGATAATCGTTGCCGCCAGTACGCGCCAGATCGACATAGGCGGTCAATTGCTTCTGAAGGCTCGCCGCCAATGTAATGATTCTTGCTTTTCGATAATTCTTTCCGGTCCAGCTCTTATACTCAACAAGTACATTTTCAATTATGCCGCCCTTTTCTACTCTGAGCGTATAGTCGATGACCTTCTGGTCTCCCAGCGGGACTTCAATGCCCGATACACCCGCTTTACCTTCGATGTCGGCGATGATTTGTTCCATTTGAGCCCGGATGCCCTTGTTGAACTGTTCGGGCTTGTCGGCACCACTGTCGAGCTTGTTTATTAGGGATTCGGCGCCCGCTGGTGCTCCATCTGCGTCGAAATCGACACCGGCGATAGCGTCCCTGAATCTTTGGATCAGAGCATGGTCGTAACGGTGGATCCCGGAGCCTTGAGCGATGATGCCGTCCTTATCGACATGGACGCGCGGGTATTGTTCGGGTCCTTTTTTCGCCTTACCCGAACCCCGCCTGATTTCCTTAAGGTCATGCTCCTTCGCGTAGACGTAGCCGTCGGGCTTGGGATCCGCCGGCAATGGGTCGATCGCTTTCCCAAGGACCTCAAAGATTGTCAGCCCATCTTTGTCTACCGCTTCGAGTATCAAAGCCAAGACGTCGGCGAGCTCGTGTTCTGCAGTTTTCACGACTGTATTTTCATTCGATATCGCGTTCTTCTCGGCACCCGCGTCCTTCATTGCCGCGATCACTTTGTCCGCATCGATTCCGGTTTCACCCGCAAGCTTTCGCGCGCGGGCAACAACGGGTCCGAGCTTCTGTGCGGCCGGTCTGTCACTATCGGCCGCTACAGCCTTCGAGACACGGTCGCCGTCGAGGAAACTGAACAGAGCTGCGGCGCCGCTCGCCAGCATGAGCGTCGGTTTGCCGTTTTCGACAGCGATCCACAAGCGGTGCTGCTCATCCCCCGCGCTGAACGCCACGGGCTCGCCGACTTGGGCAGCTTCCGCGCCCTTGTCGCCCTCCTTTTGACCGCCGATGCCGACCGACGCCAGCAGCGCTTTGCCTTTTTCGACTAGCCAGCCGATGACGTCGTCCAGTTTGCCTTCCACCCAGTCCTGGAACTTTGCGATCGTCTCCTTGACTTTGGCCGGGAGGTCGCTGAAGCCGAGATAGCCCGCCAGGAAATCGATCACCGGTGGTATCAGTTGCGCAAGCGCGCTCTCGATCGCGTTCGCCATGCCGCCGACATTGCCGGCGATGATGTCCGCGATGCCGTCGACGATCGTCTCGATGAGCTTGAAGATGCGCGCGGCGTTCACGAAGATCCACTTCAGCACTTTGTAGATCGCTTCGATCGCTTGCAGGATCGCGCCGACGGGGTTGAACAGCAGCAGGATCCGCGCGGACACGGCCTTGATGACGGCGGTCGTCATGTAATCGACCGCGGCGCTGACGATCTGGTCGACGATCCCCTTGGGGTCCAGCTTCTCCTTGATCATCTCGAAGACGCCTTCGGGCCCCATCGCGATCAAGTTCGAGACGATGTCGTACGTCTTTTCGATGAGGGCGACATTCTCTTCGCCGATGTGCTTGGCGAGCAGCTTGCGGATGCGCGGCCATGTGATCCCCATCAGCTCCAGGATGAACGTGACGATGCTCTTGATCGTCATGTCCTTCGGCAGCGTGATGCCCGCGGTGGCGAGCGCGCCCGTCAGCCAGCTGATGAAGCCCTGCAGCAGATGCGTGGAGATGTTGTCGAAGAACTGGGTGAAGCCCTTACCGACGGCATCGAGCAAATTGCCGGCGAATTTCATCGGGTCGGCTGCGATCTGGCCGACCACCTTTTGAATCTTCGCGACGACGGCCCAGAACGCGGCTGCCGGGATGTTGAGCAGCGAGAGGATCCCTTCGATGATGAACTTGCCGGGATCTTTTGCGAACTCTTCGAGTGCGTCGGCGATGCGGCCGACGAAGCCCTTGGCTTTTTCGCGCAAGGCGTGAACCTGGTCGTGCGCTTCTTGGAACGTTTGCGTCGCGTTCTTGACGAGATCACGCGTGAAGTTCGTCTGCGCGTCGTGAGCGCTCTTCGCGAGCGTGTCCAGCTTCCCGGCGAATTGCGCCTGCTGCTCCGCGGCCCAGCTCTGCAAGCCTTTGGGGAGCTGGTTGAACACGTCCGTGATCTTCTGGCGCGCGTCCGCGATAAGCGCTTCACAGACCAGGATGATGCCGTTGACCTCGGTCGAGATCTCGCGCGCCAGCGCGCAGACGTCCTTGGCGAACACCTCCTCGGCGAGGCGATACGCATCCAAGATCCACGGCGGCAAACCGCCCCACGCGTCGGCGAGGCTGACGACGGTCGCGCCGAGAACGCCGCTGTGCCGCTCCTCGATGTAGTCCTCGACGTTTTTGAGTTTCTGCTTGAAGTTCGCGGTCGCGATCTGGATGCCGGCGTCCCATTTCTTGGTCGCGATGTCCTGGATCGGCTTCAGTTGCGCCTCGACCTTGGTCTGCGCGTCCGTGAAGATCGCCTCCGCGCGTGCAGACGCCTCGGCGCGCATCGACTCTTCCGAGCCGACCATCTTGTGCTGCTGAGCGCCGGTGCTCGCAACGGTCCCGTGTCGCGACGCGTTGAGCGCGTCGAGCGCCGCTTTCTGCAGCGCGGCCATGTCGCTGCCGGCCTTTGCCAATGCCGCCTGCTGTTGCGCGGCGACTTTGGCCGGATCTTCCTTGGCAGTTTGTTCGAGCTCGCCCTGAGCGGCGCGCGCTTCCGCAATGGGCCCCGTTTGCACGACCTTCGCCGCGTCCGTGTCCATACCGGCGTCGCGCGACTTCGCTTGCATGTCGGCCGCGTCGGCGTCAAGGGACATCGCTTTCGCCGGGATCGGATCGGGCACTGCGTGCTCGGCATCGAGCGACGCGGTCGGCGCGGCGGCGCCCGGCGGTTGGAGCGGCGCTCCCGGCGCACCGGGAGTCCCCGCGGGCTTCGCTTCGAGCGGCGTGTAGCTGTCGCTCACGCCCTGGACCGCGCCCTGCACGTTGCCTTTGAGCTCGCCGCCGGCTTCCGTCGCCATCTTTTCGGGGTCCGCGCCGACGAGCTCGTCTTCGTTCTTGGGTGTCTTTCCCGCGATGATGTCGTGAATGTTTGCGCAGAGCTTTTCGATCTCCGGACTTGGTTTCGGCCGCGTGCCGAGCAACGTCACCAAATCCGCTTGCGCGTGCGCGGCGCTCTCCGCGGCCGGCGGCGTGACGGCCGCCTTCGCTTGCCCGACGTGTGCGGACGCGGACGGAAGCGCGGCTGCCGCGGACGCCTTCTGCGCTGCCGCGGCGCCGGTGGATGCAAGTCGTTTGCGCGACGCGGCGCTCATCTGCGCCGGCGGCTCTTTCATCTTGAGCTCGACGGCCCGCCCGGCCGGCGCCTCTTTTGCGGCCGGCGCATCGATCCCCGGTGCTTGCGCGTCTTCTCGAGCGGCGTTCGCCGCGCCGTCCGCCGCGGCTGGATGCTTTTCGGAGCCGTGCGGCTCCGTCTTGTGTGCGGCGTCGTGCTTTTTCGGCGGACCGGCCAGCTTCGCGGTCGTCGCCGCGTTACCGATGTTCTGCTGAAGGGCTACGCTCATTTGCGCGCGCGCGACCACGTCCGCCGGCGCCGCCGGCGATGCGACGAGCTCGGCGGCGCGCGCGAACGAGGGCTGTCCGTTCGGCGGCGGTACGACGTCGCGCGCCGCACGCTGCGACGGCGGAGCGGTGCGGCGCCGAACGGCAGTCTCGTGAGCGAGCTCTTTCGTCGGGCTCATCCGATGAGCGGGCCCTGCGGGTCGAGGATGTCTTGCAGCGCCCAGCCGTAGAACTCCGGACCGAACTCGCCCTGCGTGATCGGCTTGCCGAGCTTTTGGTATTCGCGCGCGACGGCGTCGAGCAAGTCGCGCACGCCGATCGTCTTGCGGCCCGCGGCGAGCGCGCGAAACGCAGCGTCGACCGACGCGTTGCGCATGCTGCCGCCCGTCAGCGCGAAGCGGTCGGCGATCGCTCGGAACTCCGCGTCCGAGATGCCGGTCGATCCCGCGGGGACGGTGCGCTTCCAGATTCGCAAGCGCATCCCGGCATCGGGCGTGGCGAACTCGAGGATGATCTGGATGCGCCGCAGGAACGCGTCGTCGATGTTCTTGCGCAAGTTCGTCGCGAGGACGACGATCCCCGAGTACTCTTCGATGCGCTGCAGCAGGTAGTTCACCTGGAGGTTCGCCCAGCGGCCCGTGGCCTCGGTGGACGTCTCACCGCGCTGCCCGAACAGCGACTCGCACTCGTCGAAGAACAGCATCGCGTCGGAGTCTTCCGCTTCGTCGAAGATGCGTTTGAGGTTCTTCTCCGTCTCGCCGACGTACTTGCTGACGACCGCCGACAGATCGACTTTGTAGAGGTCGACGCCTTGCTGGTTGGCGAGCAGCTCCGCGGACAGCGTCTTGCCCACGCCCGACGGCCCGGCGAAGAGTGCGACGAGGCCGCTGCTGAGCGCGATCTTCGCATCGAAGCCCATCTCGTCGCGGATGCGGCCGCGCAGCCGCACGCGGTCCATCAGCTCGCGGAGCTGCGTCTTGTTGGCGTCGTTCAGCACGACGTCGTCGAGGGTGAGCGCGCGCGTGGGCTCGATGCGGCGCGCGAATCCGAGGAGCCGGTGCCCGGCTTGTTTGCGGCACGCCTCGAACAGGTCGTCGCGCGTGATCGCCGGCGCCGCGAACGAACGCCGCTGCGCCGTCGCGCGCGCCGCCGCGACCGCGTCGCGGATCTGGCCTTCCGTGATCTGAAACGCCGTCGCGAGCGCGTCCACCAGCCGGTCGCGCTCCGGCGCCCTGAGTGAGGCAGGCAAGACGTGCGCCCAAATCGCGCGCCGCAGCTCGTAGTGCGGGATGGGGAAGTCGAAGCGCACCAGCGCCGACTCGCGCACCGACTCCGGCGTCTGGGTCGCCGCGAGAAACGTGATGCCGCGGAACGCCTGCGCGACGTCGAGCAGATGCCTCCAGCGGTGCGGCTCGCGCTCGTCGTCGTACAGCTGGTCGACGCCGCTCACGTACACGGAAGCGTCGAGCAATTGCGCGTCCCGATAGACCAAGGCGACGAGCTGCTCCCACGGTTCGGCGCTGCGCAGCGCGGAGCCGACGTCGAAATGAAACAAGCGCGTGTTTCGCTGGGACGCGACGGCGCGGGCGGCGCGGTCGCGCCCGCTGCCGCGCGGCCCGTGAAAGATCACCGGACCGTGGAAGACGTTCGCCGCGAAGTCGCACAGGCTCGAACGCAGGGCGTCGTCCACGAACAGCTCGTCCCACGCCACGGCGTCGGACTCGTCGGCCATCACGCCGGCGAGCCGCGGATCCGTCGCGCTCGATCCGAGCAGGATCGACGCGAGCCCCTCGTCGATGCGCACGGCGCGCACCGCGCCGGCTCCCGTGTCGTCGTCGAACGCGATCAGACGATGCCGCCGCAGCGCACGGTTCGCTTCGAACAGCGCTCGCGCCGCGCTGACCGATCCCGCCTTGTGCCGGATCATCTGCGTCAGGAGCTCGGCGGACGCGCTTTGCTTCGACGCATCGTCCTGGAGATAACCGACGATGCGACGGTAGCGCACGTCGATCGCGGGCAGCAGGCACAGCAAGACGACGTCCGACTCCACGTCGTCGAGCGCGAACCGCGCCCGCAGCCGTTCGACCGGCAGCGTCACGTCGGCGCGCGTGCGTGACAGCAACGCACGTATCCGCGTACCGGTTTCGGCCTCAGCTTCCCAAAAAAGGCCGACGATCTCGCGGATTCGCTCCGGCACAAAGTCCGGCGGCGCGATCGGCGCCGCAAGGTACGCCGCGATCTCCGCATCCGTTACGTGCAGCATGCCCCAGTGCTCGGGCGGCTTCGTCTCGGCGAGCGTCATGCGCCAGCGCACGACCTGCGCGCGCACGAGCAGATCGACGCGCGCGAGCTCGTCGCGCAGGTGCTCGGCGCCGCTGCGGTACGGTCGCGTGGACAGGATGACCGGCGGCGGCCCGTGCGTCATGCTAGCTCCGATCGATGCTGAACGACACGCCGCGACCGCCGAGCCATGGCAAAGGCGGGACCGCGCTCAAGAAGCCGGCCATCTCCAAGACGATGTCGAGCGGCGCCGGGCGCAGCACGACGCGCAGCGCGTCGTCGCGCAGCTCGACGGTGCCGGCGCGGCGGATCACGTTCCGCACGAGATAGGGCGCGCTGGAGGACGCGACGCCCGGAAGCCAGCGCGACCACAGCCGAAACAGGTCGAGTGCGACCCGCGAAATCGATTGCAGCCGCGTCCCGCCGGCGGGCCATGCGCGCGCGAAGTCCGCCGGCCATTC
>DASWRD010000087.1:0-35268 GCA_036403315.1 Candidatus Elarobacter sp.
CTGGGGGCCGGACCGGCGCGCGATCGGGTTCTTCCTCGGCGCGCGCCCGATGCTGTTCGTCGCGATGAACGCGGCGCCCGACGACGTCCACTTCGCGCTGCCGGACGTCGAGCGCCTGTCGTGGTCGCTCGCGCTCGACACCGGGATCGAAGCCGGCATGCCGCGCGACGTCCCGCGCGCCGACGTCATCGTGTACCCGATGATCGCGCGCTCGCTCGCGCTCTTCGCGGGGCACGTGCGGTGAGCGCGCGCGTGCTGCGGTCGTACGTCGACGCGCTCGGTACCGAGCGCACCGCCGCGCCCGAGACCGTCGCGCGCTTCGAAGAGCTCATCGCACAGGAGCCGCACCATTTCGTCGCGCCGTCCGTCGTGCTGCGCGAGGACGAGCCGCTGGCGCTCGACGTGACGCTGCCGGCGATGAGCTGGACCGAGAACTTGCAGTGGTCGCTCGTGCGCGAGGACGGTGAAACGGCGGAAGGCACGCTCCCGCTGCGCGACGCGCCGGTCATGTCGGCCGACCACCGCGAGCAGTCGACGTACGACACGCGCCGCGTCACCATCGCGCAGCCGCTGCCGCTGGGCACCCACCGGCTCGCGCTGTCGGTCGTCGCGTACGCGCGCGAGACCGTGCACGTCGTGGTCGTTCCGGAACGCGCGTTCGCGCCGCACGGCCGCACGTGGGGGATCGCCGTGCAGATCTACACGCTGCGCTCCGCGCGCAACGACGGCATCGGCGACTACGCCGACCTGCGCGCGGTGGCCCGGCTGCTCGGCGAGCGCGGCGCGAGCTACGTCGGCATCAACCCGCTGCACGCGACGTTCCGCGACGACCCCGAAGCGGCGAGCCCGTACGCGGCGTCGTCGCGCCGCTGGCTGAATTGGCTCTACATCGCGCTCGACGACGTGCCGGAGTCGAGCGACGTGCGCGTACGCGACATTCTCGCGAGGCCGGAGCGCGCGGAGGTGCTCGCGCGCCTGCGCGCCGCGGACCACGTCGACTACGCGGGCGTCGCCGCCGCCAAGGACGAGGTGCTGCGCGCGTGCTTCGCCGGCCTCGACGGCGACGAAAAGCGGCGCGACGCGTTCGCCGCGTGGTGTGCGGCGCAAGGCGAGCCGCTGCTGCGTTTCGCCGCGTTCGAGACGCTCGTCGCGCGGTTCGGCCGCGAGCTCGCCGCGTGGCCGCAAACGTTTCGCACGCCGACCTCGCCCGACGTCGCGCTGTTCGCCGCGGGCGAAGACGCCGCCGTGCGGTACTCGATGTACCTGCAATGGCTGGCCGCCGAGCAGCTCGACGCGGTCGCCGCGGACGCCGCGCGATGCGGCGTGCGGCTCTACCGCGACCTCGCGGTCGGCGTCGACGCGAACTCCGCCGACGTGTGGGCGGATTCCGAAGCGTACGTTGCCGAGGTGTCGGTCGGCGCCCCGCCCGACGTGCTCAACACGCTCGGCCAAGACTGGGGCTTGCCGCCGCTCGATCCGCGCGGGCTCGCCCGCGAAGGCTACGCGGAGCTGCTCGCGCTCGTACAGTCGAACTGTCACGCCGCCGGCGCGCTGCGCATCGACCACGCGTTCTCGCTCGCGCGGCTGTACTGGATACCGCGCGGCGCCGACCCGCGCAGCGGGACCTACGTCGAGTACCCGCTCGACGACGTGCGCGGCGTCGTCGCGCTCGCGAGCGTGCGCGAGGGCTGCGTCGTGATCGGCGAAGACCTCGGCACCGTCCCCGAAGGCTTTCGCGAACGCATGGAAGCGACCGGCATCCTCTCCTACCGCATCCTGTTCTTCGAGCGCCGGCTCGACGGCACGTTCGTCCCGCCCGAGGAGTACCCGGCGCTCGCGCTCGCCGCGTCCGGCACGCACGACCTGCCGACGATCCCCGCGTGGCTGCGCGGCGAGGACGTCGACCTGCGGGACCGCTTGCAGATGCTGGAGACGCCGCTCGCCGACGAGCGCGCCGCCCGCGACCGCGAGCGGGCGCTCTTCCTCGACACGCTCGTCGCGCACGGCGACCTCGCGGCGAGCGACCGCGACGACGACACCGCCGTGATCGTGGCAGCGAACCGCTACCTCGCCGCGACGCCGTGCGCGATCGTCATGGCGCAGCTCGACGACGTGCTCGCCGAACGCGCGCCGGTCAACGTCCCGGGAACCTCCACGCAGTACCCGAACTGGCGCCGTAAGCTCGGTACGGCCGTCGACGCGCTGGCGTCCGACAACCGGCTGCGCCGCCTCTGCACCGCACTCGCCGAACTCCGCCCGAGAGCAACGCCGTGAAAGCAGTTCTGATGGCCGGGGGCGAGGGCTCCCGCCTTCGCCCGCTGACCTCGCGCCGACCCAAACCGCTCGCGCCCGTCGCCGGCAAACCGGTGATGGAGCTCATCGTCGACCTGCTCGCCCGGCACGGCTTCGACGAGATCGTCTCGACGCTGCACTATCTCGCGGACGAGATCGAGACGTACTTCGGCGAGGGCGAATCGCACGGCGTCAAGATGTACTACGTCGTCGAGGACACGCCGCTCGGCACGGCGGGCGCGGTCAAGATGGCGCACGACCTGCTCGCCGGCGACACGTTCCTGGTGATCAGCGGCGACGCGCTGACGGATCTCGACCTGAGCGCCGTCGTGCGCCACCACAAGGAGCAGGGCAACGACGTCACGATCGCGCTCCAGCGCGTGACGAACCCGCTCGAGTTCGGCGTCGTCGTCACCGACGAGCACGGCCGCATCGTGCGGTTCCTGGAGAAACCCTCGTGGGGCGAAGTGTTCTCCGACACGATCAACACGGGCATCTACGTGCTCGAGCCCGCGATCCTCGACCGCATGCAGCGCGGCAAAGTCTACGACTTCTCGAAGGACCTGTTCCCCGACATGCTGCGCGAGGGCGCCAAGCTCGGCGGCTACGTGATCGACGCGTACTGGACCGACATCGGCAACCTCGAGCAGTACCAGCAGGCCAACTACGACGGCGTCGAAGGCAAAGTGCGTATCACGTTCCCCGGCGCGGAGGTCGCGCCCGGCGTATTCGCCGGCGAAGGCACGCGCATCCATCCCGGCGCGCGGATCGAAGGGCCCGTCGTGCTCGGGCGCGACGTTCGCGTCCACGAAGGCGCGACGATCGTCGGGCCGACGGCGATCGGCGACCGCACCATCGTCGAGCGCGGCGCGAACGTGTGCCGCAGCGTGCTGTGGGAAGACGTGTACGTCGGCGAGGAGGCGTCGCTGAGCGACTGCACCGTCGCGGACCGCGCCACGATCGAGAAGCGCGCGAAGGTGAACGAGAACACCGTGATCGGCCGCGGCTGCACGATCGGCGCCGGTGCGACGATCAACGCCCACCTCAAGCTGTGGCCCGACAAGTGGGTTACGGCCGGCTCGATCGTTTCGATGTCGCTGATCTACGGGCAGAAGTGGCCCGGCTCGCTGTTCGGCTCCGTCGGCATCAGCGGCTTGGCGAACCTGGAGATCACGCCGGAGTTCGCCCTCAAGCTCGGCCAGGCGTTCGGAACGTGGCTGAAGCCGGGACAGACCGTGATGACGAGCCGCGACACGCATCCCGCGTCGCGCGTGATGAACCGCTGCGTGATCTCGGGGCTGCTATCCGTCGGCGTCAACGTGCTGGACCTGCGCTCGTACCCGCTGCCGCTCGCGCGCTACGCGGTGCGCGTCGGCAGCGACGGCGGCATGCACGTGCGCGTCGCGCCCGACGACTCCAACGCGCTGGTGTTCGAGTTCTTCGATCACACGGGCATCGGCATCGACAAAGGCGCTGAGCGCAAAGTCGAAAACCTGTTCTTCCGCGAGGACTTCCGGCGCACGCCGATGGACGAGGTGGGCCGCCTCGACTTCCCGTCGCGCGCGCTCGAGCGCTACACCGCCGCGTTCACGACCGCCCTGAGCGCCGAGGCGCTCAAAGGCGCCAACTTTCGCGTCGTGATCGACTACGCGTTCGGCAACGCGTCGATCGTGCTGCCGCAGATCCTCGGCGCGCTCGGCGTCGAGCAGATCGCGCTCAACGCGTACTTCGACGCCGGCAAGGTGCGCACGTTCCGCGACGACCGCGAGCGGCATCTGCAGCAGCTCACGTCCGTCGTCACCTCGCTCGAAGCGAATCTCGGCGTGCTGATCGATGCCGACGGCGAGACGGCGACGCTCGTCGACGACGCCGGCGAGATCGTCGGCCGCAACCGCCTGATGGCGCTGCTCACGCTGCTCGTCGCGCGCGCGAAGCCGGGCGCGCGGATCGCGATGCCGCTCACGGTGCCCACCGTCGTCGAGCGCATCGCGCAGGACAACGGCGCGACGATCGTGCGCACGCGCAGCGACCGCCGCTCGCTGATGGCGCTCGCCGAGCACGAGGGCAAGGAGCTCGCGTTCGCCGGCGGCATGAACTACGAGCTGATCTTCCCCGAGTTCCAGCCGGCGTTCGACGGCATCTATGCGACCGCGAAGATCATGGAACTGCTCGCGACCGAGCACCGCAAGCTGTCCGAGCTCGCGGCGCTGATCCCGCCGTGGCACGTCGCGGGGCGCGTCGTGCCGTGCCCGTGGGACCGCAAGGGCGCGGTGATGCGCTCGCTGCACGACGAGGCGTCGCACGGCGGCAACGGCAAAGTCGAGACGCTCGACGGCATTCGCCTGCCGCGCGAACAGGGCTGGGTCCTCGTGCTTCCGGACGCGACCGAAGCATCGGTCAACGTGTGGGCGGAAGGCACGTCGGACGAACAAGCCGCGCACTACGCGGACGAGATCGCGGACCGCGTGCGCGCGATCGCAGCGGGCTAAGGGACTGCGGCGGTGTACGCTCGCCCACCGAGCGAGCGTATGAAAGATCACAGTTCGTACGCATTGTACGAATCGTTTCGATTGGCAGCAGGTCGGTGCGCGTCCGACCCAGATTACTCCCAGGCATCCGGCGCTCGCGTTGCGTGACGACCGGAACTGCTTTCTCTACGGGGTGGATTATCAATCATGCTTTCTCGGAAGCGGGTGTTTTCCGGTCTGTCCGCCGCTAGCGCGGCACTCGTGATCCTCGCCGGCGCGCTCGCCGGCTGCTCGGGCGGCGGTGGAACGACCGCGCTCACGCCGGCCCAGCCGGCGCAGAACTCGCCCGCCGGCACGTCGCAGCAAGGCGACGAGCGCGTGGTGCAAACGGTCAGCGTCAACAGTGCGGACGCGTCCGCGATCAAGTCCTCGGTCACGCACGAGGCGGCGTACGGTTTGCCGCTGCAAGGCGAATCGCCGCGCAAGCTCGCGGTCGGGCAGCGCGCGATCCGCACCGGCGGCGTGTACGATCTCGCGTTCTACGGCGGCCCGGTGCTCACCAGCGCGTCGTCGATCAACCTGTACGTCAACTGCGGCTCCACGTGCTGGGGCTCACCGTCGCCGGGCACGTTCATCGGGAGCCTCGCGACGAGCTCGTTCGTTCACATCATCGACCAGTACATCGGCTCCTCGTCGAACAACCGCTATCCGTACGGCGGCGGCTGGACGGTGAACTACAACACGTCCGGGACGCTGCAGGACCAGGACATCTACAACATCATCCACGCGGTCGCGGTATCGCAAGGCACCGGCTACGGGAAGGTCTACCACGTCTTCCTGCAGAGCGGCGTGCACCAGTGCAGCTCCAGCGCGGGCGGCTGCTACGGCGTCTCGGGCGGCTACTGCGCGTATCACGGCAACGTGAACTTCGCCGATATCGGCCACACGATCTACTCCGTCGAGCCCTACCAGGGGATCAGCGGCTGCAACGCCCCCAGCAACAAGCTGCAAGACTCGACCGGTTCGACGCTCTCGCACGAGCTGTTCGAGGCGATCACCGACCCCGACGTCCCCAACAACGTCGCCTGGTACAACAACTACGGCGGCGAGATCGGCGACATCTGCCGCAGCTACTACGGCAACGTCACGCTGACCAGCACCGTGTACAACATCCAGAAAGAGTACACGAACGTCCACAGCGCCTGCTCCTTCTCGACGTAGCCCGGACCGACGCTACCGCGACGGCGGGTCGAAGCGAATCGTTCCGCCGCGGTAGTCGAACACCAGCGTGTAGCGGCGCAGCACGCGGTCGCCGAGATTGATCGCGACGGTCGGGTTCGCTTGGAACCCGGCCGTCGCATCGGTGAGCAGCAGCGGCACGTCGCGGATGCGCAGATCGCCCAGCCGCAGCTCGGCCGCGCGCGCGGCCGACGCGCGCACCGTTCCGCCGATGCCGCGAATCGGCGACCCCATCGGCGTGGCATGATAGCGCGCGACGAGATCGTGCGCGCGCACGAACGGCGCGTTGACGTCCGCGCCGCTGACGCTGCCCGTGTCGATCGTCACCACGCCGGGGATCCCGTCGAGCGCGCCGTCGACCTGCGGCTGGCGTTCGTCGAACGTCATCGGGACGATCACGCCGCTGCCCGGGAACGCGCGAGCGTCGGCGGCGAGCTGCAGCGTCTCTTTCGCAAAGTCCAGGCGCGCGGCGAAGCGCGCGAACAGCTCGTAGCCGATGATGCCGTCGAACGGCGCGCCGTCGAAGTCGAGTATCACGAACGGCTGATCGCGCAGCTCCGCGGCGCCGATCTGCACGCTGCGCGCGGTCGCGTAGCGAACGCTCGCGAGCCCCGCACCGGCGCCGCCGACCGTACCGGCTCCAACCACGTTCAAGCCGGCGCGCTGCGCCGCGCCGGGAGTTATCGCGTTCTGACCGCCGGTGTCGAGCAGAAACCGCAGCGGCGCTGCATGGTTCACCGACACCGCAACGATCGGAGCGTCCGCCGCGCCGCCGGAGATCGGCACGGACGCGATGCCGCGCAGCGCCGCGTCGTGCGGTTCCGGCGGCGGCGCGAACGTATCGGGCGGCACGGTCCGCAATTGATCGGTCGCGTGCACGCGCGCGGTCCACGTCCCGTTGTTCGACGTCAGCGCGATCGCGAGCGGCACCGTCAGCGACGACGCGCGCGCGTACGCACCGAACGCCGCATGCTGCGTCTCGTCGCCGACGTGCAGCGCGACGCTCGTGACGTGCCCGCTCGCCGGATCGGTCGCGACGTCGGGCGCGCGCGAACCGCAATCGCACGGCCCGTCGTTCGGCGGCGGCGCGAGCAGCCGCGACCACGCGCGGATGATGCCGCGTTCGTCGACGTTGCCTTGGATCCGCGGCATCCCGGTCGCGTCCGCGCGCCACGCGTGCGCGCCGTCCCAGCCTTCGCGCTCGGACACCGGTCCGGCGTCGAAGCTGCGCACGAACCGGCCCAGCGTACGATCCACGACGATCTCGCCGCGGCCGGGGACGCCGTATGCCGTAACGTCCATGCGCAGCCGCACGTACCGCAGCGGCGTCGCGCCGGGCACGGCGCGAATGACCGCTGGGATGGTTCGAACGTCGGGAACCGCGCTCGCGGGCGGAGGTGAAGCGAGGAGTGCGAGCGCGGCCGTGACGGCCACGAGGATCGTCACGGGCCCGCGTTTAGGCGGCGAGGTTCAGCGTCCCCGCCGTTTTGCGAAGTTCCCGTTGCTCGGGCCGCTGCTACGAAATGTTTGCGAGTTGCGCGCGGGCGCGAACCGGCGCGGTGCGACGAACGCCGCGGGCGCGTGCAAGTTCGTTGCCGCGGGTTCCGGCAGCGACGGAACTTTGTTCCGGTCGATGCGCCGGCCGACGGCCTTCTCGATGTCGCGGAAGAGCCGCTCTTCGTCGTGCGACACGAACGTGATCGCGTCGCCGGTCTGCTCGGCGCGCGCCGTACGGCCGACGCGGTGCACGTAGTCTTCGGGGACCATCGGCACGTCGTAGTTCACGACGTGGCCGAGGTCCGCGATGTCGATCCCGCGCGCCGCGACGTCGGTCGCGACGAGCACGCGCAGCTTGCCGCGCTTGAAGTCCGCGAGCGCGCGCGTCCGCTGCGCCTGCGAGCGGTCGCCGTGGATGCGCTCCGCGGAGACGTTGTGCTTCTCCAGCGCCAGCGCGAGCCGGTTGGCGCGCGCCTTGGTGCGCGTGAACGCGATCGCGCTGAAGATGTTGTTGTCCTTGAGCAGCTCGACGAGCAGATCGGTCTTGCTGCCTTGCGGCACGGTGTACGCGGTGTGCGTGATGCCGGCGGCGGTCGTGGAGTTGCTCTGCGGCACCATCTCGACGCGCACCGGATCGTGCAGCAGATCGCGGGTGAGCTTGAGGACTTCCGGCGCGATCGTCGCGGAGAAGAACAGCGTCTGGCGCTTGGCCGGAACCTTCGTGACGATGCGCTTCACGGCGGGCAGGAAGCCCATGTCGAGCATGCGATCCGCCTCGTCGAGCACGAGCACCGCGACGTCGTCGAGGCGCGCTTTGCCTTGGTTCATCAGATCTTGGAGCCGGCCGGGGGTCGCGACGATGATCTCGGTACCGCGCGCGAACGCGGCGATCTGGCCGCCGAAACCGACGCCGCCGTAGATCGCGGCGATGCGCAGCTTCGTGCCCTTGCCGAGCGCGTCGAAGTGCTGCGCGATCTGCGCCGCGAGCTCGCGCGTCGGCGCGAGGATGAGTGCGCGCGTCTTGCCGCGCGGCAGCGTCGCGAGCTTCTCGAGGATCGGCAGCGCGAACGCCGCCGTTTTGCCGGTGCCGGTCTGGGCGCTGGCGAGGACGTCCTTGCCCGCGAGCGCCGGCGGGATCGCGGCGGCTTGAACGGGGGTCGGGACCGTGAAGCCGAGCTCGCGCACGGCACGAAGGGACGCCGGGCCCAGGCCCAGCGTGTCAAAACTTGGTTGCATCGATTCTTTCGAAAGCGAGGCGCGAGGTCGATCGGTCGCATTTCGAAAGATCGCGCAAGGTAGGTGGCCACCCGTGAGCGACGTGGTCGCGCGGGGTGACGTGTCAGTATATCACGACGGGCACACGAAGTCGAACAGACGTTTGTCGTGACGGATGCCCGGCCTCGCTCCGGCACAAGGCCGAGGAGGCTCCAGCCGGCCGCTTGAAACGTTCGACGAAGCGGCCCGCAAGGCGTGCGCACCTCGCGCACGGCATCGCGCCGCCGGGATGGGAGTGCCCAACATGAGCACCAATCGCCGCACGTTCATCGGGCTCGGCGCGTCGGCCGGGGCGGCCGTCGCGCTCAGCGGGGTTCCGCTGACGGCGCACGCCGCACCGACGTGCACGAATCCCGCCCCCGGCACGCCGCCGGTGCCCTGGCCGGCGCCGGGATACCACAAGGTCATCAACCGGATCTCGGCGTTCAACCCCGCCTACGACTGGCCGCGCCTCAACAAGGCGTACGCGGCGATGAAAGCACTGCCGGACAGCGACCCGCGCAGCATGGAAGCGCAGCAGAACGTGCACGCGTGGTACTGCGCGACGTGCGCTCCGGGCGTCACCGACATCCACCAGCACTGGACGTTCTTCGGCTGGCACCGCGCGTTCTTGTTCTTTCACGAACGCATCCTCGGATCGCTCGTCAACGACATGACGCTGCGCTTGCCGTACTGGGACTGGGAGAACGCGTCGCGCCGCGTGCTCCCGCCGCAGTACTACACGGGCTCGCTGAACGACCCGACGCGCGACCTCGCCAACGGGCAGTCCGTGGAACGCATGGTGGGCGGCTGGGAGTACGATCTCAACCTCGTCCCCGGCTTGGTCCCGGAAGCGTTCAGCCTGTTCGGCGGAACGGCGACGGCCGGGGGCTCCATCGAGAACGGCGCGCATGGTTTCGTGCACGTCTCGACCGGCGGGGACATGGGCTACTTGGACACCGCTGCCGGCGACCCGATCTTCTTCTCCCACCACAGCAACGTGGACCGCTGCTGGTACAGCTGGGAGAAATACGGCACGCACGTCGATCCCGGCGCGCCGTTTCCGGGGCTGACGTTCACGTTCTTCGACGAAACGAAGACGTGGCGCTCGATCACCGACGCGCAGATGGTCCCGATCACGAAGCTGGCATACGCGTACGACACGGTGATCGCGCCGCGCGTCCGGGTCCCGTGGCGCCTCATCCCGCTGCTCGTCGACGAGCGCGTGCGCATCAAGCCGCCGCCGCCGCCGGAGCTGCGCAGCTTGGCAAACGTTCGCGAGGCGAACGTGCAGCTGGAGGGGGTGCAAGTGCCGGGCTCGGGCATCTTCGAGATCCGCGTCCAATCGGGCGGCAAAGGGCACCATCTGGGGACGCTGTTCGTTGTACCGCACAGCCGCAACGCGAGCTCCGAGCACGAGATGGTTCGCGAGGCGAACGTGAGCTTCGCGATTCCGCAAGAGACGCTGCGCTTGCTGACCCAAGAAGGCTCGGCGATCTCGATCCAGCGCGTGGGAAGCGGGGAGATCAAGCCGAGGCAGCTGCAAACCGGCAAGGAAGTTCCCGCCCGCGTTCGTGCGCTGCGGCTGTCCGTGAGGTGAACCGTGAAACGACCTTGGTGCACGACTGCCGCCGCGCTGGCCGCGGCGATCGCGATCGCGGCGACGGGCGCTGACGCCGCCGGAACGTGCGTGTCGCTGCACGTCGGCGCACCGGGATCGGACGCCGCCGCGTCGCCGGCGTTCGTGGTGATCCGCGATCTGCCGGTGCCGGCCGCCGGCGCCACGATCGTCGTCAGCGCGCACGCGCGCGCGGTCGCGGACGGCACTCGGCTCGCGACGCTGTTCGTCGTCGGCAGCTCGCGGCTGACGGGAACCGTGCAGCGCACCGTGCAGTCGCCGGTGCAAGCGGCGCCCGCGATCGCCGACGCGCTCGCTCGCGACGCGCACGCCACGGTCACGATCCAGATCTGCCGGCCGCACGAGACCGCGCCGTGCACGACCGTGGGACCGCTCGCGATCACCGTGGAGCGCGGGGCGGCGGGCTCGACCTAGGCGCCTAACGCCCGCCCGATACGTCGACGATCGTGCCGGTGACGTACGACGCTTGCGGCGACAGCAGCCACAGCACGGTCGCGGCGACTTCGTCCGCCGTACCGATGCGTTCCATCGGGATGGTCGGTGTGATGCGCGCGACGCGCTCGGGGCGGCCGCCGCGCGCGTGGATCTCGGTGTCGATCAAACCCGGCGCGACCGCGTTCACGCGGATGCCCTCGCGCGCGACCTCCTTGGCGAGCCCGCGCGTCAACGTGTCGGCCGCCGCTTTCGACGCCGCGTAGTGCACGTACTCGCCCGGCGAACCGAGCCCCGCCGCGCGTGACGACACGACGACGATCGCGCCGCCCGCGCCGCCGCGCGCGGTCGACATCCGCAGCACGGCTTCGCGCGCGCACAAGAACGCGCCGGTGACGTTCACCGCGAGCACGCGCTCCAGCGTCGCGACGTCGATCTCGTCGACGCGCGTGAAGCGCCCGGTGATGCCCGCGTTGATCGCGACGGCGTCGAGCCGGCCGAACGCGTCGTCCACCGCGGCGAACGCCGCGAGCACGTCGTCTTCGCGCGCGACGTCGGCTTTGACGATCAGCGACCGGCGACCGGTGCCGTTGACCTCGCCGGCAACCGCTTCCGCGGCGGCGCGGTCGTCCGCATACGTCAGCGCGACCTCGTAGCCCGCCGCGGCGGCGGCGCGCACGATCGCCGCGCCGATCCCGCGGCTGCCGCCGGTGACGAGCATGACCGGACCGTTCGCGTGCGGCGTATCCATCAGGCCTTCTTTCAGCGCGCGGGGCGCGCGCTACTTCGCGACCGCGTCGACGTACTCGATCTTGCGGCCGAGCGATTCGAGCACGTGCGACCAGGTGTAGCGCGCCGCCGTCTCGGCGCCGTTCGTGCGCAGCTCGTCCGCCAGGCCTTCGTCCGCGAACAGCGCGCGCAGGTACGTCGCGAGCTCGCGGCCGTCGCCCGTGTCGCACACGATCGCGTTGACGAACGGCTCGGCGTACTCTTCGCCGGTCGCGCCGCACACGACGATGCCGCCCGCCGCCATCACCTCGAGCCCGACCAGCCCGAACGGCTCTTTGCCGCTGTTCGCGAGCACGACGTCCGCGGCGGCATAGAGCGCGTAGAGCGTCGGCTCGTCCAGAAACGCGCGCACGTGGACGACGGCGGCTTCCACCGCGCCGAGCCGCTTCGCGAACTCGCGCCAGTCGGTACCTTCGTACGCGAGGCGCTCGACCGTGAGCTGGCGCTCGCGCGCGCGCGCGAACACCACGTCGCCGTACGGCTCTTTGCCGCCGCGCACGATCAAGCGCGCGTCGATGCCGGACGCGCGCAGGTCGGCGATCGCGTCGATCGCCTGGAGCCAGTTCTTGTCCGGATCGAAGCGGCCGACTTTGACGCACGTCGGGCGCGTGCCGAACGCCGCGCGGATCGCTTTGGTGCGCTCCGGATCGGCGCCGTCGAGCAGCGCCGGGTCGATGCCGTTGGGGATGACGAGCGCGTGCACGCCGAGCTGCGCGAGCTCGAACTTCATGTACTTGCTGACGGCCGTCACCGCGGCGGCGCGCGTGAGCGTCGGCCAGTGGATGTTCTCGAAACCGTAGGTGTTGTTCGCGTTCCACATCAGCGTCAGGCCGGCGCGCACGCCGCGCTCGCGCGCGAGCCGGTCGATCGCGATCGCGACGTTCGCGGTCTGCCATTCCTCGGCGATCACGAGCACGCGCTCGCCGCGCGCGTGCGCGGGCGCGACGAGCTCATCGACGATCCACGGCGGCAGGCTGATCCCCCAGTCGTGGATCTTGCCCGCCTCTCCGTCGTACGCGTTGCGGGGGTTCTGCGCGGAGATCCACTGCGACCAGCGCCGCAGCGTCACGCCGGGATCGCTCGCCTCGATCGCCTCCGCGTTCGGGTCGCCGACGAAGAACAGCTGGACGTCGTGCCCGGCCGCGCCGAGCGCGCGCGCGAGCTGCGTCACGCGCGTCGCGAGGCCGCCGATCGATGCGTACCGGTCCGGTCCCTCGAACGAGAGGATGGCGACCTGACGAGGGATCATCCCCGTTCCTACGCGAGAACCGACGCGAATACTGCCGCGTCCACGTTTCCGCCGGAGACGATCGCCGCGACGCGCTTGCCGTGCAATCGCTCGCCGTCCGCAGCGACCGCCGCTACCGCCGCCGCGCCCGCCCCTTCGGCGGCGTTGTGCGTGTCGGTGAAGATCCATCGCATCGCGTCGCGGATCGCGTCCTCCGAGACGCTCACGATCCGCGAAGCGCCCGCTCGTATGACGGCGAGCGCCGCGGGATCGGTCACGCGCACCGCCATGCCGTCGGCGATCGAATCCGCGGCGTCCGTCTCGACGCTCGAGCCGCGTTCGACCGAGCGCGCGTATGCCGGAAACCGTTCCGCCACGACGCCCACGACTTCCGTGGCGAGTCCCAGCAGATCGCGCACCGCGATCGCGCCGCTGATGCCCGAACCGAGCCCGATCGGCACGTAGACGGCGTCGAAATCGCCTGCGGCGAACAGCTCGCGCGCGTACGTCGCGACGCCGGTCACGAGATCGCGGTGATACGACGGCACGAAATGCGCGTGCTCGTCGGACGCGACGAGCGCCGCCGCGTGCGCCTTCGCTTCGTCGAAGTCGCGGCCGCGCACGACGAGGTCCGCGCCGAGCGCGCGCATCGCGGCGTTCTTCTCCGGTGAGTTGCGTTCGGGCACGACGATCGTCGCCTGCAGCCCGGCGCGCGACGCGGCGAACGCGATGCTCTGCCCGTGGTTGCCGCGCGTGGCGCAAACGAGCCGTGTCACGTGCGGCGAGCGCTCGCGCAGCGCCGCGACGTACGTGAGCCCGCCCCGCACCTTGAAGGCGCCGAGCGGTGTGTGGTTCTCGTGCTTGAGCGTGATGTCGATGCCCAGCCGCGCGCACAGCAGCGCCCAGCGATATGCGGGCGTCACCGGGACGACCTCGTGGACCAGCGCCGCCGCCATGTCGAGCTCGCGCAGCGTGATGCCGAGAGGGATCGTGGCCATCGCCCGCTACCTACCGCGGCGACCAAGGCGAATACTGCGCGTGCGGCGGAAAGCAGCGGCGTGATCCCTCTCGCGGCTGCATCCTTCGCTCGCGCACAACCCGCCGCCGCGGCGCCGGCGAACCCCGACATCCGCGTGATCCGCTCGCGCGACGGAACGACGCGCTACGTTCGCCTGCGCGTCGACACGCGCGGCTCCGGCATCAGCGGCAGCGAAGTCAGCCTGATCGACCTGCGCACCGGGCGCAGCACCGACAGCGTCAAGGCCGGGCCGCTTTCTTTCGGCGATGGTTTCGACGGAAGCCGCGCGTGGAGCTCCGACGCGACCGGCATGGCGAGCCCCGAGCAGAACGCGCAGGTGGTTCAAGACGTCCGCGCGTGGTCGCATTTCCTGGGGCGCCGCGGTCCGGAGCAGCCCGCGATCCGCCGCGTCGAATCGGCGGGCAAACTCATCCTGCAATTGCGCTACGCGGGGCTGCCGGGCCGCATCGACGTCGCGTTCGACCGCCGCACCGGTCTCGTCGCGTCGATCGACGACCGAACGGGTCCCGATGTCGCGCACGCGACGTTCGCCGACTACCGGACCGTCGGCGGCGTGATCCTGCCGTTCGCGTCGACGTCGACGACGCGGTACGGCGTGTGGCAGGAACGCGTGCGCGCCGTCGAGTTTCCGCGCACGCTCGCGCCCGAGGACTTCGCGCCGCCGCCGCCGCCGGACGACGTGCGGCTCGACGGCGACACGACGATCCCGATGACCCTGGTCGCCGGCGTTCCCGTCGTCCCGATTCGCATCGACGACGGGCCGGTGCTGCACGTGCTTTTCGATTCGGGTGCGTCCAACGACCTCAAACCGCGCGCGGCGAAGCGCCTCGGGCTGCGGCTCGTCGGGGACGGCAAGTCGGGCGGCATGGGCGCCGGTCTGGCGCGCCAGCGCTACACCACCGTGAAGAGCCTGCGGATCGGCGACGCGGAGCTCACGAACCAGCCGTTCACCGTAGTCGACGACGACTCGTTCGGACCCGCCGTGGACGGCGCGATCGGGTGCGAAGTGTTCCAGCGCTTCGCGGTTCGCTTCGACTTCGCGCGCAAACGCGTCGATCTCACCCGCGACGTCCGGCATTTCGGCATCACGGCGCCGCCGATTTCGATTCGCTTGAGCGGCTGCACGCCCGAGGTCGACGGCGCGCTCGACGGACTGCGCGGACCGATCTCGATCGATACCGGCAGCGGCGCGCCGCTCGACGTCATGTCGCCGTTCGTCCGCGCGCACGACCTCGTCGCGCGCTACCGCGTGACGACGCCCGCGTTGGCGACGGGCACCGGGGTGGGCGGCGTCACGCGCGGCTACATCGCCGTCGCACGGGAGCTGCGGCTCGGACCGGTCGTGATCAACAACGTCCCGATCGTGCTGGGCGCGATGTCCACCGGCGCGCTGGCCGACACCAGCGAGCTCGGCAACGCGGGATCGTTCCTCCTGCGCAAGTTTACGCCGGTGTTCGACTACCGCAGCAGCCGGATGTGGCTGCTGCGGTAGCTCGCATCACCTTACGCCGTCGCGAGCGACCGCAGCACGTACTGCAGGATGCCGCCGTGGCGGTAGTAGTCCGCTTCGTCCGGCGTGTCGATGCGCAGCAGCGCGCCGAATTGCTTCTTCGCACCGCTCGCGTCCGTCGCGGTGACGTTCACCGTCATGCCCGGTTCGAGCTTCGCCGCGACGCCTTCGACGGCGAACGTCTCTTCGCCGGTGAGACCCAGCGTCTCGCGCGTGTCGCCGCTGCGGTATTGCAGCGGCAGGATGCCCATGCCGATCAGGTTGGAGCGGTGGATGCGCTCGAACGACTCCGCGATCACCGCCTTGATGCCCAGCAGGTACGGGCCTTTCGCCGCCCAGTCGCGCGACGAGCCGCTGCCGTACTCTTTGCCGGCGAGCACGATCAGCGGCGTCCCGTCCTCGCGGTACTTCTCGCTCGCGTCGAAGATGGACATCTGCTCGTTGGTGGGCAGGTAGCGCGTGACGCCGCCTTCGACGCCCGGCACCAGCAGATTGCGCAGCCGGATGTTGGCGAACGTGCCGCGCACCATCACCTCGTGGTTGCCGCGCCGCGCGCCGTACGAGTTGAAGTCCGCCGGCTCGACGCCCTTTGAAATGAGATATCTCGCGGCCGGTGACGTCTTCGAGATGTTACCCGCCGGCGAGATGTGATCCGTCGTCACGGAGTCCGCGACCATCACCAGAACGCGGGCGCCGGTGATGTCCTGCACCGCCGCCGGCGCTTTGGGCATGCCGTCGAAGTACGGCGGCCGCTTCACGTACTCGGACTTCTCGTCCCACGCGTAGCGCTCGCCGGCGGGCACGTCCATCGACGACCAGCGCTTGTCGCCGGCGAACACGTCGGCGTACCGGCGCCGGAACAACTGGTCCGACACCGCCGCGGCGAGCGCAGCGTCGATCTCCGCGCTCGTCGGCCACAGATCTTTGAGGTATACGTCTTCGCCGGTCGGGGTGCGGCCGAGCGGTTCGGTGGTGAGGTCCACGTCCATGCGGCCCGCGAGCGCGTACGCCACGACGAGCGGCGGCGACGCGAGATAGTTCGCGCGCACCTGCGGGTGGATGCGGCCTTCGAAGTTGCGGTTGCCCGACAGCACCGCCGCCACGATGAGATCGTGCTCGGCGACCGCGTGCGCGACGTCCTCGCCCAGCGGCCCGCTGTTACCGATGCACGTCGTGCAGCCGTAGCCGACGAGGTTGAAGCCGAGCGCGTCGAGGTATTGCGTCAAGCCCGCCTTGAGCAGATAGTCCGTGACGACTTTCGAGCCCGGTGCGAGCGACGTCTTCACCCACGGCGCGGGCTTGATGCCCTTCTCGACCGCTTTCTTCGCGAGCAGCCCGGCGCCGATCAGCAGCGCGGGGTTCGACGTGTTCGTGCACGACGTGATCGCCGCGATCACGACCGCGCCGTCCGACACTTCGGTGCGCGCGTGCGCCGCGACCGCTGTTCCGCCGCCTTCGCTCGCGAAGCGGTCGACCTGTTTGCCGTTGCCGCTGCCGCGCGCGTTCTGCCACTCTTCCAACGCGACGGCGAACGTCGCTTTCACGTCGGTGAGCGGGACGCGGTCCTGCGGCCGCCGCGGGCCCGCGAGGTTCGGCACGACATCGCCCAAGTCGAGCGCGAGGGTGTCGCTGAAGCGCGGTTCCGGCGAGTCGTCGGTGCGGAACATGCCCTGCGCCTTCGCGTACGCTTCGACCAGATCGATCTGCTCCTGCGCGCGCCCGGTCAGCCGCAGGTACTCCAGCGTGAGCGCGTCGATCGGAAAGATGGCGACGGTCGAACCGTACTCCGGCGACATGTTGCCGATCACGGTGCGATCCGCGACGGGCAGCGACGACAAACCTGCGCCGTAGAACTCGACGAACTTGCCGACCACGCCTTTGCGGCGCAGCATCTGCGTGATCTGCAGCGCGAGGTCCGTCGCGGTGACGCCTTCGCGCAGCTTGCCGGTCAGCTTGAAACCGATCACGTCCGGGATGAGCATCGTCACCGGCTGCCCGAGCATCGCCGCTTCCGCTTCGATCCCGCCGACGCCCCACGCCAGCACGCCCAGGCCGTTCGCCATCGTCGTGTGGGAGTCGGTGCCGACCACGGTGTCGGGGTACGCGACGGTCGTCCCCTCCGGGTGCGGTTCGCCGGCACCGCCGGCGCCGAAGATCACGCGCGCGAGATACTCGATGTTGACCTGGTGCACGATCCCGGTGTCGGGCGGCACCGCGCGGAACCCGTCGAGCGACGACTGGCCCCACTTGAGAAACGCGTAGCGCTCGCCGTTGCGCTGGAACTCCAGATCGGCGTTGATCTCGAACGCCTCGGGGGACGCCCACGCATCGACCTGCACGGAATGGTCGATCACGAGCTCGACCGGCTGCAGCGGGTTGATCTTCTTCGGGTCGCCGCCGAACTCGGCGATCGCGTCGCGCATCGCCGCGAGGTCGACCACGCACGGCACGCCGGTGAAATCTTGCAGCAGCACGCGCGCCGGGCGATACGCGATCTCTTTGCTCGACGGCGCGCCGGGCTGCCACGACGCGAGCGCCGCGACGTCGTCCGCGGTCACCGAGCGCCCGTCCTCGAAACGAATCAAGTTCTCGAGGAGGATCTTGAGCGAGTACGGCAGCGTCGCGAGGTCGTACCGGTCGCTCAGCGCGGCCAGCCGGAAGTACGCATATTCACGGTTACCGGCGCGCAGCGTGTCGCGGGCGGAGAAGCTGTTCGGATGGGTCATGGCACCGGACTGCGTTCGGCGGCGCGCCGGAAGGGTGCTCCCGCCCGTTGTACGCAGTTCGTTGACACGTGACCCGAAAAGCGGAACAATAGCCCGGTGCGCGACGATCTTCGCCCGGCGCTCTTCGGCTCAGTCCTGCGCGACCGCATCCTGGCCCGCCTCGCCCTGAGCGAGAACGGCCTCCACTTGCGCGAGCTGGCGCGCCAGATCGACGCGAGCGCGACGGCCGTGCACCGCGCCGTGATCGCGCTGGAGCGGACCGGGGTCGTCGTGTCGCGCGAGATCGGCCGGGCGCGGGTGGCCGTGCTCAACCGGCGCTGGTACGGCGCCGTCGAGCTGCGCGCGCTGCTGGAGCGCCTCGTCGACGCCTATCCCGAGGTGCGCGAGCGCGCGGCGACGCGGCGCGAGCGCCCGCGCCGGATCGGCAAGCCGCTGTGATGCGCCCGGCCGGACCGCGATGGCGCGGTTAGCCGCGCGCGCGACGCTGAGCGACGTCGCCTTCGCCGTGTGCAGCGCGCTCGACCGCGCCGGCGAGACGGCGGTGCTGTGCGGCGGCAGCGCGGCGGCGTACTACGTGCCGGAGCGGTACCAGTCGCTGGACGTCGACTTCGTGCTGCACGTCGGGCGCGCGCGCGTCGTCGTCGACCGCGCGCTGGAGTCCATCGGCTACGACCGCGCGGCCGAGGACTTCTACCGGCACCCCGAGCTCCCGTACACGATCGAGTTTCCGATCGGACCGCTGGCGATCGGGCGCGAGCGCGTCACCGCGTGGCGCACCGACCGCCGCGCCGACGCGCTGCTGCACGTGCTTGCACCGACGGACGTCGTGCGAGATCGCTTCTTGCACTACTGGGCGTGGGGCGATCGGTCGGCCCTCGAAGTTGCGCTGGCCGTCGCGCGCGACCGTGCCGGCGACGTGGACCTCGCCGCGTTTCGCGCGTGGACGGAGCGCGAGCTCGCGGCCGACCGCTCCTACGACGCGGCGCGCGTCGCGCGGTTCTTCCACAGCCTCGTCTGAGGGAACGGCGCCCGTCCACGGAGTAAGCATGCCCTTGTGACCGACCACACTCGACTTTCCGTCCGGGCAGTGCTCGCTTCCGCAGTCTTCCTCGCCGCCGGCGCCGCCGGTTCCGCGCAGGCTCGAGCCGCCGACGATCCGGCGACGGTGCGCTTCAATGCTCCGTGCTACCAGGCATTGGCGGACGAGATGCGCGCGTCGCAGCGCCTCAAGAGCCAGAACGCGACGCCGGACGACGCGCGGCAGGCGCTGCGTTTGGTCGACGCGGGGATGAGCTGGAACGAGCAGGCGTGCCACAAGCTCGCGGGCCGGTCGGCGAAAGACAACGCGAACCGCCAGCAGATGTACCAAGTGAACAAGGCGTTCTTGCTTTCGCTCAAGGGCCAAGCCCAGTCGGTGCTTGGGGAACCGGGTGCGGCGGCGACGTACGCGCAAGCGAACCGTGAGCTCGGCGGGTGCATCGCGGCCGGCTCGAAGCTGCCCGCGGGCGTCAGAGCCAACTGCGCGACGCAGCTCGCGAACAACCGCGGTTCGCAGCAGACGGGGACGCCGGTTTCGAACGACCCGTGCCAAGTCGCGCTGCAAGCCGCCAACGACGCGGGCGATGCGCTCAAGCCCAAGGACTATGCGAACTTCGAAAAAGCGTATCTGCGAGCCAGCGACGGCATCGCGGCCAACAAGAGCTGCTCGCGCCAGCAGATGCGCGACGTCAACAACGCATACTTGCTGTCGTGGAAGGCCGTCGCGGACCGCTACCTCGACGTGCCGTTCAGCTCCGACCGCGACCTCGGCAGCGGCCCCGATCCGTTCGCGGTCCCGAACGATCTGCTCCGCAAGTGCGGGAGCTGGGGACCTCCGTTCCCGGCGCAAGCGAGAATCGACTGCACGACGCAGCTCGCGACGAACCTTCGTTTCCTGATCGACTACAACACGCAGCCGCCGTCGTTTCCCGGTCAAACGATCCAGCCGCTGAACTGGCAGCAGATCGAGTGGCAGTACTCGCTGCGGCCGGACTTCGTGTGGGACGCGCCGTGCAAGAACAACGAAAAATCGCGCTGCGCCGACGAGGAAGTGCGCGACGGAAGCGGTCCCAACGGCTGGGGCCCCGTGCCGCCGGGGGCAGCGATCCCGGTCGACGGCGACCGCGAACGCGTGCTGTTCGCGACGATCCGCAACTGCGACGACCTCAACCGGCTCTTCACCGGGCAGCCTCCGCAGGTGACGTGCGACTTCTTCAAGTCGAACATCGTGCTCGTCGTCGCGCAGCACAAGCCGCACCAGCAGTGCGGCATGACGATCGACCGCGTGCAATCCGTCGGGACGTCGTCCGGCACGAACCCCGCGCGCGACGCCGTGCGCCTGAATTACACGCTCACCTGCACGCCGCCGGTCGGCGCGTCGGGCAGTACGGCGATGAAAGTCGTCTCGATCCCGTCCGGCAACGCCAACGGAACCTTCGCGAACGTCACGTTCGTGCAGTCCGGCGGCGGCGGACCGCGCTCAGCGACTCCCTAGACGCGCTCGAACGCCGTGCGCGGGTCCGCGTTGCGGTACCCGCGCACGCGCAGCACCGAATCCCCGTTCAGCAGCTCCCATAACGGATCGACGACGAGCTGGCGCCGCCAAGACGTGAGGTTCACCACGTCGCCCAGCTCTTCGGTCGATTGCGGGGCTTCGCGCGCGATGCGTTCCAGGGCGGCGCGCGGGAGCAGCAGCGTCGTCGGCACGTCGTTGTCGGCCGCCAGCGCGCCGACCAGCACCGCCATCGTCGACACCAGCGCTTCGCGCTGCGGGCCCAGCGGCTTGGGCGCGCGCGGCGGCAGCTCGTCCTCCGGGATCGCCTCGCCCCGCGCGACCGCTTCGACGATGCGCTCGCCGAGGTTGCGGCGCGTCCCCGCATCGATACGCCGGAGCTGCGCCAGCTCGTCGACCGCTTTGGGCCGCAGCTGCACGAGCCCGACCATCACGTCGTCGGGCAGCACGTACTTGAGCGGGATGTTGCGCTCGCGCGCGTAGCGGTCGCGCAGCTTCGCGAGCTCGTTGAGGATGCCCAGCTCGCGGCGGTTCATGCGCGCGTTGCCGGACACGCGCAAGTACAGCCGCTTGGGATCGTTGCGATACGTGCCGAGTTGCACCAGCGACGGCATCTCCTCGTCAGCCCACGGCTCGCGCCCGCGCGCGCGCAAGCGTTCGCGCAGCGTGTCTTCGAGCGTGAACAGATAGCGCACGTCGTCGACGAGGTACTCCACCTGCTTGGCCGTGAACGGCCGCGTGCTCCAGTCGCTGACCGTCTGCGACTTGCGCAGCGTGACACCGCACAGATCGCGCACGAGGTCGAGCAGCGAGATCGACAGCCCGTAACCCGCGAACGCGGCGGCAACCTGCGTGTCGTACACCTCGCGCGGCAGCGACTCGAACGCGTCCGCGAGGATGCGCAGGTCGGAGGAGAGCGCGTGCCCCACGACGCGCGCGCCGGCAAGCGCGTCGACGAGCGGGCGCAGGTCGCGCAGCGCCAGCGGGTCGACGAGCGCGACGCCGTCTTCGAACAGCAGCTGCACGACCATCAGGTGCGGCGTGTATGACTTCTCGGTGTGGAACTCGGTGTCGAGCGCGACCCGCGAGGCGCCCGCGATGCGCGCGCACGTTTGCGCGAGCGCTTCGGGCGTATCGACCAGCGTGACGGCTTGGCCGGAACTTGCGGGCGCGCTCATCGCGTACCGGTGGGTGGCGTGGTGCGCACGGGCAGCGCGGTGTGCGCGGGCGACGCGTGCGGCCGGCGGGGGCGGTGCGGAAAGCGGATGTGATGCTTCTCCATGGACGCTTGGACGGGTACGAACACGTGCTCGTCGAGAAAATCGGACGTGGCGTTGCCGAAGATCGCGAGCACGGTGCAGATCGGGATCGCGACCGCGCACATCGTGTAGATCTGGCGAAAGTAGCCGACGCGCAGCGCGGCGGCGGTCTGCGTCGCGATGGTGCCGCCCAGCCCGGGGATGATGCGGATGACGATCAGGAACATCGGCGAACCGATCTTGAAGCGGCGTGCCCACGCCGGCAACCGCTCGACGTTCTTCTTCACGTCGAACGCCGCCGAGGTGCGCAGCGCGACGACGTAACCGATCATGGCGGCGAGCACGAGCCCGACCGCGTTGACGACCGAGCCCCAGACAGGTCCGAACAGCACGCCGTTCATGATCGCGAGCGCGTCGGTCACCGAGAACGGCGCCGACGCCACGATCGCGAACACCAGCACCGCCAGCGGCATCGCGAACGGCCCGATCTGCGCGAGCACGTGCTCGACCCACGTCCGGTGCGACACCACGAACGCCGCGAGCGCGAACGACGCCAGCAGAATCGAGACCGCTTCGAGGCGGCGCAGCACTCGGCCCAGACGAGAGGTCACCGCAGCCTTTCTTAGCGGGATCGGCGTGTTCGCCTCCGCTGCGCACCGAGCAAGTGCGAACGTTTCGCCGAAACCCCGGAATTTGGGGTTGACCCATCCACAGCGCGGCGGTACCATGAGGACACCTCGAGGTTAGCACCACGACATACGGGAGGGCGGCTTGACGTCGCAAGATCCACCCGGGAACAAGGCACCGACCGGCTGAACGCGCGCCGGCGGTGACGAAGCGACATCAATCGATTCTCAGCGCAACTCGACATCCGATGGCAGGAGGGCGGCATCAGCTCGATGACCGAGGATCCACCGAAGGAACAGACGTCGTAGCGACCGATTGGCCGCTGCGGCAACGAACACGACTGAAAAGAAGGGCCACGCCGATCGGCGTGGCCCTTCTCGCTTCTCGCGATGTGCTGCGACCTAGTGGTACGCCGCCAGCTTGACGGTCTTCGCGCCGAGCGCTTGCGCGAGATCGTAGTGCGCCTGGTTGGCGATGCGGTGGTAATTCGCATCCGCGGCCACACCGAATTTGCCGTCGATGTGTCCCATCACCGTCTCGTGAATACCGTTCGTCACGAGGTGATCGAGCTGCGTGCCTTCGTAGTACGCACCGTTGACGAGCCCGAGCTTCACGACGCGCACGGCGAGCGCGGTACCGTGAACCGCCGGCTTCGGAAACTTCACACCGGCCGCGGTCGCAACCGCGACGGCGTCGTTCACGGCGAAGTTCTGCACGGCGACGAACGACGCGACGTTCGCAGCGCCGTACTGCTTGGTGAGCTTCGCGACTTCCGCGTTCGCGGTCTTCGCGCCGGCTAGCGCGGTCAGCGCCTTGACGATCGAGAAGTGGCCGGGCGCGCCGCCCGCGGTGACCAGCGAGATGGCTGCCTGCAGATCGGGCGCGCCCTTGTAGGTCACGCCGTCGCCGCCGGCGGTGCCTTCGGGCATGCCGTGGTCGGGGCCGGTCATCGGGCTCTTGTTCATCGAGCCGCCCATCGAACCGCCCATGGCGGGAGCGGGGGTCGCCATCGACGAGCTGGTGCTCATCGGCGCCGGCGACGACATCGTCGTCTGCGCGAACGCGGGGGCGATGCAGAGTGCGGCGAGCGCCGCGCCGGCCGCTGTGGCCGTAAATCGTTTGATCAAGTGATATCTCTCCGGTGGAAGTGGTGCGTCGACTGAACGGACGCCGCCGGAGATCAGATTGTCACTCGACCGCTTCGATGGATCGCCGGTCGGCCGAGTCGGTGCTCGCCTGCGAGCCGAGAAACGCCGCGAGGATCTCCAGCCCCACCGCCGGGCTGGTCGCGCGCAGGCTCAGCGCGAGGACGTTCGCGTCGTTCCAGCGCCTGGCGCCCGCGGCCGTCTCCGCGTCGGCGCATAGCGCGGCGCGCACGCCGCGAACCTTGTTGGCCGCGATCGAGATGCCGGTGCTGGTCCAGCAGCACACGATGCCGACGTCCGCGCGGCCCGCCGCGACGGCCTCACCGACGGCGCGGCCGATCGAGGCCCACTCGCCGTCCTCGACGTCGTCCTGAGCCTGGCGCAGGGCCCGGAGCGCGCCGAAGCGTTCGGCGGCGATCCCGCGGCGCTCCAGCTCGGCGAGTAAAGCCTCGGTCAGCGGTCCGGTATCGTCCGCTCCGATCGTGCAGCGCACGCAGCGAGAGTTATTGCTGGACGGTGATGGTATCCGCTTCGATCGTCCCGTCCGGGTTCGCGCGGCCGTTGACGTCCACGACGCGGCCCACGCCCGGGGTGGCGCCGCGCGGGTTGATCACGGTGCCTTGGTGCAGCCGCACGGTGCGGTAGCAGTTGTTGCCGCACTGGACCTGCATGTCGAAGCGCTTGAAGTACGAGACGGTCCCGCGCGCGTTGTTCCGGTTGTTGGCCGCTTCGCGCTGAAGGATCTGCGCGCCGACCCCGATGATGGTCTGGATGATGCCGGCGTTCGGCGTGTTGGGCGGCAGGGTCGGGACGGCGATCGGGGTAGGCGTCGGCGATGGCGTCGACTGGGCGCCCGCGAGTGTGGTCGCACCCAGAGCGAGAACGAGAGCCGACGTGACGATGAGAGACGGACGCATAGCAGGAGAGGAACGCGGCCCGGGACCGGCAGGGTTCCGATGAGCGGCCCACACGAGGACATCCGTGACGCGGCGACCGTCATCGTCGGGCGCGACACGAGCGAGGGCTTGCAGGTGTTCATGGTGCGGCGGCATGCGAGCGCCGCGTTCTTGCCGGATCGCTACGTCTTTCCGGGGGGCCGCGTGGACGACGCCGACCGCGACGCCGCGACGCGGCGCTTGCACGGTTCCGCAGGCGACGTCGATGCGGCGTACGTGATGACGGCCGCGCGCGAGACGTTCGAAGAGGTCGGCCTGCTGTTCGCCGACCGGCTGGTGCACGTGGATGAGCTCGCTGCCCTGCGACGCTCGATGCACGCGGGGGAGATCGCGTTCGCCGGCGTGCTGGAACGCTGCGACGTGGCGGTCGACGCGTCGCAATTGCGGTATTTCTCGCGCTGGATCACGCCGAAGGCAGAGATCGCTACGCGCCGTTTCGACACGCGGTTCTTCGTCGCGCGCGCGCCCGAGGATCAAGTCGCTGAGGCCGACGCGACCGAAGTCCTCGACGGCCGCTGGATCGCGCCGCTCGAAGCGCTCGCGGCGAACGCGCGGGGCGAGATCAACCTCATCTTGCCGACCATCAAGCATCTCGAGCGCATCGCTTCGTATCGTACTGTCGACGACGTGCTAGCGTTCGCGCGCACGAAAACCATCGTCACCGTGACGCCCGACGTTCAGCCCGGACCGCGCTTTGTGCTGGTCCCTGATCTCGAAAACGCGTGGTGAACGCGAGCGACGGCCAGCGCCGCGCGCAGCTGAGCGCGCGCGTCGCGCGCTTGCGCGCCAACAACGCGTCGCCGATGACGCTCGACGGGACGAACGGCTACGTCGTGCGCGTGGGGCCGCGTTCGCTCGTCGCGATCGACCCGGGCCCCGTCGACGACGCGCAGCGCGACGCGTTCGTCGCAGCGGCGCGCGATGTGGGTTCGTCGTACGCGGCGATCTTGGTGACGCACGGACATCCCGATCATTTCCCGGGCGCCGCACCGCTGGCGGCGGCGACCGGGGCGCCGGTGTACGCGCATTCCGACGCGCGGTTTCCGCACGACCGCGCGCTCGCCGAAGGCGAGCGGCTCGAGTTCGAAGACGCGGCGTTCGTCGTGCTGCACGCGCCGGGGCACGCGCGCGATCATCTCGTGTTCGTGCTCGAGGACGAGCGCGCGCTGTTCACCGGCGACGTCGTGATCGGCACCGGCACCGTCGTCGTCGCTCCGCCCGGCGGCGACATGCGCACGTACCAGCGCACGCTGCACCGCCTGCGCGACGAGTACGGCGGCGCGAGCGCGATCTACGGCGGGCACGGTCCCGAGGTGCGCGGCGTGCGCGCGAAGCTCGACGAGTACATCGCTCACCGCGAAGCGCGCGAGCAGCAGATCGCCGATGCGCTGGCAAACGGCGCCGATACGATCGCGGCGCTGGTGGAGCGCGTGTATGCCGCCGTCGACCGCCGCTTGTGGCCTGCCGCGGCGCGCCAGATTCTCGCGTACTTGCTGGCACTCGAAACGGAAGGGCGCGTGCGCGCGGAGCGCGTCCCGCGCGAGCCGACGCCGCAAGAAGCCGCGCTGCTCAACCCCGACCTCTCGAAGCTGGGCGATGATGCCGGCGCCGACGTGATACGCGCGGAGCTCGGCTACGGCACAGCGGAGCCGCTGCTGCGGTACGCGCTCGTCTAGCGGGTCAGCCGACGGCGTAGGGAAGCCGAACCGCGCAACACCAGGCCGCGACGACGACGACCACCACGAGCGCGGCCGTCGTCGCGGCGATGGCCGCAAGCGGCCCGCCACCCGCGCCCGCGTACAGCGCGAGGAAGACGATATCCAACGTGAGCTCGGCCACGACGGTGACGCGAACGCCGGCGCCCGCGCCGCGGCGGTCGACCGCATTCGGGAAAAACGTGTCGACGGCGAGCACGACCAGCCGCAGCGCGACCGGCACGAGCGCGATCTCTGGTACCGCCGCAAGCGCCGGGAGCGGATCGCCGAGGGCAACGCCGAGGCCGAGCGCAGCGCCGGCCAGCATCGCGGCGACGCCCGCCGCGTCGCAGAAGGCCCACGCGACGAGCGCAAGCGGCGACGTGCCGACGGCGGCACGCCACCACGGCGAGCGCAGAGTCGCCGGCGCCGTCGTGCCGCGGATCGCGGCGTCGAAGATCACCGCGAGCCCGCCGACGACGACCGCCATCGACACGAGCTCGCCGCCTGCGCGCGCGGCGAGATGCGGCGCGACGAGCCCCGCCACGGCGCCGAACGCGAAGCGGTCGTACGGAACCAGCGTCTCGCGGCGCCGCGTCGCGACCAGCCAGCGTGCCGCCATGCGCCCCCGCGGTATCGCCACGCGCGACGTGCGCGCGGTCGCCACGGCGCGGACGTCGTCCGGCACGACGGTGCGTGCGCCGCCGCGCAAGACGTCGCCGGCGGCATCCGGCGCGCGCGGTGCGAACGCCGACGAGACGAGCACGGTGGCCGGCGCGAGCACGACGGCCACCGCCGCGAGCACGATGATCGTCGCGGCGTGGTGCGGCGCGGCGAGCGCGACCAATGCGGCGACCGGTACGGCACCGAGCGCAAAGAGCAGCCCCGCGCGCACCGTGAGAATCGCCGTGGTCGCGCGGTGTCCGGTACGGGCTTCGACGCCGGCATAGTGCCACCAGATCGTGTCCGCTCCTCGCGTGCCGTACGTCAGCGGCGGCGCGTGCCGGCCAGCGCCGCAATCAGGAGAATGGCAGCCGCGACCGCCGCGACAAGCAACGGCGACGGCCACCACGCCCCGAAATCGCGCGATGCGACATCCGACGTCACGACGTCGAATGCGATCGCGGCGGCCGCGAGCGCGCCGGTGACGAACCACAGCGCACGGCGCGGCGGGTGCGTGACGATGCGCCGCAGTGCCGCGCGCGCGATCCGCGCCTCGAACCGCAGCACCGTCTTCATGCGGCCACCCGCAGGTACGTCGCGCGCAGCGCGTCGAGATCGGCGAAACGCGATGCCGGCTCGTTCAAGACGATGCGCCCCGCGACGATGACGACGATGCGGTCCGCCGCCTCGAACGCCGTCGCGAGGGCGTGCGTGCTGATCACCACGCCCGCGCCGTCCGCCGCGAGGTCGCGCACGATGCCCACCAGCGCGTGCTGTGCGGCAGGATCGAGCCCCGTCGTCGGCTCGTCGAGCAGCACCACGTCGGCCCGCGCGACGAGCGCACCGGCCAGACACAGCCGTTGGCGATTGCCCTTCGAAAGCGTCCCGGCGGCCCGGTCGCGCAGCAGCGTCAGCCCGGCGCGTTCGAGCGCGCGCGCGACCGCAACATCCGCATCGGGCACGCGGCGGCCCGCGGCGACGAACCCGAGATGCTCCGCCGGCGTGAGATCGTCGTACACGATCGGGATCTCCGGCACGTAGGCGACGCGCCGCTCGCGCGCGGTCCGCGATGCATCGCCGGCGACGTGAATCGCCCCCGCCGTCGGCGCGAGCAACCCCGCGACGCACGTCAGCGTCGTCGTCTTGCCCGCTCCGTTGGGCCCGAGCAGCGCGACGACCTCACCGCGCGCGACGTCGAGATCGATGCCCGCGACGGCCTCGATGCGCCCGAAACGCCGCACGAGCCCGTGCACCGAGAGGACGACGTCGCTGCGCTCCATCACGACCGCTCTACCGCACGATGCGCGCGCGCGTTTCAGCGCGCGGGTTCAGGCGGCCGTCACTCCCCGTTGATCGCGAGGATCACCTTGCCGAACTGCTCGCCCCCGTTCATTTTCTCCGCGGCTTCCACGACCTCGTCCATCGCGTACACGCGATCGACTGCCGGTTTGAGCGAGCCGTCGAACAGCGCTAGCATCTCCGCGAAGTCTTGCGGCGAGCCCATCGACGAGCCCATGATGTCGAGCTGGCGCCAGAACACGGAGTACGGGCGGATCTTCGCCTCGCCGAGCGTGCCGCCGTAGATCACCACGCGTCCGCCGTAACGCGTGACGTTGATCGCTTTGGCCAGCGTGTCGCCGCCGGCCGAGTCGACGACGAGGCTCGGGCCGCCGTCGACCGCGGCGACTTCTTTCTCCCACTTTTCCGACGTCTTGTAGTTGATCGCCACATCGGCGCCCATCGCTTGCGCGCGCGCAAGCTTCTCGTCGCTCGACGACGTCACGATGACCTTCGCGCCGATTTTCTTGGCGAACAGCAATACGAACGTCTGCACGCCGCTGCCGACGCCGGGGATCAGCACGACGTCGTCCTTCGTGCAGCGCCCGCGCGTGACGAGCGCGCGATACGCGGTGACGCCGGCGAGCGGAACCGCGGCGGCTTCGTCGTCGCTCAACGACTCCGGCGCCGCGTGCACGTTGCCCGACGGCACCGCGATGTACTCGGCGAACGTTCCTTGGTGCGGCATGCCGAGCACCTGCGCCGTGCGCAGCCAGATGCGCGGGTCCGGACCCCAGCCCAGCGTCGGGTCGATCACGACGCGCGTGCCGACCGCGGAACCTTGCGCGCCGTCGCCGTGCGCCGCGACCGTGCCGACACCGTCGGAGCCCGGGATGCACGGGAGCTGGATGCCCGGATACAGTCCCTGGCTGATGAACACGTCGCGCCGGTTGAACGCGGCGCGACTGACCTTCACCAGCGTCTCGCCCGCGGCGGGCTGCGGATCGTCGACTTGCTCGACGCGAAAGTTCTTGGGACCGTTCTCGCGGTCGATCTCGTGGAGTCGTACGGCACGCATTGCGTCAGTATACAGGCCCCGGCAAGATGGGAACGCGGACGAGGCCCTTCTGCGTGCGCACGCTGACGTACCGCGGCGGTGACACGCTGGTCACGTTCAGCGGCGCGATCGTCACCCACGTGAGATGCTGCGCGCAGAGCAGGCCCAGCGTCCCGGGGCGGCGGTACTGCACGACGTTGTACTGCGGCGGGAAGATAAGACCGAGAAATTGCGCGAACCGCGCGGCGGTGCAGGCGTCTTTTACTTGCGCCTGGCCCGTCAGCCGATAGCCGGAAATCGTGCGCGTGCCGCGCAGATAGCGCGCACCGAGCGCGAGCGGGCCGCCCGGCATGGGCATCGTCGCCGGGGGCCGAGCCGTCGGCGCGTTCGTGGACGCCGTCGGCACCGCGCTGCCGACGGGGATAGGCTGCGGCGCGGCGGTGGGCCCGACCACCGGGCCCGGCGTCGGCGCCATCGTCGTCTGCGCCGAAACGGCGGCGGTCGCCGAGAGGAAAAAGGCAGCGCCGGCGAGCGCGGCGATGAGACGAACGTTCATTCCAAGCTCCTTGCAACGGCTCGCGCCGGCGGCGGCGCGCCGGCGATGCTTCGGCGGCCCGGGAACGCAACCCGGTAGGACCCGGGAGCGGACCGCGCTGTCGCCAATAGACCGGCAAAGGGAACCTCGCACTTGGAGGGGACTTGGCTTTTCCGTCAGTGAGCCTCGGGCCGCCGATCGCCAAACGGCTGTCCCGCATGGACGTTCAAATCGAGGCGAACCGCTGCCTCAACTGTTACGATGCCCCGTGCATCCGCGCGTGCCCGACCGGGATCGACGTGCCGCGCTTCATCGGGCGCATCGCGACCGGCGACATGCTCGGCAGCGCGCAGACGATCATGGATGCGAACCCGGTCGGCGCGAGCTGCGCGCGGGTCTGCCCAACGTCGCAGCTGTGCGAGGGCGCGTGCGTGTACAACGCCGACGAGAACCCGATTCGCATCGGCGACCTGCAGCGCTATGCGACCGACTGGGCGATTCGCGAGAACGTCACGCTGTTCGAGGCCGGGCCGCCCAGCGGCAAGCGCGTCGCTGTGATCGGCTCGGGTCCCGCCGGACTGGCCGCCGCGCGCGATCTCGCGCGCATGGGCCACGCCGTGACGATCTTCGAGCGCGATGCGGCCCCGGGCGGGCTCGACACGTACGGCATCGTGCCGTTTCGCCTCCCCGCCGAGATCGCGCTTTGGGAGGCCGAGCAGGTGCGTGCGCTCGGCGTGGAGATCCGCACCGGCGTCACGGTCGGCGGCCATGCGGCGATCGGCGAGAGCATCGCACCGGACACGATCCTCGCGGACTACGACGCGGTCGTGATCGCGGTCGGCATGGGCAGCGTGCCGCGCCTGAACGTCGAGGGCGAAGACGCCGCCGGCGTATGGGACGCGCTGGACTTCATCCGCGTCGCGAAGTCGGGCGGCGACGTCGGCGTGCTCGGCGACAACGTCGCGATCATCGGCGGCGGCAACACCGCCATCGACGCGGCGACGTGCTCGCGCCGCCTCGGCGTCCCCGCGGTGACGATGTACTACCGCCGCGGCGCGGAGCGCATGACGGCATACGATTTCGAGCTCGAGTTCGCCAAGGTGGAAGGCGTCGAGTTCCGCACGTTCACGCTGCCCAAGCGCATCGTCGTCGAGAACGGCCGCGTCGCGGGGCTCGAGATCATCTCCACCGCGCCCGACAACAGCGCGCGCCCGCTGCCGGGCACCGAGCGCGTCGTCGCCGCCGACACGGTGATCCTCGCGATCGGGCAGACGCGCCACATCGCGCTGCTCGACGCGTTCGGCGTGACGCACGACGTCAACGGCATCGCGGTCGTCGACGCCGCCATGCGCACGAACCGCCCGAACGTCTACGCCGCGGGCGACTGCATGTTCCAGCCGGGCGGCGTCGACGCGATGGTGGTCGAAGCCGCGCAGCGCGGCAAGGTCGCGGCGCGCAGCGCCGATCTCTTCTTGCGCGCGGAGGTGCGTTGATGGCCGACCTCTCCATCGATCTCGCCGGAATAAGAAGCCCCAACCCGTTCTGGCTCGCGTCCGCGCCGCCCACGAACTCCGGCTATCAGATCATGCGCGCGTTCGAGGCGGGCTGGGGCGGCGCGGTCTGGAAAACGCTGGCGCTCGAGCCGATCGTGAACGTCACGTCGCGCTTTGCGGGGCTGAACATCGGCACGCAGCGCATGGCGGGCATGAACAACATCGAGCTCATCACCGATCGTCCGCTCGACGAGAATTTGCGCGAGATCGCCGAGTGCAAGGCGCGCTATCCGGACCGTGCGATCGTCGCGTCGCTGATGACGGAGTGCACGCGCGAGAGCTGGCACGAGCTGGTGCGCCGCTGCGAGACCGTGCCGATCGACGGCTTCGAGCTGAACTTCGGCTGCCCGCACGGGATGTCGGAGCGCGGCCAGGGCGCTGCGGTGGGACAAGACCCGGAATTGATCGAGCTCGTGACGCGCTGGGTGAAAGAAGCCGCGCACGTCCCCGTCATCGTGAAGCTCACGCCGAATGTCACCGACGTGCGCTATCCGGCGCGCGCAGCCGCGAAAGGCGGCGCCGACGCGATCAGCCTTATCAATACGATCAACTCGCTGATCGGCGTCGACCTCGACACGTGGCTGCCGGTCCCGCACGTCGACGGCAAGTCGTCGCACGGCGGTTACTGCGGGCCGGCGGTCAAGCCGATCGCGCTCAACATGGTCGGGGCGTGCGCGAAGGACCCGCAGGTCGCGATCCCCATCTCCGGGATCGGCGGCATCTCCGACTGGCGCGACGCGGTGGAGTTCATGCTGATGGGCTCGACCAGCGTGCAGGTGTGCACGGCGGTGATGCACCACGGCTTTCGCATCGTCGCCGACATGATCGACGGCCTGAGCAACTACCTCGACGCGCGCGGGATCGCGTCGGTGCGCGAGATCATCGGCAAGACGGTGCCGCGCTTCGTCGACTGGAACGACCTCAACCTCGACTACAAGATCGTCGCGCGCATCGACCCCGAGACCTGCATTCGCTGCAACAAGTGCTACATCGCGTGCGAGGACGCCGCGCACCAGTGCATCGACCGGCCCGCCGATCCGCGGCTGAACCCCGTCGTGGATGAAGAGCACTGCGTCGGGTGCAACCTGTGCGCCATGGTGTGCCCGGTCGTCGACTGCATCGAGATGGTGCGCGTCGACGCCGGCGACACCGTCCACACCTGGAGGGAGCGGTTATCGGTACCATCGTAAGGGGCGGGACGGTCGTCACGGCGACCGACGTCTTTCCGGCCGACGTGCTCGTCGAACACGGCGTCATCACCGCGCTCGCGCGCAGCGTCAACGAGGTCGGGCACGAGACCGTGGACGCCTCGGGCGCGTACGTGTTCCCGGGCTTCATCGACCCGCACACGCACCTCGACATGCCGTTCGGCGGCACGACGACCATCGACGACTTCGCCAGCGGCACCGTCGCGGCGGCGCTCGGCGGTACGACGACGATCGTCGACTTCGCGCTGCACCAGAAAGGCGACACGCTTGCGAACGCGGTGAAGACCTGGCACGGCAAAGCCGGCGGAAAAGCCGCGATCGACTACGCGTTCCACCTGACGATCGCCGACGGCCGGCCGGAGACCATCGACGAGATCGCCGACATGATCACGCGCGAGGGCGTCAACTCGTTCAAAGTGTTCATGGCGTACAAGCACGTGCTGCAAGTCGACGACGAGACGATCTTCAAGGTGCTGAAAGCCTGCGCGAAGGCGGGCGGGCTGGTACAGGTGCACGCGGAGAACGGCGACGTCATCGAGGTGACGGTGAAAGAAGCCCTTGCAGCGGGCAACACGGCGCCGAAATATCACGGGCTCACGCGCCCCGTCGAGCTCGAAGCCGAAGCGACGTCGCGCGCGATCCGGCTCGCCGAAGTCGCGGGCGCGCCGCTGTACGTCGTGCACGTGTCGAGCGCGATGGCCGCCGACGCGATCAGCGACGGCCGCAAGCGCGGCCTGCACATCTACGGCGAGACGTGTCCGCAATATCTCGTGTGCGACGTCAGCGACTACGACCGGCCGGGGTTTGCCGGCGCGAACTACGTGATGTCGCCGCCGCTGCGCGAGAAGCGCGACCAGAAAGTGCTGCTGCAAAAGCTCAAGAACGGCGAGCTTCACGCGTTCGGCTCCGACCACTGCTCGTTCAACTGCGGGCAGAAGGAGATGGGCAAGGACGACTTCTCGAAGATCCCCAACGGCGCGCCCACGATCGAAGACCGCGTCGCGATCCTGTACGAGCACGGCGTGAACAAGGGCGTGATCGGCCTCAACCAGTTCGTCGCGCTCGCGTCGACCAATCCCGCCAAGCTGTTCGGCCTGTTCCCGCGCAAGGGCACGATCGCGGTCGGCAGCGACGCCGACATCGTGATCTGGGATCCGAACGCCGAGCGAACCATCTCCGCCAAGACGCACCACATGAAGGCCGACAACAGCATCTTCGAGGGGATGACGGTGCGCGGCCGCCCGCGCTACGTGTTCTCGCGCGGACGCAAGGTCGCGGACGGTTCGGCGTTCGTCGGCGAGCCTGGTCTGGGCAAGCACCAGAGATCGTCGGCCTTCCGCCCCGTCCAACTTTAGCCGTGACGACAAAGGAACGAAGCGTGAGCGACATCGACATCGTTCGAATCGGTCTGGTCCAAGCGCATCACGACACGGACGGCGCGGAACCCGTCGAGGTGCACAAGCGCGCCGCGATCACCAAGCACGAGCAGATGATCCGCGAGGCCGCGCAGCGCGGCGCGAAGATCGTCTGCCTGCAGGAGCTCTTCTACGGGCCGTACTTCTGCACCGAGCAAGATCCCAAGTGGTACGAGGCGACGGAGACGGTCCCCGACGGCCCGACGACCCGCTTGATGCAAGACCTCGCGCGCGAGCTCGAGATCGCGCTCGTCGTGCCGCTGTACGAGCGCACGATCAGCGGCGTGTACTACAACACGGCGGTGATCATCGACGCCGACGGCAGCGTGCTCGGCATCTACCGCAAGCATCACCTGCCGCAAGTCGCGGCGGGCCCGCAAGGCTGCGGCTTCTGGGAGAAATACTATTTCAAGCCGGGCAACGCCGGTTACCCGACGTTCCAGACGCGCTACGCGCGCATCGGCGCGTACATCTGCTACGACCGGCATTTCCCCGAAGGCGCGCGCGTGCTCGGCCTCAACGGCGCCGAGATCGTGTTCAACCCCTCCGCGACCGTCGCCGGGCTGTCGGAATATCTCTGGAAGCTCGAGCAGCCCGCGCACGCCGTCGCGAACGGGTACTACGTCGGCGCGATCAACCGCGTCGGCTTCGAGCCGCCGTGGAACATGGGCGAGTTCTACGGCCAGTCATACCTGGTCGATCCGCGCGGCCAGTTCGTCGCGATGGGCTCGCGCGACAAAGACGAGGTCGTGATCGGCGACATGGACCGGCGGCTGATCGAAGAGGTCCGCAACACCTGGCAGTTCTACCGCGACCGCCGTCCGGAAACGTACGGCGCGATGGTGGAAGTCTAGCGCATGCCGCAGACGCAGGTCGAACGCGACGGCATCGTCACGCTGACGGAGACTGCGGCGGAGCTCGCCTCGGCGCATACCGATTTGTGGAACGACGACCTGCGGCCGTGCACGCGCGCCGAGCACTTCTGGGGCGCGTCGCGCTTCGCGAGCCTGTGGATCGGGATGTGCTTGTGCATTCCGACCTACTCGCTCGCCAGCGGGATGATCTCGCTCGGGATGAACTGGTGGGAAGCGGTCCTGACGATCTTCGTCGGGAGCTGCGTCGTGCTGATCCCGATCCTGCTGGTCGCGCACGCCGGGACGCGCTACGGCTTTCCGTACCCGGTCTTCGCGCGGCTGTGGTTCGGGACGCGCGGC
>DASWRD010000088.1:0-10978 GCA_036403315.1 Candidatus Elarobacter sp.
CGGGTGACGGCGGCGTCACGCGCTTCCGGCTGCGGCGCGGCGCGGCGCCCGAGCTGATCGACAAGACGGCGGTCGACCCCGGCGTCCACACGGTCGCGATCGACTCGCTGACGCACGCGGTGTTCGCGGTGTGGGGCGACCGTGACGGCAAAGGCGACTTCGTTCAGAAGTTCACGCCGTCGCCGTAGCTACGCTCGCTTCGTGATGACGTCGACCATCGCGTCGACGACGTCCGGGTCGAACTGATCGCCGCGCCCCGACACCAGCCGCTCCAGCGCATCCGACGGCGCGAGCGGCGGGCGGTACGGCCGCCGGCCGATCATCGCGTTGAACGCGTCGGCGACGGCGACGATGCGCGCGATCTGCGGGATCGCATCCCACCGCAGGCGGTCGGGGTAGCCGGTGCCGTCGAAGCGCTCGTGGTGATTGCGCACGGCGGGCATGAGGTTGGCGATGAGCGGCACGCGCTCGACGATCTCCGCGCCCGCGCGCGCGTGGTCGCGCATGACGGCCATCTCGGCGTCGTCGAGCCCGCGCGGCGCGCTGAGGATGGCGGCGGGCGTCGTCACCTTGCCGATGTCGTGCACGAGGCCCGCCCGCGTGAGGTGCAAGATCTCCGTCTTCGACGACTGCATGCGTTTGCCCAAGCGCGCGCACCACGATGCGACGGCACGCGAATGTTCCGCGGTCAGCACGTCGGCCTGATCGAGCCGGGTGAGCAGGCCGTCGAGGACGACGTCCACTTCGTCGACCGCTTCGTGCGCCGCCGGTCCCGCGGTCGCGCGCGGTCGCGCGAGCAGCGCTTCGACGCCCGCGCGCGCCGTGCCGAATGCGCGAGCCGTCGGGTTGTCGCCGCGTCCCACGGCGCGCGCGACGCCGTCGAGCGCCGCCGCGATGACGTCGGACGCCGGCATGATGCCCGCATAGCGCTCGCACGCGCCGTCGACCCATTCCGCTAGCCGTGACCAATCGCCGGCGGCGGCCGATTCCGCGCACCGTGCCACGAATCGCGCCGCGACGATCTTTGCGGCGACGGTGCGGTCCGGCGAGGCGAGCCGGTCGACGGCGGCGTTCGCCATCGTCCATGCGCGAACGGAGTTCATGGTGCCGCCATCCGCGGCGCCCGCGCGTCGGGTACGGGTACCGGCAGCCGTCCGATGAAGCGCGCGACCCCGCGCAGATCGCAGCGGTCGAGCTCGTCGAGCGCGTCGCCGAGCGCGAGATACGCGGCTGCGTCATGCGAGCGGCACGCATCGAACGCGGCCACCGCTTCGACCAGCGCTGCGAACCGGCTGCTGCCGCCGGCGGCGGAGGCACGCGCGGTTGCGAGCGCGTCGCGCGTCGCGTCCACGTCGCCCAGCAGCGCGTGCGCGAGCGCGATGTACGCCGCCGTGCGCACCGCGAGCGGCTTGTCGCGCTCGAGCGGCACGAGGCTCGTGCGCGATGACTCCAGCGCCCGCAGCGCTTCATCGCGTCTGCCGGCCGCCGCGGCGTACGCGGCGATCTCCGCCCACCGGTAGGCGATGCGGTCGTCGTCGAAGAGCTTCTCGACGCCCGACGCCAGCATGTCGTACGCGTGCTCGAAGCGGCCGTCCCACGCGGCGCGCAGCGCTTGCGCCGGCAGCAGCGCTTCGCTCACGGTCGCGGTGAAGAGCACTTGCATCTCGGCGAGCTGCGCGTCCAGGCGCGCGAGCGCGGCGACGTCGCCGGCGTCCACTTCGATCGCGTACGCGTTGAGCAGGGCATACAGCCGCAGCGCGTCGCTGCCCGCTTTGCGCCCCGCTTCCTCCAGGCGCACCAGCGCGTGCCGCGCGGCGCCGACGTCGTCGTCCTGCAGCATCGCGAGGTTGAACAGCACGCTGAGCGCGCGCGCCGCGATGTCGTACAGGAACGCTTCGTCCGCGCGGGCGAGCGCGCGTTCGGCCAGCGCTTTGGCGGCGGCGTGGTCGCCGTCGTTGAGCGCCACGTACGATGCCTGGTGCAGCACGCGCGCGCGCCGCCCGTCGTCCTCCACGCCCGGCAGCCGCGCCAGCGCGCGGCGGGCGGCGTCGCGCGCGCGAGCGAGATCGTGCGTCTCGACATACGCCGTGCCGAGCAGCGCCCACAGCGCGGCGTCGGCTTCCGGGTTGGCGCGCGTTTCGCCGCGCGCCGCCTCGGCCTCGAGCAGCTCGATCACGTCGAGGCGGCCGCGGCGCACGAGGTCGGTCCCGTAGCGGATCACGATCTCGCGCCGCGCGCCGTCGCGCGCATGGTCGATCGCCATGCGGAACCACGCTTCGGACACGTCGAAGCTCTCGTCGAGCGACGCCAGCGCGCCTTTGAGCGCGAGCGCGAGCGGAAAGCGAACCAGCAGCGTGTCGCTCAGCGCGGCGAGCGCCTGCGCGAGCGCGGCAGCTTCGCCGTGATCGAGCGCGCGAAACCCCCAGATCTCCACCGCGGCGGCGAGCCGTGCGTGGTCGCCCGCACGCACGCGCAATGCGAGCGCTTCACGCCACCGCGCCGCGCGCTCCAGCGCTGCCGCCGCGCGGTCCAAGATCATCGCGCGGCGTTCGGGCGCGTAACGCGCGACGCGGTCGTCGACGCGCACGCGGCACGGCTCGTGGAACGCGTCGCCGCCCGCTAGCGCGAACGTGAGGCGCGCGTCGCGCAGCTCGGCGACCAGCGCCGGCGCGCATTCCAGCATCGCGACCAGATCGGCGTCGAAGCGCGCTACGGCGGCGAGCTCGCACACGCGGTCGAGGTCGTCGCCCGAGAACCGCCGCAGCGCACCGTCGACGAGCTGGTCGTACACGTCCTCGCGCGCCGCCGGCACGTCGAGCCGGCCGGTGGCGAGGGCGACGCTGAGCCCGAGCGGCCAGCCGTCCGTGCGTTCGCAGAGCGCTTCCGCGCCGGCCTGCGTCAATGGATATCCGGCGCATTCGAAAGCCGGTCGCAGCTCGTCCGGGCGCACGCGCAGCTCGGCCGACTCGATCGGCAGATCGGCGATCCCCGACGACAGCCAGCGCGGGACCGGGAACGGCGCGGCGTCACGGACCGCGACGATCCACCGCAGCTGCGGTACCGTCGCCTCGATCAGCGCGACGAGAAACGATGCGCAGCGCGGTTGGCCGACGACGTGGTGCAGCTCGTCCAGCACCACGGTCGCGGCCATGCCGGCGAGATGCTCGCGGGCCCAGCTCAGCGCCGCCGCTTCGCCGTCGTCGCGGTCGAGCTGCGCGGCCGCGTGCGCGGCGGACCGGGCCATCGCTGGCCGCACGGAGCAGAACGTCGCCGCCAAACCGCGCACGAGCTCGCCGGGTGTCGTCTGGTCGGGCGTCGCCGCGAAGTACCGGTACGGGACGTCGCGCAACGCGAGGTAATCGTGGATGAGCGTGCTCTTCCCGAGGCCTTCGTCCGCGACGACGAGCGTGACCGGCGCTTCGCGCGCGGCATCGAGCCGCGCGTAGAGCCGCTCGCGCGAAAACGCCGGCGCTTGCGCGCCGGGTTCGCTTACGCCGGCCGTGGAGTCGCTCGGGCTCTCACCATCGCGGTGAGAGCCCGGCTTTGATGCTCGGAGCACGAGGCGCCGGTTAGAAGGCGCCCAGGCCCTTGGGACTGCCGAGCGTCGCGCCTGCCGGTCCGGCGACCGGGTTGAGCATGCTCGCGTTTGCGGCGAGCTTCGGCGCGCCGGTCGTCCCCGCGCCGTAGTCGTTGGCCGCCGCGTAGAGTCCCGCGACGAACGGGGCGCCGACGCTGGTGCCGCCCAGTACCACCCAGCCGCCTTCGGCGCTGCTGTAGACCGCGACGCCGGGGTTGTAGTCGGCGATCATGGAGACGTCGGCCACCGACCGGGTCCCCGAGCAGCCTGCGGCGCTCTGCCAGGCCGGCGCGGCGAAGATGATGCTGCAGCCGAAGCCCGTTTGTGCCCAGGCGCTTTCGGACCAGCCGCGCGGCGACGACGCGTCCGGCGTGAGCGTCGTGCCGCCGACCGCCGTGACGAAGGGCGACGAGGCCGGGAACTGGACCTGACCCGCAATGTCGCCCGCGCTCGCGGTGATCGCGATCCCGGGATGGTTGAAGGCGGCCTGCGCGCCCGGATCGATCCCCGCGGCGTTGCCGCCGCCTTCGGTGACGCCCCAGCTGTTGCTGATCGCCGTCGGGTTGTACGAGGCGGCGACGTTCACCGCATCGGCCAGGCTGTCGAGGTCTTCGCCGCCGGCTTCGACCAGCAGCAGCCGGCACGTGGGACATGCGGCCGACGCCATCGCGAGGTCGAGCGCGATCTCGTCGGACCACGTGGTGCCCGCGCTCTTTTTGCCGCCGTCCGACCTCGCTTGACCGTCTTCGCCGCTGGCTTTCCTCAGCATGACTTTGGTGAAGCAGCCGTTGTTTCTGGTGCATGCCGGCAACCCGAACTGCGAGCGGTACTTGCCGAGGTCGGCCTCGGCGTCTTTGTTCTCGAACGCGTCGACGATCGCGATCAGCGGGCCCGCCGGCGTCGCCGTGCCGGAGAACGGCGTCAAACCGTACGCGCTGCGCAGCTGTGCCGGCGTGAGACCGGCAGCCGGGGTGGTCGAGACGCCGGTGTTCGGGTTCTTTTTCACGTGGCAGCCGGCGTCTTTGCCGTCGCCGTCGCAGCTCGCTTGGTCGGCCGGCGCGGGCGTCGGGGAGACGCCGGGCAGCGCGCGCCCGATGTTCTCGGCCGTGCGGTGCTGCGGCGTGAGCGACCCCCCGCCGCCGCCGGCCGCGCAGCCCGCGGCGAGCGCGAGCGTGCAGGCGGCGAAGAGCGCTTTGCGGGCGATCCGCGGCCGCTGCGGCGGCCGGTCGAACGGCGGCAGCGGGCGGGAAACGTCGGTCGACGGCGGCGGCGTAAGCTTCATCCCTGAAGACCCTCTTTGCGGCCGGCTCAGCAGCCGCGGGTGCTCGTGCAGTTCGCGAGTCACGGGGTCCCGCCCGACACCGTTCAAGCTCGCCCTAGGCCATAAGACCTTGGGCCTAATGACTATCCCTCAATTTTGGGGGTTGGTAAACAGGCGGGCGTAAGGATTCGGTTCGTTCGCGCTCCTATGCGCGGCGGGGGCGGTCGCCCCGGGCCGGCGAAAAGGCGGCATCATCCGGAATTTCACGCGACCGAGAGGGTGTACGATGGCCGACGCTCTGGTTCCGATCTATGTTTTCGGATCGCCCGACGTGGAGCGCATACTCGCCGAGAACGGCGTCTCGCTCGCCGAGTTGCTGCGGCGCGACGGCGTCGACGTGCAGCAGACGCACGGAACGAATCCCGTCGCCACGCCCGGCGGCGGCGACAAAGAGCCCGTGACGATCTTTTTGCTGTCCGTCGCCGCCATCGCCACGTTGACGCCCATCCTGACGAACGCGTGGGGGCGGCTCACGCATCATCCGCTCGCCGTCGAGGAGACCGTCGTCGAGCCGATGCTCGACGCAGGCGGCGCGCCGCTCCTTGGTCCCGACGGAACCGTGTTGACGCGCTGGGTGCGGCGCTCGACGCCCGTGATGCAGGACGTGGAGACGTCGGCATTCGGGGTCACGCTCAAGCTCGCCGAGCACTGACGTCGTGGCGGCGCGGCGCGCGGTCGTCGTCGGCGCGAACGGTCCGGCGGGGCTGAGCGAGCTGCGCTACGCGCGCAACGACACGCAGCGCATGCACGAGGTGCTCGCGGCGCCGCTGTGCGGTTTCGACGTGGCGGTCCCCGAGCCGCAAGCGACGAGCTCGCAGATCCGCGACCTCATCTATCGCAGCGCCGAAGGCCTCAAGCCGGACGATCTACTGCTGTGCTACTTCTCCGGCCACGGCTTGCTCGAGCGCGGTGCGCTGTTTCTGCTGCTGGACGATTCCGATACGTCGCGGCTGCTCGGCACCGCGTTGCCGGTGTCGCATCTCGTCGAAGCCTTTCGCCACTCGCCGGCGACCAACAAAGTGCTGATCCTCGACTGCTGCCATTCGGGTGCGGTGGTGGACGACGCCGGATTCAAAGGAACCGAATCGGTGAGCGTCCAGGAGGCCGTGAACCCCGAGGACTTCATCGTCGTGGTGGCGAGCGAACGGCTCGAACGCGCGCGCGAGCTCGACGTGCTCAAGGGCGGGTTTCTCACGAAGCATTTGACCGACGCGCTGAGCACCAACCTGTTCGACGCCACGCAGATGCGCGGGCAGCTGACGCTCGAGGATCTGCGGCGGTGGCTCCCGCTCAAAGCGCGCGAGCACAACGACCGCTACCCGAGCTACCGCGTGCCGGAACCGTTCGTGTACGGCAAACGCGGCTTCGACCTGTGCCTGACGATCACGGACGAGTGGTATCCGGCCGAGATAATTCACCCCCAACTGCTCAGCCCGCTCATCGTGCTGCCGACCGCACTTTCCGCCGAGGAACGGCCGCGCGTCTACTGCATGGGAAAATATCCGGTCACCAACCGCGAGTACGACGACGTGATGGGCGGCGCGCCGCGCCGCGGACAGCGTTGGATCGCCGGCGCTGGCGGTGGAGGCGCGTGGCACGAGTTCTGCGCCTCGACCGATCCGGATCACGCCTCCGCCGATCAGCCCGTGACGTGCGTGTCGCTGGAAGATGCGGCGGCATTTGCCGCGGGGCTCAAGCGGCGGCTGCCGGACGACTGGAAAATCGGATTACCGTCCCCGGCGCTGTGGGACTTCGCGGCGTTCGGCACCGAGCACCCGGTGCGCCAGCCCAACGCGTGGATGCAGGTGAGCGAACGCGTTTTGGACTGCAATGCCGGCGCGACGGCAAAACCGTTCGCGATCGATCGCGAACGTCGCGAGGACCGCACGAACCGGCTGGGACTGTCCGACATGATCGGCAACGTCTGGGAATGGTGCGCGTCGACCTGGCAGCGCGACAAATGGGACGATTACTCGCTCAACTTTCTGATCTCCGACGACGTCACGCAAACCGACGACCGGCGCGTGAAGTGCCAGCTCAGCGGCGGCAGCTTTCAGGACGATCTCGCGCACGGCTACATCTTGCTGGAGGAGCAGCAGCTGCGGTGGGGTCACCAAACGCGGCACGGCAACGTCGGCTTTCGCATCGCCGCGGCGGTGCCGCCGGCCTTCGTCGCGCCCGACGTGCTCGAGCGGCTGAAGTACCGGCGGGCGATCGACAAGAACGCGCACGCCGTGTGGACCGCGGCGGGCGCGCCGGCGATCACGCCGGCGGCAGTGGGTTGAACGCCGTTCGCTCGATGAACACCGCGGCCGCGAACGCCAAGAACGCTTCGAGCAATCCGCCCGCGGTGTGCACGGTCGGCACGGCGACGGTGCCGTCGAGCGTTCGCACGAGCAGATGCGGGTCGTTGTCGGTCGCGACGCGGATGCCGCAGACCGACGCGGCGTAGGATTCGAGATCGGGGACGTTGGTGACGGCCGCCACGGCCACGCCCGGCAGGCTTTCGATCGCGAAGAAGAGATCGCGCGTCTCGATCACGACGCTCGCGAAGCCGGCGGGCCGCTCTTTGGGCGCTTCGTCGACGCGCACGCCGGCGGGCGCCGCCAGATTCGGCGGCGGCCGCCGCACGAAGCGAACGTGCAGCGGCAGCGGCGCCGAACGCGCTTGCAATTGCGCGCTGAGCTCGCCGAGCTGGCGCGCGAAGTCGAACAGGGCGGCGTGGGCGTCCGCGGCGGCCTTGTCGGCGGCGAGCGCCGCTTCGGCGGCGCGCTGGTAATCGAGGTCGAGTGACATACCCTCCACGTTCCCGGAGGCGCCCGATCCTGAACGCTACTTGCGCTTGGCGTTGAGCGCCGCTCCGCCCTGATGGAAGATCATCCCGGTGATCGCGCCCGCGGCGTCGCGCTGGAACTCGAATTGCGCGTCGACCGCCTTGTAGAAGAACGTGTCCTTTGCGGACGCGTACACCGGCAGGAACGATTGCCCGGTGAACTGGACCTCGATGCCGTCGCCCGCCCGCCGGACGACGAACGCGAGCGCGTCGTTCACCGCGTACGTGCCGGCATAGGCGTCGAGCGTCGCCGGGTCCAGCGGCACCACGGGCGGGAACGTGCGGCCGGCATGCGGTGCGGCGGTCGGCGACGAAGCCGGCGGCGTCATCCCCGGTCGCACGAACGCGATCGTCTTGCCGTCTTGGTTGAGGACGAGCGCGTTGATCTTGCCCTGCGCGTCGCGCGTGAAGTCGAGCTGCGCGTCGACGACGTGGTACACGAACCGGTCATTGCCGGCGGCGTAGACGCGAACGGTTTCCTGACCGCCGAGCTTGGCGTAGAGCTGGCCGGCACGGCGCGTCACGACGAACGTTTCGCCGCCTTTCTCCGCGTACGTTCCGAGGTACGTGTCGAGCAGCGCCACGTCGTTGTGCTCGAGCGCCTCCGCTTGCGCAACCGGAACCGTGTCGTCGAACGCGCGCGCCGCGACGTCTTCGACCGGCAGGCCGCCGTTCGCGAGCGCGACGGCGCCGCGCGTGCGGTCGCGGGCGATCTCGACGGCCGCGTGAAAGCCGAGCGTGTCGCCGCCGTGGTGGATGATGCCGCGGGTGTTGCTGGTCCACCACACGAGCCCGATGCGGTTACCGGGGATCGTGTCGCGCGGCTGCTGCGCGAACAGGCACGTCGCCGCGAGAGGGCCTTCGCCCATGTTGCAGCGCAAGTACTTGAGCATGTCGGCGCCCGTCGACGTGATCCCGCCGGCCGGCGCGAGGGCGTCAAAGTGCCAGGTGTTCGCGGCGTCGCCTTCCATCGTGTGCGGCGCCGCAAAGCGCGGGCGCGTCGAGCTCGCGACCGCGACGACCGTGTCATCCATCCCGAGCGGCGCGAGCACGCGCGCGCGCAGCAGTGCCGGATACGTCGTGCCGGCGCGATTCGCGAGCGCGACGCCGAGCAAGCCTATGCCGAGGTTCGAGTACTCGAACGATTCGCCGGGGTCGCGCGTGAGCTTGTAGCCGTTCAGGAACTCGTAGAGCTGCTTGACGCCGTACTGCGCGTACGGATCGGATGAACCGGTGTCGAGGTTCGACGGCACGCGCGGCAACCCGGAATGCTGCGTCGCGAGGTTGAGCAGCGTGATCGCCTTCCCGTGCCTCGACGGAACGTGCACCGATACCGGGAGATATTTCGCGACCGGATCGTCGAGCCGCACGGAACCGTCGCGGACCATCGATGCGAGAATCGTGCCGGTGAACGTCTTCGACACCGAACCGATCTCGAACACCGTGTTTTCGTCGAGCGGGACGGCGTTGCCGGTCGCGCCCGCTTTATAGACGGCGGTTCTGCCGTGGTCGATGGCGGCGACGACGATGCCCAGGCCGGGTGCGGTCGCGACGCGCGCGTCGAGGATCTTCTGATACGCCGGGTCGTCGCGCGCCGCGGGCGCCGCCGCAATGGTTGGTGAAACGGAGACCAACGCGACTGCCAAAGCGAACGCGGGACGAAATGCACCCATCATCGCCCGCGTAACGTGCGCGGCGCGGCGCCGGTTCCGCCGCGAGCCGCTACATCGTGCAGAGCGTGCGGACCGCTTCGCCGTTCGCGAGGCGGTCGAACGCCGCGTTCAGGCCGTCGATTCCCACGGACCCGCTGACGAGCCGCTCCACCGGGAGCCGGCCGGCGCGCCACAGCGCGATGTAGCGCGGGATGTCGCGGCGTGCGACCGACGAGCCCATGAAGCTGCCGCGCACGGATTTCTCGCCGACCACGAGCGGGCCGTACGGCACCGCGACGTTCGCACCTTTGCGCGACAGCCCGACGGCGACGGCGGTACCGCCCGCCGCCGTGCACGCGATCGCTGCTTCAAAGGCAGGCGCGCTGCCGGCGGCTTCGATCGCGAACTCGACGCCGGGCGCGCCGGCAGCCGTGGCGATCTGCGCGGCGACATCGCCGGCGCCCGGATCGAACGCGGCCGTCGCCCCGAGCTCGAGCGCCAGCGTGCGTTTTGCGGCGATCGGGTCGACGACGAACGTCTGCGTCGCGCCCGCCGCGAGCGCGCCGAGCAGGGCCATGAGGCCGACGCCGCCGGCGCCGAACACGGCGACGCTGGAGCCCGGCGTCACGCGCGCGACGTTGAACACCGCGCCCAGCCCCGTGAGCGCCGCGCAGCCGAAGAACGACGCGATCTCGAGCGGCGCGTCGGCGGGGATGCGCACCAGCGACTCTTGCGCGCACACGACGCGCTCGCAGAACGCGCTCACGCCGAGGTGATGGTATGCCGGCTCGCCGCCGAGGCGAAAGCGCGTGCCGCCGCCGAGGAGCTCGCCCTTCATGTTCGCGGCGTTGCCGTTCGCGCAGCGCGCCGAGTGTCCGGTGAGGCACGGCGTGCAATGGCCGCAGGCCGGCACGAACGCGAACACGACCTGGTCGCCTTCGCGCAGCTCCGTGACGCCGGGCCCTAGCGCTTCGACGACGCCGGCGGCTTCGTGCCCGAGCACCAGCGGCGCCGGCTTGCGCAGCGTGCCGTCGATGTGCGAGAGATCGGAGTGGCAGAGGCCCGCAGTCGTGACGCGCACGAGCACTTCGCCGCTCTGCGGCGGTAGCAGCTCGAGCTCTTCGACGACGAGCGGTTTGCTCTGTGCATACGGCGTTGCCGCGGGCGTTTCGCGGAGCACGGCGCCTCGAGTTTTCATCCGCGGGCCTTCGCGAATCGCCGGAGCTCGTCCGCCCGGCCGCGGCGCAACCGAACGCCGCGTTCGACGGATCGACAGGCTCGATTCATGACGGCACACGCAAACGGCGCCGGCTCCATCGTGTCGGTTAACGCCGGTGCGGTTCGGACGGTCGACCGCGGCGGAACGCGCATCACGACGGGCATCTTCAAAGAACCGGTGGCCGGGCGCGTGGCGCTGCGCGGCGTCAACCTCGACGGCGACGACCAGGCGGACCGCGGCGTGCACGGCGGACCCGACCGCGCCGCATACGCGTACGCTGCGGAAGACTACAATTGGTGGGCGCACGAGCTCGGCCGCGCGTGCGAGCCCGGCACGTTCGGAGACAACCTCACGCTGCGCGGCATCGACGTGAGCG
>DASWRD010000089.1:0-69654 GCA_036403315.1 Candidatus Elarobacter sp.
GGCGACGCGGGCCGCGCGCGCGATCTCCTCGCGGACGGCGTCGACGGATTCGCGCGCGGCGCCGGCGAGCCGCCGTGCGGCCTCGACGAACGCCGCTTCGCGCGCGCGGGCGAAGCGAAGAGCGAGCCGGTCGGCGCGCGCGGCGGCGCGCGTTCGCGATGCCGCGACGGCCCCGCCGCCGCCGCATGCAAGCGATGCGGCGACGATCCCGACCTCGAGCAGCGCCGCGAGCGTCACCGGCATGACGACGCCGGTACCCGCGCACGCGCGCGCTCAGTTCGGGTGCGGCAGATTCGAACAGCAGGTGGTGCGGAGCACCGGCACGGAAGGCCGGGCGGATGTTTCAGCGCCGTGCGATATCCTTCGTGATGTTCGTTGCGCTCGCCGCCTCGAGCGCGATGCCGGCGCCCGCTGCGGCGCCGCGCGCATCCGGCGGCGTTGCCGTCGTCGTCAAGCAGACTCCGCATTGCAGCGCTTATGCTCCGGCGGACTGGAGCGTCAGGAGCAACCCGCAGGCGTCCGCGCTGGATCTTCAAAGCGGCGACGGCACGATGTACGCCGGCTGGGGCGTCACCGCGATCAACCGCGCGCAGGAGCAGTTTTACGGGCCGATGTACGGCGATCCGGAAACATCGATCCGCACCGTCGCCGGGATGATCGTCGGCAAGCTGTTCTCCGATGCCGGCGGCGTGCGGTACACGAGCGCGCCGCAGCCGTTCTTGAACTACTTCACGATGCGGCACATTGCGTCGGCGCGCACGCAAGGCGTCGTGTTCTACCACATCTATCCCGGCGCGACGCCGCAGTTCTACACCGAGTCGGTGTACTTCGCGATCGCCGACGCGTCGGTGCCGCGCGCACGGCAGACGATTGCACCGGGCGTCGCCGTGTCGATCCGCTGCGCGACGCAGCTCATCCCGTCACGCGCGCCCGACGTGGCGAAGACCGGCAAGAAGGGACCGCGTCCCGGCTGCGGCGGCGAGGCAAACCTGCGCGGCTACAACATGCAGCTCGGTACGCAGTACGCCCACACCGCGACCGGCGACAACTTCCTCTATGACGTCTCCGACTACCGCACCACCGGACCCGACGGACCCGGCTATTACAAGACGCTCGGAAACTCGCTGACGAAGCTCGAGCCGGGCCGCTCCGACGACGGGTGCTGAGCTAGGGGATCAGCGCGCGCAGCTTGTCGGGTTCGGTGACGACGACGTGCGCGGTGCGCATGTCGACGAGGCGGTCGTCCCAGAAGCGGTTCAGCGTGCGGTTCACGGTCTCACGCGTGGTGCCGATCATGTTCGCCATCTCTTGGTTCGTGAGGCGCAGCGTGATGCGCGTGCCGTTATCGACGGGTTCGCCGAACTGCTCCGCGAGGTTGAGCAGCAGGGCCGCGAGACGCGCGCGAATGTCTTGCGACGTCGTCGCGGCGATCAGCGCGTTGGCGGCGCGCAACCGTTCGGACAACTCGATGACGAGCAGCTTGCCGATCTGCGGGTTGCGGTCGATGAGTCCGAGGAAATCGACTTGACGAACGGCGCCGACTTCGACGTCGGTCAGCGTCTTGATCGACGCGGAGCGCAGCGATGAATCGAACATCGACATCTCGCCGAAGAAGTCGCCCTCTTTGAGGATGGAGAGGATCGTCTCGCGGCCGTCGGGTGAGATTCGGCATACGGCTACGGAGCCGGACGCGATCACGAAGAACGTATCGCCGGGCTCGCCCTCGCGGACGACGTACTGATGCTTGGGGAAGCGTCGTTCGGAGACGGTCGCCAACACCTGCGACAACTGGTCGTCGTTGAAATCACGGAACAGCGGGATACGCCGTAGCGTCGAAAGATCGATCATCTGCTGCCCCTCTTCGGAGCGTACGGGCAACCGGCCCTTTGTGGGACTCATCTGTTCACCTGGCTCTTCCGAACTCGGCTTTTCAGGCCGGGGCATGCGGCGTCGGATCGGCGGGTACCCGCCCCGGCATGACCAGCCACCACGAACCGGTCTTGCACGCGTTATCGGTCGAACCGCGTGCCGCGCGTCCCGGTGAGACCGTGTGTGTGATCTTCCGCACTCGCAACCTCGGGACGTCGGCGAGCCCGCCCGGCACCGTCACGTTCCAGCTCGGCGATGGATTGGAGGCCCTCGGCGACGCCGACGTCGCGGTCGCATCGGTGGCGCCGGGTGAGGACGTCGTCGCGGTGATGAACGCTCGCGTCGCTGCGCCGCTGGACGACCGCACGGAGATTGCGGTCCAGGGCGTGCTGTCGGTACGCGACGTGGTGCTGCGGACAAACGTCTGCACGGTGCTGGCGCGCAGCCGTCCCGTGCTCGATGGCGCCGCCAGCGGTACGTTCGTCGAACTGCTCGACGCCGATCGCGTCCGCGTGCGTGCCGTCGTGACGAACGAAGGCGACGGCGCCGCGCGCGACGTGCGCATCGACGTGCCCGCGCCTGCGGGATGTTTACGCGTGAACGACGACGAGCCCGCGTCGTTAGAGCTGGAGCGGCTCGATGCCGGCGCGTCGTTCGCGGTGGCGTTCGAGGCGCGCATCGTCGAGCCGGTCGCGGTGCTGCAGGCGGACGACGCCGAAGTGCGGTTCGGCGAAGGGCTGCGATGCGCGCTGCCGGTGCGCGAGGTCGTGATGATGGAGCCCGTGATTGCCGCGCCGGCCATGGACGTGCACCCGGCGCGCCGGTCGGCGGAATTTGCGATTGACGTGCGCAACGACGGGTGGGTGGATGCGCGCGACGTGCGCGTGCGGATCGCGTTGCCCGCGGCGGTTCGCATGGTCGACGGCAGCATCGTCGCCGACGGCGTGCCGGTCGCGGTGCTGCGCGGGCGGCGGCGATCAGCCGCGCGCCGCGGTCGCGGCCGGGTGGGCGATGGCGGCGACGCCGTCTTCGCGCGCGTCGAGCGCTCGGGCGACGCGCATGTCGTGGTCGTTCCGGTGCCGGCGCGACGCACCGTTCGTATCGCGGGAACCGCGACGTTTCCCGGCGGGTTCGCCGGCGGCACGATCGTCGCCGGCGTCGGATCGCATGACGTCGCCATGCCGTTCGTACCGAAGATCGCGCGCGACGTGCGCATGCGACTGCTCGAAACTCCGCGCACGGTCGTGCCGGGCGGCGAGGTTCGCGTCGTGGCGGAGGTCGTGAACGCGGGCGATGTCGCCGAGGAGCTCTTCTTCTGCACCGCGGGCGATGGATTCGTCGCAGCGCGTGAGGCGCTGTTGCGGATCGTCGGCCCCGGAACGGTTGCCGCGATTGAGCTCACGGCCCGTGCGCCGGAAAACGCGCCTGGCCACGAGCCGTTGTGTCTTGACGTGGTGGTGTGCGACACCGAGCGCGAGCGTGCGCGCGCGCAGTTCTCGGTTATCGTTCGGGATCGCCGCGAAGCGTGCTGCGACGATGCGGCGAGCGACGCGGAGCGGATGCCGGCGATCGTCCATTCGGCGCTGCATGCGCCTGACGAGGTCTCGACCGGCGTGCCGTTCGCGATCCGCGTCGATATCGATGTCGAAGATGCGGTTGAGACGCTCGTCGTGCGCACGCCCGTCGTCGCGGGAGCCGCGTATGTTCCCGGCTCGACGTCGCTCGATGGCCGCCGGCTCGTCGATCGCGCCGGCGGATCGCCGCTCGCCGGCGACGGGCTGGCGCTGCGCAGTGTACCCGCGGGCTCGCGCGTAACCGCAGGATGGACGCTTATCGCGGATCCCGCCGTATGCGACGAGGCGCTGATCGTGAACGCCGCGTTCAACGTCGACCGCGAGGACCGTGTTTGCGAACCGGTGGCCGTCACCGTGCGCGGTCGCGATGCGTTCGCCGCGCAGTCCGCAGGATTCGGGTATCACGTCGATGCGCTGGTGATCGAAAAGGACCCACCGCCGGCCGAGCCGGCGCCCGAGGAAGCCGAGACGCCGGCTTCCGATCCGCGGCCTGCTGCAACGCCGCTGTTTCTGCCGACGCCGCCGTTCGTCGCGCTCACGCCATCGCACGCCGTCACTGCCGGCGAACCGGTCGAAGGGCCTCCGCTACGCCGCGCGAGCGGTTCCGACGCCTTCAGCTTCCGGTTGCGCGTCGATAGCGACCGGCTCGACGACGTCACGCGACTCCTGAACGGCACGACGGGCAACGGACTCGTGCCGGACCTATTCGCGCTGCGCGCCTTCTTTCCCGATGACGAGAGCTCCGACGATTCGGTCGTCGCGTCCGCCCTCGACCGCGTGCGGCGCGCGTTGCACGACGTGCTAGACAGACTGTTCGTCAAGTTGCGCATCCCGGGCTTCGCCATAGCGGCGGACGACGTCGACGACGTTGAGCTCCGCCACGCGATGACCGAGTTGTTCGAGCGCCTGCTCGTCGCGTCGTCAGGCGCCGAGCGCTGCGACGGCGCGACCGTGCGCATCACGCGCGAGCGCATCGGCGAGCTGCTCGCCGGGATAGCCGGCACGCCGTACGGCGCGCCCGCGGCGCTGCGCGCGCTCGTCGCTTTCGTTCCCACGCGGTGCGAAACAGATCCCGCGCTGAGCGCAGCCCTCGCCCGATATTCGTGCGCGCTCGATGACGTGCTCGCACGTTACGAGGGCGTTCCGCTGGAGCTCTTCGACGATGCGCTCGCGCGCGCTTCGGACCGCGCGCTCGACGACGCGCGCTTGGCGCTCGCCACGACATTGCACGCGCGGGCTGCGTTCACGGAGGTCGCATGCTGACGGTACAGATGCCGATGCTGCTCGCGCTGCTCGGGACGGCGCTCATGGCCGTCGTGATCTTCGCACCGAGCCGCATCCCGGCGCAGGCCACGACGGCGTTTCCGCCGGGGCCGGCGCAACCGACGGTCGAGCGCTGGGAGCCGCTCGAGACCGATGGTTGGGAGCCGCCGCGCACCGATGCGTGGGAGCCGCCTCTACCCGAATCGCCGGCGACTGCAAGAACACCCGTGTGGCCGGCGTCGATCGATGCTCGCGCGGCAGCGTGCGATGCATCCGCGCGGCTCGAACTCGTTCAAGCGCTCGCGACGCTTCGCTCACCGTGGGCGGACGCCGTCTTGCGACGTGCGCTCGACGACGAACCGGATCCGTCGGTACACGCCGCCGTGGTTGAGGCGCTGCGCGCGTAACGGCGCCGGACTATGCGGCGCTAACCCGCCGGACTGGCGTAGACCCCGACGATGTCCCCCGATGCGAGCACGTGCCCGCGGATCATGAAACGGAACTTCGCGTACGTGGTGGTCTCGTCGACGCCGAGTTTGTCCAGATCGAGCGCCCACACCGTGAGATGATAATGGTGCGCGGGGTCGCCGGGCGGCGGGCACGGACCGCCGTAGCGGCTCACGCCGTAGTCGGTGAAGCCGTGCGTCGCACGGACGCCCGCGTGCTTGTCGGCGCCCGCGCCGGCTTCGAGCGACGTCACGTCGGCGGGGATGTCAAACAGCACCCAGTGCACGAAGCCGACCGTCGTCGGCGCGTCGGGATCGTACATCGTGACCGCGTACGATTTCGTGCCCTCGGGTGCGCCGGACCACGACAGGTCCGGGCTTTGATTCTTCCCAGTGCAGCCCATGTCGTCGAAGACGGCGCTCATCGGGATCGTCTGGCCGTCGCGAAAGACGGAGCTGATGACGGTCAGTGTAGCCTGCGTTGCCATGGGCGGCTTGTACCCCGAAACTGCCCGACCTCAGGGCGGTAGAACTCGCCATGGCTACGGTTCGCATCCAAGACGACATACTCCACGTCGAGCTCAAGGGCTCCGAAGCGCTGTGGGCCGTCCACGGCTCGTTCCACATCCCGCTGGCGCACGTCACCGGCGCGGGCACGGACAAGCCGCCGAGTTTCTGGGAAAGCCTCAAGCTGATCGGCGCCGGCCTCGGCAAGCTCAAGATGGCGGGGACGTTCCTGTACCACGGCGAGGTCTGCTTCTTCGACTACGCGGGCGACGAGCGCGTGCTGGTGATCGACGTGATCGAAAGCAATTTCAAGCATTTATTCGTGGCGGTCGATACACCCGACACGCCCGAGGCGGCCGCGCAACGCATCAATGGAGCGCTAGGATCGCGTACCGCCACGTAGGTCGCCGTCGCTCGCGCTAGTTGGCCCCGCCACGGATGACATCCACCGCGCGCCGTAAGCGGAAGTCCATCACTGCGGCGTGAATTTCTTCCCGATTAGCGGTGCGGCAGGTTCCATACAAATGCTCCGACCAGCCGCACGGTCTCCGCAACGATCATCGTGGCGTCGGTTGCCACAACTCGATTTTCGTGCCGTCGGGATCGAGAATCCAGGCGAACTTGCCGTTCGGATCGGAGTCGTCACGCTTGAGGATCGTAACGCCCTTTGCCTTCAGACGAGTGAGAAACGCGTCGAGGTCATCCACGGCGAAGTTGAGCATGAATTCGCGCCGCGAGGGCGCGAGATAACTCTCCCCTTCCGGGAATGCGTTCCAAGAGACGATAGGCGGATGCCCGGTCGCGTCATAGCGGAATTTCGCGCCGCCCCACTTCTCCAGCGAAATGCCCAAGACGTCCCGATACCATGCCGCCAGGGCCTTGGGGTTCTTGCTGACGATGAAAATGCCGCCGATCCCGGTGATGCGGCCTGGCGGATCCGAGGCTGTTGCAGCTGTGGCCGGCCACATGAACATCGATGCCGCGATGGCGGCGATGGAAAGCCACGTTCGCATAGTATTCTCCAGCTTGGTCGACCGCAGCCTCGTCAGCTGCCGCGGCGTCGTTTCTTCGGGATTGGCGGTGCGGTAGGTTCCGTCCGCTTCGGCGGACCGCCCTCGCATACGCAAAAAAACGCATCATCGCTCAGGGCGACCCTGCGCACCATCATAGCGAAGGCTTGAAGTTCAAGGCCTTCACGAGGAACGCGATACGGTCGGTGGTGCGGTCGACGGCCGTTCCCGCGACGCCGAAGTCGTGGCCGGCGTTCGCGGTGACGTCGAGCAGGATCGGCGCGTCGCCGGCCTGGGCCTGCTGCAGCGCTGCGGCGAATTTGTAGCTGTGCCCCGGAAAGACACGGTCGTCGTGGTCGCCGGTGACGATGAGGAGCGCGGGATAGTGCGCCCCCGCGCGGACGTTGTGCAGCGGTGAGTACGCGTACAGCGCGCGAAACATCGCGTCGGACTGATCGCTCGCGCCGATCTCATCGGCGTCTGCTGCACCGGCATTGAACTGCTGGAAGCGCAGCATGTCGAGCGGGGCCGCGCTCGGGATCGCAGCCGCGAAGAGCTCGGGGCGCTGCGTGACGACCGCCCCGACCATCATACCGCCGGCGGAGGCGCCTTCGAGGGCGAGCTTGTTCGGCGAGGTGATCTTCCGGTCGACGAGGAGTTGCGCCGCCGCGATCACGTCGTCGAACACGCGCTGCTTGTGCTCGAGCATCGCCGCGCGATGCCATGCGTCGCCGTACTCACCGCCGCCGCGCGCGTTGACGACCGCGTACGCACCGCCCATCTCGAGCCACACCGCGGTCGGCTCGCCGAACGTCGGCGTGAGGGTAAACGTGTTGCCGTATGCCCCGTACCCCCAGAGGCGCGTCGGCGTCGACCCGTCGTAGCGCATGTCGCGCCGGTGCGTCACGAAGACCGGCACGCGCGTTCCGTCTTTCGACGTTGCGAAGAGCTGATCGGTAACGAACGGCGCCGGATCGAACCGGGTCGGCCGGGGCACGGCGACGGTGCTCTCGCCGGTCCGGATATCGTACCGGAACGTCGTCGGCGCGTCGATGAACGACTGGTACCGGTAGTACGCGAAACCGTCCTCAGCGGCGCCCTCAGGGATGCTCACCGTTCCGGCACCGGGCAGCGCGATCGTTCCCACCCGGCGTCCACGCAGATCGACGATCTCGAGAACGTTGTGGACGTCGTGCAGGAAGTTCAGGTACAGCCGGTCACCGATCAGCGCGGTATCGACGAGCGGATCGCGACGTTCGGGCACGACGGTTTGCAAGCGAGCGGCGCGATCGGTCGCGTCGACCTCCACGATCCGTCCGTTCGGCGCACTCGACGTGACCCGAAAGAACAGCCGCGTGCCGATGCTCCCGACGAAGAACGCTCCGCCGTCGCCGGACGGGATCAGCGTTCGGCGCGGAGCGTCGGGCTGATCCGCCGGGAAGACGTCGTAACCGTTTCGGTCGAGCGCATCGCTGATGAACTCGAGGGCGAAACGTCCGTCGCTGGTAACCTCCGTCGCGTAGAACCGGTTCGGCGGCGCAGCGACAACAAGGACGTCGGACGATTGCGGTGTCCCGAGCCGGTGATAGAATGCCTTGTACGGGCCCGGGCGCGACGGATCCGACTCGCCGCCGGGCGGCGCGTCGTAGCCGGAGAAATAGAAGCCGCGGTCGCCGTCGAAGCTGGCGGTCACGTACCGTCCCCACCGCACGACGTCGGGCAGGTCAACACCCGTCGCGACGTCTCGCACGCGCCACGTCAGCCAATCGGAGCCGTTCGTCGAGGTCGCATACGCCCAGAGCTTGCCGCTGCGGCTCCACGCCTCGTAGGCCACGGTGACGTTCGCCGGCAGCGCGTTGGCATCGAACATCGGCCGATCGGGGCCGTCGGTCCCGAGCCGCACGAAGGTCACGGGCCGGCGTCCGGGCTCGACGTGGCTGGAACTCCAATACGCGCCGTGGTGGACGAGCGGCGTCGCGGATGCCGCCGGTGTAAACATTCGCGCGACCGCCGCGCGAATCGCAGCACGCTCGGGGATGGCGTCGAGATACGACCGCGTCAACGCATTCTCAGCGCGAAGCCAGCTTTGCGTCTGCGCTGACTCGACGTTTTCGAGCGGCCGGTACGGGTCGGGAACCGGCGTTCCCCAGTACGTGTCGACGACGTTCCCGCGCGGCGGCTCTGGGTAGGCCGGCGGAGTGCCCGGTGCGGCGAGTACCGGCGTCGCGATCGCGAACGTGACGCCGGTAAAGAGCAGCCACGCCTGCGCGCGCATTACAGCGCCGGCGTGAAGTTCAGACTCTTCACCAGGAACGCCTCGTTGGCTTAGCAGCGATTCCGGACATGAACCTTCTCTTCGAGCCGAAGCCGAATGATTCCGGCGGGGCCGTTCCAAACGCGCGCCGACATCGCGGTCGCGCAGCCACGTTCTTTCAGCACGAACATGCGTTCGTATCAAGAACTAAAACGAAGGAAAGTCAAAGCAATCAAGGCAGTGTTACGCATGCGCACCGGATTCTTGGAGTCGCTCGGCGGTGAAGCGGGATGTGAACGGCTGTCGGCGGAGTTTTACGCACGTGTCGGCGCTGACTCGGTGTTGCGTCCGCTCTTTCCCGGCAAGAGTCTTCGATGCGCCACCGAGGAGTTTGCCGCATTCCTCATCCAGTTTCTGGGTGGCGATGCGGAGCAAACTCAATCCCGATGGTGGCTGAGCCTGCGTGAATCGCATGCACGTTTCCGGATCGGTGCCGCGGAGCGCAGCGCCTGGCTGAAGCACATGCAGGCAACGCTCGATGCTGCCCCGATGGATGAGGATGCACGCAAAGCACTTCGTCAGTTCTTCTTCCAGAGCTCTGCCTACGTCATTGGAAAAGAGGCAGCCGGGCCGGAGTCCGAGGAACTCGGCGCGCGTTGGGCTGAGCAGCGTGCCCTGGATGAGTGCATTGCCGCGATCGCCGAGGGCCGCGTCGAGGACGCCGTCGCTTTAGCACCGCGATTTGCGCCCCGGCCTGTCGTTTTCGTCGGCCTGCTCGCGCGGATGATGCACTCCAACCGCGATGCGCTGATTCGCTTCGTGATCGATGCCGTCGAGAGAGAACCATCTCTCATAATGCAGCCATTTGCGGGACGAACGCTACTGCATTTTGCATCCGGCGCAGGCTGCCTGGGTGTGGTGGAATCGTTGCTCCGGCTGGGAGCGGACCCGAACACGCCGGATCGTGGCGGCCACACGCCGCTCTACCGCGTGGCTAACGAGTGCGCGTCGGACGCAGGGCCGCAGATCGTTCGGGCACTGGTGCATGCCGGTGGGGACGTGAACGCGTGCGGCGGAGTCACACGGACGACCCCGCTGCACATGGCGGCCAGGCGCGGATTCATGGGGATCGCGCAGGCGTTGCTCGATTGCGGCGCGGCGGTCGGAGCCAAGGATATCAAGGGCGCAACGCCCCTCCAACGTGCCCTCAACTGCCGCAGGAAAGATGTCGCCGGGTTGCTAGCTCTCAAGAGTGTCATTTCCCACTAGCACGCCCGGGCACGTGCGACATGATCCCGGCGCGCGCGTGAGCGGCGTCGCGTTCGGCAGCTCAGTTACTACGGCGTTCGTTCCGCGGCGGAGCTGCGGCTGTTCGACAAGCTTCAGCGGAACGACGCGGAATGCTCGGCGACGGCGTGATCGCCCAACTCACAGCGAAGGGCATACCACGCAGCTACCTTCGCCCAGCACCGTCAGTTGCCGCGGCGTCGTGTCTTTGCGATCGGTTGTGCGGGCGGCTCCGTACGCCTCGGTCGACCGCCTTTCTTGCCGTTCTCGCGCGCAGCGGCGCTCTTTGCCGGCGTCTTCGTCGCCCCGCCGCGCCGCCCGAGCTCTTGCATCCACTGTCGCGTACCAAAAACGCCATCCATGAGACCGCGGACGTAGTGGCCGACATCGAGTTGCGGCCAATACAAGCCCGTTCCCGGACCGGCAATAACGACCGATCGCAACTGGTCCGCAGACGCAGCGGCGAGGCCTTCCAGCAAATGGCGTGGGAATGCCATTCGTGCTCCGTTTTCGAAGCGGATCGCGACTTCGTCCGTCGCATCATCATAGCGCGCTTCAACGACTCGCGGGCCGGCGTGAAGCCGACCACGCGCGATTGCCGCATCGATCTGTGAGTCGGTGGTCACGACCCGATTCAGCGTCTTAGCCAACGTGCATCGCATCCCAAAGCGCGGCCGCAATCGTCGAGGCTACTCGCACCGGTCCTCAGTATACCCTAGCACGTTTGGGTTTTCAAGTCTCCCGGCGTTTGCCGGGTCGAAAGGCGGTCACACGTGGACCGCTAGTCAATCGGGTGCCCGACGTGCGGAGATGTAGTTCCACGTGGGGAAAACCAACGAGTTTTCGCCGCCGCGCCGCGAAGGAAACGGGATGGACAACGCCAGCGACGCCGATTTGAATCAGCTCGTCGAGGATCCCGAGGACGCGCCCCTCGTGGAAGCCGCCGCTGAGGAATCAGACGAGAAAGCAGCACCACCGACTAGCCCGTAGCGAGAGCACGGCAGGCTCGTTCGGCGCAGTCGTGGTCCCCGCACACCAGGCGGCAAACGGGCACGCCTAGCGCTGTTGCGAGGGCCGACAGCACCCGCTTGTCGGCGGATTTGCCGGACTGGAGGCGTTGAATCGTGCCCGAGAAAACGCCGGCTGCTGTCGCCAGCTCGTACACGCTGTAGCCGCGTGCGATGCGAAGGCGTACGATGCGCGCTGACAGTGGCTCAACCGGGCCGTCTCTGTGGTGTCCGTTGCACCGCTTCGGGTGACGTGATTGCCAATTTTTCGGCATCATCGCTTCGCCTTGGCGCACCAGTGGGCGGCCTCGATCGCGTAGCTAATCGACGCGCGCAGGCAGACGCAGGCGAAGACTACGTGCGACGCATCTTCTTCGTCGACGGCTCTATAACGAAAGCCGCCGGTCGAGTCGTCGACGTTTGCCTCGTTGCCGTTGTCGCGCAGGAACCGGACGCATACCTCGGCGTTGAAGTCGTCGTCTTGCACCAGGCCGGCCATGTTCTGGTGCTGTTCGTTCGTTACGTCCGAGATCGTGGCGTGGAACTCGGTGAGCGGCGCCATCACGCAGTCACCGGACCGGATTGATGAAACGATCCTTCGGCCGCGGAAAAGCCGCGGCGAGGGCTCGACGTTGGTACGTCGAACTTGCATGTTGTCATTCGATGTTCACTCATCGGGTGACGGGCTCGGTCGGTGCTTCTAACACCGGCCGGGCCACCTAGTGATAAATCGCGAAGATTCGCAACACGATTATAGCACGAACGTGCGTTCGTATCAACAATGTGGACGAGCGAAATTCAAAGTTTTGTTCCGGCGCCGACGTGGCGTGAAGCTTAGGACTCGGGAGGACGGATCATCACGACGCCGTCCCGCGAGGGGACGTGCGACGCGATCCCAGCGCGCAAGAGATCGGCGATCGCTGTCTCCACCTCAGCGCGCGTCGCGCCGCCCGTCGCCTTCGCTTTGCAATACGGTGTCCACGAGCATGAGCGCCGCGTCGACGGTCAAGGCCGGCGCATCCGTTGCGTCGACGCGCCCGACGAGCGCCTTCTGCGCGTTCCAGGCCGTGGTATGGAGCACCGACGCGATGACGGCGAGGCGCTTCTCCTCACCCTGTTCGTGGTCCCAGGCGAGATCGGCGAGGCGATCCTCCACGACGCCGGCGGCGAACAGATCCCGACATTCGAGCGGACCAACGCCGAGGCGCAACGCGTTCACGACGTCGTCGACCGTCCACACGGACACCGCGTGCGTCTGCATCTCGCTCTCGAAGCCCGAGTCTACCGAAACCGCCGGTCCGACGAGAATCGCGAATTGTGCTTTGTAGGCGTCGCGAAACTTCGCGGGCTCCTCGAGCCGCGGCGCGTTGACGGTTGCACCGGGCTGCGCCGTCTTACATTCGACGATCGCGCGAAAGGCGAGCGGTCCAAGCGGCGCCTCGAGCACGCCGTCGGGTGCGCCGATTCCGCCGTGGTGCGTTGCGACGAAGCCGAGCGCGCCAAACGCGTCGCAGACCGCCTTCTCGAACGATTCGGGCAGCGTGCTGGTCGATGTCGAGTGCAGTCGCTGCGCGATCGCGTCGATGGCGTCAACGCTCACCGGGGCAGGTCGCATCGGTGGTTTGATGTGCGGCCAGTCGTCCACGGGATGGTTGATCCTGAACTCCTGCGTCGTCTCGTCGTGGACGATCAGCGGACGGCGGCGGCGCGCGATCGCGCGCTGGACGTACTGCCTCAGCGACGTGTACAACGTGATGCGCCGCGTCCCGTCGGGAAGCAGACCGGCCTTCATCGCCTCGTACAGAATATCGCCGGCGTCGCGGGCGCGACCGTCAGCGAGCACGCTGAGTGCAGCCTTGATGAGCGACGAGCTCTCGGTCGGAACGACGCGATCGGCTACGGGGCCGGGGCCGCTATCGGCATGTGATGCATCCATCGGACCTACGCGCCTTTTCGACGTCGTTTCTTTGCTACTGGCGGACCGGTCGGCTCTGAAAGCTTCGGCCGACCGCCCTTTTTGCCGTTCTCGCGAGCAGCTGCGCTCTTCGCCAACGTCTTTGTCGCTCCGCCGCGCCGCCCAAGTTCTTGCATCCACTGGCGCGTACCGAAAATGCCGTCCATGTAGGCCACGGACGTAATGGCTAACGTCGAGTTGCTGCCATTATAGTCCCGTTCCAGGACCGGCGATTACAATTGCTCGCAGTTGATCGGCGGACGCAGCGCCAAGACCCTCGAGCAAATGGCGCGCGAACACCATGCGCGCTCCGTTTTCGAAGCGCATCGACGACTTCGTCGGACGCATCATCATAGTGCGCTGCGACGGCTCGCGGCCCAGCATGAAATCGTCCGCGCACGATCGCGGCGTCGACCTATTCGTCGGTGGTCACGACCTGTTCGGTGTCTTAGGCCAATGTGCACCAGCTCCCAGAGCACGACGAGAACGACGAGAACGACGAAGCGGAACGCAGCCAAGCACCTCGCGGACCGCCTTGCGGTTACTCCTTGAACAACGTTACAGCGATCGGCAAAGATCGACGGTTCAATCTGCTTTCAGTTCTACGATCACTTCAGGACGTCGGATCCTGCCGACAAAGCCATGAACGTCGCGGGGATCGTGGTCTTGAGGTACGTCACGAACTTTACGCCGCCGTCGTCGAGGCTACTCACCCCGACCTCACTATACCCTAGCAGGCTTGGGTTTGCATCCGCTCCTGCGCCCATCTTACTAGGGAACCAAGGCGAGTCGTCGCGGCGTCGCCTTCGGATCAGGCTCGATCGACAGCGTCCGCCAACTGATCCATATACAGCGCGTCGATTTTATAGCCCGCCGCGATCGCCTTAAGCACGGTTGCAGTCCTCGGAGAGCTGCTGCGAAAGCGCTTTGCTAAGGCTTCGTAATGACTCTTGAGGTCGCGCTCGAGCTCCCCGCCGTCGAGCGGGCCGCGAGTGGTCGTTCCCCGACGATTGTGCGTCCCCACCTGAAAGCCGGCTTCGAGCTGTTTGCTGCGCACGCGTTCGAGAATTTCGCGAACCGCTTTCGGCGGCCAGTCGCCATTGGGCTCGGGCTGCGCCGCCGAGAGAATCGCGCCGATCTGCTGATCGATGATGTCTACGCGCCTTGCAGGAATCGCGAGCTCGCGCGCTTTCTGCACCCATTCGCTCAATGCGTCGGCGTCGATGGTACCATCCACATCGCATCCAGGTACAGTCGACCATTTGTCCAGCAGCGTGTAGCTCTGCTCCGCGACGGCCATCCTTTGCATAGCATCATCTTCCTCTCCGGCGGTGTCGTCGTCGCCATCGCCGCGATACACCGACGAGACAACGTCCACGAAGAACTCCGGATGCCGTGCGAGACCGGCTTCGAGCAGCGCCGAGTCGCGACCGGATGCTTGAAAGAGGCCGAAGTAGGCCCACTCGAGTCGGACCAGCTCGTCGCGAGCAACACTCTGGTCTGCAATGAGTCGATCGAGAATGAGCCCGCAGTAATGCGAGAGCATCGAATCGGCCTGGCCGCGCTCCGCGCGCAGTTGCACACTTGCCTCTGTCAGCGATCGCAGGAGCAGTCCCGACGGGAACGCTGCCGGCCCGGTCTGTCCGATGAGCGCCGCAGCTTCGATCGATCGGCCGACGCGCAATTTTGCCTCGACCGCAAGAACGATTGCGTGTGGAACGCTGTGAATGAAACACATCCACGGCGTGGTCTGCCAATAAATACGCTCGACATCGCCACCGGCCTCGCGCACGAGGTCGAAGGTATCGCTGTCTTGCGGCATTCCTTGGAGAATGGAGACCAGCGCCGCGGTGGACCAGCCGGCCGCGGCCCCGTCGCGAACGGCCGAGGCCGCCCACACGGCGCCGTACTTCATTATGCCGGCGTAAACGATCCCTCGCGCAAACTCCCGAAGATGCGGTTCCGGCGAATGCGCACCACGTTCGATCAGCGTATCGCGCAATGTTTCATTGACGTCGACGCCAACGATTGCGATGCCGAGCTGAATCGGGTTCTCGACGGCGATCGCCATCGCGAAGATCTCTTCGACGTTGGCGGAGACGATGAGTTCGCGTGCCACACGGTGACGGTTCGCGACGTTGTGCGCCTCCATGATCTGGAGGTCGTGCCCGGGCACGGGATCCGGCGGGGCGGGCTGATTCGCAAACACCCACCGCTCGCGATCGACGATATTCCCCGGAGTCAAAAACTCGAAGGCTTCTTGCAGCGGCCCCAAGACGGATTCCGGCATCGCCCATGCGGTATGCGCGAACTCGCGATGCCGATGCAGCACGGTGCGCACGATATCGCGTGCGGCAAGACGATCGTCGTCGCCCTCGAGGGTGTGAACGACCTGCAATACGCCTTCGGTCGCGCGACATTGTTGCGCTTCGTTGAGGCCGGTGAGATTCTCAAGGAGCCCGTTCCAGCGCGAGACGTCGTGACCGGCGTCCTCGAGGAGCCAATCGAAAATAGTGCTCACGTCTTTCGCTCGCTCGGTCTGTGCTATGGTCGACGCACCCTCCGCCGGCAAACGGCGCCAGGCTGGTTTCGACGAAAACGATGATGTGTCGCCCATCTTCGGTAAGAGCGACACCAACAGGCGCCAGGCAACGCCTGGGTAGCGCGTACGAAGACGATCGAGAGTCGCGAGCCGAGCATCGGACGGAGCGAGTGTCTGTGGATGCCACAGCAAGAAGATTTGACGAAGCGTCCCCGCAGGCCGGTTCCCGTGCCGGCTATCTTTCGGGTCTTTGTCGGCAAGCCCCGCGAGTGTCGTAACGGCATCGTCGAAGTATTCCGGAAACCACGCAAGCCGTTCGAGCGCCGTCGTCAGTTCCGAAACGTAGTCGCGTGCGAAGAAGCCTTCGCCCTCCGGCTTCAGCAGAACGGTGATCGGCGCATCGTCGCGCGTCACCGACGCCTCGACGGCGGCGAGAAACTCCTCAGGCGCCGCCTCGGCCAGAAGCGGCAGAACTTCGCGCAGCGACCACCAACGCGCCGCATCCGCGTCGTCGAGGAGTTCGCGGACGAATCCGCGGATACGCTCCTCGAGGAACGGCACGTTCTTCGCACGCATCGGAAACGCCGCGATCGCGTTGAGGGTCTCAAGTAGGCCGCGGCGTAATTCCTTTGTGGCAATGTGCGGACGATCGCCGAACGTGATGAGCCGTGCGCGATCCGGTTCGTGAAAGCGCGGATCGACATTCGAGAAGACGTCGCGCGTGGTGTCCAGATACGCGACGACGTCGGCGTCGTTCAGGCGCGGCGCGATGACCGACCACAGATCTTGAATGGATACGACTTGGACCTTGGAGATCGAACGGCGCAGCGGTGCACCGATGCCCGCCGTTAACGATGCAAGCTCGCCGCTCACGTCGTCGAACGGGCGCTGAGCGAGAGCAGCGATGATCTCTTGATCGGCCGGCGCGCTCTCGTCCCAAGCGCCGGCAAAGAAGGCGGCGTTCACGGTGTTGCGCGACACCGTGGTCATCCAGGCGGGCATCGTCGCCGCCTCCGAGAGAATCCGACGGAGTGTCCCGATACTACCGCCCGCACGACCGGCGAGCGCGCGCGCATCATCCGGTTTCTGCCCCATGCTCTCCTCGAGCGCATCGGCGAGGTCCACGCGTCGCACATTGCCGAGCGAGACACCGTTCTCCAACTGCGTCTCCGGACCGTGAACGGCGTAGACGTGATGGCCGGCTTGCGCAGTGCTTGCGGCGAAACCCTGATCTGCGCCGCTCATCACGATGATTTGCGGCTTCATCGCAACGGAAATATCGCGCACGGCGCTATCGGACTCAGCCACGAGCGCGTGTGTCCGGTACGTCTCGCGATACTCTTTTGGCAGTTGCCCGATCGCCGCGAACAAGAAGGCGATGGCCTCTTCTCTTTCTGCGGCCTGCACGTGCAACACCGACGGCGGGTCCTTCAGCCACGCGAGAACGTCCGACGCCTCGCGGTCCCGGCCCGCCAAAACGACCCTCTCGGTAAGCGGGGGCGTCGTGGCGAGCGCCCAACGACGCCACCCCTCTTCGAGCGAGGCGACACCGGAAATGGACCGCTTGCCGAGGCGAACCGCAAGCCAATCAGCGACCTGAACATGCATCGCGAGCCACTGCACGAGATCGTGCACGTCGACCGCACGCACTTCTTTGAAGATCGCGGCCTTGCGGTGCTGAGCCGCCCACATGTCTTTGTTCGTCCACGCGCGCATCGTGACGGCGACGTACGTGGTCGCCGATCGCGTCTCGGCATCGCCTTCGGCTGCGCGCTTCTTGAAGTCGCGCTCCGCCTTCATCTGGGGATTCTTCTCGACGGAAAGCTCCCACCGCGACGGCCCCTTCGGGACGTAATCGGCAGAACGCGGCGAATCGCAGATGCCGTCCCAGCCCGGATCGCGCACGCCTTCGTCGGCCGGGAAGCGCAAGATGGCGTCGGCACCGGCGGACGCACGGACGAGCATGGAAATCAGCATCGGGAGCCCGGCCTGGCTATCGAGGCGATTCGCCCAGTCGATCAAATCGGCCGAGGTGAGCAGTGGGATTGGTCGCCCGCCGTCGAGGTGCGTAAAGCCACCACTTCCGTCGGCGAGGACCGCCCGACCGCCCTCAAACGAGACCCCGCCATCTTTGAGCGCGACCTCAAGCGCCTCAATGCTGTTTGCGATTGGGGAGCGGGCGCCGCGTTCGAAGTCGGCGATCGTGGAGACAGCCGTTTGCGCGCGATCGGCGAGATCGCGCTGCGTCCAAGCAAGCAAGGCGCGTCCGGCGCGGCAGAGGTCGGAAGTAAGAGGCAGCGGGTCATACTATACATATGACATCAGGTTGTCAAGCTGAACCGATGAGCAATCAACCCTAAACTCATCCTCGGCAGGCGCGCCCACCGGCCACTCAATGTGAAATTGCAATTCATTGTGGGACATCGCCTTTGCCGCGGGGGAGCTTTGCCTGAGCTGTTCGTGCGCCGCCATCCGGCGACGATGAGCCATCCCGAGGCGGGACGTCCCGTGGAGGTTTTTTTTGGCCGAGGCGCTTCGGTATGCCGTCATCCTGGAACCGGATCGGCTGCACGGGGGCTTCGACGTGCACATTCCGGCGTTTCCCGCCACGCTCACACGCCAAGGTGGTACGTGGAAGATGCCCTTCGTAACGTCCGCGAAGTCATCGAACCCGAAAATGAAGTGATGATCGAGCGCGCTGAGACCTTGCCCGAGTCGGATGGTGACGGGGATATTGGTATCGAGCGCATCGCCATTACGCCGCCTGCGGCACAATCGACGTCTAATCGAGCGCGAAACACGCGTCGCCGGTCGACCTCAAGGGGGCGGGCAATTGTTCTGGCTAGATTGGAGTTGCGCACAACGCTCTCATGTTCGAATGCGATTCGGGACTCGCGACGTATCGATTCCCACGCGCGATGCGGCAAAGCGTGGAACCATCGCTTCTATGCCGCGTCAACCTCGATTGGTGCAAACGCGATCGTGGACGGGACCGGGGCGTCTTCTCCATTCTCCCGCAACGGCTAGCCACAACGCAACCGCATCGCGGACGTGCTCCCGAGCTTCGTCCAATGTCGCGCCCCAGCTCGTGCAGCCCGGCAGGTCTGGGACGTATGCGAACACCGAACCGTCGTCAGCGTGTTCGAATACCGCTTGATAGGTCATTTCTTCCACCCTGCGGCCATAGCAATAGAATTGTGGGTTTCCAGTTTCATGTTGGCATTCGCGCCATTACCGGAAACGATCACAACCGCTTCCGGTCTCGGCGGATTGACATAGGCCGGATGACTCCCCGCCGACTTCCGAGCAACAACCCATCCCTTGCGCCAGAGCCGCTTAACCATGTCTCCCAATCTTCATCCTGCCAAGTATTATACCAGCGACTCGCAAACCGGTGGCCCAAGTCGGCGCAGCTGGTCGAAAGGACGCGCCCCGCCGTCCCTCTCGAAAAAGTAATGCTTTAGGCACAACCATTGTGCTGTCGACGACGGGTGAAACAATATTGCGTTGTGCCTCGATAAGGGCTCACAGTCGATCGGTCGGCGTAAGCGTTATTTATCGAGCCTTCTAATTTCGAGCTACCACGATATGTTCGGGATCGGGATAGCGCAGCAGATTCAACATTGGCGTGGCCTCAAGAACTCGCATTACTGAATTAATAATGATGCTCGTCGCGGCCCAGATACCTAGCGGCATGAAGATGAAAAAGACAAACGGAATCCACCCCGGAGGCGCCAACCATAGGGAAATATATAACACGAGGAGCACGTAATCTACGGCGTTCCGAAATCGTCGAGGTGGTTCGTCCCAGTGACTATTAAGCTTACTAAACCATGATGGACTGGGCGCATTTGCCACCCTTTTGATCTCATCGCTCACCCTCCGGCTGACGCGACGGATCGCCGCGATATCATTCATTTGAGCCCAAAATGTCCACAGCGCTGCTAAACGCACGCACCAAACCGGTAACCCCGAAAAGAGCGCGAGCAAACCCATGATCATAACCGTCTGAATCAAAGTGAAGTATGTTGACACGGTTACACGATTCTGGACAACCGCGAAGCGCGAATGTGCATTGATTGCGTCGGAATACAACGGGACGGCTTCGGGTCGAATCTTGTTGACGGCTTCATCCAGAAGACGGGGCGCTCGAGCAAGGTAGTCACGTACGAATTGGGCATTTAGTATGCCAACGATCCAGAGCGCCGCGCTAATTGTCACGGCGCCGAGAAAGTAGTTTTCGTGGTCAAATCGAATGGGTGTCAACAACGTAGTCGACGCCCAAACCCAGATAGCGTTGACCCAATTCGGCAAAGCGCTACGCGCTCTGGTCCTTCGGCCTATCCGCGAAAATCAACGCCGGCGCTTCGCGCTTCTCGACGACTTCTTTGTTGACGACGCACTTTTTCACGCCTTGCATCGACGGTAGGTCGTACATCACGTCGAGCATGATCTCTTCGAGGATCGAGCGCAGGCCGCGGGCGCCCGTCTTGCGCGACTGTGCCTTGATGGCGATCGCGATGAGCGCTTCCTTCGTGAAGGTCAGCTCCACGCCGTCCATGCCCATGATCTTCTGGAACTGGCGCACCAGCGCGTTGCGCGGCTCGACCAGGATGCGGCGCAGCGCGAGCTCGTCGAGCGCGTCGAGCGTCACGACGATCGGCAGGCGGCCGATGAACTCCGGGATCAGGCCGAACTTCAGCAAGTCTTCCGGCATCAATTGCACGAGCAGCTTGGAGTTGCGGGCGTCCTTCTTCGACTCCGGGTTCGCGCGGAAGCCCAGCGAGTTCGACGCCACGCGGCCTTCGATGATCTTCTCAAGGCCGTCGAACGCGCCGCCGCAGATGAACAGCACGTTGGTGGTGTCGATCTGGATGAATTCCTGGTGCGGGTGCTTGCGGCCGCCCTGCGGGGGCACGTTGGCCGTGGTGCCTTCCAGGATCTTGAGCAGCGCCTGCTGCACGCCCTCGCCGCTCACGTCCCGCGTGATCGACGGGTTCTCGCTCTTGCGCGCGATCTTGTCGATCTCGTCGATGTAGACGATGCCCTTCTCGGCGCGCTTGACGTCGTAGTCGGCGGCCTGGATGAGCTTGAGCAGAATGTTCTCGACGTCTTCGCCGACGTAGCCGGCTTCGGTCAGCGACGTCGCGTCGGCCATCGCCAGCGGCACGTCGAGGATCTTCGCGAGCGTCTGCGCGAGGTACGTCTTGCCGCTGCCCGTGGGGCCGACGAGCAGGATGTTCGACTTCTGCAGCTCCACTTCGTCGGCGCCCGTGCCGCTCGAACCGCCGGCGTTCACGCGCTTGTAGTGGTTGTAGACCGCCACCGCCAGCGACTTCTTCGCCCGCTCCTGACCGATCACGTACTGGTTCAGGATGTGGTTGATCTCTTTGGGCTTCGGGATGTTCCGCAGCCGCAGGTTCTCATCGACGTTCTTGTAGAGCTCTTCCTCGATGATCTCGTTGCAGAGCTCGATGCACTCGTCGCAGATGTAGACGCCGGGGCCCGCGATCAGCTTGCGCACCTGCTCCTGCGACTTGCCGCAGAAGCTGCACTTGAGCTGACCCTTCTCGTCCCCGAACCGAAACATGCAGTGTTCCTAGAGGCCTGGCGTATTGGCGGCGATGATGCGGCTTTCTTTGCGGAACACGTCGTCGATGATCCCGTACTCTTTGGCCTCTTCCGAGGTCATGTAGTAATCGCGTTCGATGTCTTTGAGGATCTGCTCGACCGGCTTGCCCGTGGTGGTCTCGTAGATCCCGGCCAGCGAGCGCCGCGTCGCAATGAGGTCGCGGGCGTGAATTTCGATATCGGTGGCTTGCCCACCCACCTGCTGGACCCAGGGCTGGTGGATCAGGATCTTCGCGAAGGGCAGCGCGTAGCGCTTGCCCTTGGCGCCGCCCGTCAGCAGCACCGACGCCATGGAGGCCGCCATCCCGGCGCAGATCGTCGCCACGTCGGGCTTGATGAGCTGCATCGTGTCGTAGATCGCGAGCCCGGCGGTCACCGAACCGCCTGGGCTGTTGATGTACATATCGATGTCTTTATCGGCATCTTCGCGCTCCAGAAAGAGGAGCTGCGCGAGGACGAGGGATGCCATCCCGTCGTCGATCGGTCCGTGGACGAAGATGATACGTTCTTTGAGCAGCCGCGAGTAGATGTCGTACGCGCGTTCACCGCGTGCGCTCTGCTCGACGACCATCGGTACGAGATGTCCCATGTGTGCGCCCTCCGTGACCTAGGGTGTTCCGACTTCAGTTGCAGCCGGTTGCGTGCTCGGCGGAACCCGCTTCGCCTGCTCGATCAGGCGGTCGATGGTCTTCGTGCGGACGATGCCGTCGACCAGCGCCGCGACGTTGGACTGCAGCGCCTCGATGATCTTCTCGCGCGGCTGGCCGTACTGGGCGGACAGGGCCGCGAGCTCTTGCTCCACGTCGGCTTGCGTCGCGACGATGCCCTCCTTCTTCGCGATCGCCTCGACCAGCAGCGTAGTCTTCACCCGCCGCTCGGCCTCGGGGCGGGCGTCCACGCGCAGGGTCTCTTCCGACTTGCCGCTTTGGGCCAGGTAGTCGTCCCACGGGATGCCGGCGCGCACGACGTACTGGCGGGTCTCGCCTAGGACGTTGGCGAGCTCGCGCTCGACCAGCACCTCGGGCAGCGGGAAGTCGTTGGTGGCGTTGAGCTTGTCGAGCAGCTCGCCCTGGACGTGGCGGCGGGCGTTGCGCTTGACGGTCTCGTCGAGCCGGCGCTTCACCTCGGCCCGCAGGTCGGCCAGGTTCTCCGAGCGGGAGACGCGCTTCGCCAGCTCGTCGTCGAGCTCGGGCAGCTCCGGCTCCTTGATCTCGTGGACGGTGATGGTGAAGACCGCGTCCTTGCCGGCCAGGTCCTCGTTCGAGTACGGCTCCGGGAATTTCGCGGCGACGTCCTTGGTCTGGCCGGCCGTCATGCCGACGATGCCGTCGACGAAGCCCGGGATGAAGCGGTCGTCGCGCAGCTCGGTCTCCTGGCCCTGCGCCGTGCCGCCCTCGAAGGCGACGCCGTCGATCTTCCCTTCGTAGTCCATCGTGACCGTGTCGCCGGCCTGGGCCGCGCGGTCGACGGGGATCAGCGTCGCCGCTTCGCGGCGCATCTGCTGGAGCGTCTCCTCGACCTGCTCGTCGGTCGCGGCGTCGGGCACCTCGGTGATCTCGATCCCGGCGTAGTCCTTGGGCTCGAACTCCGGGCGGATCGCGACCACGGCCTTGAAGTGCGGCGGCTGACCCTCGTCTTCCGACGGGATGACCTCGACGTCGGGGCGCGTCAGCGGGTCGATCCCGTGCTCCTCGAGCGCGGCCGGGTACTTCGCGTTGAGCAGGTCGTCGAGCGCGCGCTCGATGATGCCCTGCGGGCCGTAGGCGCTCTCGAAGATCTTGCGCGGCACTTTGCCGGGCCGGAAGCCGGGGATCTTCGCGGTGCGGACGAGCTTGCGGAACGCGGCATCCTGCGCCGCCGTGTATTCCTCCGGCGTGATGCTGATCTCGAGCTCGACCTGCGTGGGGTCGAGCGGTTTCAGCGTCGAGGGCACGAGTACACCAGACCTCCGGAAGCGGGGACGGCGGGCAAGCGCCCGCCGTCAGATTCGAATGGAGCGGAAGACGAGATTTGAACTCGCGACCCTCGCCTTGGCAAGGCGATGCTCTACCGCTGAGCTACTTCCGCGCGACCGACGGACCACGATTCGCGGCCTTCGGCACGAACCCTGGGAGCATACCAGATTGCGGGCCGGGCGCCGAGCGCGCTAGCTCGTTCGCTGCGTAAGGATCGAAAGCTGCGGGATGCCTTCGTCGCGGGCGCATTGCAAGAACTCCGCGGTGAAGTCGCCGGCGCCGCGCGGGCGCCCGTCCCAAATCGCGATCGCGACGGTGTCGCCGCCGCCCAGTTCGCGCGCGCGGCGCACGATCTCGCGCGTCGCGGCAGAGAACGCGTCGGATTCCGTCGCGAACGGACCGGGCAGGATGGTGAGCCGGCCGCGTTCGCGCGCCGTTGCGACCGCCGCGTCGTACAGTTGCGTCCAGTCGCCGGACCGATCGGCGACGGAGGTCGCGCGAAATTCGTCGGGCGCGAACGGCAGCACGACGTGGACGGCGATGGCGAGCGCTTGCGCCGTGTCGATGGCGAGCAAGTCCGCGCCGCACGCGGCGGAGCACACGATCCCTTCGAGCCGCAGCCGGCGGAACGCCGCTTCGATCTCGCGCCGCACCTGCGGCACGGCGGCCGCGTCGAAGGCTTCGTCATCGGCATCCGTCGCGTCGATGCGGCGGCCGGCGACGGCAGCGGTCTTCAGCTCATTGCCCTTCGCCCGGTTTCGGCGGTGCGGCGCCGACCGCGGGCTGGCCCTGCTGCATGCGGCCGGTCCAGCCGCCGGTCTCGTGAGCGATCACGTCCTCGATTCGCTCGATCAGCAGCCGGCGGGGATCGGCCGCGCCGGTGTACGGCCCCGCGTTTGCGCGGTACAGGTACTTCTCGCGCTTGAGCGACTCCGCCGCGGCGCGGTAGTTGATCCAGTTCGACTGCCACTGATAGGCGGTCTCCATCCCTTTCAAGATCGCCAGCACCGCGGCGAGCAGCGCGGCGACGCCGAGATCGAACCGCCCCGGCACGACGGGGATCGAGAGCACTTGCGTCGCGGTCGCGGCGACGATCATGATGACCGCCGACAGCGCGATCTGCAGCACCGACGAGATGCGGTACCGGTGCTGGTTGAGCCTCGCCTTGCGGTCGTACCATGCGATCTGGTCGTCGAGCCGCTCGTGCACGACGCTCTCGAAGTCTTGCGAGCGATCGTTCGTCACGCTGATCTCCCTCCCCCGATCGCCGCGCGGAGCACACCGGCACGCAAAAGCGTCTGGGCACGCCGAGACTCGAACTCGGATGGGTCGCCCCACTGGAACCTAAATCCAGCGCGTCTGCCGATTCCGCCACGTGCCCTTCCCGCGCCGGTTCGCGCACCGTTGCGAATCGGCCCGTTCAGAGCGCGCCGCGCATCGGCTGCGCGCCGTGCTACCTGCGGGCCGGCGCCGGCGACACGGACGGCGACGGCTTCGGCAGCGCGGACGGCGACGGCGACGGCGGCGCCCACTGAACGGCGGCGCCCTCGTTGAATTTCCGCTGCGTGAGACAGTCGGCGGCGACGCTCGTGCCGCGCAGCGCCGGCAGCGCCTGGCACCGCGTCAGCAACGCGTCCGCTCGGCCGAGCTCCGCGCGCCAGTCGCGGACGTTCAGCTCGTGCTCCGCCGCGGCCAGCGTCGAACGGAGGTACGCTTCGTTGACGATGTGCTTCGCGGCGTCATCGCACTTCGCGTTGTCGGCGAGCCCGGCCACCGAGGCGTCGTAGGACGCGATCGGGGTGATCGCCGCCTGTGCCGCATGCTGCTGCTGGGTGAGCGCACGGGTGCACGCCGGCGAGCTCGCTCCCGTGCCGTCGCTTTCGCGCGCGGGCGCGGCGCTTGGGCGCGAGGACGGAGCGGCGGGCGGAGTCGCGGCTGCGGCCACGCGGGCCGCGCGCGGGGCTTGCGCGACGTTCGCGGAATTCGGCGCGGTCGACAGCATCCGTTTTGCCGCGGCGGCATCCGCGTAGTCGGGTTTGAGCCGGAGCGCGTGATCGAAGTCGGCGCGGGCACGGTCGTTCGCATGCTGCTTTGCGTAGGCTGCGCCGCGCGCGTAGTATGCGAACGCGAGATCGGCCGGCGTGCCGACGCCGTTGCCGAGGTCGCGGATCTCGTTGCCGTACGCGAGCACCGCCGCAGCCGGATCGTCGCGCGCGACCGCGATGGTGCGGTTATAGTTCGCCAGCGCTCGTGCGCGCGCGAACTGGGCGTTGGCGAACGCGATCTTGCGGCGTGCGTCGGCGAGGTCTTTCGCGGCCTGCAAGCGATCGGCGTGATCCTGGAGCGCGGCGGCGTTCGCCTCGGCGCGCGCGCGCAGCGCTTCGCTGCTGCGGAGACGCGCGCGGTCTTCCGCGGCGACGGCGCTGCTCTGCGCGAGCGTCGCCGTGCGCTGCGCAACGGCGGCCTTCGAGTGCTCGAACGCCGCGGCGATCGCCAGCACGGCCGCGACGATGAAAAACGCACCGACGCCGGCAACGATCGTGCGGAGCCGCCGCCGCGGCGCCGCGCCGCTGGCCGCGAGGAATGCGAGCGCGGCATCGAAGCGGCCGCGCGCCGCCGCGGACTCGACGGCTTCGTCGTCGGGCAGCTTTGCGAGCTCGTCGTCGTAGCGCGCGGCCCATGCCGGGTTGATCGTCGTGCGGTTCTTCGCCAGCCATGCTTGCCCGACGGCGAGCTCGGGATCGATCCAGTGCGCGCGCTTCATCGTCGCGTCGCCGACGAGCTTGCGGTAGGTTTTCCCGGACGCTGCCTCGTCGTCGACCCATGCCCGCAACCGGTCCCACAAGCGCGTCAAGCTTTCGTGCGTGATGTCGAGCATCGAGTTCGGGTTCGACAACGGTCCCGACGCGTTCAGGAACGACACGCCCGGGCCCGCATAGACGCGGAACAATCGCTCGACGTCGCTCGGCTGCGCCGCGGTGATCGCGCACACCGCGCCGAACGCGGTCGGGCGGCGAATGCCGTGGCTGTCGCTTTCGCGCGCGGTCAAGCACCGGAACAGCCGTTCCGCGATCGGGCGCAGGCGCGGTTCGAGCCCGTCGTACACGTCGTTCGCGTGGCGCGAGAGCGCGCCGCGCATCGTGCCGATGGTTTCGTAGTGCCGCGCGCCGAGCGGCTCGCCGGCGGCGTGGTCGCGTTCCCACGCGTTCCACGTCCGCATCAGCGCGTGCTCGAGCACCGGGAGCTGGTCGGCATCCGATCCCACGTCGGCGAGCACTTGCGCGACCAGCTCGGGCGCGATGCTCTCGCCCTGGCGGCGCACCGGCTCTTCGATCGAGCGCTGCAGCTCGTCGCGCGTGAGGCGCGGTACCAGAAACACGCTGTCGTTGATCGCTTCCGGCAGACCGTCGAACTGCGCGCAGTCGCCGACGAAGTCCGCGCGCATCGTGATCGCCACGTAGACGCGCAGGTCCGGCCATGCGGCGGCGGTCAGCAGCAGGTACACGAACGCCGCAGCTTCGCGCGCCTGCGCGACGGGATCGGCCGTGGATGCGTAGCGGAACAGCTCTTCGAACTGGTCCACGACGACGAGCAAGCTTTCTTCGTCGCGCAAGCGCGCGGTCGCGACGTCGACGAGGCCGCGGTCGCCGCGCTGGAGCGCGCCCAAGATTTTCTCGCGCGGCACGTTCGGATCGTCCGCCTGCTCGCCGAGGACCTGCGTCCTGGCGAGCGCGTTTGCGAGCGCTTCGGTCGGCGCGGTTCCCGGCCGCATCACCGCGACCCGCCACGACGATGCCGCCGCGCCGAGTGCGCCGCGCGCCAGCGCGGGGATCACACCCGCCAGCACCAGCGACGACTTGCCGGATCCGGAGGCGCCGACGACCGCCAGGAAACGCGTGTCGCGCAACCGCTCGAGCAGCGTCGCGACGTGCGCCTCGCGCCCGAAGAACACGTCGGCGTCCGCGACGCCGAACGGCCGCAGGCCGATGAAGGGGTTGTTCCCCGCGATCAGCTTGCGAGCGTCGACGAAGCTCATGCCCTGGTCGTGCCCCGGCGAAGGCGACCCGAAGCTAGACGAGCGTGAAGCGCAGCTCTCCGATCTTCGAGATAGCCGCACGGACGCGGTCGACTTCGACACTCTTTCGAGAAAATGTCGCCGCGGTTTCCGGGGATCGGATCGCCGTTTCTGGTAGGGTACGGTCGTGGCCCGCAAGCAGCAGCTCCAGGAGCGCACGCCGGAGATCTACCTGTCGGTGGACGTCGAGGCCGACGGTCCGATCCCCGGGCCGTACTCGATGCTGTCGTTCGGGATCGCCGCGTTCTCGATCGACAAGGTGCTGCTCGCGACGTTCGCGCGCAATCTGGAACTCTTACCCGGCGCCGCGCAGCATCCGCGCGTGATGGCGTGGTGGCGTTCGACGCCGGAGCACTGGTCGGCGTACGAGCGCACGCGCGAGGACGTGCAGCCGGTGCGCGAATCGATGCTCGCGTGCGACGCGTGGGTGAAGTCGCTGCGCGCGTATGGCAAGCCCTGCGCCGTCGGTGCACCGGCGGCGTACGATTACGGCGCGTGGCTGTACTGGTACCTGGCGTACGCGGTCGGCGACGTCCCGGAACTCGGGTTCTCGGCGCTCGATTTGAAATCGTTCGCCTGCGGGCGGCTGCCGGGGACGCGCTATCGCAGCCTCGGCAAGGGCACCTACCCCGCCGAATGGTTCGACGAGAACACCCCGCACACGCACGTCGCGCTGGACGACGCGATCGAACAAGGCACGATCATGGTGAACGCGCTCCGCGAGCGCGACGGCCTGCCACGCATCGAGGGCTACACGCTGCCGGCGTAATCTTCGAGCGGGCTCGTCGCGATGGCTGGCCGCGTGTCGTACGATTCGGCTGCGTGATTCGCTTTTCGTCGGTTGCGGGGACTGCGGCGTGCGGATACGGTGAGGTGACTATGTCATCATCATCGTTTCGGACTGTCTCGGCGTTCCTTGCCTTCGTCGCCTTCGTCCCCGTCGCCGTGTTCGCGGCGACGAAACCCTTCCCGGGGCCCAGCGGCTGGGAGCATTCAGTCGGCGTGACCGTCACCGTGGACACGCCGCGCTCGCAGGAGACGTGGAAAAAGAGCGACGGCGAACAGCTCACGTATTTGGCCGATGCGGCGCTCTCGTTCGACGATACGCTCGCGCGCGTAAAGAAAAACCTCGTCGACAACGCGTTCAAAGCCAGCGTCGACGTGGACCGCACGTGCGACGGACGGCGCGCGCACGAGGTCGAGCTGACGTTCGGCACCTCGGTGGTGCACCAGATCATCGTCGACGACGCACCGGGCGTCACGAAGCTGACCTACTCGCGGCCGCAGGCCGTGACGCCGGCTGCCGACGTCACGAGCGCGCTCAACGCGTATTGCGGACCCCGCTGACGCAGGGAACTTCGTCGACGCGCCCGCGCTCAGAAGTGCTTTGCGAACCAGTCGATCCAGCGGCGGTTGACGTCCTCCGCGTGCAGCGGGTCGCTGGGGAAGTGGCCGTTGACCGGGTAGACCAATAATTCGGCGGGCGTGCCCGTCGCGCGCACCGCGTGGTAGAACTCGTACGACAGCGGCGTCGGGACGCGCTGGTCGCCCGCGTCGGTGACGATCAGCGTCGGCGTCTTCACGCGGTCGGCGTACGTCAGCGGCGATTCTTCGAGCGTGCGCGCCATCACCGCGGGATCCGCCCACGGGTCGCCGCGCAGCAGTGCGGGCGCGTACGCGTCCACGTCGCTCATCGTCGCGACGCCGACCAGTGACGTGACCGGTGCGCCCGCGAGCGCCGCGCGCCAGCGCGTGTCGTGCGTGATCAGCCACGACGTCATCATGCCGCCCGCCGACCAGCCCGACACGCCGATGCGGGTCGCGTCGACGCTGCCTTCTCGCTCGACGAGCGCGAGCACGTCGAGGATGTCGCGGCCGGCGACCGACATCGGCCGGCCGAGCGACGTCGCGATCGACTTCGCGCCGTGGTTGTCGCTGCCGCGGTAGTTCGGCTCGAGCACGAGCCAGCCGCGGCCCGCCATCAGCGCGGCGAGCGAGTTGTACGTCGCGCGCGTCGCGCCCGTCGGGCCGCCGTGGATCACCAGGACGAGCGGATACTTCTTGCCTTTTTGAAAGTTCGGCGGCTGCGTGAGCACCGCGTCGAGCGGCGTGCCGTCGGCGCTGCGCCACGCGATCGTGCGCTTCGTGCCGATCCCGCGGGATGCGAGCCAGACGTTCGTCGAGGTGAGGCGCTCGGGCGCCGCCGCGTGCGGGCGCAAGACGTAGATCTCGGACGAATCGCTCGCCGTTGCGCCTGCGAACGCGATCGTCGCGTCGCGCGCGACCGACACCGCGTTCGGGTTGACGTCGCCGACGGGCAGCTTGCCGATCGTGCCGTCGCGGTGCAGCACGAACAGGTGTGACTGCGTGCCGTCGACTGCGCTGGTGACAAACGCGCCGTCCGGGAGGAACTCGCCGCCGTTCGTGTCGCGGTCGAGCCGCGCGCCGACGGGAACGGCGTGCGAGCCGTCCGCATCCGCGAGGACGATGTCGCTCTGCACCGTCGCCACCGCGTTCGGGCGCGCGTACGCGAGCGTCCGGCCCGAGCGGTCGAACGTCACGCCGTTGCTGCCGGTTGTGCCGAACGTTCGCACCTTGCGCGTCGCGAGGTCGACGATGCCGAGCTGCGTGCGCAGCAGCGTGTTCGCCGTGCCGTCGGGCGCGCGCGTGAACGCGATCGCGCGGCCGTCGGGGCGGTACGCCATGTCGCCGCTCGCGACGCTCCACGTGCCGGACGTCAGCCGGCGCGCTTTGCCGCCGTGCGCCGCGATGAGCCAGATGTGCGACGGTTGCGCGGTCGCGCGCGCGGTCCACGCTTCGTGCGTCACGTCGAACGCGTCGTCGTGCGCGTCGATCGCCTTTTGGTTGGGCGCTTCGTCTTCGGTGGCGTACGCGAGCTCGCGGCCGTCCGGGCGCCACGCGTAGCCGCCCACGCCGCGCTCCGCGTCGGTGACGCGCTCGGCTTCGCCGCCGTCCGCCGGCAGCACCCAGATCTGCGGCGTCTTGTTCTCACCCCCCGCGCTCAGGAACGCGATGCGGTCGCCGCTCGGCGACCAGCTCGGACCCTGCACGCTCTTGCGGTCCGGCGTCAGCGTGCGCTTCGCGCGCGTCTTCAGATCGATCAGCACGAGGTGCGTGAGCGCGCGGTTTTCCTTGTAGTCGGCACGGCGCTCGATCGCGACGAGCCGGCGCGCGTCGGGCGCGATCGCCACGGCGCTGTACGACACCAGGCGGCGGACGTCGCTCAGCTCGAGCGGCCGCGGCGCGGCGCCGAGCAGCAGCGCAGCGCTCGCGGCGGCAGCGGACGATAGAATAAGACGGCGCATCACTTCATCCACTTGTCGAACCACTCGGTCCAGATGCGGATGCGCGCTTCGCGGTCCACGGGATCGGTCGGGTTGTGGCCGTTGCGCGGGAACTCCACCATGCGCACCGGCACCTTGTGCGCCTGCAGCGCGCGGTAGAACGCGAACGACTGCGAGATGGGCACGCGCTGGTCGCCGGCGTCGGTGAGGATCAGCGTCGGCGTCTTGACGTTGGCCGCGTACGTGATCGGCGACTCCTCACGGTATTTCGCGCGGCCTTCCGGCGTCCACGGCGTGACGCCGCCGAGCAGCACCGACGCGAACTCCTCGCTGATGTCGGCGAGCGTCGCCTGCTCGAACCAGTCGTTGACCGCCGCGCCGCTGAGCGCCGCGCGCCAGAACGTCGCGTGGCCGATCAGCCAGCTCGTTTGCAGGCCGCCGCCGGACCAGCCCGACACCCCGATGCGCGCCGGATCGACGATGCCCAGCTTCTTCACCGCCTCGACGCCCGCGAGGTTGTCGCGGCCGGGGCCGCTCGTGACGGGGCCGACGATCGCTTGCAGGAACGCGTCGCCCGAGTTGTCGCTGCCGCGATAGTTCGGCTGCAGCACGAGGTATCCGTGCGTCGCGAGCATCTGCGCCAGCGCGCTGAAGTCGCGCGTCGACGTCGCGACGGGCCCGCCGTGGATGACGAGCACGAGCGGGTACGGCTTGCCCGCGGTGTAGTTCGGCGGGTACGTCAGCACGCCGTTGACCGCCATGCCGTCGGACGTCCAGTCGATGCGGTCCGAGCGGCCGATCGCGTAGCCGCGCGTCCATGCGTTCTCGTCGGTGAGCGCGATCGGTTTGGCGCTGCGGCGCAGGACGTAGATCTCGTTCGGCCGGTCCGCGTGGCGACCGACGAACGCGATCGTGCCGTCGCGCGCGACGGTACCGTCGAATCCCGGGTCGACTTCGCCGAGGTCGTAGCGGCTTGCCGCGCTGCCGTCGAGCGCGACGCGCCAGAGATACGTACGCACGCCGTCGGGCGCGGCGACCAGCACGTTGCGGTCGTCGAGCCAGTCGAACCAGTTCGCGTTGCGGTCGAGCGCGACGGTGCTCGCGACGTCGCCGCCGTCGCTGAGGCGGCGCACGACCACGTCGCTGTGCAAGTACAACGAACCGTGGCGCGGCACCGCGACGGCGAGGCGCGTGCCGTCGGGCGACATCACCGCGCCGCCGTCGATGGTGCCGGGCCGCAGCGGCCGCACGGAGCCATTCGCGACGTTCACGACGACGGTCTGCGATTTGGTGAAGTGCGCGAAGATCGCGTCGGGCTGCTCGTACACCGCGATCGTGGTGCCGTCGTGCGACCAGTCGATGCGGCCGCCGTCGCTCGCAGGGCCGTGCGTGACCTGGCGCGGGCTCGCGCCGTCGGCGTCGATCACCCAGAGATGCGACGCGCGCGACGGTGCGCGCGTGAGGTAGTGCTCGTCGGTGACGGTGAACGCTTCGACGTAGCCTTTCGGCGTGGGCGACGGTGACGGCGACGGCTTCGCCGTCACGGCGGGCGACGGCGACATTGCCGGCGCGGCGGACGCGTACGGCGACGGTGACGGTGACGGCTTGCGCGCGCCCGGCGGCGGGTCGCGCAGGATGTACGCGAGCGCGCGGCCGTCCGGGCGCCACGCGACGCCTTGGATCGCACCGTTCGCGTGCGTGAGTCGCTTGGCATCGCCGCCGTCGAGCGCGAGCACGTAGATCTCGGGCGGCTGATCTTTGCCCGGCGCGGCGAGGAACGCGATGCGCGTGCCGTCCGGCGACCACGTGGGGTTGGATACGTCGTCGCGGTCCTGCGTAAGCACTTTGCGTACGCCGGTTCCGGTGTCGACGAGGACGAGCTCGGTTTTTTCGACGTCTGCTTTGTAGTCGCCGGCGCCGCGCACGTACACGACCCGTTTGCCGTCGGGCGATATCTGCGGCTCGCGCACGCTGACGGTTTGGCGTAGCGCTTCGAGCGAGAGCGGCTTGGTCGTCGCGGCGACGGTGAGCGGTGCGGTTCCGGGCGACGCGGGCGCGGCAGGCGCCGGCGCCGGGGACGCCGCGGCGATCGCGGCGGCGAACATCGTTGCGATCATCATCAGAAGTGCTTTACGAACCAATCGATCCAGAGATGCGTGCGCTCCTCGCGGTGGAGCGGATCGCCGGGGTTGTGACCGTTCACCGGAAAGACGGTCATCTCGACCGGCGTCCCCGTGGCACGGACCGCGTGGTAGAACTCGTAGGAAAGCGGCGTCGGGACGCGCTGGTCGCCGGCGTCGGTGAGTATCAGCGTCGGTGTCTTCACGTTCGCCGCGAACGTCAGCGGGGATTCCGCGTCGTACAGCGCGCGCATCTTCGCGCTCGCCCACGGCGGTGGGCCGATGAACGACGGCGAGAAGTCCTGCGCGTCGGTCATGCTCGCGTAGCCGGTCCAGTCGTTCACGGCCGCGCCCGACATCGCCGCACGCCAGCGGTGGTCTTGCGTGATGAGCCACGACGTGAGCAAGCCGCCTTCGCTCCAGCCGGAAACGCCGATGCGCGCGGCGTCGACGATGCCCAGCTTCTGCACCGCATCCACGCCGTCGAGCACGTCGCGTCCTGGTGCGCTCGTGATGTGCGGCACCGTCGCCATCGCGAAGCGGCGGCCGAGGTTGTCGCTGCCGCGATAGTTCGGCTGGAACACGAGCCACCCGTGCGCCGCCATCAGCTGCGCGAGCGAGCTGAACGCTTCGAGCGACGTCGCGGTGGGGCCGCCGTGGATGAGCACCATCAGCGGATATTTCTTGCCGCGCGCAATGCCGCCGGGCGGTTCGGTGAGCACGCCGTCGACGGCGAAACCGTCGGCGCTGCGCCACGTCAGCGTGCGCGTGCGGCCGAGCGCGTGCGCAGCAACGGCGTCGTTGTAGTGGGTGAGCCGCTGCGGTTGCGGCGCCGCGGGCTGGAAGATGTAGAGCTCGGACGGATGTGCGGGCGTGACGCCGACGAACGCCAGCGTGCCGTCGCGCGCAATGGTGGCACCGCCGTTGAGGTCGACGTCGCCGAGCGGCAGCGTCCGCGACGTGCCGTCCGCAGCGAGCGCGAAGAGGCGGTCGCGCGTGGCGTCGTTCGCGCCGGCGATGATGCGGTCGTGCGGTGCGAAGAGGCCGAACTGGATGTTGCGGTCGAGGCGGGCGGAGACGTCGCGCGCGCGGCTTCCGTCCGCGTTCGCGATGAAGAGCTCGCTTTGCGCGAATGCTTGTGGGTGTTCGGCTCCGTACATCAGCCGCGTGCCGTCGGCGGAGACGACGGGCGAGTCGGCGCTGCGTGCGTTCGTTATCGTGCGCAGAGTGCCGTTCGCGAGATCGATCGCGACGATGCTGCGCGCGCGGTAGTGATTCGTCGACGCGCTCGGGGTGCGGGTGAGATACACCCGGCGGCCGTCCGGTGCGAACGCCGGCTCGCCTTCGAGCGACCACGAGCCGCGCGTGACGCGGTGCGCGCGCTTGCCGTCGCCGTCGATGGTCCAGAGGTGCGCGGGCGCGCGGTTCGCGCGCGACGTCCAGGCGTTGTCGGTGATCTCGAACCAGTCGTCGTGCTCTTTGATTCGCTCCGCGTCGGGGGACTCGTCGCGCGCGACGTACGCGAAGGCCCGGCCGTCGGGCCGCCAGGCGAACGACTCGATGCCTTTCTTCGCCTCGGTGATGCGCGCCGGCTCGCCGCCGTCCATGCGCAGCACGTAGAGCTGCGGCGACGGCTCGTCCTTGTCGTCGGGATCCTTCGGCGGCGTCGCGACGAACGCGACGCGGTCGCCCGCGGGGGACCAACGCGCGCTGCTGACGTCGTCGCGCTCGCGGACGAGCGTGCGCGACGTGCCGCTGCGCGCGTCGACGAGCACGAGCTCGTTATGGTATTTGTTCTTCGCGAAGTCCGGCCGCCGCACGACGACCGCGACGCGCTTGCCGTCGGGCGCGATCTGCGGATCGATGAGCGTGACGAGGGCACGGAGGTCTTTCTCCTCCAGGACGCGCTGGCTCGGTTGCTTGGCTGCAGCGGCGGGACCGGCGGCCAGGAGCGATGCGGCGGCGGCCGCGACGACGAGGAGACGGCGCAAACGAGAGCCTCCCGAAGGGACCTCCGAAGGAATTGCGAGCACATTTTGCCCGCATGGTACGATGGGGCCTGCGGGACGTAGCTCAGCTTGGTAGAGCGCTTGCTTTGGGAGCAAGAAGTCGCAGGTTCAAATCCTGTCGTCCCGACGTGTTTCACCGCCGCGTGCGCCCGTGGTCTAACGGATAAGGCATCCGCCTTCTAAGCGGAACGATGGGGGTTCAATTCCCTCCGGGCGCGCCACGTCTTTTGAAACTGCCATGATGCTGGCATCGCCGCGCGAGACAATATCGACATGAAGCGGTGCGGGCGCTGCGGAGTCGAGCAAGGCGACGGCGAGTATGGTGTTCGGGATACGCGAACCGGACGCGCGCATACGATTTGCCGACAGTGCCGCAACGGATACTGTCGCAAACACTATTGGACGAATCACGAAAAGTTCAACGAGCGGAAACGGGCACGAGTGAAGGGATATCGAGCGAGAAATCGGCGGTACGTCGAGCAGCACATGTTGAGAAATCCGTGCGTGGATTGCGGGCTGGTCGATCCGCTCGTGATGGAGTTCGATCACATCACCGGCACGAAGACCGCTGATGTGAGTAACCTCGTGCGCGATGCGGCGCCCTTGTCGGTGATTGTTGCGGAGATCGCTAAGTGCGTCGTTCGGTGCGCCAACTGTCATCGGCGCAGAACTGCCCTGACGCTTTGGGGTAAGAAACAACCGGTCTTGGAGGTTTTCGAGCGGACCCTGTCTGACTAAAGGCGGTTCGTCGTGGTGACTGTAGCTCAGTTGGTTAGAGCGCCGGCCTGTGAAGCCGGAGGCCGCGGGATCGTGACCCGTCAGTCACCCATGTTCTCCCGAGCGCCTGTAGCTCAGTCGGTAGAGCAGTGGCCTTTTAAGCCATTGGCCGTGGGTTCGAGTCCCACCGGGCGCACCAACTGCCCGCTTGGCGGCGCGCTTGACGAGGCGGCGCCGAGCGGGTAACCTTGGTCACGTTGCACCGCTAGCTCAACGGTAGAGCAGTTGACTCTTAATCAATTGGTTGAAGGTTCGAGTCCTTCGCGGTGCACCATGAACGAGACGGCCCGTCGCAAGACCGGGCCGTCTTTGCATTCCAGCCCCTACTACGACCGCATGCGCGGCGACAGCGTTTTCAGCAGCGCGGCCACCGCGCTTGCCCGGTGGCTCACGCGATTCTTCTCGGCCGCGCTGAGCTCCGCGAACGTCTGTCCAGCGGACGGATAGAAGAACACCGGATCGAACGAGAACCCGAGCTCCCCACGCTCCTCGGCGGCGATCTCGCCGTCCACCGTCCCGATCGTCGCCAGCTCGCCGCCGCCAGCGTCGATGAAATGAAGCGCGCACACGAACCGGGCCCGTCGATCGGCCCCGCCGCCGACGCCGGCCAGCTCGGCGAGCAGCGCGCGCCGTCGCTCGCTCCACGTCAGACCCGGCCCACCGTAGTACGCGGTCAGGACGCCGGGTCGCCCGCCGAGCGCCGTCACTTCGAGCCCAGAGTCGTCCGCCAGCACGCTGCCCACCACGCCGGCGTCGCGCAACTGCGCGTGCAGCGCACGGGCCTTCAGCGCCGCATTGTCGGCATAGGACGTCTCGCCCTCGACCGGATCTGCGTACTCATCGAACGTCGCCAGCGCGAACGCCTCGCCGCCAATCAGCGCCCCCGCAAACAGCGCCTCCAGCTCCCGCAGCTTCCCAGCGTTCTTCGTCGCCACATACACCGTCATGCGGCCGACTTCATCATCTCGCATCCCGCCGGCTAATCACCGAACCTACCATCGCGTAAGCTCGGCCGGCGCTACGACTCGTCCAGCCGCAGCACCGCCATGAACGCTTCCTGCGGCAGGTCCACGCGGCCGACGCGCTTCATCCGCTCCTTGCCGACCTTCTGCTTCTCCAGCAGCTTGCGCTTGCGCGTGATGTCGCCGCCGTAGCACTTCGCGAGCACGTTTTTCCGCATCGCGGTCACCGTTTCGCGCGCGACGATCTTGCCGCCGATCGCCGCCTGGATCGGCACGTCGAACATCTGGCGCGGGATGAGCTCTTTGAGCTTCTCGGTGAGCGCGCGCCCGCGCGACGCGGCTTTCTCGCGCGCGACGATGAACGACAGCGCATCGATCGGCTCCGCGTTGAGCAGAATCTCCAGCTTCACGAGATCGCCTTCGCGGTAGCCGATCACCTCGTAGTCCAGCGACGCGTAGCCCTTCGTGCGCGACTTGAGCTGGTCGAAGTAGTCCACGATCACTTCGATCAGCGGCATCTCGTAGCTCAGGATCACGCGCCCGTCGACCAAATACTCCATGTTGGAAAGCTGGCCGCGCCGGTTCTGCGTCAGCTCCATGATCGCGCCGACGTACTCCGGCGGCGTGATCACCGTCGCCTTGACGTAGGGCTCTTCCATCAGAGCGATCTTGTCGCGCGCCGGCAGCTTCGCGGGGTTGTCGATGTTCTCCACGGTGCCGTCCGTCAGCGTCACCCGGAAGACCACGGAAGGCGACGTCGCGATCAGGTCGAGGTTGTAGTTGCGCTCCAGCCGCTCTTGCACGATCTCCATGTGCAGCAGCCCCAGAAAACCGCAGCGGAAACCGAACCCGAGCGCGATCGACGACTCCGGCTCGAAGTGCAGCGCCGAATCGTTCAGCGACAGCTTCTCGAGCGCGTCGCGCAGCTCCGACACCTCGACGCCTTCGTTGGGATACAGCCCGCAGTACACCATCGGCACGATCGGCTTGTAACCCGGCAGCGCGACGCTGGCGGGATCGTCCGCGAGCGTGATGGTGTCGCCCACGTCCATGTCGCCCAGCGACTTGATGTTCGCGATCACGTAGCCCACGTTGCCCACCGACAGCGACTCGGTCTTGCGCATCTCCGGCTTGAACACGCCGACTTCCGTGGCTTCGTACACGCGCCGGTGCGCCATCGACATGAAGCGCGAGCCCGCCTTGAGCTCGCCGTCGACGATGCGGATGTACGCGACGACGCCGCGGTACGTGTCGAACTGCGCGTCGAACACCAGCCCCCGCAGCTTGTCGTCCGAGCCGCGCGGCGGCGGCACGCGGTGCACGATCGCTTCGAGGATCTCTTCGATCCCGATCCCTTCCTTCGCCGAGGCGGGGATCGCATCGGAGCCTTCGATCACCAGCAGCTCTTCGATCTCGTGCTTCACGCGCTCGACGTCCGCGGCGGGCAGATCGATCTTGTTGATCACCGGGATGATGGTGAGGTCCTGCGCCAGCGCGAGGTGGTAGTTCGCGAGCGTCTGCGCCTCGATGCCTTGCGCCGCGTCGATCACCAGGAGCGCGCCCTCGCACGCCGCGAGCGAGCGCGACACCTCCGACGAGAAGTCGACGTGGCCCGGCGTGTCGATGAAGTTCAGCTCGTACGTCTGCCCGTCGTGCGCCGTGTACGTCAGCGTCACGGGGTGCATCTTGATCGTGATGCCGCGCTCGCGCTCGAGGTCCATCGCGTCGAGCAATTGCTCTTCCATCTCGCGCCGCTGCACCGTCTTGGTGAACTCGAGCAGGCGGTCCGACAGCGTCGTCTTGCCGTGGTCGATGTGCGCGATGATGCAGAAGTTGCGCACGTGCGCGGGGCCGCTCGTCGCGACGGCCGATTCGCGTTGAATCAAGTGCTCAGCGGATGCAGGGTTCGCCCGCGACCATCCGCGCCACGATCTGAAGCACGATCAGCACGACGATGAACGACAGATCCAGGCCGCCCAGCGGCGGGATGATGCGCCGCACCGGGACGAGCACCGGATCGACCGCCATCGCCACGTAGTCGAACCAGCGCCCGCGCAAGCTCGGCACCCACGACACGACGGCGTAGATCAGCATCAGCAGCTGATACAGCAGAAAGATTTTGCCGACGATCTCCCAGAGCCAACAGGGGAACATGCTCCTTATACGCCCGGGCTGTCGGGAAGTGTCGCGAGCACGTTGTCGGGCACGCCGCGCAGGAACGGCTGCGGATCGATCGCCTGGCCGTCGCGCATGAGCTGATAGTGCAGGTGCGGGCCGGTCGACGAGCCGGTCGAACCGCTCAGCGCGATCAGCTGGCCCTTCGTCACGCGCTCGCCGGCGTTCACGCTCGCGCGCGACAGGTGCGCGTACCACGTGTGGTAGCCGTTGCCGTGGTCGATGTCGACCTTGATGCCGAACCCGCCGTCCCAGCCCGCGCTCGCGACGGTCCCCGCCGCGGTGGCGTGCACCGCCGTGCCGTAGTTCGCTTCGAGGTCGAGGCCCTTGTGGTACTCGGGCCAGGGATTCGTGCGCCAGCCGAACGACGCCGCGATGCCGCCGCCCACCGGGTTGAGCGACGGGATCGCCGCGAGCATCCGCTGGTGCGCGATCGACGCCATGCGCCGCAGGTTGAGCACGCGCACCGCGAGGTGCTGCAGGCGCTGCGCGTCGGCGCGCGTCGTGTCGGACGCGCGCGTGAGCTCGCGCAGCCGCGTCTGCACCGCCGTGAAATCCTTCGCCGGCGCGCCGCTCGCGGGCGCGACGAACGCGTGCTGCTTCTTGCCGCCGCGGTCCGCGCCGATGAGGCGCTTGATCTCGGCGTTCTCCTTCTGCACGTTGCGGAGCTGTGCCGCCAGCGCGTCCGCCTGCTTGTCGATCGCCTGCAGCTTCGTCTGCTGCTCCGCCGTCCGCGCCTGCAGCGCGCGCACGTCCGCCGCGGCGACGTGCAGTTGATAGGTGTGGAAGCCCACCGCCGCGAGCGACGCGATCACCATCGCCATGCCGAGCATCGCGATGTGCCGGCGCGTGAACGCGAGCCGGTACACGCTGTAGCCGTCGGGCGGGATGATCTTGAGCAGGAACGTCTTGCGCGGGTCCTTCACGTCGTCACCGCCCGCGCTTTGGCGATCGCCGCGAGCTCTTCGTCCGACGGCTCGGTGGCCGGCTTGAACCCGGCCACGGCCTTGCCGTACGTGCGCGTCTCCTCGCGCGAGTAGATGCTGCTGAGCACCACGCCGTCGCCGTCGCGGTTGAGCAGCGCCAGCGCGTACGACAGGTCGGAGCCGACGTCGTCGAACGAGTTGTAGCGCACGAAGCCGACCCGGGGCACCTCGCTGCGCGCGATCTTTTCGAGCGCGTCGACGCGGCGCGCCTCCACCTCGTGCGCGCTCGCGACCGCGGCGGTGTCGCGCTCGAGCACGGCGAGCCGGTCGGTGGCGCGGCTGGCGCCGCCTCCGAGGAGTCCGTCATGCGTGTCGATGACCGTGCCGAGTTTGCGCAAGCGCGGCGCCGCGACGAGCAGATGGTAGCCGGTCGTCACGACGAGCGCGCTCACCAACCCGGCGAGCACGGCCGTTAGAAAAATGTTCTGCATACAAAAGAAAGGCCAGGACGAGGGCCAGGTGGTTCGCGGCACACGGCAAGGTCCGCTTACCGTTGCTCCCTTCCGGGCCTGGCGGGGTTCACGGATTACCGTTGCGCGAGGCCCAAACCCTCGTCGAGGCTCGCCTATGATAGCGGTCTAGGGCGTTTTCGTGAAGCCCTGGGGGATGGCGAACAGTCCGGTATCGGCCTGCGTGAGCGTCTTGAGGTTACCGCGCTCGGTTAGGAAGCCGACCGTCCCGGCGCCCGGGCTCGCCGCGGGCGCGGGCGTGGCGGCGGCGCCGGTCCCGAACGTCACCAGCGAGTAGAGGGCCAGCCGGTTGGCGGGCGGCGTCGGCCCGCTGCGGCGCATGGTGAACGTCGGCCGGCAGCCGCCCGACGGCGGCGCCGCGACGACGGCGTCGGCGGTCTCCGGGATCGGGCGGCGGCGCGCGGGGCACGACGTCACGCCCGGCCGGATGATCGGCGCGACGTACTCGACGTTCTCGATCGAAGCGCTTCCGTCGCGGCAGCTGCCCGTCGACTGGGTCGTCGCGAAGCTGGTGGTGGAGTCGTAGCCCGCGGTCGCCTGGTTCTCGATCCGCAGCGCGCCCAGCGCGCGCGTGGTCGACGTCAGGGTCGCGACCGCGGTCCCGGGCTGCTGCGGATCGGCCGGCGCCGAGCGGCCGCGCCGCGGCGCCGGGGCCGGCACGGCGGGGGCGTCGGTCGGCTCCGCGTTGGGGTCGTACACCGTGTACGTCTTCTTGGCGAGGTCGAGGCGCACGACTTGGCCGATGTCGCACTTGCGGATGGTGGCCGTCTGCGCGGTCACGTCCTCGACGCGCTCCCAGCCGTTGAGGTACGCGTAGCGCATGAGGTGCGGCTGCATGAAGCCGCGCGCCAGCGCCGCGAGCGCGCCGAACTGCGCGCCCAGCGACTGCTGCATCGCGTTTTCCATCGCGTTCGACACGAGGTCGCCGGCGACGGCGCCCGCCACGCCGCTCGCGCCGCCGCCGCCCGCGATCGCGCCGGCGATGGCGCCGATGCTGATGCCGCGCTTCTTGGGTGCGGGCGTCGCCGCGGCGACGGCCTGCGGCGAGGTGACCGCCGCGAGATCCGCCTGAAAGTTGCCCGGCGGCGGCGGCGTCGCGTTGACGACGACGCGCACGATCTCGTCGTACGCGAGGCCCGGCGGCGGAGCCGCCGACGGCTCGGCGGGAGCGATCAGCGCGGCGAACGCGACGGCCGCGGTCACGCGGAGGAGTGAGCGAAACAGCATACTTGCATTTCCGGCGGCGGAACGAAAGCGCCCTCCTGCGAGGTTGACGAGCACATGCGGGTTACGTTTTCCGTCCTGTTTGCGCTAGCGCTGGCGGCCGCCGCGACGGGTCCGTCCGCCGCCGTTCAGCCCGGGTTCAGCGACACGATCTGCCCGGAGGGCACGCAGTACGTGCTCGCCGTCGGCAAGCTGCGGACCGACGATCCGCCGCAGCGCGTCTACGACACCGCGCACGCCGCGGCCGAAGCCTACGCGCGCTGCTCGTCGCAAAAGCTCGCGTACGGTTTCCGCGAGGCGCAGCATTACGCCGACGTGCGCCAAGCGGGTTTCGGCGTCGCCGCCGCGCGCGCGCTCATGTGGATGGGCCGGCTCGACGAAGCGCGCGAGCAGCTGCTGCGTTACCGGACGATGGCGCGCGAGGTCGCGGAATGGATCACCGAGCCGACGGCCCAGAATTCGGCGCATACGAACGGAACCGCCGTCGCGACCAAGAGCGACAACCGCGTGTCGATGTACCACGACTCGGCGAAGGAGATCGTGCAGACGGCCGACGAGCTGCTCGTCGAGATCGCCCGGCACCCCGCCGACGCTTCGCGCCGCCAAGGCGTCGCACCGCAGCCGACCGCGCCCGCGTCCTCACCGTCCCCTCGTCCCTAGCCGCTCGCAGACGGAACGCGCCGGACCTGCGCGAACGTAGAGGCTACGATGAAGTCCGTATTCTCGCGTAGCTGCGCCGCGGCAGCGTGCGCCGCGCTCCTCGCAACCCTGCCGCTGCCGTCGCCCGCCAAACCCGCCGCGGCCGTGCTCCCCATCGACTGGTCCCTAACGCCCGCGCGCATCGCGTCGTCGTGCGGGGCGTCGATCGCGGCGCTGCGCCGCGACGCCGACCGCATCGCGCACTCGGCGCAGCGCCGCAGCTTCGCGAGCGTCGTGCTGCCGCTCGAGAACGCCTCGGCGGACTTCAACGACAACCTCGCGGCGCAGGCCTTTCTCTACAACGTCTCCACCGACGCCCAGGTCCGCAAGGCGTCGCTGAAGTGCTCGACCGACGCCGGGAACGTGCTCAGCGAGATCGCCGCGCGCCCCGACTTGTACCGCGCGCTCGCCGACGCGCAGGCGAGCGGCACCGTCAAGGGCGCCGCGCAAGCGAAGCTCACGCAGCTGTGGCTCACGGCGCTCAAGCGCAGCGGCGCCGGGCTGCCGGGCGCGCAGCGGCGCGAGTTCGTCGCGCTCCAGCAGAAGCTGACCACCGGCCAGAACAAGTTCACCGCGAACCTCGGCAACGACGAGACCACGATCGCGATCACCGCCGCGCAGGCGCAGCCGCTGCCGCCCGACTTCGTGGCCGCGTCGCTGAAGAAAACTCCGGACGGCGGCTACACGGTGCCCGTCAACGAGTCGACGGTCGGACCGTTCCTGCAGAACGAGACCGACGCCGCGGCGCGCAAGGCGTACTACATCGCGTACAACAACCGCGGCGGCGACGCCAACGTGAAGCTGCTCGAAGACGCGATCGCCACGCGCGACCGGCTCGCGCACCTGATGGGCTACCCCACGTGGGGCGCCTACGTGCTCGCCGACCGGATGGCCGGCACGCCGCAGCGCGTCGAGAGCTTCCTCGCGCAGATCGACGCGGCGATCCTTCCCAAAGCGCGTCAGGAGCGCGACGAGGACGCGGCGCTCAAGGGCGGGCCGCTGGACCAGTGGGATCAAACGTACTACGAGAACCAGCTGCGCAAGACGAAGTACGCCGTCGACCAGAACGAGATCAAGCAGTACTTCCCCGTCGAGAAAGTCGTCGCCAGCGTGCTCGCGATCTACCAAGAGCTGCTCGGCGTGAAGTTCACCCGCGTCAGCGTGCCGGTGTGGCAGTCGCAGGTGCAGGCGTACAACGTCAACGACACCGCGTCGGGCAAGCCGCTCGGGCGCTTCTACCTCGACCTGTTTCCGCGCCCCGGCAAGTACGACCACTTCGCGAACTTCGGCGTCATCCCGCGCCGCGTGCTGCCCGACGGCACCATCCGGCTCGCCGAGAGCGCGATCGTCGGCAACTGGCCGCAGCCCGCGCCCGGCAAGTCCGCGCTGCTCACGCACGGCGACGTCGAGACGTTCTTCCACGAGTTCGGCCACAACATGGCGGCCGTGCTCGCGAACGAGGCGTACGCGACGCTCACCAACGGCTTCCGCCAAGACTTCATCGAAGCGCCCTCGCAGATGCTCGAGAACTGGGCGTGGGATCCCGGCATCCTCAAGCGCGTCAGCGCCAACGTGACGACGGGCCAACCATTACCCGACGAGCTGGTCAAGAAGATGATCGCGGCGCGCTACGTCCACTACGCGCTGCAGACCACGCAGCAGATCCTCTACGGCACCGTCGACATGAAGTTCCACACCGCCAAGCCGCCGGTCGACACGACGGCGGTGTGGAAGGCGACGGTGGGCGCCGTCACGCCCAACGCGTTCGTCGACGGCACGCACCCGCAGTCGGAGTTCGGCCACCTCATGGGCGGGTACGACGCGGGCTACTACGGCTATCTGTGGTCGAAAGTCTACGCGCAGGACATGTTCTCCAGATTCAAGGCGCAGGGGCTCACCAACCCGGTCGCCGGGCTCGCGTACCGCAACGACATCCTCGCGCCGGCGCGGCTCACGGAGCCCGATCAGGAAGTCCGCGCGTTCTTGGGGCGGCCGATGAACCCGAACGCGTTCTACCAAGAGCTGGGGATCACGCCCCCGCAGGCGTCGAGCCGCTAACTCCGCGCATCCGCCGGTGGCCTGCTTGTGCAGCCCCGGCGGATCGACTATACTCGGCACTCTTCCTCGCGGCGTTCGTTTCGGCGGGCGCTTCGCGCGTCGCTCGGGGTGCCCAGATTCGTGCGGTTCTGTTTTCCCGGCGTTTTGCCGGTGCTCATCGGACCGCGGCTGCTGCGCCCGCTTTTCGCGGTGCTGCGGTGGGTCGCCCCGATCCTGACGTTCGGCAACAAAGCCGTCGTCAGCCGCTACGCCGACGTCGTCGACGTGCTCACGCGCGACACCGACTTCACCGTGTCGCAGATCAACGCGCCCAAGATCGACCAGCTCGACGGCCCGTTCATCCTGGGCATGGACCGCGGCCCGCAGTACGAGCGCGAGCAGGGCGCGCTGCGCGCGGCGGTGCTGCCGGGCGACCTCACGCGCATCGGCGCGTTCGTCGCATCCGAGGCCGCCGGGCTGATCGGCGCGGCGCGCCCACGCGGGCAGATCGACGTGGTGAACGACTACGCGCGCGTCGTCGCGGTGCGGCTCGTGGGGTCGTACTTCGGCATGCCGGGCCCCACCGAAGCAGCGATGATGGAGTGGCTGCGCGACATCTTCTACGACGTGTTCTTGAACTTGACCAACGACAAGAACGTGCACGCGAAGGCGATGGCGTCCGGCAACGCGCTGCGCGACCACATGAACGCCGTCATCGCGCAGCGCAACGCGGAGCCGCCCGCGAGCGCGCCGCCCGACGACGTGCTGCGCCGGCTGCTCGCGCTGCGCGGGCCGGAACGCCCGTGGCTCGACGACGACACGGTGCGCCGCAACTTGAGCGGCCTGCTGGTCGGCGCGGTCGAGACCACGTCGAAGTTCACGGTGCTCGCGCTGGGCGAGCTGCTCAAGCGCCCCGACGAGCTGGCGCGCGCGCGCGCCGCGGCGCTCGCGGGCGACCTCGCGACGGTCAAGCGCTACACGTACGAGGCGGCGCGCTTCAACCCGCACACGCCGCTGCTGTTTCGCTACGCCGCGCACGAGACCACGCTGGCCGCCGGCACGCCGCGCGCGCACACGATCAAGGCCGGCACCACCGTGCTGCTCGGCAACATCTCGGCGATGTTCGACTTCGAGGGCTTCCGCAAGCCGGGCACGTTCCGCATCGACCACGACTCGGAGAAGCTGCACTTCGGCTACGGGCTGCACCAATGCTTCGGCGTCGCGATCAACGGCGTGCAGATCCCGGAGCTGATGGCCGCGCTGCTGCGGCTGCCGAACTTGCGGCTCGCGCCGGGCGAGGCGGGGTGCGTGCCGTACTACGGCCCGTTCCCGACGCGCATGCTCGTGGAGTTCGACGGGTGAAGCAGAGCATCTTCACCTTCATCGCCAAGGTGAACCCGCAGCGCGAGGCCGAGCTCACGGCGTACCTCGCGCAGATCCGCAAGAACGTGCCGCGCGATCCCGACCTGCCCTTCGCGTCGCTGCCGATGCTGCACTTCACCAGCCTCGTCTTGTTCCCCGACGCGACGTACGGCACGTATCTGGTGTTCGAGAACAACGTCGACGGCACGCCGCAGGCGTACCTGGACGCGCTGCTCGACGCCGCCGCACCCGCGCTGCACCGCATCTACGGCATGTGCTTAGAGTACGACGGCTCCGCCGCGTACGACCGTGCGAAGCTGCGCGGCTTTCTGCTCGCACGGCTCACGCTGCCCGACGCCGGCTACATCGGCAACGTCGGGCGCAGCGTGCAGCGCACGAAGGCGGAAGCGGAGTTGCGGCGCGGGCTCGAGACGCAGCTCGACGCCGTCGTGAAAGACGGCGCCGCGGCGTCGCCGGCGGACTACTTCGGCGCGCTGCGCGACTTCGCGCGCGGCAGCTTCGGGTGGGCGCTCAAGGCGGAGCGGCGCATCGGCCGGCTCGATCTGCTCCTGCGCTGGGCGGTGCTCGCCGCGCTCGCGTTCGGGCTGTTCGTGCTGTGGCCCGTCGCCGGGCCGCTGCTGCTGCTGTTCGTGATCGTGCTGCGCATCCACGAGCTCACCGACAAGGTCGACATCCCGCCCAGCGATCCCGCGCACGTCCTCGCGCTTGCCGCGAACGAAGACAACATCGTCCAGAACCACATGGCGAGCCTGTGCTACGTCAAGCCGGGCCGCTTCCGGCTGTTCGCGATCCGGCTCGTGCTCTTTCTCACCAAGCTCGTCGGCCGCGTGTCGATCTACGGCAAGCTCAGCGGCCTCAACAGCCTGCACTTCGCGCACTGGGTCGTGATCGACGATGGGCGGCGGCTGCTGTTCCTGACGAACTACGACGGGAGCTGGGAGAACTACCTCGACGACTTCATCGACAAGGCCGCGATCGGGCTGACCGCGATCTGGAGCAACACGGACAACTTTCCGCGCACGCGCTTTCTCGTGCTGGGCGGCGCGCGCGACGAGCGCAAGTTCAAAGCGATCGCGCGGCAGACGCAAGTGCTCACCAACGTGTGGTACAGCGCCTACCCGAACCTGACGGTGCCGACCATCGACAACAACAGCGCCATCCGCGACGGCCTCGCGACGCCGCCGAGCGGCGACGCGGTCGAAGCCTGGCTGCAGCGGCTCTGATCCGAGGACGACACCGTGGCTGAACGGCTCCAGCGAGAAGACATCCAAGGCATCATCTTGAGCGGCTACGTCGACTGGCCGTGGTCGGCGTTCGTGCTGCTCACGATCGACCCCGCGCAGCCCGCCGCCGCGCGCCGCTGGCTCGCCGCGCTCGCGGACGAGATCACCACGGCGGCGGAAAAGCCGGTGGACAAGACCAAGAAAAACCCGGTGAACGTCAACGTCGCGCTCACGAACACGGGGCTCGCGCACCTCGGCGTCGACCGGGCGACGCTCGACTCGTTCGCGATCCCGTTCATCGACGGGATGAACTCCGCGCTGCGGTCGCGCATCCTGGGCGACTGCGAGGACGACGGCTCGCCCAAGAGCTGGCGGTGGGGCGGGCTCGACCGCCCGGTCGACGTGCTGCTGATGCTCTACGCCGACAGCGAGGCCGGCCGCGACGCGCTCGTCGCGCGGATGCGCCAAGGCGTCGCGGCGTCCGGCGCGCTCGCGGAAGTCGCGCTGCTGGAAGCGGGGCTCTACCCCGACCGCAACGAGCACTTCGGATTCGCCGACGGCGTCGGCCAGCCCGCGATCGACGGCACCGGCCACGCGGCGAAAGCCGAGTCCGCGAACGTCGTGAGCCCGGGCGAGTTTCTGCTCGGCTACGAGAACGAGTACGGCTACCCCGCGGACGCGCCGGCGCTGGGACCCAAGGGCGACCTCGGCAAGAACGGCAGCTACCTCGTGTTCCGGCAGACGACGCAGGACGTCCCGGCGTTCTGGCAGTTCCTCGACGCGCAGTCGCGCACGCCCGACGGCCGCAGCGATCCGGCGGCGCGCGACATGCTCGGCGCCAAGTTCGTCGGGCGCTGGAAGAGCGGCGCGCCGCTCGCCCTCGCGCCGGACGCCGACGATCCGTCGCTGGGCAAGACCGACGCGTTCGGCTACGCCGAGCCGGACCCGCACGGTTTCGGCTGCCCGCTGGGCGCACACGCGCGGCGCGCCAACCCGCGCGACGCGCTGCTCACGGACAAGCCGCCCGAGTCGCTCAAGCGCACCGCGCGCCACCGGCTGATGCGGCGCGGCCGATCGTACGGTGACCGCATCGTCGAGCCGCTCGTCCCCGACGGCAAGGAGCGCGGCCTCCACTTCATCTGCCTGTGCGCGGATCTCGCCCGCCAGTTCGAGTTCGTCCAGCAGACGTGGCTCGACAACCCCGTCTTCGGCGGGCTCGCGGGCGAGGTCGACCCGCTCGTGGGCGGCCAGCCGAAAGACTCGCCCGTGATGACGCTGCAGAAAGCGCCGGTGCGCCGCCGCATCTCCGGCGTGCCGAGCTTCGTGACCCTGGTCGGCGGAGCGTACTTTTTCGTCCCGGGCATCAAAGCGCTGCGCTGGCTCGCGAGCGCCGGGTAGCAAGTCCTCGTAGCATACATAGCAGGATTCTGCTACAGCAAACTACGAATGGGCCGGAAAGCCATGGTGTAGGCGATGCCGCTCGGCTGAGGAGGCCGAGAGATCGTGTACTTTCGTGCGTTCACCCGGAGCGACCGCGATGCCGCGCGCTGATCCGACGCGTTCCGACTACTGCGCGTCACGCCACTTGCTGCGCAACCTCGATGCCGCCGCGGAATTGCGGCGCAACCCGCTCGTGCGGGATTATTTTCCCTTCATGCAGCCCGCGCAACGCGCGCCGCGGCGCAATCTGCCCGGCGATCACGCCGCGCTCGGCCGCATCTGCGACGACGTGCGCGCGGCGCTGGCGGGTTTGAGCGAGCACGCGGGTGACGCAATGCACGTCAACCTCGGACGGATGCACGCGGTGCTGCTGCGCTGCGAGATCGACGACAGCCCTCCGTTCGAGGTCGCCGCGGAGATCGGTCTGTCCGAACGCCAGCTGCGCCGCGAGCGCCGCGCGGCGCACGAGGCGTTCGTCCAGGCGTTTCGCGGCTTGGACCGGGCGCTGCCGGCAACGGCCACCGTCTGCGACGTCGCGACCGTGCGCCTCGCGGAAGCTGTCGAGCTTCACGAGCTCGGACACGGTTTCGTCGCACAGTCGGCGTTTCGGTCGATCGCCGCGGCGGCGCCGGCCGGCCGGCGTATCGAGGCGCTTTGCCTCGCCGCCGAAGCGGAGTTCGACGCTCTGCGTCACGCGGAAGCTGCCGCGCATCTCGACGCGGCGCGCACCGTGATGGTGCGGCAGGCGCGCGAGCTGGACGACGACGGGGCTCGCGCCGCCGACGAGCACGTCGATTTCGTCGCCTGGCTTCTGCGCTGGCAGACGGCGGCGTCCGCCGGACTTGGGACGCAGCCGCCGCTCGTGCTCATGCCGTGCGGCGACGATCGTGCGCGCAGCGAATCGCGGCGCGCGCTGTTCGTGCGCGCGGCGGCGGCGTACGCCTCGCAGCGGTGGGAGGTCGGTGACGGCAAGCGCGGCTGCGGCGCGGTGCGCCGCGGCCTCGCCGTGCTCCCGACGCTCCATCCGGCGCGAACCAAGGAGCAGCTCGCGCTCATGACGGCGGACGCGCAGATGTACGGGTTCCACGCGGCGCGGGGTGAGGACCGCATGCATTTCGCGCGCATCGAAGAGCTGGCAGCGGCGCACGGACACGTGCACGTGATGCTCGCCGCGCGAGCGGATCGCATCGCCGGTGAGGCAGCCTCCGGGCCCGGTGAGTGCGGACCGATCTTCGACGGGATCATTCGCGCCTTTCACGCCGCGGACCGCCGCACGATGGCGCGTGCATTCACCACGTCCGCGATTGCCGTGTCGCAATGCGAGTCGAACCCCGAGGATGCCCTTGCGAGCGCGCATCTGGTGGAAAAGCTCGTGCCATCCCGCAGCGCGGCGGGGCTGATGGCGCGGTGCCAGCGCGCGTACGCAGCGGCCGCAGCGCACCGCTATGCCGAAGCACGCGAGCACGCGCAGGCCGTCTACTCCGATGCGGAGTTCGTCGGTAACGCTCGAATCCGCGGGGGGGCCGCGCGTGCGCTCGCCTCCGCCGCTCTCGGCTGCCGGCGGCGCGGCGAAGCGCAGCGCTACATCCGCGAGGCGCTGTCGCTCATCGAGCGTCACGGTTCGCCCGAAGCGCTCGCACGAGCGAACGCGCTTGCCCGGCGGCTCGACGTCGCATGATCGCGCGTACGACCGCGTCCCTTTCGGCCAAGATGGTGCGCAACACCGCGCGGTAACAAGTCGGACGCATCGTCGTGCGCGTACCTCGCGACGATGGTGCACGACATGCAACGCTACTTCATCACCTTCGCGGTTCTCGCGAGCGCCGGCGGTTGCGCCGGCGGCGGCGGATCGCCGTCCGCATCGTTCGTCGCGCCGCCGGCGGCGACCGCGTCGCCGTCACCGCCGCCTTCGGGCGCGCTGAGCGTCTCGCGGAACACGCTCGCGTTCACGGCTGCGGGGCAGTCGGCCACCGTCGACGTCAGCGAGCCCGGATACAGCGGCACGATCGGGTTCGACGGCGCTTCGTGCGCAGCGGTCGCGAACGTGGCGCCGGGTTCGCTGCAGAACGCGCCCGCCACGTTCACGATCACCGCGCAAGGCGCGGGCGCGTGCACGCTCGCGTTCGTCGACCGCTTCGGGCAGCGCGCGTCCGTCGCGGTCGGCGTGACGCTCACGCAGGGGGCGCTCAAGTGAACGTGCGCCGAGCGATCGCCGCTCTCACCTGCGCGCTCGCGGCGAGCGGCTGCGCGCGCGGTGCCGGAACCGTACCTCCGGCGCACCATGCGCAGCCGGCGGCGCGGGCGCGCGCGCCGGTGAGCTTCACCCTGCGCTGGCCCGACCGTGCGCAGCGCGCGGCGCGTCGTCCGCACTTCGTGTCGCCGTCCGCGCTCGGCGTCGTCGTGGAGGTGAACCCCGACGGCGCGACGCCGGGCCCGATCACGTTCGCGAACAATCCCGGCGCCGCGGGCGGAACGTCGACCGTGGCGATCGACGCGCCGGTCGGCCCGGACGTCTTCATCATCACGCTGTACGACGCGCTGCAGACGCCGGGCGAGACGGCGGCGGCCGGAAACGAGCTGGGCCGCGTCCGCCTCGCGCAGACGATCGTCGCGAACACCCTCAACACCCTGAATGCGACGGTGATCGGGACGGTCGCGAGCGTGCGCATCGGACCGCTGCCCGACCAGCCGAACGTCGTCACGCGCGCCGGGAGCCCGGCCGGGTACGAGCTGATCGGTCGGGCGCCCGCGACGTTCGCTGTCGCGCCGCTGGACGCCGGCGGTAACGTCATCGTGCAGCCGGACGCGCCGGTGTCGATCGCACTCACGGCCAATACGCGCGCGACCGGCGTCCTTGCCGTATCGCCGGTGAGCGGTACGACGGACCGCTTCACGGTGCAGGCCGTGGCGCCGAATGCGACCACGTACCCGTCGTCGCTCGTGGCGACCGCGTCCGACGCCGCGGGCGGCCTCGCGACGTCGTCCGTCGTCGTCGACATGACGAGCGCGGTGTACGTCGCGTACGCGAACGGCGGCGTCCCGGCGGTCGCGCGCTTCGACGCGCACGGCGCTCCGTATCCGCTGCCGCCCGGCGCGTTCGCCGGACTGGTGAATCCGATTAGCCTCGCGTACGATCCCGACGACCGCGAGATTCTGGTCGCCGACGCGGGTCTCAACGCCGTGCTCGCGTTCGACGAGGACGGCGCCGCGGTCGCGGGGTTCACCGCCGTCCCCGTGGCCGGCGCGAACGGCGTCGCCTACGATCCGCGCAACGGCAACGCCTACGCGTCCGGGGCGGCGGGCGTGACGGTCTTCGCACCCGACGGCGGAGCGCCGCACGGATCGGCACCGAGCGCATTCACGGTGCTGAACGCGCACGGGATCACCTTCGTCGCCGATGCACCGAACAGCACGCTCGACCGCATCGTCGTCGGCGTCGCGTCGGCAAGCCCCAAGCTCGCGATGTTCTCGGAGAACGGTTCTGCGCTCGGCTCCACGCCGCTCACCGCGGCACCGATCGCGCTCGCGTACACGCCGCCGATCGGTCCGGGAAGCTTCCCGCAGACGACGGCACAGCTGTACGTGACGAGCGCGGCGGGCGTTGCGGCATTCGATCCGTTCGGCGCGCCCGTCGCATCGGCCGCGAACGCCGGCGGCCCGTTCGGAATCGCGCTCGACGCGAACCTCGGCATGCCGCTCGTCGCCGAACGATCCGCCGGCCGCATCACGACGTACCTCGACGATCTCAGCGCCGTCGACCCGACGCGCTCGTTCGCCACGCCGGGCGCGCTCGGTTTCACCAACCCCCAAGGAGTTTGCGATGTCTTCTAGGCTCTGCGCGGCGCTGCTGCTCGCGCTCTCGTTCGGCGCAGCCACCGGCGCCGGCGACGCACGCCCGGCGCGCCGCATGGCGCCCGTGCCGATTCTCCCGGTCTCGCACGCCGTCGCGTTCATGGGACATCTCAGCGACGGCCGCACGGCGACGGTCTACGCTGACGGTGCGGTCACGATCGCGCCGCCGCGCAACGCCGCCGGCGCGTCGCGACGCGGCCGTTCGCCGCGCAGCTTCGCCTCCGCGGCACCGATCCGCACGCACGTCGCGGTCGGCCGGTACGGCTCGCTCGAGGGCGACGTGACGCCGGCGACGCGGCGACAGGTTTTGTTCGACCTCGAGCACCCGCCGCAGCGCTACGTCCCCGAGCGTGTCCTCGTCGCGTTCGCCGCGAGCGTGACGATGTCGCGCGACAGCGACGTGCTCGCGCCCGCCGCGGCGCGCTCGCTGCGCGACGCCGTGCTCGCCAAGCGGCGCGACGTCAGCCCGCATCCGTTCACCAACGATCAGCGCACGAACGCGGCGCTCATGGCGCTCGGCGTGGACCGCGCGGACCGGTTGTTTCGCCACGTCGACCGCGGAACGCTCAGCTCGCTGCGCGCGCGCGCTGAAGGACGGACGCGCCGGTCGCTGCTCGCGTTCGACAACACGTTCGTTTTGCACGTCGGCGCCGCTTCGGTAACCGACGCCGTGCGCCGGTTACGCGCGCTCCCCGGCGTGACGTACGCCGCGCCCGACCGCACCGCGAGCTCGATGATCGCGGGCAGCCACGCCGTCCCCGAGGAAACACTGCGCGAGGTCGCGAGCTTCCACCGCTCGGCCAAAACGTTCGGGCGCTCCGTGCGCTCGACGACATCGGCCACGACCATCCCGTCGAACACCGCGGTGTCGCTGAACCTTCAGGCGCTGCTCAATGCCCCCGGCGTCGACGCCGTCGCGGCGTTCGATGAGATCGGCGCTCGCTTCAACCAGCTTCCCGGCACCGGCGAGATCATCACCAACGTCGGTCTCGGCGACGCCGACGACGAATCCGCCCTCGCGGATCCGAACGACGCGTGCAATTTCGCCGTAAGCCAATACGGGCCGACGACGCGCATCGTGGGCGGCCAGCGGTATCTCGACTGGCCGTCGCTGCCGCTGATCCCGGTCTGGGTATCCGACGCGAACGGCGCGCTGTCGCCGACCGCGCAAGTGTGCAACGTCGATCCGTTTTTGGCTGAGGTCGGTTTGGACTTCTCGGTGATGGCGCCGCTGCCGGACGCGCTCCAGCGGCCCGGGAAGACGGCGCCGTTCGCCATGGACCTGCTCGGCATCGCGCCGGGCGCGTCGTACCGGTGGGTCGCGCCGGGCGCGAGCCGCGGCTTCGTGGGCATCAGCGACGTGCTCGCCGCGATGATCGGCGCGGCGAGGCAACAGCCCGCGCCGAACGTCATGACCGTCAGCATCGGGTTCGGATTCGACGGGTACGGCTTTCCGAGCCGTTACTTGGAGGACGATCCGCTCTCGCTGAGCGTCGTCGCGGGCATCGTCGCCTCGAACGTCGTCGTCTGCCTCGCCGCAAACGACGGTACCCGGCTGCTGACGACGGCGGCGGTCGGACCGTCGGGCGGCAGCGCCGCGACCGACGCCGGCACGACCGGCTTCACGAACGCCAGCGACCTCGAGTTCACGACGGCGCCGTCGCTGATCTCCGACAGCGGTGCGATCGACGTCGGGTCGACGACGCTCGACGACATCTTCTCGGCGAACCCGCAGGATCCGGCGCTGGCGGCGCTCGCCAACGTCAAGGCGTTCGCCGAAACCCGCTACAACGGAGACTTCGGTTTCTCGAGCGGCTTCGGGAGCCGTGTCAACCTCTCGGCTCCGGGCGACAACGTCAACGCGCTCTTTCGCGCGGGGATGGACACCGGGACCGTCGGAATTCAGAACACCGGCGGGACGTCAGCTTCCGCTCCGGAAGTCGCCGCTGCGGCAGCGGTCGTGCTGCAGGTTGCGCGGTTGAGCGGCCATCCGCTCGCGAACGCCGCGCAGGTGCGCGATCTGCTCGTCGCAACCGGCACGCCGGTCGCGAACCCGCCGCAATCCGACGTGCGCCTCAACGTCGGCCCGCAGGTCAGCGTGCGGCGCGCCGTCGAGCAGCTGCTCGCGGCGTCGGGCCATCCGGTCGAACCGGGCATCGGGCGCGTCGCCGTGCAAGGCCGCCGCACCGGCAACTACATCGCGGCGTTCAACGAGCGTTACGTCAACGACGGCACCTTCACGAGCGCGCTCGATCCGTCGTACGTCAAGCTGGACGGTCCGTTCACGCGCATGATTACCGCCCATAGCATCGCATGGCCGGGCAGCGACGTCGGCTCCGATCTGAACTCGTACGTCACCATCGCACCGGACTGGGAAGGCATGCCGCCCAACGCGACGTACCGCCTCACGGTCGCCGGCGACCCGGCTCGCGTGATCGCGACGACGCCGTACGTCCGTTTGCTCCCCGCCCAGCTCTTCGCCGCCGCGGGTGTTGCGCTGACGCCGGGCGTATCGCGGACGATGTCGCTGACGTACCGCGCGTCCGCCGGCCTGCACACCGTTGCGGAATCGACGTTTCAACTGACCTTCGGGCCCCCGGCGACGAACTCGCGGCTGGTCCTGGCACCAAAGGTGCCGCCCGCCGTGTCCGGTTCGACGATCCCGGTGACCTACGACCTGCGCGGCTATCCCGCCGACAAGCTGCGCGCTCCGACGCTGAACGTCTCGTTCCCGGGGATCGGTAACCTCTTCTTCCAGGGTGCGGGGATCTATCCGTATTACACGATGCCGCTCCCGGCCGTCAACGGCACCGTGAACGTGCCGGTATCCGCGCTTGCCGGCGCCGGAACGTATACGCTCTGGATCGACCTCCAGCCGACGCCGGGGTTCAACTCGGACATCAGCGACCTCGCATTCACGCGCGTGGACGCGGGCACGGCGCGCCCGCCCGCGCCGCTCCTGTCCCTCCCGCACGACGCGAGCGCGCCGATGCACACGCTGGACGTCCCGTTCAAATCGCCGTTCGTCGTCTCGTACGACGTGTCGCATGTCCCCGGCGCGTCGGGCGCGATCGTGGAGCTCGCGGCGCCGCCCCCGTCGCCCTTCTTCTACCGCATAGGCTTCGCCGGCGGATTCAACAGATTCCGCAACCCGAACGGGGACACGCTCGATGATGACGGCGTGATCGCGGGATCGCTGTACCACGTGCGCGCGTCCGGTACGGCGGGCTCGGTAACGATCGATCCCGTCGCAGCGAAGATCCCGGCGACGACCACGGTCAACGTACGCGTGCTGCCCGCGAACGGAACGGGACCGATCGCCGAGGCGAGCGACGCTGGTACGCTGCAGTACCACGGTATCTCTGATTTGGAAGGTCTCTCGATCGGTGCCGTCTTCATGAATCCGAACGGCTCCGACGGATACCTCGCGGAGTACGGGAACGTCGGCAATCAGCAGATGAACACGGAGCTGTTCCTGCTGGAACCGTTCGACGTGCAGACCGGTTCGCTCACCTTGCAGCCGTTCGCGCTCACCTCGAACGTCGGCGGTGTGGCCTTCTATCCGTTCGTGCAAGACGATACGGTGCTGGCGACGAGCACGTTGGACGGGACCACCGTCGACTACGCTCGCGCGGCGCCGCTCAGCGCCGGGTTCACCCGGTTCTCGTTCCCTCCCGGCAGCCTGCCCGCGACGGCATTCGTCGTCGACGCCGCGCAGAACTCGACGCCGACGCGCTCGGCCTACATCGGCCAAGACCTCGCGACGGGCGATTACTTGGCGACGCGCGGAGACGTCGTCGCCGGAACGGGATTCAGCCCGCCCATCGATCTGAACGCCGCGCTGGGGAGCGCATTCGATCCCGCCTCGACGTTTACGTTCGATTACGACCCGACCACCGATCGCGGCTACTTTCTCATGGAGGACCCCGCGCTTACGTGCGATCAACAGTCGCTGCACCTCGTCACGATCGACTTCGCGACCGGAACCGCGACCGTACGCAACCTGGGCCTCAACGCGGGGGACGTCTCCACCAGAAAGTATGGCCTGGCGATCGATCCGTCTACACACCTCGCAGCGATCACGACGACGTGCGCCGTACCGAGCATCGCCAAGGTGCGCACGGAGCTGACGCTCCTGGATCTCTCGTCCGGCGCGGCCACAGCCGTGTACCGGCACGATGTCGCCGATGCGCTGGGCTTTCACGGCGGCGTCATGCTCGGGACTGACTCAACGGTCGTCGCGATCGATACCGTGAACCACCTGCTCTTGCAGCGGTCGATGTTCTGCCCAACCATCTTGGGCAACTTCGATCTGAACGCGCGCGTCTGCCTCAACGAATACGACGAGACGGGCAGGCTGGTGAAGACCGTGCCGGGATTGTTCTCCGACGGAGACTTCGGCTTGCCGTGGCCGAGCGGCGTGAACGGCGCTACGCGAACGGGGGCGGCGATGGGGCAGGGCGAGGCGAACTCCATCTTCATCCAGAGCACCACCGTGCAACCGTACGCGTACTGAACGCCGCCGCGAAGGGGCGCTCGGGCCGCCATGCGACGGCCGGCCCGAGCGCTGCGGTACTACGTCTGCCAGGTGAGGGCGTACGTCGAATTGGTGAACTGACCGGTCGAATTGCTTCCACCGGCGGGAACGCTGCAGTGGTTTCCGGGCGGCGAGACCGAGAACGCCAGCGTGTACGATGCGAACGCCGTCCGCGTGACGGTCATCGTGAACGTGCAGAGGTTGCTGACGCCGTCGTTTGCGTTCACGTACGACACGGTGCCTTGCACCGCGCTTCCGACGTTCGGAATCGGTAACGAGAACAGCGCGGACCCGCTCGCCGGATCGTCGTTGCCCGGCAAGATGGCCGCGGCTGGATTGATCAGACCGCTGATCCCCGCCGACGGCGCGCCGGAGCGGATCATGCTCGCGGACGCGTCGGCGTTATGAAACTTGAAGCCGACGTTGACGTTCGCCGCCGACGCTTGTGCGGACGTGCCCGCAAACGCGCCGGCGACCACGATCGCGCTCAGCGCGAGAAATGACGTGATTCGATTCATGCGAATATCTCCTTGGAAGTGGTTGCTCGTACGACGGCCCCTACTGCATCGTGAGGGTCACGGTGAAGTCGCCTTTGGTCTTGTCGAGGGCGGAGGGGGTCGCGGCGCAGCGCACCTGACCCGTCCAGCTGGCGCGCGCGTCGGTGCTCAGCACGAACTTCGTACCGGCGTACGTGAGCGTGTAGCGGAACGTGCACTCGCGGGTCGGGTCCCCGGCGGCGCGGTAGATCAGCTCGCCGGCGATCGCCTTCGCGCTCGCCGACGTGATCGTGTACGCGTCGCCGGTCTGGCGCGGAATCGTCGCGAGCGGAGCATTGTCCGACGTGACGTAACCGCCCAGGGTGGATGCGCTCGCAGCGTACGCGAGATCGAATGCGGTGGATGCGTTCGTGACGCGCACGGCGGCCGCGGGGTTGGCCGCAACCGGCACCGCGGCCGCCGTGGCGAGCACGACGAACGACACGCCGAGCAGTCCTCGGCCGAGTGAGCGTCCGAACATGACACCCCCGTTTCGGATCTCGTCCGGTCCTCGCATCGGCGGGACGTCGTCGAGCGCTCCCATCATGCGCGCGGCCGGCGCGTCATGGCTAGATATTGCTATACCAAATTCGGCGCAAGTGCGCCTGCTGCAGCGCGTCGCGCGACTGCACGCTGTCCCCGCGACATCAGTGCCGCCGCGCGACCTCGCATTTGACGAAAGCGACGCTTGCAGCGTGCGCGGCCGCGCACCGGTCGTACCAGGCTGCCGCACCCGCGACGCTGGTTGCGACGAACGCGCCGAACGCGCTCGGCGACGCGAGGCGGGCCGCGGCGGCGAGCGCGATCGCGAAGCGCTCGACCTCCGCCAAATGCTCGCGCAGGTCGTCATCTTGCAGCCGCTGCGCGAACGACGGCCGCGCGCACAGCGTTTGGTCGGCGCGGAAACGGTCCGACCCGACCCATGCGCCGAGGGTGTCGAACACTGCGAACAGCCGCGCGACGGGATGCGGCGTCGCGTCGAGCACGGAGCGCTCGAAACGGGCGCGCCAGATCGTCTGCGCGCGGCGCCGGCACGCCGCGGCGATCTCCGTGGCCGAGTGCACGTTGTACAGCGTCCGGCGCGGGATCCCGACGTCGCGCGAGAGCTGCTGCATGGCGGGGAGTGCGCCGCCGCCGCCGGCCGCGATCTGACGCGTCGCGCTTTCCAAGACGCATTCGCGCACGTTCGGGGCGGCGCCGAGCAGCACGGCTGCGCCGTCGCTTCCGATCGTGCGACGGACGTCGCCGACGAACTCGCGGCCCATCGCCGTGAACCGCGCAAGGCGGTCGTCGCGTTCGTGAGCCGCGGCGACGATCGCGCGGATGACGACGTAATCCGGTGTCGTACCGCACCGGACCGCCGCGATGAGTCGTTCGCGTTCTCCATCCGCCGGCGGCGGGTCGACGGCTCGCCTCGTCGACGTCATAGGCGCTCTCCTCTCAACCGATGAGGTACGACGAAGGTAGCATGAAATCACTAGGGAAGTCCCGCTTCACGCAAGCCCGGAGGTATCCAGGGGTGAGAGATCTCTCGACGTCGCGTTCGGTCAAACGCATCGCGCTCGTTGCGCTGACAGCGCTTGGTACTAACGCACTATCCGCAAATGCCGTCGCCGGCGCACAGCCGCGGCCGCAGCCGCGCGCGACGACGACGCCGTTCGCGCCCGCGGTGCTCGCGGTTCAGGTGATCGGCGCGAACCGTGCGGCAGCCGTGCTGCGCGCGCTCTATCCGCGCGACCGCATCACCGTCGACGCGGGTGCGAACGCGGTCGTGGTCGTCGCATCAGCGGACGACGTCGCCGGGATGCGCGCGGTGCTGCAAGGCATCGACGTGCGCAACCCTGCGCGCCCCGCGAGCGACGCCGTTCAGCTGCGCAACGCTAGTCCCCTGAGCGTCGCCGAACGGCTGCGCGGCCTGTACCCCGGTGCGCGGTTCGCCGTCGCGCCGAACAAGACGCTGCTGATCGCGGCGATCCCGGCCGACCTCGCGCAGATCAAAGCGCTGATCGCGACGATCGACACGCTGCCGGCGACGCCGCCACCGAGCATCGCGCCGGTCGAAGCGGTGCGCGTCACCAAGGCCGCGCCGCGCGACGTCGCGCGCGCGATCGCGCACCAGTTCCGCACGGTCCGCGCGAGCGTCGCGGGGCAATCGGTCCTGCTCGGCGGCCCGCCCGACGACGTCGCAAAGGCGAAAGCGCTCGTCGCGCTCATCGACCAGCCGCAGACGGGGGTGCGCTTCACGCAAGTGTACCGGTTGCGCTTCGTCGACGCGCGGTCGGTCGGCGAGCTGCTCGCGCGCTCGTTCCGCGACGCGCAAGTCACCACGGACGCCGCACTCAACGCGCTGTCCGTGGCGGCAACCGCGGCGCAGCACCAGCGCATCGCCGACGCGCTCGTGCAGCTCGACTCCAGCGGCAGCGCCGGGCCGGTGGCGAACGGACCGCCGGTGCTGCAGCCCGGCAGCGTCGACGTCGCCGGCGGCGGCATCGAAGTGATCTCGCTCAAAGCCGCGGCGCCGGGGCTCAACGGCGCGCCGTCGTCGTCCGCGACCGACATCGCGACGACCGTCACCCAAGCGCTGCAAGGCCAAGCACCCGACCTGCACATCACCGTCCCGCCGAACGCGACGCAACTCGTGCTCACCGGCAGCCCGTACGCGATCCGGCTCGCGAAGAGCCTGATCGACCGGCTGGACGTCGAGCAGAAGCTGGTCGTGCTCGACACGGAGATCCTCGAAGTCGACGAGACCGCCGCGAAGAACCTCGGCTTGTCGTTCAGCTCGCCGGTCGTGAGCAGCACGTTCACGGAGACGACGCCCGTCTCGTTCGACGGCGGCACGCCGCCGCCGTTCCTCAAGTTCCAGCCGCTGACGCGCACGCCGCTGTCGTTCGGGCTCAGCCTGAACCTGCTGCTCCAAACCGGCAAGGGCCGCGTGCTCGCCGACCCGCGCATCACGACGATCTCCGGCCGCACGGCGACGATCCGCGCCGGCGACAACATCGCGATCCTCACCACGACCGGCGGCGGCACCGGTACCGTCGCGACGACGCAGCTGCAGACGTTTCAAACGGGCGTGACGCTCGACATCACGCCGGTCGTGAACGCCGGGAATTTCATCACCGTCTCGCTGCACCCGACGGTGAACAGTTTGGCCGGGATCTCGAACGGCATCCCGCAGATCGCGACCCGCGACACGCAGACCACCGTCGCGATGCGCGAGGACGAGACGCTGATCATCGGCGGCTTGATCCAGGACACGACGACGCGCTTCGACACGAAGATCCCGCTGCTCGGCGATCTGCCGCTCGTGGGCCGCGCGTTTCGCAACCAAACCTACAACCGCTCGCGCAACGAACTGATCATCACCGTCACGCCGCACATCATCACGCCCGGCACGCCGTACGTGTCGCCCGGTCCGCCGCTTCCCGCGATCCCGGCGGCCGCGCCGCTGCCGACGCTGGCGCCGGGTACGGTGCTGCCGCGCGCGCGCCCGACGCCGCCGCCGCCCGCCACGACGCCGTCGCCGCAGCCGCGCACGTGAAAAGGCCCGGGCGCATCCGCCCGGGCCTCCCTGTTTCGCCCGCCGCGTGGGCGCCTTACGGCGACGCGGTGCCCGGCGCGCCGGGTTCGAGCGAATCGCCGTCGTCGTCCTCGAGCAGGACGCCGTACTGCGACGACGTCGACTCCGACGACGACCCGCCGGTCCCGCCGCTCGCCTGCGCGCCGTTGCCGCTTTGACCGTGCTCCGAGGCACCGGTCGCTTCGCCAATGACCTGCTGCGAGTGCGTTTGCGCGGACTGCTGCGCGGTCTGCACCGCGCTCTGCACGGTTTCTTGCAGCACTTGCTTGCCGTGCTCGATCACGTCGCTGCCGACGCTCTGCGCGCGCTCGAGCAAATCGTCGCGGATCGGGCCGACCGTCTCGCGTTCGTACTCGGTCACGGGCGTCAGCAGGCCGGCGAGGAAGCCGACGGCCACCGCGCCGAGCGCGAGGCCCAGCGGGTTCTCCGCGGCGATGCCGACCCCGCGCCGTGCGACGTTCTTCACGTCCGCGCCGCTGGGAAGTTTGCCGGCGATGTCGCCGACGGTCTCGGTCACGTTGCTCGTCAGACTGCTGGTCACGTCTCCCACCTTGCCGGTCGCGCCGCCGACGGCGTCGCCCGCGTTGCCGAACGTTTGCGATACGGTTTGCTTCGCGCCGCCCAGCGCGCTGCCGACTTTTCCGGTCGCGCCGCTGAGCGCGTCTTTGACGCCGTCGACGACGCCGCCGATCGTGCCTTTCACCGTGTCGACCTTGTCGTGCACGGCTTCCTTGACGCGCGACGGCACGTCCGCTTTGTAGCCCAGCGCTTCGACCGTGTCACCCATGCGGGCGCGGGTCTGCTCTATCTCGCGCCGGATTTCGCTCGAGTCTTTGCCCATTCGATGTCTTCCTTTACGGTCTGCGCGGTCTGCTCGGGGATGAGCGGCGCGGCTTCATGCAATTTCTTCTTGCCGGTCTGCGCGAGGACGAACGCGACCGCGCCGTAGACGACCGTCACGATCAGTGCGGACGCCCACACCGGAACCCACAGCGCCAGCAGCGCGATCAAGAACGCCGTCAGCGCGCCGAACGCGCCGAGTCCGAGCAGCGCCGTGCCGCCGAACATGCCCGCGGACGCGACCGCCGGCTTCGTCTTCTCGGCGATCTCCACTTTGGCGAGCGCGATCTCCTGACGCACGAGCGCCGAGATCTCGTCGCCGAGCTCGCGCAGGAGCTCGCCGATCGGACGGTCCGCTTCGCGCGGAGCGTCAGGTCGCATACGGCACGCCTCCGTACGCCGATCCGGAGCCCGCGCCGTACGAGGAGCCGTACGAACCGCCGCCGTACGAACCGCCGCCGCCGGTGGAGCCGTCGCCCGCATCGCGGTAGCGCCGCGCGCTCGACGTCTTGAGGAACCGCGACGCCGCGAAGCCGAGCACCAATGCCGCGCCGGCGATCGCCCACGGCTGGCGCCGGGCGTAGTTTTCGAGGTCGCCGATCAGCGTATCGCTGTCGGCGTCTTGGAGATACGTCGCGAGTTTGTCGACGAGCTCCGCGCCTTGGTCGACGTAGCCCGCGGCGGCGCCGACGGTTCCGCTCTCGCGGAGCTGGTCGCCGACGTTGCGCAAGTCTTGCGCGAGCGAGCCGATCTGCTGTCCGATCACGGTCGACCGTTCGTCGACCTGTTTGCCCAAAAACGATTTACCTTGGTTGACCGCGTTCTGAGCCGTCTCGCGGACGTCCGTTGTCTGCATACTTTCCCTCACCGGTTGAGAAGAGCGTCGAGCCACGTCATACCCACCGGCGCGCGGAAGGCTCGCTCGCCTACAGGGAACGTTGCGCGGCCGGGGTAACCGGACGAACGTGAGCACGACGTCGCCGCGGCGCGCGACCGCGCCCGCGCTCGAGACGCTTGAATTCGACCACCTCGAGCTGTGGGTCGGCAACGCCAAGCAAGCCGCCCATTACTACTGCACGGCGTTCGGTTTCGAGCCCGTGGCGTACGGCGGCCCCGAAACGGGGATCAAGGGACGCGCATCCTACGTCGTCCGCCAGAACGACCTGACGCTGGTGATCACGTCGGCGCTCGGCCCCGACGACGCGATCGCCGATCACGTGCGGCGCCACGGCGACGGGGTGCGCGACGTCGCGTTCCGCACGTCGAGCGCGCGCGAAGCGTTCGAGATCGCCGTCGCCGGCGGTGCGCGCGCGACCGTGCCGCCCGCAGCGTCCGAGGACGCCGAGGGCCGTGTTGCAACCGCGCAGATCGCGACGTACGGCGACACGGTGCACTCGTTCGTGGAACGCACCGCGTACCGCGGCGCGTGGCTGCCGGGGTACGCGCCGTGGACGCACGCACAGCGCGCGCCCGCGCACGCGGGCCTCACGCGCATCGACCATTGCGTCGGCAACGTCGGCTGGAACGAGATGGACCGCTGGTGCGACTACTATGCGCGCGCGCTCGGCTTCACGCAGCTCATCGGCTTCGACGACAAGGACATCTCCACGGAGTACACGGCGCTGCGCTCCAAAGTGATGCAAAGTCCCAGCGGCAAGGTCAAGCTGCCGATCAACGAGCCCGCCGAAGGCCGCAAGAAATCGCAGATCGAGGAATACCTCGACTTCTACGGCGGGCCGGGGATCCAGCACGTCGCGATCGCGACCGGCGACATCGTGGACACGGTGCGCGCGCTGCGCGCGAACGGCGTCGAGCTGCTCGACACGCCGGCGTCGTACTACGACACGCTCGGCGAGCGCGTCGGCGCGATCGAGGAAGACGTCGCGATCCTGCGCGAGCTGAGCATCCTCGTCGACAAAGACGACCAGGGCTACATGCTGCAGATCTTCACCAAGCCGCTGCAAGACCGCCCGACGCTGTTCTTCGAGATCATCCAGCGCCGCGGCTCGCTGTCGTTCGGCAAGGGCAACTTCAAGGCGCTGTTCGTCTCGATCGAGCAGGAACAGGCCAAGCGCGGCAACCTCTAGCGCTTGCGCTCGACCGCTGCGACGGCTCAACTCGCCGTCGCGGGCTTCCGATAACCTTGGCAATGAGGGATCGCACGTTCGCCGACTTCATGGCCGGCGCGCTGGCCTGCATCTCCGTGCTGGGCTTCTACGCCGTGCTGCGCGAGACGGAACGCTGCCAGCACCAGCGCGGCGAAGAGCGCCGCCGCTCCGAGGCGGAGCGCTGGGCGCTGCCGCGCAAGCGCCGCCGCCGCCACTCGCCCGAAGACGACTGCCGCCACTGCACCGGCAGCGGAGCGTGCGAGGAGTGCACGCCGTCGCCGTGCCGCGTCTGCAAAGGCACCGGGCTTCAGCCCCGCGACGCGGCGGTCGTCTCGCGGCTCGCGATGCTCTGGGACGGGGCCGCGTAGCTTCCGGCGTGAATGCCGTCCGGCGGTGAGGCTCCTCCGAACCGGCTTTCTGCTCGCCGTGGTCGTCGCGCTCGTCGCGGCGCCCTACACGCGCCGCCACCTGTTCGGCCCCGAAGGGCTCGCGGGGTTCGCCGCGTTCTACTGCGGCGGCGACGTCGTGCGCCGCGGGCACGACCCGTATCGCACCGAACCGCTGCGCGCGTGCGAGCAGGCGCTGCCGTCGTACCGGTACGGCGCCGCGGGCGTCGTGGAGCCGGCGCCGTTCCCGCCGGTCGTGCTCTTCGCATTCGGTGCGCTCGCCGCGCTGCCGTTCGCGTGGGCCGTGGGCGTGTACGCGCTGCTGGCGCTCGTCGCGATCGCGTTCGCCGCATGGGCACTGCAGCGCATGACGGGCTTCTCACCGTACTTCGTCGGCGCGTCGCTCGCGATCGGGGCGCTGTACCAGAACCTGAAGTTCGGTCAGCTGCCGCCGCTCGTGATCGGCGTCGTGTGCGCCGCGGCGCTGCTGCTCGAGCGCGGGCGCCCGCGCACCGCGGCGCTCGTGGCGTCATTGTCGCTGATCGAACCGCACGTCGCCGGACCGGTGCTGCTCGCGCTGTTCGTCGCGTCGAAAGCGTCGCGCCTGACGCTCGCGATCGCCGGCGCCGTGGTGGCGGGCGTGTCCGCCGTCGTGCTCGATCCCGCGCTTAGCCTCGAATACTTCATGCGCGCGCTGCCGGCGCACGCCGCGTCGGAAGTGACGGCGAACGACCAGTTCAGCGTGACGTGGCTCGCGCACGCGCTCGGCGCCACCGATACGGCGGCGCTGCGCGCCGGTGCGATCTCCTACGCGCTCATGGCGGTGCTCGGCATCCTCGCCGGAGTGCGGCTGGCGCAGCGTTTCGCGCGGCCGGCGTTCATCGTGCTCGTGCCGGCCGCGTTCGCGGTCATCGGCGGCACGTTCATCCACGACATCCAGCTTCCGATCGCGGTCCCCGCCGCGCTGCTGCTCGCGAGCGTCACGAGCGGCCGCGCGCGCGCGGTCGCGCTGGCTGCGGTCATGCTGCTCGCCGTGATGTGGTTCGACGATTTCAGCGCGGCGCTGTGCCTTGCCGCGTTGGCGATGCTCGCATGGACCGCCCCGTTCGGCTGGGCGAACGACCGGCAGCGCATGGTTTTCACCGCGTGCGTCTGCGCCGCGTACGCCGGCGCGATCCTCGTGTTTCACCGCTTGCCGTCGGACATCCACGCGGCGTTGCCGGCGCACCCCGACGTCGGCGGTTCGCCGCAGGAGGTCGCCTCCGCGGTGTGGGGCCGGTTCGTGCGCATGACGGGATACGGCTGGGCGTCGATGCGCACCGCCGCGGAGAAGCTCCCGCTGTGGACGGCCCTCGGGCTGCTGCTGTATGCCGTCCTACGCGCGGCGGTCCCGCAGCGCCGTCAGACGTGAACCGACTTCGCCGCCTTGTCGACGAACGAGTTGTCGTACAGCTTGGCCGGGTCGAGCGACAGCTTCTTGCCTAAGAAGAACTCGTTGGCTTCGATCACGTTCTTCACGGCGTCGGGGTTGATGCGGCCGACCGTGGTGTACGCCGGCCGCGAATGGCCGAACGCGATCGCCCAGTCCGGCACGCTCGCACCGCCGCGGAACTCGTCGGACAGCGCGGCCGCGACCTTCTGGCCCGAGCTCGTCGCCATGAACTTCATCGCGCGTACCAGCGCGTTGACGACTTTCTGCGTGCGCTCGGGATACTTCGCGATCACGTCGGCGCGCGTGAGCCCGCCGGTGAAGCACCACGAGCTGAAGCCGAGCCACTCGCGCGTGGCTTTGGCGGTATAGAGCTCGGCGACGGGGACCGCGCGGCCCTGGCGGATCATCAGCGTCGCGTACGGGTCGTTCGCCAGCGCCACGTCGACCTGGCCGCCTTGCAGCGCCGCCATCACCGTCGCGCCGCCGCCGACGCCGACCGTCTTCACGTCGTCCTTGCTCAGCCCGTTGCGGTGCCCGGCCCAGTGCGCGATGACGTCGGTCGCGGAACCGACCGACGTGATGCCGATCGTCTTGCCCTTGAGCGACGCGCCGTTGGGGAACTTGCCTTTGTTCGCGGGCTTGGTGAGGATCGTGATCCCGGGCTGGTCCATGAAGTCTGCCAGCATCACGAGGCTCTTGCCCTGATCCGCCGCCGCGATGGCGTGGTCGATCGCGTTGCCGCTGTAGTCGACGTTGCCGGAGATCAGCGCGAGCCCGGCTTCCGTGCCGCCTTTGGTGTAGATCAGGTTGACGTCGAGCCCTTCCTGGTCGAAATAGCCCAGGGCCTTCGCGACGTCCCACGGCAGGTACACCAGCGCGTGCTCGGAGCCGACGGCGATGGTGAGCTTCTCCTTCGGCGCCGCGGCCATGACGATGGTCGGCACGCCGAAGACGGCGGACGCGCCGAGCGCACCGGAGCCGGCGAGAAAGGTGCGGCGATTGACGGGCATGCGCATGACTCTCCTTTACGACGAACCGGGCGAATGGCCTAGAGCGCGGCGGTTTTCCAAAGGATCAACCGGCGCTGAACCCAGCGGATGAACGTGTCGACCAGCGTGACCAGCACCATCAGGATCACCAGGCCGGCGAACACGCCGGCGGTGTTGTAGTTCGACTCGGAGTACACGATCCGGTAGCCGACTCCCGCGTTGGCGCCGAAGTATTCCGCAACCACGGCGCCGATCAGCGCGAAGCCGACGGCCGAACGCAGCGACGAGAAGATCCAGGTCAGCGCGGACGGGACGAGCACGTGGCGGATCACGTCCAGCCGCTTCGCACCCATCACGCGCGCGTTCGCCACCAGCGTGGGGTCGACGTCCTTGATGCCGGCATACGTTGCGAAGAACACCACGAACAGCACCAGCGCGACGCTGCTCGCCATCTTCGATTCGAACTTGAACCCGAACCACAGGATGAACAGCGGCACCAGCGTGACGCGCGGAATCGAGTTGAGCAGCACCAGCAGCGGCTCGAACACCGCGCCCAAGAATCGGTTCGACGCGAGCACGATCCCGAGCACGATGCCCGCGAACGCGCCGGCGATGAGCCCCGCGATCGTCTCCGACATGGTCGTGACCACGTCGCCGATGATGTAGCCGTGGCGCCACCAGTCGGCGATCTGCAGCGCGATGTCGCTGGGTTTCGAGAAGTAGACTTTGTCGATCCAGCCCGCCTGGCCGCCGGCTTCCCAACCTGCGAGCACGACGAGCGTCAGCGCCAGCTGGGTATAGACCACGACCCAGCGGTCAACCGGCCGTAGTTGCTCGCGCATAGCTCTCCAGCACCTCGTCGCGCAGGTCGTTCCACATCTTGGAGTATAGCTCGGTGAACTGCGGTTCGAAGCGAATCTTCTCGATGTCGCGCGGCCGCGGCAGCGGCACGTCGTAGCGCACCTTGACGCGCCCGGGCCCCGCCGTCATCACGATGACCTCGTCCGACAGCGCGATCGCTTCTTCGAGATCGTGCGTCACGAACATCACCGTCTTGCGCGAGCCCTGCCACAGGTCGAGCAGCTCGCCTTCCATCAGGTTGCGCGTCTGCACGTCGAGCGCGGAGAACGGCTCGTCCATCAACAGGATCTCCGGATCGTAGACGAGCGTCTGCGCCAGCGACACACGCTTGCGCATCCCGCCCGAGAGCTGATGCGGAAACGACGCCTCGAACCCGCGCAGACCGACGCGCGCGATCCACTCGGCGGCGCGCCGCAGCGCATCCTTGCGCGGCACCCCGCGCAGCTGCAGCGGCAGCAGCACGTTGTCGCGGACGGTCTTCCACGGCATGAGCGCGTCGCGCTGGAACAAGAAGCCGATCTCGCCGGTGATCCCGTCGACCGGCTTGCCGCGCACGGTCACGACGCCGCTCGACGCACGGTCGAGCCCGGACACGAGCGACAGCGTCGTGGACTTCCCGCAGCCCGACGGCCCGACGAGCGCGACGAAACGTTCGGCGTCCACGTCGAAATCGACGCCGAGCAAGGCGGTGTAGCCGGTCTCGAACGTCTTGCTGACGTCACGGAACGCGATGATCGGCGCTATGACGCGCCCCCGATCCCAAGCTCCGCGAGGACGGCCGCGGTATCGGCGCCAATGGCGCGCGCTGCGTGATCGCTCACGGTCGGATGCGCGCGAAAGCGCGGCACCGGCGCGGTCGTCGCAACGGTGTTGCCGGCGTCGTCGCGCAGGTGGCGCACGACACCGCGCGCGCGAACCTGCTCGTCGGCGACGACGTCGGCGATCGACGAGATCGGTCCCGCCGGAACGCCGGCCGCCGCCAGCATCGTCGCGGCCTGGGCGGCGTCGAGCGACTGCGTCCACGCGCCGATCAGCGCGTCGAGCTCGGCGGCGTGCTCCGAGCGCTCGCGGTTGCCGCGAAAGCGCGGCTCGTCCGCCAGCTCCGGATGCCCCATCAGCGTGACGAGCCGCTTGAAGATCGAGTTCGCGTTCGCGCCGATGGCGATCCACTTGCCGTCGCGCGCCGGATACACGTTCGACGGCACCGCCGACCCCATCAAATTACCGCTGCGCTCGCGCACGAGGCCGAGCGCGTCGTACTCGGGCAAGATCCCTTGCGTCAGCGCGATCGACGACTCCAGCAGCGACACGTCGACGTAATCACCGACGCCGTCGCGCTCGCGCGCGAGCAGCGCCGCCTGCACGCCGGCGACGCAGTAGAGCGCCGCGAGCTCGTCGGCCAGCGAAAATCCGACGCGCACCGGCGGCCGGTCGGGGAAGCCGGTCACGTAGCGCAAGCCGCTCATCGACTCGGCGATGTTGCCGAAGCCGGTGCGGTCGCGATAGGGTCCGTCCTGCCCGTAGCCGCTGATCGACGCGTACACGATGCGCGGATTCTCCGCGCGCAGCCCCTCGTAACCGAGCCCCCACGCCGCCAGCCGCCCGGGCCGGAAGTTCTCGACGAGCACGTCGCACTGCAGCGCGATCTCGCGCACCGTCGCACGGTCGGCCGCCTCGTGCAGGTCGAAGCGCAAGAACCGCTTGTTGCGGTTGTGCGACTTGAACCACCACGACGTCCCGTCGGGCGCGGGCGCTCCCCACGTCCGCAGCATGTCCCCCTCGCCGCTCTCGACCTTGAGCACCTCGGCGCCGAGATCGGCCAAGAGCCGCCCGGCCGCCGGCCCGGCAACCGACGACCCCAGCTCCAACACACGAATACCGTCAAGCGGCGCCCGATACGAGGTCACGCCGAGCGAGCTTCTCGAACCTGGGAACCCATGCCCCTTCTCCTCTCGGCGCCGTCGCCGGCCGTCGATGCCGTCATGCTCGAAGCCCGCGCCTCGGGTTTCAGCAAGCGCTCCATCAAGAACGAGGCCAAGCTCGCCGCGATCGATCTCGCGATCCGCTGCATCGACCTCACGACGCTCGAAGGCCGCGACACGCCGGGGCGCGTGCGCTCGCTGTGCGCGAAGGCCGCCTATCCCGCGCCGGGCGCACCGCGCGTCGCCGCCGTGTGCGTCTACCCGAACCTCGTCGGCGTCGCGAAGGAAGCGCTGCGCGGGACGGGCGTGAAGGTCGCCTCGGTCGCCACTGCGTTTCCGAGCGGGCTCTCCTCGCTCGACGTGAAGCTTCGCGACACCGAAGCAGCGCTGGAATCCGGCGCCGACGAGATCGACATGGTGATCG
>DASWRD010000090.1:0-8358 GCA_036403315.1 Candidatus Elarobacter sp.
TTCCGGACGGCGCACTGCAGTCTTCCCAAAGCCCCGCGGAGCGTACGACGGGGCTGGCCACGACGTTCACGTACGATGCCGACGGGAATGTGACGACCGAAACGCACCATTACGGCTGTACCAGTGCAAGCTCGTGCACGGCAGGTGTAACGACCAAATGGTATGACGGCGCGGACAGGCTCGTCGAAATCGGACTGCCTCACGATCCGCTCGATTATTATTCGTCTCCCTGGCTTACACGGCACCTCTATGACCTCAGTGCCGGCGCCAACGTCTCATTGGGAGGAACAAGCTATCGCGCGTACGGCAATTTGTACAAATCGCAGGAGTGGGTGCCGGCTCCTGGCGCGAGCTCGCCATCGTGGCTCGATCTTCGCGGTTCTGCGTACGATGCGCTGGATCGCGTCGTTACGAAGTACACGTTTTCACCGAGCTCGAACACCACGGTTCGGGCGGCGAGCTTGGCGTATGACGCGAGCGCGGCGACGCTGGGGCTGCTGAGCTCATCGACAGATCCGCTCGGGGAAACGACGACGCTTGCCTACGATCCCTTAGGCCATACCACGGCCGTTCAATTCTCCGGCGACGGCGGCGTAACGCCGAATAAGACGTTTACGTATGATGCGAACGGGCGTCAGGCGAGTGCGTATGGCGCGGTGTACGGCACGCAGACGATTCGGTACGATATCGACGGCAACGTCGCCGAAGTGGACGAGCCGACGACCGGGAGCATGACGTCACCGGCCCACATCAGCTACGACTATTACCCGGACGGTGAGCAGAAGGATGTCAACGTCATCTCCGGCGCCCTCAATGCGAGTCCGCTGATCTCCTACGATTACCGGGCGGACGGCAAGCGAGTGAAGCTGCATGTCGGATTCGGCCAGCGGCAGGGCGACTTTACGTGGACGTACACGGACGGCGGGCGGTCTCTTTCGCAGTCAGATCCCTATACCGGAACGGTCATGCCCAGCCCACAGGCTCCCGTTAGTGCAGGCACGCCCTACGCGCCGCTCACGATGACGTACGACGCCAACGGCGACCTGGCGCAACACGCGCTCCCCGAAACGCTCGCCTACGGCTTACATCACGATGTCGAAGGACACGTTGCGTCGTTCACGGCCAGTAACTCGACGAACGGTCCGTTTACGATGAATTACGTGCTGACCGTGCGCGGCGAGAACATCGGAAGTGCCGTCGCGCCGAGCGCTCCACAGTACCCGTCGCACATTGCCAACGGCGCTGTCGTAATGCCGAAATCGATACCTCTTCAAAAGGGTTTCCAGACGCCTGTCGTCGATCCGCTGAATGCGGTGGTTCTGTCCACCAGCTATGAGTGGATGCAGCAGTACCAGGATCCGAACTTCGATCCGCCTTCGGGACTGCTTGATTGCGGCCGCATGACAACGACGCAAGACTACGACGTCGCCGGACGACTCCTCGGCAATACCGTCTCTGGAACGGGCAGTGGAGATGCACGCTGCTCGAACGCGGGGCCGCCGTACTCCACGCCCCACGACTATTACTTTTACGATGCGGAAAACCATCACATAGGCGACCACGGCGGCAGTTGGTCCCCGGGCGGCCACTTGTACAATCTCGGCGGCACCTCTATCCACTACGACGGCGGCGTGCCGCTGTTCGGTACCGACGCCCAAGGCCACGTGTGGGTCAAGATCGAGTCACTCGCGGACATCGATCCCACGGGCAAGCTGACGGTATGGGACCGCGATTATGCCGGCCTCCTGCAGACCGGCCACAACGACGTCGTCTATTACAACATTAACGTAGGTAACGTCGTCGCTCAACCCGCCGTGCCGTCCAATCTATTTCGAGGTTCGTCGAACGCAACAACATGCGGCACGAGCGGCAGCACGTGCCTAGGCGGGGCCGACTTCCTGCCTTACAATCGGCTCGAAGGCTTTGACTACATGGGATTGACGTTCCAAGGGGCGCGGGCAGTCGAGAGCGCCAGTGGCCAGTGGACGACGCCTGACGCCTACGCCGGCAATGCGCACGATCCGATGAGCCAAAAGCCGTTCATGTGGGATCGAAACGATCCGTATGAGTACTCCGACCCGTCGGGATACTTCGTCATGACGGATATCGGCGGCGGCGGCATGGGGTGGCACGGCGGCTGGTGTTCGGGCTGCAACATGTTCGCCGGCAACGACACGAAGGACAAATCTGCGTGGGAGCGCTTCAAGGACTGGTTGCGCGATCACGTCACGTCGCACCAGGCATCGAATGTGGTGACGCTCACTCCCGCCGCCGCGGCGGATATGGCTCCCCGAGTCACCGCGGCGAACAACGCCATTCGCGGTTCATTGGGGGAAGTCGACGTCAACGCAGCGATAACCCAGGCGCAAACCGGTATGAAGATGATCGTCAACGCGAAGCCATTCGACCGTGTCGAGAAGGTGCAGAACGGCATCAACAGTCTGACTAAAACGCTCCGACACCTTGACGAGATGGCCGCAAAGTATCAAAACCCCCAGGACGCCGCTGGCTTCCTGAAGCTCGAGAGGGGCTACCTCGGGAAGATAGCAGAAATACGAGAGAAGTTTCGCAATGCTGGCGTAGAGAACGCGATCAAGTGGTAGAAGCGGTATCGCGATGGTAGAGTCAGAATTTACGGACTATTGCTCGCTGAGGCGGATGCGGCAGGAGCTCGCGGAATTGCGCGATATCGGCGACTACAACACATTCGCGAAGAGCATGGTGTCGAGCCGTGATGCATGGCTGATGCGACGCTTAGCGCGTGAGACGACATCCGGGCAGATAGCCGGAAACGTCTTTCTCGAGCTTTGGACGATGGGCGGGATCGCAGCCCTGACGCCGGATATTACCGTTTGGCTGGAACGTGACGACGACGGAAGCGATGCGCTCGTTTCCAGCGGAGTCGTCCTGGCGGGGATGGCGCGCGATCTCGCGGATGGAACTGCCATGCGCGCCCTTTTCGAATATGTCCATCATGACGACATCCGGATCAATCGCGACCGTCTTCTCGAGAAGATCGGTCGTGAACGCGCGATGGCCCTTCTCGAGATGTCACGCGAAGAACAGCTCGCGGACGTACTCGAACGTTTGGCGGTTGCGCCTAGCGCGAGGGGTCTGTGGTTGCTCAAGACGTACGTGGAAATGCCCGTTGTCGCCGACTATCTCAGGCACTTCGCGGCGCTTGGTCGCATCGAAGCACTCGTGAGTTATTTCTTTTGCGATCGCATCGTCGACTGGACATTGTTCGATGCTTTGAAACCGCGGTCCGCGGACGACTGGCGGCTCGTCGTGAATCTCGTTATCGAAAATGTGGCCAGGGGGGCGAACATTCAAGACTTCTGGCGATCCCCGACCGGCTTGCAGATCGATGCGGACCGCCGTGCAGAGATCATCGCAGAAGTGGATGTTCTTTAAAACGCCGTAACGGTTTCACGTCACGGGTTCGGGCGGGGCGAACATCGCGTGCGCCAGCGACGGGTCCGCTTCCAGGCGGTCCGCGAGCGCGTTGAAGCGGGCTGCCGTTTCGTAGCGACCGCGCAGGTGCGTCGGCCAGCATGCGTATGCGCCGGCATGTTTCTTCGCGACATGCACGTGCGCGTTCGCGAAGGCTCGCTGCTTGCGGAACGTCATGTTCTCCGTGGTCGGGTCGCGGCGCCAGGAGTATTCCACGGTCACCCGGTCCAAGTGGACGAAGTCGATCTCGCGGCTCATCCGCAGCCACATCTCCCAGTCGTCCGCGGCGGCCATCGCTTCATCGAACAGCCCGAAGCGCTCGAACAGGTCGCGGCGGTGGACGTAGCTGTGCACGGTTGCGAGGTTGTCGTAGAGGTAGGCGTCCTTCTCGAAGTCGCGGTCCGTGAAGATCGCATACTCGCGCGGCACGAGCGCGCCGTTGACAACATCGGCGTACTCCGCGACGCAGTTCGCGTACGCGACGCCCGCGCCGGTGCGCTCGAGGACGTCGACTAGCCGCGCGGCGTGGTCGGGGTACCATAGATCGTCGTCGTCGAGGTAGCCGACGTACGTGCCTTGCGCTGCGCGGACGCCGTCGTTCACCGCCGCCACGAGGCCGCCGTTTTGCGGGCGGTGCACGTAGCGGATCGCCAGCCGGCCTTCGTACCGGGCGAGCAGGTCGGAGACGTCAGGGCCCGCGTCGTTCACGACGACCGCTTCAATGTCGCGATACGTCTGCGCCGCGAGGCTGTCGAGTGCCCGCGCAAGGAGCTGCGGGCGGTCGTATGTCCGAACGATCGCTGATAGGAGCGGACCGTTCGTGCGCGTCGAGCGCTCGCGCGCGAGTGCGCCGGCGAATCGCGGCGCCACGCCGAACGCCGGAAGCTGCTCGGTGAGCGCGGCGTCGATCGCGCGAAACAGCGTCTTTGCACGCAGCGGATCGTAGCCGAACGCGAGCCCGAGGCTGGGCGCTCCGGATCCGAACGGCGCCACGACGCGCAGGCCCCGCCCGTACAGCGCGAGCGCGCCGTCGAGGCTGGACCACGAAGGCGCGATGACGACGGCGAGGTCGGCGGGTATCGGTTCGTGCGCATTCTCGCGCGCGATCACGCTCCATGAGAACTCGCGGCTGGCGAAAAGCACGTCGAACTGCTTCAGGGCGGCGCGTTCGGTGGCGGGCGCGTAGACGACGACGCGGCGGCCGTGCGGCGACGGCACGTCGGTCGGTGCGGCATGGACGATCGGGACGGCCCGGTTCGGCGGCCGGCCGACGGCCGCTTCCAGGCGGCGCGCGTGTTCGGGCGAATCGATCAGGGCGGCGTCCGCGCTCCGCAACGCCGCATGCAGCGCGCGGCGCACCGGCGCGTCGAGCACCGTGTACTCCACAAGCGGCTTACCATTGAGCGCGATCGTGTTCCGCGCAAAGCCGTCCGCGATCGCGGCGGACTGTTCGACGTCGTTGGTCGCCGCTGTCTGCGCGTAAACGGTCGCCACGAGCGCTTCGCGCGCGTCGGGCAATGCGACGTACAGTGCCGCCGATTCACCGCGCCGCCGGGCCGCGATCAATCGTTTCAGCGCGGCCGGCAGCCCCGTGAGATCCGTCGCGACGACCACGTCGCCGCCGAGCTCGCCCGCGACGGCGTGCAAGCGCGCGTGCGTCGCCGCGTAGTCGCCTTCCCAGTATGCTTCGACCGCGCTCATGCGACTTGCTCGGAGGGAGCGTATGCGCCGACGAGGCAGGCTTGCAGCACGTCGATGCGACAGCGCGCCGTCACGTAGCGGCTCAGCGCCACGGCGTGATCCGCAGCGCGGTTCCAAGCGTCGCATAATGCGGCCGCAATCGCGACCTCGTCGGCGGGATCGACTTCCCACACGCCGTCGGCACCGAAGACTTCCCGGACGGCGGCGCGGTTCGAGCCGACGATCGGGACGCCGTGGATCGCGTGCGCCGCGAGCGCGCAAAGATCGGTGCCGCTCCAAGAGATGTCGGCGACGACGCGCGCGCCGCGGCCCGGATCGCCCGGTGCGAAGGCGGAGCGGTCGTCGAGGTACGAGCGCGCGCGCGCGGCGTAGGCCCCGTCGACCACGGTCCCGGTGAAACGAACCGGCAGGCCCGCGCGCGCGGCGGCACGCGCCAGCGTCGCGGATGCGTGCAGCGGACCGACGGGTGCCGGCGCGAGCACGTACGGCGCCATGGCGGGATCGGACGGGGGCACGTCGTGCGGCGTCGGAACGTACGCGGCGAAGACGCGATCGACGCCGAGCGCGCGGATACGTTTGCTTTCCGATGCCGACGTCACGAACACGACTTCCGCGGCCGTCAGCGCGGCGCGCTGAGCGGCGCGGAATCCCGGGCGCGGCTCACACGGCGTCGCATGCGAAGGGCTTCCAGGGAACGCGTTGTCGCGCGCAACGAGCGCGCCGAGGTAGAGCCCCAAGACTTCTTCATCATCGCCGAGCGCGAGCGTCCGCGCGTGGGTCCGCGCACCCCAGAAGCCCCCGTTTGGCGCATCGTCGAAGAGTGGCGTGAGCAGCGTGCGAATCCCGTGCGCGCGCGCCGCTGTGAGCAAATCGGCGGCCGCGTGCGGATCGTCGAGCCCGACGACGTGCACGAACGCATACGGCTCCAGCGGCCGGCCGTCGTAGCCGGCGACGTCGACGGAGAGCTCATCGCAACCGAGCGCCGTGCCGACGGCAAGCGCGGCGCGGTATGCGGCGTCACCGGCCGTGAGCGCGCTGTCGGAGAGTGCGACGTAGCACCGCAGAGGCGTCGCCGCCTCGCCGAAGGCGGGCACGAGCGGCGTGGCCGCAAGCGGCACGTCGCCGCCAAAGCACGTCTCTATGTAGGCACCATCATCGACAGCCCGTCCGCGCGCGCGCGCGGCGGACGCGTACGGCACAGCTCCCAGCGCATTCGCTTCGCAGCGGGCGAACAACGCTTCTTCTGCAACGTCCGCAACGATGTGCAACATCTCGCCCGGCTCGGCACACTCGGTGAAGGCCGCGACCAGCGCGGGCTCGATCGCATCGAAGGCCGCTTCGAGCCGTTCCACGGCCGCGGCCGCGTCGCGCGGCGCGACGAACGGCGAACGGTCGCGGTGCGCCATCGCGTGGCGGTCGATGCGAATGCCTGCGATCACCGCGATGCGGTCGTCGCCGCCGGCGAACGTCAGGTCGAGATAGTGCTGCGGTCCGTCGACGGTGCTGACGGGCTCGATGCGATACGCGGCGAGCCGCGCGTCGCGCCCCAGCGCCGCGAGCCCTTCGCACAGCGCGCCCGGAAAGCGCGCGTGAAACCGCGGCGTCACGCGCTCACCGCTTCGGCTTGCGGTCGTTGTTGCGTCTGCGTCTGCGGCTCCGGCAGCGGGATGAAATGCGCGTCGCGGTCGAAGCCCGGCCGTGCCAGGCTGCGGGCATCGTACGGTGTTGCGAGCGGCGCCTCCGGGACGCCCCACTTCTCGCAAAACGCGCGCCAGTTGCGCTCCATGTGGGCACGGTGGTCCAGCGCGTTCGCTTTGAAGCTGACGCTGCCGAAATGGTGGATGAACACGTCGTCGCACACGAAGATGCCCCAGCCCGCCGCGCGGATGCGCACCGCCAGGTCGTCGTCCTCAAAGTTGCCCAGACCATAGCGCGGATCGAAGCCGCCGATCTCGTCGATCACCGCACGGTCGATGCACAGGCAGAACCCGACGACGCGGTGCGCGACGTAGCCCCGTCCGCGCAGCGCGCGCCGGCGCTCGGCCGCGAAGCGGTGCATCGCGACGTCGTCGCCGTGCTGTACCGCCAGAACCTGCTCGCTTGCGACCTTGTTGCTGCGCGGCGCGGTGCAGCCGACCGTGCGGCGCGACTCGAGCGCGCCGATCATGTCTTCCAGCCACCCTTCGGTTACGATCACGTCGTTGTTCAAGATCACGATGACGTCGCCAAGCGCGTGCGCCATGCCGACGTTCATCCCGCCGCCGAAGCCGAGGTTGCGGCCGTTGTAGACGACGCGCACGCCGTGCTCGGCGCGCAGCGCCTCCAGCACGTCGAGCGTCGGCTGATCGGAACCGTTGTCGACGACAATGATCTCGTGCGGATAGCGCGTCACCGCGCGGATCGACTCGACCGCAAGGCGGGTGAACTCCGAGGCGTTCCACGACAGCATCACGATGCTGGCGATGCCGCGAAAGCGCGGAGCTCTCGTCGTCGCGAAAGTTCCGGCCTCGGTTGAGATTGCAATTGCCGGAACGTCGGCATCCGCGGGCGCGCAGCCGTACCGCAGCCGGAACGCGACGTCGTCGGCCGGCGCGGGCAGCACATGCCGCCCGCTCTCGACGCGCACGATGCCGCGATCGCGATCGCGCGCGACCCGCAGCATGAAGTCTGCCAGAGCGCCGTGCAGCGTCTCGAACCTGTCGAGGCGTTCGCTGGCCGGAATACGCCCTGCGGCGACGACCGTCGCGCGCGCGTCGGCGCCAGTTGCCGCAAACGTTGCGAACGCGGCGAGCGCGTCACCTTCGAGCGCGTGGACCAGCGCGTCCAGCCAGCCGGGAAACAGCACGCCGCGTGCGTCGACGAACGCGACGAAACGATCGCCGCGATTTCGCAGCGCCCGCTTGGCCTGCGCGAGCGCATCGGGACCGTCGGCGATCACGATTTCGTCGAGCGGCAAGCCGTTTGCGCGCAGCATGCGTTCGAAGCCGGCTGGGTCGACGGGCGTGCCGACGACCACGGCGCCGGCGCGCGGTGCGCTGTCGACGACGGTCATGTCCGCGCCGTACGGCGTGCGCACCGTGCGCGTCGTGCGTCCGACGGCGGCGTCCGCGGCAAATCCGGACCAGCCCGGCGAAGCGTGGGCCGCGAGGCGCCGCTCCGCGGACGCGCGCCGCGGATCGTCGGCGCGAGCCGGAACGTCGCCGG
>DASWRD010000091.1:0-15743 GCA_036403315.1 Candidatus Elarobacter sp.
TAGTCGAGCAGGTGCGTGACGTTGAAGAGTTGCGGGGTTGCAATCAGTTCCGGCGTTTCCACCTCGTAGCGACGGAGCTGTGCAATCCCACGCTCAACGGCGTCGCGGTCTTTAGGATTCTTGTGCTCGACGATGCAGACCGGGATTCCGTTGATGAGGAACATCACGTCGGCCCGGTTGCCCTTGCGAGCCGGCGGCTTCAGCTTCCACTCCCAGGTGACGTGAAAAACATTCGCGTCCGCGCGATCGAAATCGATGAGCTTCACGCGACGATGGCGCTTCTCGCCTTCATCATACCAGCTTCGCTCGCCCCGAAGCCATTGCAGCATATCCCGATTGCCCTCGATCGTGGGGCGCAGGGACTGGACCTTCTCGACGATTTGGCGAAGCGAGTCATCGTTCAGCCAATCGTTAAATTCCCGTAACTTCGTTCGAAGGTCGTCGCGCAACAGCATCGCATCCTCGCCGCCCCGCATCGCCATCGCCATGTCAGGTTTCAGCGGCGTCCACCCAATCTCTGCCGAATGCACGACCATCGGAAACTGAACGCTACCCGCCTCGCTGATCGACAGGTCGCTCATACCGCTACCCCTGCTGGTTTCGCTGCCATGTCCTCGTTACGCTTCGTGCAGAGCATTTAGGTCCAGATTGGAAGCGGATACGGCTCCAGTCATTAAGCCGTTGAGCAATGCCCGAAACAACTCGTCAAGCAGGTCCTTCTTTCGCTTATGCACATCGATCTTCTGATCGATCGCATCAAGTGTTTCCGAAATTTCGCTTTGCTCCGTGACACCTTTGGGCACATACAATTCGATACTCTCAAAGACGCCTTTACTAAGTATGGGCAGGGGACCCGGCGACGCTTGTGATCGTATGTAGCCGGCCCAGAACGTCATCAAGTCGAATACGAACCGCGGGTCGATCCCAGCGCTCGGTATAATAGCATTGATCTGCTGGTTGGTAGCGCATACGTCAAGCGCCACTAAGCCAACCTTGCCGACAGTTGCGCCGATAGAAACAAAGCACGTTGATCCGCGCGGCAGACTCCTTGCGGCAGCGAGGCCGCGCGGAGTAAGTTGCTTCGCGGTCTTGGTAATCGTTGTACCGTGTTCGAAATCACCCGGTGACACGAAGGGAAGCTTGCCGTTCTCATAGTTTGCCGTATCCTTCGTGGGTGGTGTTGTCCCGGTAACAATTGCGCCGAGATCGCCGATTCTTACGCGCTTCCAGCTTTCGGGGACGAGACCGATCGCCGTTTGCTTTTGCGGCTCTCCCCGCAACCCGCGCACAAATAGCTCCCGCATCGCGGCGCGTTTAAGGCATTCGCCTAGTTCGATCTCGCGATCAGCGAGGTTCATGTCTCGGTGCACATAGGCGAGGATGCTGCCGATCGCTCGCTCTTCGGCGTCGGAGAAATCGGGTACGGCCACCTCTCGAAGCCGTTCACCGATTATGCTTGCCTGCGCAACATGGGCCCGTGCGAGGGTTCGAGATCGTCCCGAACTCCAGTGGTGGAGCAGCGCAAAAGCGAGAAAAGCTGGGTCGATCGTGCCTGGTTGTACGCGAATCCGTGTCATGTGGTTGGAAAACACAAAGCGCCCGGAGATCCGCCAGAGGGCGCATTTACCGACCAGTTCCAATGAATTTGTGTTATTAAATAGGAGGTCGCCTACTGCTAAATGTGGTCGTCCTGCCGCCGCTAACCTCGGGATTGTCTTAATTTGCTTGAGGGAGACACGACCGTCAGTTGTCACGTTGAACGGCCTGATGTGCGGAACATCAACCGCACTGTCGCCGTGTTCTCCAAATGGAAAACCCATCGTGACCTCCACGAAGCCGTCCTCGATTAAGCGTCCAAGGGTCGTCACCTCTGTTTCGCGCACGTTATCGGTCCAAGAGTGGACCGAGTACGGAAAGCAGCACTCGATCAACACGCTGCGCTTCCGTCGTTAGAGCGCACAATTCGCGAAAGAGCTCTTGAACCGAACGCTCCTCGCCTATGCTGGGGCTGGCTACCCATCGACTGGGGCTCAGGTTATAGTCCGCTGCGGCTACCTGTTGCAAACTGACGACTGCGATCTCGCCGGGAAGTGGTTCGCCTCTGCGAAAAGCGGCAGCGATCTGCTCTGTGGCGGCGTGAGGAAGATAGTTCTTAGGTCGCCCTTTGGCGAACTGCCGGCTTGCGTTGACGAGGACGATCGCCTCTTTTTGAGTGTGCGCCTTGCGCCTATTAATGATAACAATGACGCCTGCCGCCGTGGTGTTGTAGAATAGATTGTCTGGCAACAAGATCACGCCTTGGACCAAGTCACGGTCCACGAACCACTTGCGAATGTTGCGTTCGCGATCTTCATTTTTCGATCCTGAGCCACGTGTGACGGCGCCGGTGTCGAGCACCACGGCAGCGCGACCCCGATCACCGATGCATGCGAGCGTGTGCTGCAGCCAGGACCAATCGGCCTTACCGCCCGTAATTCCGCCGGCTTCTCGGAACCGGTCGAAGGGATCGTTTTGGTAGATCTCTTGTGCGAAGGGCTGATTCCACATTGGATTTGCGACGACGATGTCGAACTGTCGCAGAGATCCGTCGGGGTTGCGGTACTTCGGATTGATCATTGAATCGCCGCGTGACATCTCGATGTCGAGATCGTGGATAATCCCGTTCATCTTTGCGACCGCGAAGCTCTCGGCCTGAAGTTCCTGGCCGTACAACTTCAGGGGAGTCTTGCTCTCCGGGTGTAGCACGCGCGCGACGAGCTGAAGCTTGATAAGCAGCCCGGCCGATCCACACGCGTAGTCATGGCACGCCTCGCCCGGCTTCGGCGCCATGATATGCGCCATGAGAAACCCGACATTAGTGGGCGTGAAGAACTCGCCAGCGCTCTGGCCCGATCCCTCCGCGAACTTTCGGAGTAAGTATTCATAGCAATTTCCGAGAAAGTCGGGTGCGACGTCTTTGAGGCCAAGCCGATACCGGGGATCGGAAAAGGTCTCGACGACCGCGCGCAGCTTGGCCGGATTAATGTCTCGCTCGCCATTGCGCTCAGCTGCGAAATCCTCGACATCGATGACGCCCGATAGGGCCGGATTTTGTCTTGAGACAGCGCGGACGGCTTTGGTCAGGTGCTCGCCGATGTCGCTCGGCTTCTCCCCATCAGGCCAGTCGACGCTATCGCGTCCGCTGATCGCACCCCACCGCGCCACAGGCGGAAGGTAGAACCGCACGAGCGAGTGGTCTAGTTCGGCCATTTGGAGCGCTTTCTCGCGGCTCCCAAAGCTTTCGGTCAACCGCGCGATCTCATCATCGAACACGTCCGAGAGGCGCTTGAGAAAGAGCAGGGGTAGCAAGAAGTCCTTGAATTTCGGTGCGTCCTTCTCACCGCGTATAGAGCATGCCGCGTCCCAGAGCATCTGCTCCATCGGCTTAGTCGTCGGAACGGCGCGGTCGGAGTCAGGCCTGCCCCGTCGTCCGCGCTTTGTGGTTGCCTTTGCGGCCAAAGTCTCTTCGCGCGGAGACCCGCGGTCCTGACCGTCCGAGATGAACGCCAATCCTTCGATCTGGCGCAGCATTGCCGGCCGTGGGCGTGCCTTTCCGCTCTCCCACCGGTTTACCGTCGCGAACGATACACGGAGATGCTTGGCTAGCTGCTCCTGAGTTAGGCCTTGCTCTCGGCGAAGCCGCCCGAGCAGCCTTGGTATAACGTTGCTTCGCTCCATGGCTATAGATGTTATATTACGTGAAAGCAAAATACAAGCGCGTGAGCAAAAGCGTATAGCTAAATGTATTACAATCCGTTACAATAGGAGCATGCTTCGTGCCCTTGCCTATCGACGAACTCTACTGGGACGACAACAATGTGGATCATATCTGGCGGAGCCACGGGGTGACGGTAGACGAGGTCGAGGAGATCGTGTTCGGCATCGAAGACGCCCGGCCCGAGTATCGAGCGCGTCGGTCCGCCGACGCGTACATCGTTTACGGCGAGACCGGTGCGGGCCGACTCCTAAAAATGGTCGGCGTGTTCGTGAAGGTTCGAACGTTCCGCGTCTTCGGAGCGATCGACATGGACAATGCCGAGCGGCGCTCCTATCGGAAAGGCAAGATTTGAGATGGCGTTAGCTGCGAAGCAGACCGAGGCCGATCACCTTCGAGAGCTCGAACGCTCGCAATCCGAAGAGATCGAGAATGCTGAGGTTGTCGTAGGCAAGACTGGTAACGGACCGTCGCCGATTTCGATTCGTCTAAGCCAACCTCTCCTAGAGCGATTGGATCGCATCGCCGTGCGCGAGCACCGAAAACGTAGCAACCTCATCCAACACATACTTTGGAATTATGTGCATCAACTCGAAGATGCGTAGGAAAACGCAGGACCAGGCGTGCCGGGTCCCCGTCGACCCTAGCGACGGCCTCCGGAACGGCGCAGCAGCTCGCGCACGGCTGCGGCGAGCTGCGGATCCTCGCCGCGTTCGGCCGCGCCCGGCGGGTTCTCCACGCGCACGTCGACCGGGCGCGGGTGCAGCTCCATGTCGACGCCGTCGTGCGCGATGACGCGCGTCGACGGCAGCCGTACCGTGCCGCCGTCGGCCAGGCTCGCGCTGCTGGTGAAGATGATCCAGCCTGCCGTCGGCACGCCGACGACGGTGCCCGCGTGCAGCTGGCGATACGCTTCGGTGAAGTTCTCGGCGTCGGAGAGGCTGTGCTCGTTGACGACGAGCACCGACGGCCGGTCGAGCGCGCGCTGGCCCAGCGACGTGCGCTCCGGCGAGTCGTAGCCGAAGCGGGACTTGAACGTGAGGTACTCGCGCCGCGTGAGCACGTCGACCGAGTACGGGTCGACGAAACCGCCCGTGTTGTTGCGGACGTCGACGACCACGCCGGCCTTCGCGCGGTTCTGCACGTCGAGGTCGGCGTAGAACTTCGCCAGCGAGCCTTCGCCCATGTCGTAGATGTGCACGTAGCCGAGCCGGCCGCCGCTGATGCGCTCGACGTATGCGCGCCGCGACGCGACCCATGCGCGATAGCGCAGCTGTTCTTCCGTCGGACGGTCCACCGGCTGCACGATCACGGTGCGCGCGGCGGCCGCGTCGCCGTGCGGGGCGATGCGAATCTCGGTGCGCTTGCCGATGCGGTTCGCGAACAGCTCGTCGACGTCGGTCGTGCGGTCCAGCGTGCGGCCGTCGACGGCGAGCACGTCGTCGCCGGCGGCGATGTGGCCCGCGACGACGGCGGGCCCGAGCGGCACGAGCGCCGCGATCCGCAGCCGCCCGCTGCGCTCGTATTCGGCGGTGTCCCAATCCACGGCGAGCCGGCCCGTCGTGTACCGCGGCACGCCCGGCGTTGCGGCCGGACCGATCCCCGTGTGCGACGAGTTGAGCTCGCCGATCATCAGCGACAGCACGCGGTAGAACTCTTGCGGCGTGCGCGCCGCGAGCGCATACGGCTCGTACTCGCTGCGCACCGCGGGCCAGTTCGCACCGTGAAAGGCGGGATCGGCGTACCAGCGGTCGAGCAGCGACCACGCCTGCGCGAACACGACGGGCTTGTCGTGCGCGAAGTCCACGTCGAGCTCCGCCGCGAGACCCAGCGGCTTCGCGCCTTTGCCGCCGAGGTCGGCGGCGAATGCGCGTCCCGCGTCGAGATAGATCGCCGACTTGCCGTCGGGGGAGATCGCGACGTCGGCTTTGTGCCCCGCCGTGCTCGTGAGCTGCTTTGCGACTTGCTCGTCGGTCGACGTCTCGTCGATCGAGAACGCGTAGAGGTTCTCCTGGCCTGCGGCGTTCGCGACGAGCACCAGCGTCTTCGAATCCGGCGTGACGGCGACGCGCGTGACGTCGATCCCCGTTTGGACGAAGCTGACGCGTTCGCGAATGTCGGTGAAGTCGATGGTCGTCTCGCGCTTCGCGGCGGGCGACGGCGCGGGCGTGGCGACGCCTTGCGGTTTCGGTGACGCGCTCGGCGGCGGCGTCGGGATCGTGCGCGACGGCAGCTCCGGGCGCGGCTCTTCCGGGAAAAGCTTGCGGAACGCGTCCTCGCGGAAGCGCGGCGAGCGCGGGACGAGATCGACTTGCGCGACGGTGCCGTTCTCCGTGCGCTGCGACGTGACGAAGAACAGCCGCGTGCCGTCGGGCGCCCACGCCAGCGGGCCGCCGTTGCCGTTGGGCAAGAACGTCACGGCGCGCGGCGTGCCGCCGCTCGTGCGCACGACGTACGCGTTGGTGAAGCCGCCGCGGTCCTGATCCGCGAACGCGATAAAGTCGCCGGCGGGCGAGAACGCGATATTGCCGAGGTCGCCGAACGGCCGGCGGTCCATGATGCCGCGCGCGACGATGCGGTCCGCGTGCGTCGCGACGTCCGTCAGGTGCAGCTCGCGGCCGTCGCGCACGAACGCGAGCAGCTTCCCGTCGGGCGACCAGTGCGGGTAGTCGTCGTGATGTCCGGCGGGCGTGACGACGCGCTGCGGTCCGTCGGGGAAGTCGTACGTCGCGATCGATTGCTCCGTGCCGCGGTCGACGACGTACGCGATGCGGCGGCTGCCCGCCGCCCACACCGGGCTGTCGTAGGCGGCGTCGTCGCGCGCCGTGACGAGCTGCGCTTCACCGCCCTCTTGCGCGCTCGCGGCGAACACGCGGCCGCGCCCGACGAACGCGATCTTCTTGCCGTCGGGCGAGAGCCCCAGCGACGTGAAGCGGTTCGACTGCGTGACGTGCCGCTGCGTGAGCACGGCCGGCAGGCCGCGCGGCACGATCGCGAGCTGGCGCGTCGTGCCGCTGTCGACGTCGTACGTCCAGATCTTCATCGCGCGCTCGAACGCGATCAGCCGGCCGTCGCGCGAGATCGACGGCCACAGCACCCGCCCGCCTTTCAGCGAGGTCAACTGCCGCAAGCGCCCGTCGGCGCTGTGCGACCACAATTCATCGCTGCCGCCGCGATCCGATGCGAAGTACACCGTCGCGCCGTCGCGCGACCACATGGGCCATTGGTTCTTCCCGCCGCTCGCCAGCGTGTCGTAGCGGCGCGCGCCGGGGTGAGCGACGACGATCTCCGTCTCGTCCATATGGCTGTGGCCGCGCCGCCACCACTGCGGAAAACCGTTGCGCACGAACGCGATCGCCGAATTGTCCGGCGACGGTGCGGCGAAGTTCGACCCGACGTAGTCTTCGTGCAGCACGCGCATCGGCGTCCCGCCGTCGACCGCGACGCGGTACACGTCGCCGTCGTACACGATGTTGTGCGACACCGACGAGAAGTAGATGAACCGTCCGTCGGCCGACCACGCGCTCAGATCGGCGGGCTGATCGTCGTGCGTGAGGCGCCGCAGCGCGCCGCCGTCGAGCGTTAAGACGTAGACCCCGCTCGCGCCGGGCTGCGCCGAGTAGAACGCGAGCCGCTTTCCGTCGGGCGAGAACAGCGGCCGGCGCGCGACCCCGCCGGTAGCGGCGAGCAGCCGCGCCGTGCCGCCCGCGGACGGCACGCTCCACACGTCGCCGCCGGACAGGTACGCGATCTCGGCGTGGTCGGGCGATACCGACGGCTCAGCGAAGTACGGGGCCGGCGCGACAACGGCATCGGCGGCGCTCGTCGACACCGGCAAGCCGGGGACGAGGCACGCGACGAGCGTCACGACCGTCAGGACGCGGCGAACGAGCATCCCGCGCCATTCGCATCGCGGCGCCTATGACCTCCGTATTCATTCGGAGACATGAAGCCGCGCGCCGTGCGCCGGCGAAGATCGGCGCATGATCGCCGGCCTCTCCCTCGCCCTGACGCTCAGCACCGCGCCCGCCGCGATGCGGCCGGTCGCCGTGATTCCGTTCACCGACAACGGAAAGCTGATCTCGCTGCGCGTCCGCGTCGGCGCTTCGGCGGAACGTCCGTTCACGCTCGACACCGGCGCGAGCGCATCCGTGATCGATACCGATGTGGCCGCGAAGCTGCTGTTGCGCGCGGGCGGCTCGCGCGCCGGGACGGGCGCAGGCGCCGGAAAGGTGCGGTTTTTGCTGTACCACGACGTTCCGCTCGCTCTCGGTGCCGCGCGCTGGGTCGCTCCGACGGTATACGGCGTGTCATTGCGCCAAGCCGGAACCGTGTTGCAAGAGGATGGTCTCGTGGGATCCGATCTGTTCTTTCGCTACGTCGTCGACATCGACTACGACCGGCACCGTCTCACGCTGTACGAGCCGAAAACGTTTCGGTACGCGGGCACGGGAACCGCGCTACCGCTAAGCATCGTGAAGCACGTTCCCTACGCGAACGTGACCGTGAAAGTAGCGGGCCGTGAGCCGCAGGTGCGGCGGCTGCTGGTCGACGCCGGCTCCGAGGACTTCGTCGACGACGCGATCGTCGGCACGTCCACGGCGCCGAAACGCCTGATTTCGACGACGGGATTAGGGCGCAGCGTTGCCGCGTATATCGGCCCGATCGAGTGGGCCCGCATCGGACAGCTCACGGTGCGCGATGTAACCGGCACCAGCGGCGGCGTACCGCTGCTCGGCTCCGGCGTGCTGCGGAACTTCCACGTGACGTTCGACTACTCGCGCAAGCGGTTGTACCTGCAAAAGCGGTAGCCGCCACGGGGTGTTGCCGTCGACTCGGCTACAGCATCTCGGGGCGGACGGTGAAGATCAGGTCGTCGAGCGCTGCGAGACGGCCGAGCGCCGCAACCGCCGGCGCGCGGGCCGGTCCCGTACCGAAGTACGACGTTGCTGACCTGGCCAGCAGTATAACGGCGGCATCGCGAGAACGGACTCCGCTCGACACTGCGCCGGCCGCGCTGGTCACCGCGTCCCGCATCTCTGGAGGATTACATGATACGACCCGTCGCCGCCGCTTTCGCAGCCGGCTGCATCGCCGCGTCCAGCCTCGGGCTCTCCGCGTTCGCGGCGACGCCGCTCGACATGGCGCCGCCCCTTCCATGGGCGGAGACCGGAGCGAAGCCCCTCGTTCAGCTCGATGCGGCGAAGCACCCGACGGTCATCGCGCTCGTGATCCCCGGCTCGCTGCTCAACGCGTTGCCGAAGAAGCGCTCCGAAGCGGTGTATGCCATGCACAACGCCGGCATGGTCCAGACGGCGAACCTCCAATGGCATCCGAGCGGTCACGAGCCTGAGCACGTGTACGACGTTCCGCATTTCGACGTCCACTTCTACACGATCACCGAGCCGGTTCGGCAGACCATCGTTCCGAACGCACGAGCTGGGAAAGTCATGCCGTCGAAAACGCTCATGCCGCCTGACGGCATGCTCGCGCCCGGCTTCGTGCCGGGCATGGGAATGCACAACATTCCGAAGGCGCAGCCCGAATTCAACGGCGGCGCATTCGCGATCTCGCCCGTCATCGGCTACTGGAACGGCAATCTCGCATTTTTCGAAGTCATGTTCACCAAGGACTGGCTCAGCCTCAAACGCGGCACGGTCGGACGGTTCCCGCAGCCGACAGCCGTGAAGCAGCACGGCTCGTATCCGACCAAGTACAGCGTGAGCTACGACAAAGCGAAGGATGAGTACAAGGTCGCGATAAGCGACTTCATCCAGCGCTGACGCAGCTCAGGAGAACACGACGCGCGTAAGCCACAGCGCCGACAGCGCGGGCTTGGGCGCGTCGCGTATCTCGACTTCCGCGCGCCAGGTGATCTGCGCGCCGCCGTCCACCGGGCGAACGTCCTCGATCGCGAATGTGCCGCGTATCTCCGAGCCGGCGGGCACGGGCGAGATGAAGCGCACGCGCTCGAAGCCGTAGTTCAGGCCGAAACGTGCGTTCTGCATGCTTACCACTTCGGCGATTAGCGACGACAGAAGGCTCAGCGTGAGAAAGCCGTGCGCGATCGTCGTCCCGAGCGGCGACTCGCGCCGCGCGCGCTCGGGATCGACGTGGATCCATTGGTGGTCGTCGATCACCTGCGCGAACTCGTTGACGAGCTCTTGCGTCACGGTTCGCCACGCGCTCTCGCCGATACGCTGACCGCGCATGCGCTCGAGATCGGCAACGCTGGTGAAGACGGTTTGCGGCATGCGGTGCGGTTCGCACGAGGAACCCGTCGTCCCGCTTCGCAAGGACCGCGGATGAAAGCGATCGTGTGCCGTGCCTACGGGCCGCCGAAGGACCTCGTGATGGCCGACATGCCCGAACCGCAGCCAGGACCGGGCCAGATCGTTATCGACGTCTACGCGGCGGGCGTGAACTTTCCCGACGTGCTGCTGGTGCAAGGTCTGTATCAAGTGAAGCCGCCGCTGCCGTTCAGCCCCGGCGTCGAGGTGGCCGGCATCGTCGCCGCGGTCGGCGAGGGCGTGCGCGAGCCGCGCGCCGGCGACCGCGTCGCTGCTGGCGTCATGGGCGGCTTCGCCGAGCGCGCCGTCGCGAGCGCGGCGACGACGATCGCGCTGCCGGAAACGGTCGACTTCGTCACCGCCGCGGGGATGATCCTGACGTACGGGACGGCATATCACGCGCTCGTCGACCGCGCTGCGCTGCGCGCCGGCGAATGGCTCTACGTGAGCGGCGCGGGCGGCGGCGTGGGAACGGCGTCGGTCGATCTCGCGAAGGCACTCGGCGCAAACGTCATCGGATCGGCAAGCTCCGACGCGAAGCGCGCCGCCGTAAAGCGCGCTGGCGCGGACGCCGTGCTCGATGCGGGCGCGGCGGATCTCGTCGACGCGGTGAAAAAGGCCAGCGGCGGCGGGATCAACGTCGCGATCGACAACGTCGGCGGCGAGCAGTTCGACACGGCGCTGCGTGCCGCGGCGCGCGACGCGCGGCTGCTGGTCGTCGGCTTCGCGGGCGGTACGATCCCGCAGATCCCGGCGAATCGCATCCTGCTCAAAGAGCTCGACGTGCTCGGCGTCTACTGGGGCGATTGGGCATCACGCAACCCGGCGCACAACCGCGAGAACTTCGATTCAATGTTTGCGCTGATGCGCGACGGAAAGCTGCATCCACGCATCGATGCGACGTACGCGTTCGCGGACGCAGCGCAGGCAGTCGCGGACCTTCATGAACGACGCCTCGTGGGCAAGGGCGTCGTGCGGGTGCGCGAAGGTTAGCGAATCGAGGTCCTCATGAACGTGACCGGAGTATTCGCCGGCGCGATCGGTGTCGGCTCATGCGTCCGGCTGATCTCGTTACGCGAGCGCGGGCAGCGTCGCGAACTGACCTCCGACGATCGCCGCTGAAGGCCGCCCCATCCAGCGCTCGAGCACCGTCGCGTAGACTTGGCGGAAGTCCGTCGTGAATGCCAGATTGCCCGCGTTTAGGCGGTTCAGGTCCGGGTGCTGGCCGTATAGGCCGCCCTTCACGCCGCCGCCGATCAAGAACACCGGGGCCGCTTCGCCGTGGTCCGTGCCGCGGCTCGCGTTTTCCGGGACGCGGCGGCCGAACTCGCTGAACGTCATCGTCAGCACGCGCTTGTCGTTGCCGTGCGCGGCGAGGTCTTGGTAGAACGCCGAGATCGCGTTCGCGAAATCGCCCAGCAGCCGCTCCTGCGTTTGCTTCTGCGTCACGTGCGTGTCGAACGAGCCGTGCTGCACGTACAGCACGCGCGTGCCGAGCTTCGAGCCGACGATCTGCGCTGCCAGCCCCAAGCTCCGACCGAGCGGCGTCGCGGGGTACGTCGCCTGCGTCTGGTAGCCTGCGATCAGCTTCGGCAGCTCCTCGGCGCCGCGCTGCGCGTGGTCTTCGATCTCCGCCACCTTCGCGAGGAACGGCGAGCGGAACGGTACCGTGGTGTCGCGCACGAACTCGTGGAACGCTTCTTTGTTGCCTTTGGTCTTGTCGCTGCGCAGCCCGTAGGTGCGCAACGCGTCGATCGCCGGCACGTCCGTCGTCCGCGACAGCATGATCTCGGGCAGCACGTTGCTCAGCGCAACCGCGTTGAACAGGTTGTTCTTGGGCAGCGCGGCATCGTCGAGATAGCGCCCCACCCAGCCCGTCGACTCATAGCCCTTCGGGTGCGCGGTCTGCCAGATCTCCGTGGACCGGAAGTGCGAGTGGTCCGGCTCTGGGTAGCCGACGCCGTGAACGATCGCGACGTTGCCGCCGTCGTACATCTTCTTGAACGGCGCGAGCACCGGGTTGAGGCCGAACGTACTGTCGAGGCGCAGCACGTCGTTCTGCGGGACGCCGATCGAGGGGCGATAACGGTAGTAGTCCGGCATCCCGAACGGGACGACGGTGTTGAGGCCGTCGTTGCCGCCCTGGAAGTTGATCACCACCAGCACGCGATCCGTGCCGCCCGGCAGGCCCGGCAACGGCGACTGCGCGAGCGCGCGCGAGAAGATCGTGTCGTTGTTGGCGACCACCGCGAGCCCGGAAACCGCTCCGAGAAGAAAACCGCTGCGTTTCATATCGTATCCTTACGCGAGTTGGAAGGCGGGCATCGCCATCGTCAGGTAGGCTGCGTTGCGGACGCGCTCGTCCACGTTCTCGTGCGAAAGCTCCGCGAGCGCCGACTGGCCGGCGCCGCCCAGGTACGCGACGAGCTGCGCGATCGATGCCGGCGACACGTCGCCCTGCAGCATCGTCTCGGTGAGCAGCTTCGCGACCGCGTGCGGGTCCATCGAGCGCATCGCCGTGCTGATCCATGCGGCGCCCTGCATCATGTTCGGGTTCTGCGCCATGCCGTTGGCGAAGTTCTCGCGCGTGAGGATCGTCGCGCTGCTCAACCATGCGGCGCCGCCATCCCAGCCCTTCACGTTGGGCGGGTAGAACAGCACCTGGCCCATCGCGCGCAGCGTCGCAAGCTCGACCGGCGCGACTTCCGGGATGCCGAAGAGCTGATGCGTGCCGACCACGAACTCCACCGGGCTCTTCACGAGCGCGCGGTATGCGCGGTCGCTGAAGAACACGTTGCTGCGCAGCAGCGTCGACATCACCGGCTTCATGTCGAAGTTATTCTTGGCGATCAGCGCGGCGACTTGGTTGACGAGCGCGGGCTCGGGATCCATGTAGACGAAGAACGACAGCAGCTTCGTGGCGAAGAGCTTCGCCGCGGCGGGCTGCTTGAAGATGATCTCGACGACGTCGTTGCCGCTGAAGTTTCCCGTCTGACCCAAAAACGTCTTGGTGCCGTCGTCGTGCGCGCCGCGGTTGTCGATGAAGCTGCCGGTGCCGTCGGGGTTCTTGCGGAACGTCCAGCCCGTGAGCGCGCGGGCCGACTCGCGGATGTCCTGCTCCGTGTAGTTGCCGATGCCGAGCGTGAACAGCTCCATGAGCTCGCGCGCGTAGTTCTCGTTGGGATGCGCTTTGACGTTGACGTTGTTGTCGAGGTAGCGCAGCATCGCAGGATCTTGCGACACGTGCAGCGTGAGGTCGCGCACGTTGCCCAGCGCGTACTCGCGGAAGAGCTGGTTCTGCATCAGCAGCTCTTGCGCCGACGTCTGCTTCTCCGGCGAGCTGGTGAAGTGCCCGTGCCAGAACAGCGTCATCTTCTCTTGCAGCGGCGCGGGCGACGCGATCATGCGGGCCAGCCACCACTGCTGCATCGCGATGAGGTTCTGGCGCCGGATGCGGTTGTTCTGCATCTGGAACGCTTTGCGCGCGTCCACCGTACCGCTGTCCGGCGCCACCCCCATCATCATGCCGCGGTACAAACCGCGCGGGGGGATGGGCGGATCCGTCAGCGCCGGTCGCGCCGGCAGCGACGCCGTGTCGGCGAACGTGATGAACGAGTCGATGGCGCTGCGCACGGACATCCCCGCGAGGCGGTCGACGTCGGCGGGCGCTCCGCCGAAACCGGCACGGCGCAGCAAGTGCGCGGCGACGCGGCGGTTCCAGGGGCCGGCATACGGCAGCAGCGCGGTCGATGCGTCGAGCGAGCCGGCGGGACGGTATGAGGCAGAAGCGGTCGTCTGTGCAGCCACGATGCGATCATAACGTATCCGGCGCCGCTTGCATGCTGTGGGATGGATATTCTCACACGGGCTTAAAACGAGCCGTCGTGAGCCTTCTCGCCACCCGCATCGATAATCGCTCCGCGGACTACGAGCGCAACGCCGCGGCGATGGCCGCGCTGGTCGATGAATTGCGCGCGCACCTCGCGCGCGTGCGCGGCGGCGGCGGGTCCATCGCCGTGGACCGCCATCGCAAGCGCGGCAAGCTGACCGCGCGCGACCGCATCGACCGGCTCGTTGACGCGGGAACGCCGTTTCTGGAGCTCTCCGCGCTCGCGGCCGCCGGCATGTACGGCGACGACGCGCCCGCCGCCGGCCTCGTCACCGGCATCGGCACGATCTCCGGTACGCAATGCGTGGTCGTGGCGAACGACGCCACCGTCAAGGGCGGCACCTACTATCCGATCACGGTCAAGAAGCACCTGCGCGCCCAAGAGATCGCCGAGCAGAACGGGCTGGCGTGCGTCTACTTGGTCGACTCCGGCGGCGCGTTCTTGCCGCTCCAGGCCGAGGTCTTCCCGGACCGCGACCACTTCGGGCGCATCTTCTACAACCAGGCGCGCATGTCGGCGCAGGCGATCCCGCAGATCGCCGCGGTGATGGGCTCGTGCACCGCCGGCGGCGCGTACGTGCCCGCGATGGCCGACGAGTCGATCATCGTCAAGGATCAGGGGACGATCTTTTTGGGCGGGCCGCCGCTGGTGCAGGCCGCCACAGGTGAGATCGTCACCGCCGAAGAGCTCGGCGGTGCCGACGTGCACACGCGCATCAGCGGCGTCGCCGACCACTACGCCGTCGACGACGAGCACGCACTCGGCATCCTGCGCCAAGTTGTCGACCACCTCGACCGCGAGCCGTTCGATTGCTGGCCGATGCGCGACTCGCAGCCGCCGGCGCGCGATCCGCACGAGCTGTACGGCATCGTGCCGTCGGACGCGCGGCAGTCGTACGACGTGCGCGAGGTGATCGCGCGGATCGTCGACGGCTCTGACTTCGCGGAGTTCAAAGCGCGTTACGGCAGCACGCTCGTGTGCGGCTTTGCTCACGTCGACGGCCATCCGGTCGGCATCCTCGCGAACAACGGCATCCTGTTCAGCGAGTCGGCGCTCAAAGGCGCGCACTTCATCGAGCTGTGCTGCCAGCGCGGCATCCCGCTCGTGTTCTTGCAGAACATCACCGGCTTCATGATCGGCAAAGAATACGAAAACCGCGGCATCGCCAAGGACGGTGCGAAGCTCGTCACCGCCGTCGCGTGCGCCGAGGTGCCGAAGTTCACCATCGTGATCGGCGGCAGCTTCGGCGCCGGCAACTACGGGATGTGCGGGCGGGCATACTCGCCGCGGCAGCTGTGGATGTGGCCGAACGCGCGCATCAGCGTGATGGGCGGTGCGCAAGCGTCGTCGACGCTGCTCACGGTGCGCATGAACGCCGACGCGGAGAAGCACAAGCCCGCGCTCGACGAAGAGCACCAAGCCGCATTCAAGAAACCGATCCTCGACAAGTACGAAACCGAAGGCAACCCGTACTACTCGACGGCCCGCATCTGGGACGACGGCATCATCGACCCGCTCGACACGCGCCGCGTGCTCGCGATCGGCTTGGCCGCAGCGCGCTACAAAGCGCCGAAGGAAACGAAGTTCGGCGTGTTCCGAATGTAGCATTCGGTTGGCATTATTCCGTCGTGCATCCGCGCCGGGCGTCCGCGGTTTCAGCCCTTCGTGGCGGTTCGGACGGTCTTCGCCTACGTGGCGATGTGCGCGATCTGGGGGACGACGTGGCTGGCGATCAAGATCGGGCTGCGCGACCTGCCGCCCGTCACCGGCGCCGGCGTGCGCTTCGTGCTCGCCGCGCTTTTCCTGTGG
>DASWRD010000092.1:0-24415 GCA_036403315.1 Candidatus Elarobacter sp.
TTGGTGTGCAGCAGCGTGATCGGGACGCGCAGGTCGGTGGAGAGATAGTTGTTGTCGAGGAAATCTTTCGCGAGCACGATGTCGCGCATCTGCGCCTTGAACTCCGGCGTCTTCGTCGACTGCCAGTACTTGTCCCAACAGGTCAGATAGTTCGGTCCCGCGCAGCCGTTCGGGTCCAAGCCTTCCACTTTGGCGGGAACCTTGCTCGAATGGCAGCGCGCGCACGTCTCCGCGAACACGGTCTTGCCGCGCGTCAGCACCGCGTCGTCGGTGGTCATGAAGGCCTTGCCGCCCGGCGCGACCGCGAGCTTGTGCGAAGCACCGGCGCGGATGAGGTACTGCGCCATGTCGAACGTCTGGTTCTCGGTCGCGGCGAAGTACGCGGAGTTCGCGCGCGCGGACTTGATCGGGATCGGCGTGATCGGCTTGCCGCCGACCAGCGGGTTGAAGTGCGTCAGCCACTCCTCGGAGTCCACGCCGATGTTGATGAACACGCGGTTCAGCGCGCCCATCACGCCCACCGAGTCCGCCCCGTCCTTGAGCACGCGCGGCGTGTACACGGTGTCCGGCGCTTCGAACAGCGTCGCCAGCGGGCTGTCCTTCGGGACGTAGTCGTTGAGCTGGCGGTTGTCGAGCTCGCCGCCGACGAGCTTCTCCTGGCCCCAGCGCTTCGCGTGCAGCACGCGCGGTCCGGTGAGGTACAGCGCGTTCATCGTGCGCGGGTTGTTGATGCTGTCGGTCGACACCATCGACGTATCGATCGTCCCCGGTCGCGACGTGTGGAACAGCTGCCAGATGAAGTTGCGCTCGTCCGGCTTGAACATGAAGATGCGGTCGACCCAGAAATACTGGGCGCCGACGTTGCCGCTGAGGTTCGCCCACTTCGGGTGCTCGGGATCGGCGGGCGGGTTGACCGGGTTCGGGCCGACGTGGCAGAAGCCGCACGACATGCCGAGCCGATACGGCCGGACCAGGTCCTTGCGGTTGTAGTACGACGCGTCGGTGTAATAACGCGTGGGGTCCCACTGCTTGGCGGCGTTCTGGTCGAACGCGGGGTTGGGAAACAACCGCAGCCCGACGACGCCCGTCGCGTAGCCGTAGAACGACGCGGCGTCGATGCTCGAGCCGCGCGCGCCTGATTTCACGCCCGGGTATTTCGTCGCGTCTTCGAACGGATCGGGCGGGCAGTCGGCGCTGACGACGCGCTTGTCGAGCCACAGGCCGTAGCGGTTGGGATCCGGTCCGGCCGGCTTCTCGAAGCACGGCTCGTTCACCAGACCCAAGTAGTTCCAGCGGTTGTCGCGGCTGTTCGGCAGCACGGGATGCGACGACACGGTTTTGAGAAAGTCGAGTGCGCCGTAGCTCGTCGTGCTGAGGATGTCCCACAGCCGGTCGTTGCCGCCGCTCCACACGATCCACGTGTTGCGGCCTTTGACCTCCGCGGGCGTGAGCGCGATCCCGCCGTCCATGTCGTGAAAATAATCCTCGGGCGCGGCGGTGAACGTGTCGGCCGTTCTGCCCGCGATGAGCGCTTCGTCGCGAACTTGATCGTGCGGCCACAGGTGCTTGGCGATGGCGATGGCGCCCAGCACCACCACGGCGACCATGACGACGAGCCCGGCCTTGCGGAGAAAGTTCATGACGAAGCACCTATTCCGGCGAAGTAACGAAGTGCCCGCAGGCTCGGCAAAAAGAAGTACGCGCCGCCGCGCACGGTGACGAACTGCGGGATCCCGGCGACGCGACCGCGCACCGCACCGTCGCGCGGGATGGTGAAGCCGCCGGTCACGGGGCAGCCGGCGATCGGCTCGCGGTTGCCGAGCAGCGGATCGCTCTCGGCGGTCAAGCAGTCGAACTTCGTGCTCATCGCCCAAGCGTTCTGCAAGAACTCGAACTGGCGCGAGATGTTCGCGTTCACGCACATGAAGTGCAGCCCGCGCTTCGGATCGCCGGGCGGCGCCGGCTGAAGCGCGTCGGCCGGCGCCAGACCGGGACCATATTCGCGCCCGCGCCGCAGGATGCGGTGGAAGCGCGCCGGCGACATCACGTCGTCGCGGTAGCCGTGCGCGCCGAACCCGAGCAGCGCGATCAGCCGCGCGAGAATGCCGGCCGGCCGTCCCGCGTAGTCGGCGTTGCGCGGGTTCGCGCGGCGAACGTGCGAGCCGACCGGGCACTGCACGCCCAGCGGATCGCCGTCGTACGTGAACCGGTTGAGGCGAATCTCATCCGCGTTCGGACCGGTGCCTGCGATCGGAACCGTACTCGTCGGCACCGCGCTGAGGCCTTCGTACGTGCGGCCGACCAATGCAGCGGCGAGCGCCGGCGGCTCGAGCCCGGCGTCGCGCGCGTGCGCCTCCACGAACTGCCGGAACCCGCGCACGTCCTGCTCGAGCTCGCGCACGACGAGGTAGGTGCCGTTGAGCCCGACGTCTTTCTTCGCGGGTACGTCCGCGGCGCGCGCGAGCGCGGCGCTCGCCGCGTCGTCGTCGACCAGCGGGCGTTCGGTGTACTTCGTGTACTCGTTCGGATAGCCGAGCAAGATCTCGCCGAGCGCGACGACGTTGCTGTAGTCGAGCTGATCGCCCGCGGCGCTGCGCGTACGATCCCAATCCGGCTTCGGCTGGCTGATGCCGTCGACGAAGCCGAACGGTTCGATCCCGCCGAGGTCGTTGGTGTCGAGCCGCCGCTCGACGGAAAACGCCGCCTCGAACGCCGGCGTCTTGACGTTGCGTTCCACCTCGTCCAAATGACCGGGGACCGCGAAGAGCATCACCATCGCGTCGACGCCGTGCTCGCCCGCGCCCCAGCGCCAGCCCGACGGGGCGTTGGCGCCGACGTCGCCGATGCGGCGCGAGCGGCTCTCGTCGCCGGCCATCCCCGACACGAACTCCAGCGAGAAGTCCGACACGACGGGCTCCGGCACGCCGAGCGCGCGCAGCCCGTGCGCGGTGAACGCGACCTGCAGCGCGCTCTTCGGCGGCTCCGCGAGCTCCAAGGCGCTGCTCACCGGCGCGTCGCGCAGCCACGCGCGCGCGGCCGCCGCGTCGCGGACGCGCAGCAGCAGATAGCACGCTTCGGTGAGGTGCCTGTAACCGAAGCGCACGACGCCCTGGACGTCGGCGTAGTCGACCGTCTTCGCGGCAACCGCCGTCACAGCAGCGCCAGCCATTCGCGCGCCTGCGGTTCCGACAGCGCTTCGGTCTCCACGCCGTTGCGCACGAGCATGTTGCGCTCGAGGTCGGTCGCGTTCAAGCCGGGATGGCTGTTGTACCACACCTGCGTGGGCAGCTCGTGGCGGCGGATGTAGTTCTTGTACGGCTGCTCGTCCTTCGCGCCGCCGGCGACGAGCCAGCGCGAGCGCGGATAGCCGATCCCGTTGCTGAACACGAGGTTGAGCCCGAACGCGACCTTGTTGATGAAGTCGTCCATGTAGCTGTCGAGGCTGCCGTCGTAGTTGCTGGTGAACAGCAGCCGGCGCTTCGCGTCGTCGACGAACGTCCAGCGCGCGAAGTGGATGGTGCGCACGCGCGCAAGCCGGCCACGAGCATACAGATGGCGCACCGCGAAGTCGAGCAGGAACAAGATCGAGACGCACGCCGTGCGGCGCGCGAAGCCGGGCTTGATCGTGCCCATCGCGCTGAACTGGTTGGTGACGTCATGGTCTTCGAGCGACGACAGCAGGTCGACGTGGCGCGGGTCGGGGCGCGGGCAGTACTCGGGATCCGTCCCTTCCAGCATACGAACGCGCAGCAGCAGTACGGCCGCGGCGACGCCAAGCGGCAGCGAGAAGATCAGCAGCAGCAGCGGCACGCCGATCAGGTTGAGCAGCTTGCGCATCTGCCAGCCCGGCGGCGTCGCGCGCTCCGGCGACAGCGTCAGGCGGCCGGCGGCGGTCTCGCCGTTCACGAACGCGCGCACCGCCGCGTGAACGTCCGCGGCGGACCGGCCCGCGAGCGCCGCGTTCGCGTCGAGGTAGGCTTCGAGCGCGTCGTACAGCGCGGCTTCTTCGCGAACGCGCGCGGTCGTGCGCCCGACTTGATGGATGTACGTCGCCGCCGCAGGGCGGCTGTGCGCGTTCATCCACGCCGCGAGATCGGTGCCGGGCGTGAAGTCGTCGCAGCAGGAGAAGATCGCGCGCAGCCCCGGCTCGGAGCCGCGCGCGAGCCGCGCGACGAGCGCGCGGGAATCGCCGTCGTGCTCGAGCAGAAGCACGAGCTCGAGCGGCGGGTCGAACGGCGGCAGCTCGTAGAGCTTGCCGTCGCCGAGCGTGAGATCGTCGAGGATCAGAAAGCGCGCGAAGTGCAGCGCGTCGTACTGCGCGAACGGGACGAGCGCGTTGTGCGGATCGGCGCGGCCGGGCCCGTGGTTCATCGACGCGAGCAGCGCGCGCAGCTCCGCCTCACGCGCGCGGTCGACCCGCGCCATAACCATGAAGCTGGATTGCGGCGTCATGTCACGCCGTGATCGTGGCTGCTCCCGTCGGGAACTGCAGCGCGAAGTGGATGAGGCGCTTTTTGCCCAAGTACACCTGGCCGAGATAGAAGCCCGGACCGATCAGCCTGATCTCGTCGCGAACCCAGTGCGCCACCAGCGACGTCTTCGAGTAGTCGAGCACGATGCAGTCCTTGTCGTCGAACCAGCTCTTGCCGGCGTACACCTCGGCGACGATCGCGTTGAGCCCGATCACGGTGATCCTGTTCGTCAGCACGCCGTGCTCGCCGTCGAACGTCTTGCCCTTCCACGCGAACACGTTCAAGAATTCCGCGATCTGGAGGCTGAACGGCGTCCCGGACGCGACGATCGCGGTCCCCTCCGCTTCGCCGTCCGGAATCGGACCGGCGGGGCTGTCGCCGAACAGCTTGTCGAGCTCGTCGCCCGTCATCGCGAGAAGCGCAGCCTTGTCGAGAGCCATCGGAGTACCCCGTCCTTCCCAAACGCGATGCCGGTGCCGAATTTTCCCACAGAACGCCAGGCAATGCAAGGGGGCGGCCCAAGGGGGCTAGCCCGACAAGATCACATCTGCAGCCTTTTCAGCGATCATGTAGACCGCGCTGGCGACGAAGAAGCCCGGGATGCGCGGGAACACCGACGCGTCGACGACGCGCAGCCGCTTCACGCCGTGCACGCGAAAGTCGCTGGAGACCACGCCGCCTTCGTCCGGTTTGCCGATCGGGCACGTGCACGACGCGTGATGCCCCCAGGCGTTCGCGCGCACGAACTCCTCCAGCTCCGCGTCGGTGCGCACGTGCTCGCCGGGTAGCTCTTCCTGCGCGATGAGGCCGTTGCGCACGAGCGGTGCGCTGATCGTGCGGATGAAGCGGATGCCGTCGACGATCGCGGCGAGATCTTCCTTCCCGCCCTGCGCGAAGTAGTTGAAGTCGATGACCGGCGTGTCGCGCGGGTCGGCGGAGCGCAGCGTCACCTCGCCTGCGCGGTTGCGCGTGTGCGCTTTGAGGATCACCCAGGTGAGGTAGTCGGGGTGGTCGACGAACGCGCGCGAGTACGCCGGAAAGTAGCCCGTGAACTTGGCGAGCAGCGACATGCAGAACACGTCGGGCGCGCGCTCCGCCTCGGGCGACTTCCGAAACACGGTCAGCATCGCGCCGTTGCTGCCGTACATCCCGCGGCCGCCCTGCTGCCACTGCGCGAACTGCGGGTCGCCGGCCGCGAACGTCGCGCCCGCGAACGCGGCCCATGGCGCGCGCATCTTGTTGACGACGCCGATCTCGTAGCGGTCCTGCAAGTTCTTGCCGACGCCCTCGAGCGCGGCGCGCACGGGGATGCCGAACTTGCGCAGCGTCTCCGGCGGCCCGATCCCTGAGAGCATCAGCAGCTGCGGCGTGTTGAACACGCCGCCCGACAGGATCACCTCGCGCGACGCGCGGATCGTGCGCACCTCGCCGGGCGCGTCGCTGGGCCGGCTGTGCGCGCGGTAGAGCCGCGCGCCGTGGAGGTACTCGACGCCGACCGCGCGCTGCTCGTCGTCGAACAGCACCTTCGTGACGAGCGCGTTCAGCACGATCTGCAGCCGTTTGGGATGCCGCCGCGCGACGTCGCGCACGCGCTCGCGCGCGCCGACGCGCCGGTGGCCTTTGGTCGTGAGCGGCGTGTAGCGCAGCCCGACCGCGTCGTCGCGCACGAGCCGCCAGTCGTTCGGATCGAGGCCGCCTTCCACGAACCAGCGGATGTGCCGCAGCCAGTCCTTGCCCAGCGCGAGCTCCTCCCGCGCGGACTCCAGGATCGTCGTGGCGAGTGTCTTGTTCTCCAGCACGCCGAGCGGCGTCGCGATCTCCGTGTTCAGCCAGCCCTTGAAGCCATGGCGGCTGGGGTTCCAGCCGAGCTTCGACAGCGCGCGCTGCAGCGGGCGGTGGTGACAGTTTTCGACGCGCTCGAAGTAGCGCCGCATCCGCACGGCGCGCCAGCTGCGGTCGCCCGTGTCGCTCGCGATCGCATCCCAGTCCTCGTTGTGCGGCGACACGAAGATCATCGCGTTGTGCGCGGTGCAGCCGCCCAGCGTTCCGGCGCGCGGGTACAGCACGCCGTCGACGCGCTTGCCGCCGTAATCGGCGAGGTACTTGGGATCGCGCGCCTGCACCGCGTCGTCCGCGTAGTGCCGCACGAAGAAATTCCATTTCATCTCGTCGTTCTCGGTGGCGAAGCCGTGGAACGCCGGCACGTCGTAGTCGTACGGCAGCCGCGCGCAGCCCGGTTCCGCGGCGTCCTCAGGTGCTATCTCGAGCGCGTCGCCGCCGGCCTCCAGCAGCACGACGCGTTTGCCCGCCTCCGCCAGCCGCGCCGCGAGCGTCCCGCCGCCGGCGCCGGAGCCGACGACGACGTACTCGCAGTCGTCCTTACGGCGTCCCACCGTTACGGAAATACCTCGTCGCCGGTCGGCTCGACGTGCGGCGTGGCGTTCTTGGCCTGGCGCAGCCGCGCCAGCGTCGAGTACAGCTTGTAGCGCGCCCGGCTCTGGTTTCCGAGCGGGCGGTGCTGCGCGATGCAGTGCCACGGGTTGTACGAGAGATAGCTCGCGAAACGCATCTGCTCCGGCGAGTCGAACGTCTGCTTGGGGATGCGCAGCGTCGCGACCGGCACGAACGGCGACAGGCGCTCGGGCCACTTCACCGCCGCGTTCTCGATCGGCATGCGGTGCGCATCGGTCTGCACCTGGACCATGAAGTCGAACTCGACGTCCTCGCGCGCGAGCGTCGATACCATCGCGTCGTGCAGGTAGTTGTCGGGCGGGCGCATGGGAAGCCTCGGCACGCGGTCCTGTTTGCTCGACCGCGGCCGCGCCGAGTACTGCATCGCGCGGCCTTCGCCCAGCAAATACGGCACGGTGCTGTAATAGCGCGCCTGCAGCGGGTTGTTCTGCGTCTTGTTCCAAAGCGCTTGCATGAAGCCGTCGAGCAGATGCTGGCGTGTGAAGTTGGCGAAGTAGAACACCGGCGTGCCCTTGAGGATCTCGAGCTGCAGCTGGGCGTTGGCGTTGGTGTCCGGCGTGACGAACGTCGGCGTGCAGATCATCAAGAAGTCTTGCGTGAGTTTCTCGTCGTCCAGCAACTTGGGACCGGGGACGCCCATGACCTTGATGGAGCAGCTCAAAAACCCGACGTCTTCGATGTCCTTGGGGCTGTCCGGGCCGGGGCCGGAGAAGCGCACCCACGCGCGGTACGTCTTCGGCTCCGCGAACACGCCGTGCTTGAGCTCGGCGGGCACGTCGTCGCGCACCACGAACTCGCCGCGCACGATGCCGTGGGTCTTCGTGTTGCCCCCGCGCTCGTACTTGCCCGGCGTGTAGTGGGCGTTCATGTACGCGGCCATCGAGCCGATGATCGAGTCGAGGAACGCCTCTTCATCCGGCTCCGGCTTTTCTTCGGCGAGCTTGAGGTGCTCGTTCGGGCGGCCCATGTTGATCAGCGCCTGGATGAGCCACGCGGTCGGGTCGCGCAGCGTCGCGTCGAAGAGCGGGCGAACGAACGGGTCGAAGCGGCGCTGCACGTGGACCAGCCAGATCAGGATCGCGTGCAAAAGGCGCGCCGCCGGATTGGCAGTAGGCAATTGCGTCGACATCCGCGCACCCTCGCTCCGCGCCCGCAGCAGGCACAGACCCGATAGGTTACACCTGTCCCTAAGCTTGCCCTACTGCGCGATCAGCGTGGGCCGCGGCGTGAGCGTTGCGCAACGACGCTGGATCGGTCGATAATGCGTCCGAAGATGCGCTCAGCCGGCTTCTTGCGCCGCCACATCTTCGAGGTGTGTCATCCGCTATGAGATAAACAATTCCACGCCTTCGACCGTGGGTGCACCAGCGTGAAACGTAAAGCGCCGTGCGGTGACCGTAGCGTCTCGGCCATGGATGTCAGCAACGATATCGCCGACATCGGGCAAGAATGGCTCGGAAAAATCATCGGTTCGGGAGACGATCTCTCCGGGTTGCGAAGGATTGCCTGTCCTTAAGATAAGTCGCATGGGCGCCTCCAAGTCTTTGGTTTAGCGTTAGCCGTAGAGCGGAGTTGCTCCGCGTTCGAGGATGCCCTATCGAATTTCTTGGCGCTGAGCGAGTTTTCGGGGTTACTTGGGCCCTGTGCGCCGGATTTGAGACGCTTCTGAGACGGTGACGGCCTAACCTGAGCGGCGGGGTGCCTTGCATCCACGCTGGCTCAGGAGGATCACCATGGCCACATCCGTTCGTTCGTACGTCGACTGTCGCGAATTCCCGAGCGAGAACAACTGCTCGCTCAAGATCTCCGGAACCCAGGACGAAGTCCTCGCCGCCGCGACGCAGCACGCCGTTTCCAGCCACGGGCACCAGGACAGCCCGGAGCTGCGCGACATGCTGCGCTCCGGCCTGCGCGAGGAACGCGCGTGACGGCCGCCACCGCCACCCCGGCGGCGCCCGCACCGTTCGACGAGGCGAAGCTCCACGCGTTCGTCGGCAAGATGGTCGGCGAGGTCGGGGCGGCGGCCACCGGCGCGCTCGTCATCATCGGCGATCGCCTCGGCTTGTACCGCGCGCTCGCGAAGCACGGCCCGCTGACGTCGCAAGAGCTCGCCGAAAAAACCGGCACGCACGAGCGCTACGTGCGCGAGTGGCTCGCGAACCAAGCCGCGAGCGGTTATCTCGAGTACGATCCCGCGACGGAGAAGTTCACGCTGCCGCCGGAGCATCAGCCGGTGCTCGCGGACGAGTCGAGCCCCGTGCTGCTGTGCGGGCTGTACCAGATCGCGCAAACGCTGTATGCCGACGAGCCGAAGATCAGCGAGTCGTTCAAGACGGGCCGCGGCTTCGGCTGGCACGAGCACGACCAGCGCCTGTTCGGCGCCACGGAACGCTTCTTCCGCCCGGGCTACAACGCGCATCTCGTTTCCGAATGGATCCCCGCGCTCGACGGCGTCGAGGCGAAGCTCAAAGCGGGCGCGTCCGTCGCGGACGTCGGCTGCGGGTTGGGCACGTCGACGATCGTTATGGCGCAAGCGTATCCGAAGTCGACGTTCGTCGGCTACGACTACCACGACGGCTCGATCGCCGCCGCGCGCCGCGCCGCCGAAAAAGCGGGTGTGAGCGACCGCGTGCGGTTCGAGGTGGCGTCGGCGCAAGCGTTCCCCGGCAGCGGCTACGACTTCATCGCGTGCTTCGACTGCGTGCACGACATGGGCGATCCGGTCGGCGCGGCAACGCACATGCGGGAGGCGCTCGCGCCTGGCGGCACGTTCATGATGGTCGAGCCGTTCGCGAACGACAAGCTCGAGGACAACCTCAACCCCGTCGGCCGGCTGTTCTACGCCGCGTCGACGATCCTGTGCACGCCCGCGGGCCTGTCGCAGGAACCGGGACTCGCGCTCGGCGCGCAATCGGGTGAGGCGCGCATGCGCGCGATCTTCACCGAAGCGGGATTCACGCAATTCCGGCGCGCGACGGAGACGCCGTTCAACCTCGTCTACGAGGCGCGGCCCTAGCGGCTCACCGCCGCCGCTTCCGCGACCGCGCGGTTGAACGGAAGCGCGAGATACGCCGCCCGCGTGGCTTCGTCGTCGATGACGGCCGCGCGGGCGTGCATCACCGAATACGCTTGGCGCAGCAGTTTGTGCGCCGCGTCCGCGCCGCCGCGCGCGAGCTCCACCTGCGCCGCGGTCCACAGCCACTCCGTCGGCTGCGGCGCGAGCTTGGGGTTCGCGTCGTACAATGCGAGCAACTCGTCCGCGGCGCGGCGCGCGCCGTCCGCGTCGCCGGCGTGCAGCGATGCCAGCGCGAGCGCGCAGAGGTTGTCGCCCAGCCGGGGCGTCGCGCCCGCCGGGCGGCGCAACTCGACCGCGCGCGCCAGGTGCGCGATCGCCGCGGCGTCGTCGCCGAGCACGGTCTCCGCCGCCCCGAGCGTGCCGAGCGCAGCCGATTCCAGGTGCTGCGACTTGATCTCGCGCGCGAGCGCCAGCGCCGACTCCGCGCTGTCCTTCGCGTTGCCGAGCTCGCCCCGTAGCCGGTAGCAGTAGCTCGCGTCGATGCGCTCGACGCACGCGACGAACGGGAAGCCGATCTCGCCTGCGATCTCGCGGGCACGCGCGTAGAATTCCAGCGCGCGGTCGAGCAACCCCAGCTCGGTGTGGAAGAGCCCGAGGTCGACGAAGATGCTGGCCAGCCCCACGCGGTGGCCGATGCGCTCGTACAGTTCGAGTGCGCGCAGGTAGTACGACTCCGCGTCGCCGACGCGAAAGGTGTACACCAGGCCGTTCGCGATCGTGTGCAGTGCCAGCGCCTCACCTTCGCGGTCGCCGATCGCGCGGCTCACGTCGTGCGCTTCGGTCGCGAAACGCGACATCGCCGCGTAGTCTTGCTGCGCCAGCGCCGCGCGCGAGAACGCGATCAGCGTGCGCACCAGCGCGCCTTGGTCGCCGGCGGCGTGCACGACGGCACGCAGGTCGTCGAGCGCGCGGTACGCTTCGTCGAGCCGGCCCTCGTAGATGTACGTGTCCGCGAACGCGAGGCGTGCGTTGGCGTGCGCGCCGCGGTCGCCGGTCCGTTCGGTGAGCGCGATCAGCTCGGCGAAGGCCTCGCGCGCGGCGCCGAAGTCGTTGACCGCGCGGCGGTAGCGCGCTTCGCCCTCCAGCCACGCGGCGTGCCACCGCACGTCGCGCGAGCGGCGTGCGCGCCGCTGCAGCAGCGCCAGCAGCACGCGCTCGCGGCGCCGCTCGCCGGTGACCTGCGCGAGCGCGATGCGCCGCTCGAGCGCGGTGCACGTCGCGTCTTCGTCATCGATCGAGCGCGCGAGGCGCGTCAACTCGGCGGTGATCTCCGCTTGCAGGGCGCGGTCGCCCGCCGCCCCCGCGATCCGCTCGCGCAGCAGCAGCGCGTCGAAGCGCACGCGGCGCGACGTGCTGAGCTCGAGCGCGCGCACGAGGTTGCGCGCCGCGTCGTCGTTGCCGTACACGCCGAGCGCGCGGCGCGCGGCGGCGAGATACCGATCCGCCGCGAGCTCCGGTTCGCCGCCGCGGTCCCAGTGCAGCGCGAGCTCCGCCGCGATGTCGTCGCCGCGCTCGGAGTACAATTCCGCCATCACGTGCGCGACCCGGCGGTGCCGTCGCGCGCGCGCCGCCGAGGCGACGCCTTCGTACACCATCGTTTGGATCAGGTGGTGGCCGAACGCGTAGTCGAAGCCGCTGCCCGCGCTCTGCTCGCCGACGATGCGGCGGTCGGTGAGTTCGCCCAGCGCGTCCAGCACGTCGGCCTCGAGCCAGCCCGTCGTTTCGCGCAGCAGCTCGACGTCGAAGCCGCGCCCGATCACCGCCGCCACTTCGGCCAGCGTCATCGCGCGCTCGCCGAGGCGCGCGAGCCGCGCGGCGAGAACGCCGCGAACCGCCGGCGGAACGCTCGTGCCGCGCGGCTCCGCGCGCGCCGCGTCGTCGCTCGCGTGCAAGCGGCCCGTTTCGGCCAGATCGCGCAGCGTCTCTTCGAGGAAGAACGGGTTGCCGTCGCTGCGGTCGTGCAAGTCGCGCGCGAGCGCCGCGGGATCGGCGCTGCCGCCCAGCGCGCGCACGAGTGCTTCGACCTCGTCGCGCGCCAATCGCGACAGTGCGACGTGGGACGCGCTCGCGTCGCGTTCCAGCCGACGGCGCACCGCGCGCAGCTCGTGTCCCAGCGCGAGCTCGTCCTCGCGGTACGTCACGACGATCAGCACGCGACCGCGCAGCGCACCGCGCGCGAGGTGCTCCAGCAGCCCCAGCGTCGCGGCGCCCGCCCACTGCACGTCCTCCACGACGAGCACGACGGGGCGGCGCGTCGCGATTGCGGCCCACACGCTGCTGCACGCTTCGAACAGCCGCGTGCGCTCGCGGCCGGCATCGACGGCGGGCAGCGGCGGAAGATCGCGCGCGTGCTCGGCGATCGAGGGTGCGAGCACGGCGATCGCGCTGAGCCACAGCGGGTCGACGGACACCGTCGCGGCCAGCGGCGCGATGACGCGCAGGAGCGTCACGAACGGCTGATACGGAACGGTCTCCGGCAACGTCGTCCCCGCGCTGTACACCTGCGCGCCGTGCGACTCGCACTGCGCCGCGAACTCGCGGACCAGCCGCGTCTTGCCGATTCCGGCTTCGCCGCCGACCAGCACGAGGCTGCCGTGCCCCGCGACCGCGGCGTCCCAGCGCGCGCGCAGCGCGCGCAGCTCCGCACTCCGTCCGACGAACGGCAGCGACGTGAACGCCGCGGCGCCGTCGCGTTGCGGGACGGCGAACTGCGCGCGGCCGGACGGCGCCGGAGCGCGCGACTCGCCGGCGGGCGCGGCGTCGTGCGCGATCGAGGCGTACACCGCCTGCGTCTCCGCCATCGGCTCCGTGCCGAGCTCGTCGCGCAGCGTGCGCGCGAAGCGTTCATACTCGTGCAGCGCGCCCGCGCGGTCGCCTGCTTCGTGGCGCAATCGCATCAGCGTGCGCAGCACGTCGTCGCGCCACGGATCGTCGGCGAGCAGCCGCTGCGCGGCGGCGATCGCCGGCGCGTAGTCGCGCGCGGCGCGCAAGCTTGCGACGAGAGCATCGAGCGCCGCGCGGTACAGCGTCTTCAAACGCGCACGCTCAACTTCGAGCCATTCCTCCTCGAAATCCGCCAGCAAGTCGCCCTCGTAGAGCGCGACGGCGTCGGCGAGCCGGTGCGCAAGCGCTGCGAGCCGTTCGAACTCGTCGACGTCAAGCTGGAAATTGCAGGCGGGATTCCAGCGCACCTCACCGACGCTCGCGAGAATCCAAGGCCGGTCGTCGGCCGCCGGCGGCAGCAGCGCGTGCAGGTAGTTCAGGTGCCGCCGCAAGTTCGCGCGCGCCTCGTCTTCGGCTTCGTCGGGCCACAGCGCGTTCGCGACCGTGCGCCGCGATACAGGTGCGCCGCGGTGCACGAGCAGATAGCCCAGCAGCGGGACGACCTTCGGCCGCCCGCCCGCGGAGAGTGCGACGCCGTCGAGCGACAACCGCGGCCGCCCGAAGAGCTGGACCCGCAGCATCCTCTCCGATTGCGCCGCCGCAGCCGCCTTCCCTGGCGCGGGCATGGAAGCGTGAAGCGCGTCCGAAAGCATCGCGGCGTGCCCGACCGAGCGAAGCGTTCTCCCGCCGATGCCGCGCTGAAGCGCGTGCGCGCGCTGTGCCTTGCGCTGCCCGAGGCCGCGGAGCGGCTCAGCCACGGCGCGCCGACGTTTTTCGTGAAGAAGTCGTTCGTCATGTTTTTGAACGACCACCACGGCGATGGACGGCTCGCGGTGTGGTGCGCGGCGCCGGAGGGCGCGCAGCCCGCGCTCATCGGCGCGGATCCGGAGCGGTTCTTCCGGCCGCCGTACGTCGGGCCCAGCGGGTGGATCGGCGTGCGGCTCGACGTTCGCGCAAATTGGGACGAGATCGCCGGCATCATCGAGGACGCGTACCGGCACGTTGCACCGGCCAAGCTCGTCGCGCAGCTCGACGCGCGCACGACGTGAGCGACGCGATCGTCGTCGAACGGCTCGTGAAGCGCTTCGGCTCGCTCACCGCCGTCGACGACTTGAGCTTCGCGGTGCCGCGCGGCACGATCTTCGGATTGCTCGGGCGCAACGGCGCGGGCAAGACGACGACGCTGGAATGCTGCATCGGCCTAGGGAAGCCGACGTCGGGGACGGTGCGCGTGCTCGAGCTCGATCCCACTCGTGCGCGCGAGCTCGCGCGGCTGCGGCCGCGCATCGGCGTGCAGCTGCAGGCGACGTCGCTGCCGGAGAAAGCGAACGTGCGCGAGGTGCTCGAGCTGTATGCCGCTTACTACGGGATCGCACCGCGCGCGGCGGAGATGGCGGCGCGCGTCGGGCTGGACGACACGCTCGACCGGCAGATCGCGCAGATGTCCGGCGGCGAGCAGCAGCGGCTCGCGCTCGCGCTGGCGCTGCAGCACGATCCCGACGTGCTGTTCCTGGACGAGCCCACGGCCGGCATGGACGCGTTCGGACGGCGCATCTTGTGGAACGAGGTCGAACGCTTGCGCGACGCGGGCAAGACCATCGTGCTCACGACGCACTACATCGAGGAGGCGGAGCGCTTGTGCGACCGCATCTGCATGATCCAGCGCGGTGCGATCGTGGCCGACGGGACGCCCGCCGATCTCGTCGCGCGCTACGGCGGCGACGCGACGGTGACGATCACCGCCGACGGCTTCGCGCCGGGCGCCGGTCTGCAGCAGCTCGGCACGTGGACGAAAGCGGGCGCGCAGTGGAAGCTCGCGACGCGCGGTGAGCCGGGGCTCGCGCTCGCAGCCGTCGTCACGGACGCGAACGCGCTGGGCGCGAAGATCACGTCGCTCGACATGCACCGCCCAACGCTGGAAGATGCGTTCATCGCGATCACCGGCGAGACCATCGAGGAAACGGCCTGATGTTCAAGATGTTCCTGGTGCAGACGAAGATGAACTTCGTGTGGTACTTCAAGCGCGACGGCGAGATGGTGTTCTGGACGCTCGCGATGCCGGTGTTCTTCCTCGTGCTGTTCTCGTTCGCGTTCTCGACCGGGCCCAACTCGGGCTCGTCGTCGTTCCTCGTGCCGGGCATCATCGGCGCGCAAGTGCTGAGCTCAGGATTTTGGGGCGTCGGCGTGATGCTGGCGACGTTCCGCGAGAAGCACCTGCTGCGGCGCGTCTACCTCACGCCGATGCCGCCGGCGGTGTTCTTCGCGTCGCTCGTGGCATACCGCGTCGCGCTGCTCGTCGCACAGGCCACCATCCTGGTCGCGGTCGGCGCGCTGGTGTTCCACGTGCGGATCGTCGGGAACCCCGTGCAGATCTTCGCGATCCTCGTGCTCGGCACCGCGACGTTCGTGTCGCTCGGCACGATCATCGGCGCGCTCGCGCGCACGACGGAGAGCGCGAACAACGTGGCGTCGATCCTGACGGTGCCGCTGGCGTTTCTGTCGGACGCCTACATCCCGATCGACCGTTTCCCGCACGCGGTGAGCTCGGCGCTGCGCCTGCTGCCGTCGACCCAGTTCATCGACACGTTCCGCGACGTCTCGGTGTACGGACAGCCGCTCACGCACTACGGCGCGTGGATCGCGCTCCTCGTGCTGTGGACGGTCGCCGGCACGGTGATCAGCGCGCGCACGTTCCGCTGGGTGTAGCGGGACGCATCGCGAGCGCCGGATCGCACGGCGCTCGCGAGCTGCGCTGAGTTTCGCCGCGCCGAATGGCGCGTGCGGCTACGGTTTGGTGGGCGTCGTGCCGCCGCCGCTCGTGGTGCCGCCGCCGGTGGTCGTCGTGTTGGTGGTCGTCTGACCGTTCGTCGTCGATTGCGTGCCGGTCGTGCCCGTTGCCGACGTGTTGTTCCACGGGTGCCACATGAAGAGGCCGATCACGACGACGGCGATGACGATGACGGCGATGATGATGGGCGTGTTGTTGCCGGCGGTGGCGGTTGAATCTCGTTCGATCATGGTGCGCAAGCTTTCCAGTGAAGTTGGCGATGTGGTGCTCGCTTACCCGGCGAACCGCTCGACGTATCAAGCGAGCATGCGCGCGCTGCGTTTACCGCGGTGCCATGCGGATCGCCCCGTCCAGCCGCACGCTCTCGCCGTTGAAGTAGCCGTTGACGATCATCTCGAGCGCGAGCGAGGCGAACTCGACCGGGCTTCCGAGGCGCTTCGGAAACGGGATCGACGCGGCGAGGCCGGCTTTCACGTCGTCGGGCAGCGCCGCCAGCAGCGGCGTGTCGAAGATCCCCGGCAAGATCGTGTTGACGCGCACGCCCTCGTTCATCAAATCGCGCGCGATCGCGAGCGTCATCCCGACGATCGCCGCTTTCGACGCGGAGTATGCGGCTTGTCCCATCTGCCCGTCGACCGCCGCGACCGACGCCGTGTTCACGATCGCGCCGCGCTCGCCGTGCGCGTCGAGCGGCTCGAGCGCGAGCATGCCGGCGGCCGACTTCGCGATGCAGCGGAACGTGCTGATCGTGTTGATCTGAAGGATTCGCTCGAACTGGTCGACCGGAAAATGCACGATCGCGCCGGTCTTCTTGTCGCGCGACGCGGTCTTGAACGCGTTGCCGGTGCCCGCGCAGTTCACCAAAATCCGTTCCTGACCGTGCGCCGCGCGGGCCTGAGCGAACGCCGCATCGACCTGCGCGTCCGACGTGACGTCGACGGCGCAGAAGACGCCGCCGAGCTCGTGCGCGATCGGCTCGCCGCTTGCAGCGTTCAGGTCGAAGATCGCGATCTTCACGCCGTGCGCGGCGAGCGCGCGCGCCGTCGCGGCACCCAACCCCGACGCGCCGCCGGTGACGACCGCGGCGACGTTCGCGTCGAGCTTCACGCGCTGAGCCGCTCGACGATCGTCACGTTCGCGAGCCCGCCGCCTTCGCACATCGTCTGTAAACCGTAGCGCCCGCCGCGGCGCCGCAGCGCGTGCAGCAGCGTCGTCATCAGCTTCGTTCCGGAGCTGCCCAGCGGATGGCCGAGCGCGATCGCGCCGCCGTGCACGTTCAATCTCGCCGGATCGGCGCCGATTGTCTTCAGCCATGCGAGCGGCACGGGCGCGAACGCTTCGTTCACCTCGAACACGTCGATCTCGTCCGCGCGCAAGCCCGCGTTTTCGAGCGCGCGCTGCGTTGCAGGGATCGGCGCTTCGAGCATGATCACCGGGTCGTGCCCGAGCACGCTCAGATGCACGATGCGCGCGAGCGGCTCGGCGCCGAGCGTCGCGAGGCCGCGCTCGTTCGCGATCAGCACCGCCGACGCGCCGTCGCATATCTGGCTCGAGTTCGCCGCGGTGACGCGGCCTTCGGGATGCAGCAGCTTCACGGAACGGATGGCATCGAGCGTCGCATCGAAGCGAATGCCTTCGTCGACGGCATGCGGCGCGATGGTCCCGTCGGCGAGCGTGACGTCGAGCGGCACGATCTCGTCGGCGAAATACCCGGCTTGCGTGGCGGCGATCGCCTTGCGGTGGCTGTCGTAGCTGTATTCGTCGAGATCATCGCGCGAGAGATCGTACTTGCGCGCCATCATCTCCGCGCCGGTGAACTGGCTGAACTCGACGCCGGGGTAGCGTTCCTCCATCGCGGGGCTCATGTACGTGCCCATGCCGTGCTGCGCGGGAAACGCGGTCGACGAGCTGATCGGAACGCGGCTCATGCTCTCGACGCCGCCCGCGATCACCACGTCCATCGTGCCCGACATCACGGCTTGTGCAGCGAAGTGCAGCGCCTGCTGCGACGAGCCGCACTGCCGGTCGATCGTCGTGCCGGGCACGCTTTGCGGCAGCGACGACGCGAGCACGGCGTTGCGCGCGACGTTCATCCCCTGCTGGCCGATCTGCACGACGCAGCCGAGGATCACGTCGTCGACGGCCGCGGGATCGGCGCCAGCCCGTGCGACGACCGCGTCGATGATGCGCGCCGCCAAGTCGGCCGGGTGCCAGCCCGCGAGCTTGCCGCCTTTGCGGCCGCCGGCGGTTCGCACCGCGGCGACGATATACGCTTCCGTCATGCGCGACGATCCGCGAAGGCTTCCGGCATGCGCTACACTACCGCGAGGACGCGGGCGGACCTTCGCTCGCGGGCCTCCGACCGCGCGCGCCGAAGCACGCCGCATGGAGGCGTTCGTCAAGCCGCACGCCGGCGCCGGAGCCCGCGCGCTCGGCGCGCGGTCGTACCACGCGCCCGAGGTGTTCGCGCAGGAGCGGGAGCGCATCTTTGCCCGCGACTGGATCTGCATCGGCCGGAGCGAGCAGCTCGCGCGCGCCGGCGACTTCGTGCTGGCGGAGATCGCGGGCGAGAGCATCATCGTCACGCGCGGCGCTGACGAGGAGATCCGCGCGTTCTACAACGTCTGCCGCCACCGCGGCACGCGGTTGTGCACGCAGCCGGCGGGCCGCTTCGCGGGCTCGATTCAGTGCCCGTACCACGCCTGGACCTATGCGCTCGACGGAACGCTGGTCGCCGCGCGCGAGATGGCCGGCGTGGAAGACTTCGCGCGCGCCGGCTACCCGCTCTTACAAGCGCACGTCGCGCAGCTCGAAGGCTTCGTGTTCGTGTCGCTCGCGCCGCGGCCCGAGCCGTTCGCGCGCGCGTTCGCGCCGCTGATCGGGCGCTTTGCGCGCTGGCAGATCGGCGCGCTGCGCACGGCGCGCACGATCGCGTACGAGCCGGCGTGCAACTGGAAGCTCGTGTTCCAGAACTACTCGGAGTGCTATCACTGCCCGCTGCTGCACCCGCAGCTCGACGAGCTGTCGCCGTCCGACAGCGGGCGCAACGACTTGAGCGAAGGCGCGTTTCTGGGCGGCTACTCGGAGCTGCGCGACCGCGGCGCGAGCCTGACGACGACGGGCACGACGGTGCGCGCACCGCTGGGCGAGGTCGACGGCGCCGATCTCGACCGCGTGTACTATTACGCGATCTTTCCGTCGCTGCTGCTCAGCCTGCACCGCGACTACGTCATGGCGCACTACGTGCAGCCGGTGGCACCGGACCGCACGAACGTCACGTGCGTGTGGCTGTTCGATGCGGCGGCCGCCGCCGAGCCGGGGTTCGATCCGAGCGACGCCGTGGACTTCTGGGATCTTACCAACCGCCAGGACTGGGCGATCAACGAGCTGACGCAGCGCGGCACCGGCTCGCGCGCGTACGTACCGGGGCCGTACGCGAACGCGGAAGGGCTGCTCGCCGCGTTTGACCGGCACTACCTGCGACAGATGGAATAATCGTGCGCACCGTGCTCGTCGCCGGCGGCGCGGGCGGCGTCGGTGAAGGGATCGTGCGCGCGCTGCTCGCCACGACCGGCACCACCGTGATCGTCACGTCGCGCGATCCCGCGCGGCTCGCGCTGCTGGAGTCGCGGCTCGGCTCGCACGATGCGCGGCGGCTGATCGGCATCATCGGCAACGCCGGCGAACCCGCGAGCGCGGCGGTGATCGCCGAACGCGTGCGTGAGGAGCTCGGCGGCATCGATGTCGCGATACCGTCGCTGGGCGGCTGGTGGGAAGGCGGCCCGCTGATCGAGATCGACATGGCGGCGTGGGACGCCGTGCGCACCGAGATGCTCGACACGCACGTGGCCTTCGCGCGCACGTTCGTCCCGGAGCTGCTGCGCCGCGCCGGCGGATTCTATCTCGCGATCGGCGGCGGCGCGGCGTTGCAGCCGATCCGCAACGCGAGCATCGTCTCGATCGCTGCGGCGGCGCAGCTCATGCTGACGCGTTCGCTGGCGCTGGAGCTCGCGGACCGCGACGTGCGCATCGCGGAGCTGGTAGTGAACGGACCGGTGCGCACGCGCGACGCCGAAGCGTCCGCGCGGTCGAGCTGGATCACGGCCGATCAGATCGGCATCGTCGTCGCGGAGCTCGTGAGCACCGGCACGTCCACCTGGCCGGCGTGGCGCACCGACGGCCCGCTGCTGTTCATGGACCCGTTGCCGCGCCCGCGCTGAGCGCCAGCATCGCGAAGCTCGCGAGCCAGTGCTCGCCCATGTAGTCCGTCGCGAGATGCGGCAGGCTCGCGCGCAGGTGCGCATCCGCCGCAGCCAGCAGCGGCGCGCGCCGCGCGTCGTTCGCATCCAGCGCGTGCGCGAGCGAGCGAAAGCACCAGGCGCGGCTCAGGTTGAGCCCGTCGAGGTGCGCGATCCGCGCGTCGGTGCGATCGCTCACGGTGGCTGGCGCGAACAGCGCTGCCGGCTCGGCGTGCTCGAGCCGCGGAAGAAAGCGCCGCAGCCACAATGCAAACTCCGGCGCGCGCAAGACGCGCCGCATGCACTCGGCTTCGACCAGCGCGGGAGACAGAAAATCCTCGCCGCCGGGCTCCCACGCCTGGCAGTCCGCATCGTTCGCGAACCAGGCGCGCGCCTTGTCATGCACCAGCCCGAACAGCGAATCGTCGCGGCAGCGCGCCGCGTACTCGAGCGCGAGCGCCAGCGCGAACGCGCTGTTCGTGTGCGTGCCGGCACGCACCGGATACGTCACGTACGGCAAATACTGCCGAAAGCGGCGCGCGATGACGCGCGCAAGCGGCGCGAGCACCTCCGAACGGCGCCTGCCGTCGTCGTCGGTATGGCGCGCCAATTCCGCTTGCAGCATCAGCAGCCACGCCCAGCCGTACGGGCGCTCGAAGGGTGCGTGATGCGGCGCCTCCGCGTACGCAACCTCGACGGCGACGTGCTGGGGCGTGAAACTCGCGTCGAGCAGCGCACGGATGCGCGCGGCTTCGGGCAACTGCGGATACGTTCGCAGCAGCGTGCACAGGAGCCAGTAGCCGTGCACGCACGAGTGCCAGTCGAAGCTGCCGTAGAAGATCGGGTGCAGCGCGCGCGGGCTTTGCAGATCGTCGGGACCGCGAAGCAGATGATCGAGCTTGTTGGGGTATTCGCGCGTGACGTGGCCGAGCGCGAGCGCAGCGAAGCGCGAGGCGAGCTCTTCGGTCAGGATGCGGTCAGGTCTTCACGACGGGGAGCGGCATCTCGGCCCAGTGCCCGAACGCGTCCTCGATCGCGGATGACACGCCGGCGCGGACGTTCGTGCCGTTGTGGAGGTGCTCGCCGACGAGGTCTTGCGACGCGACCACCTTGCCCGTGCAGTCGACGGTGGTCAGCATCACCTCGGCGTGCGTCCGCAGCCCGGCGAATCGCGCGGTCTGTTCCCAGCGCAGCGTCCCCATCGCCAGCTGCGACACGCCGTAGCGCGCGCACAGCGCCGGCGCGTCCTTCGTCGCCGCGAGATGATCGGCCGGATCGGTCACCACCGCGGTGAAACCACGCGCGGCGAAGCGTTTGCGCGCCTCCTCCGTCGCGAAGTCCAGGCTCGGATCGGGTTGGCTCCCGACCTGCGTGAACGGTACGATCGCGACCTTTTGACCTGCCGGCGCGGCGACAGCCGGCGGCGCCGCCGCGGGCGATGCGGCGGGCGCGGCTTCCGGCGGGCGCGCAGCGTACGCGTCGATCGCGCGGCCGATCGCCTGCGCGATCCCGTCGGCGACGCCGGCCTGGACGTTGCTGTTGTAATAGTCTTTGTCGCCGAACGTCGCGAACGACCACGCGAGCGTCCCGTCACAGCGCAGCCGCGCGAGCCGCACCTCGACGTGCGTCGCGAAGTACGGAATCGCGACGAGCACGTAGTTCTTCCGCCGTTCACCCTGCTCGGTGCGCGCCGTCGGCACGAGGATGCCGGTCGCACCGGTTTGCGCGCAGATCTGCAGCGCGCTCGCGACGACGCCGAGGCGGTCCGTCGGCGGCAGCTTCTTGGGCGTGATGCCGCGCTCGGTGAGCTTCGCCGTGAGGATGCCCGTCGCGTCGTCGAAATTCTGGATCTTCTCCGAACCGGGCACCGCGAAAGGCACGACCGCGACGACGTCCGCCGCGACCGCGGGGACCGGCGACAGCGCGAGCGGTGCGGCGGCCAGCGCCGCGGCGACAGCAAAAGGAAGACGGCGGAAGAAAGACGTCATGGCGGCATGGGTTCGCCCCGGTCCCCGCGCAACGCCTCCGTCAGCGTGCGACGAGACCGAACGAAAACGCGCTCTTGGCGTCGGGGCGGCGGAACGTCCCGGCAGTCAGCGCGTAGCGCGCGCCGAGCGGCACGCGGACGCTGCCTTCGAGCGTGCCGTTGCGCAGCAGCAGGTCGAAGCGCGCCGGCGCGTCCCACGTCAGCCACAGAACGTCCCGGTCGAAGCGTTCGCCGATCGAGATCGTGCGCCGCGGGCCGCCGGGATACGGCGCGGCGGCCGCCGCCTCGAAGCGGTCGGCGTCGCGCAGGGACCACCCCCGCAGCGACAGCCGCGGCGCGATCTCCCAGCCCACCGCCGCGGCGACGCCGCGGTTCACCGCGGCTTGTGCGCTGTCGCCTTCGGCGTGCGCGAGCAGCTCGGCACGCAGCCGCCGCCGGTCCGTGTACGCGATCCCGGCTTCGCCCAGCGACGCGCGCGCGATCCCGAACCCCGGCGTGCCCAGCGTCGAGCCGCCGCCGCCGAGATGCACCGTCCAGTTCGCGCCGAGCGGCGCGTCGAGCGAGAGCGACGGCAGCACCGCGAACGCGCGGCGCGGGACCGCTTCGTACCGGTCCTCATCGCCGTACGCGAGCGCGACCGCGGCCGCCACGCGCACCGCGCTGCCGCGGGTGGTTCCGAGCACGAGCGCAACGTCACGGTGCTCCGCGGCCGCGGTCGAGAACGTCCCGCGCTCGTCGCGCAGGCGCGCGCGCACGGCGATCGCGTTCGGCCCGCGGCCCGACACGTCGAACACGGCAGCGACGACGTTGCCGTCGTCGCGCACCGCGCTTCCCGCGACGTCCGTTGTCACCGCGAGCCGCGCGCCGAGGTCGAACGTGCGCGTCGCCGCGTGCAGCTCCGCGCCCGCCCCGGCGTAGTGCGCGCCGGGCGCGTCGCCGGCGAGCGCGACGACGGTCGCGGTCACCGGGCCGAGCGCGCCGTTCGCGCGCGCCGCGACGAGCCGCCGCACGCCGTCGGCGTCCCACGACGTCGCCGCCAGCACGACCGGGTTGCGGCCGAGTTCGAGCGCGGCGTCGGCGTTCGTCGCGCGCAGCGCGTCGGTGCGGTCGAAAAGGCGCGCGTCGACGACGCCCGCGCCGGCGCGGTCGCCGTACCACGGCGCATCGAGCGCGCCGTGCACGTCGAGCGCGCCGAACGCGTGGGCCGGGAGCAGGCTCGTCGTGTCGCTGCCGTCACCGCGGCGGTAGAACGCGAGCCCCTCGACCGTCGCCACGCCGCGCCCGCGCGCCAGCCACCGGTCGCCGAGCAGGCCCGGGAAGGTGATGCGGTATGGGATCACCGACCCGACGGCGCCGAGGTCGCCGGCGGGCAGCGCCGCGACGTCCGCGACGGTCGGGATCAGATCGGCTGCCCGGTGCCGGCGCACGACGCCCGCCAGCGGCGCATCGCCCGCGGGCATGGGGATCCGCAGCGGCTCGGCGTCGTCGGCGGTGACCAGCACCGCCGACGGGCGCGCCATCGTGGCGAGCGCGAACGTGCCGTCGGCGGCGCTTCGGTCGCGCGCGAGCACGCTGCCCTTCGCGTCGAGCGCCGTGACGCGCGCCCCCGCGACGACCGCGCCGTCCTGGTCGCGCAGCGCGCCCACGATCAGCTCGTCGGCCTGCGCCGGCAGCGCGGCCGCGATCAGGCCGCCAAGGAGGGCGGCGCTCAGGAAGCTTTCACGTCCGCGCCGTAGGATGGCGTCCATGAGGGATTTCGTGCGCTGGGCGACGGTCGCGGTTCTCGCGCTCGGCGCCTGCGCCGGCGCCGCAGTCGGCGCGGAGCTGCTCCTGGACGATCCCGCCTCGCTCGTGTCGAGCGCGCCACCCGCGCTGCTCGGGCCCATCACCGAAAGCGGCCGCGCCGGCTGGGACTGCAAGCCCGAGCACGCGGCGATCGCCCGGACGGCGAGCGGCGCCACCCTGCCGCGCGAGTGACGTGACCGGACGGGCGGCGTTCGCGGCCGTGCTGATGTTTGCGGCCGTCTCCGCGGCCGCGCCCGCGCAGACCTACTCGCGGCCCACGGCCGCGCCGCGCGCGACCGACGCGGCGTCGCTCGTCGCGCAGGCCCGCCGCCGTGAGGTTCACGAGCGCTTCGCGCGCGGCGTCGCCGCCGAGGAGCGCGGCGACTGGAGCGCCGCCGCCGCCGAGTTTCGCCGCGTCGTCGCGCTCGATCCGCCGGAGCCCAAGGGCTCGTCCGCGCGCTATGACCTCGCGATCGCCGAAAGCCATCTCGGGCGGGACGACGTCGCAGCGGGACTTCTGGACGAGGCGCTCCATCGCGATCCCGGTTTCGCGGCAGCGGCGGCGAACCTCGTCGCGCTGCAGCTTCGGCGCGGCAATTTGGCCGCGGCACGCGTCGCGGCCGACCGCTACCGCGCGATCGCGCCCGACGCGATGCTGGCGCGCTACGGCCACGGGCTCGTCGCGCTGCGCGCCGGCGATCTCGCCGCCGCGCG
>DASWRD010000093.1:0-72719 GCA_036403315.1 Candidatus Elarobacter sp.
CCTTGCGCGCGATTGGGGCGGCTGCGCGTGATTTCAAATCGTGCGAGCGGATGGTGAAGGGCGGGGATTGATGCGAGTTCTTGTTGTCGGCGCTGGGCAGATGGGGGGCGGCATTGCGCAAGTGCTTGCTGCTAACGGGCATGAGGTGTTGCTCAATGACGTCGATGAAGCTCGCATTCGCAACGGGATCGATGCCGTTGCGAAGCGGCTCGATCGCGATGTCGAGAAGGGCCGGATGTCCGCGGAGCAGCGGGGAGAGATCCTATCGCACATCGATGCGCGTCCGCACGTGCAGGACGTCGACGTACAGCTCGCGATCGAGGCGGCTACCGAGCGGATCGATCTGAAGCTCGATCTTTTTCGGTTCTTGGACAAGAACACGCCGCCGGAGGCGGTGCTCGCTTCCAATACGTCGTCGATCTCCATCACCGTGCTCGGGGCCGTTACCTCGCGGGCCGAGCGTGTGGTCGGCATGCACTTCATGAATCCCGTTCCGGTCATGAAGCTCGTCGAGATCATCCGCGGCATTGCGACCGATGATGCGACGTTCGCTTTCGTGCGCGATCTGGCGCTCGGCCTCGGCAAGACGCCCGTCGACGTGCGTGATTTCCCCGGGTTCATCTCGAACCGGATCTTGATGCCCATGATCAACGAGGCGATCTATGCCTTGTACGAGGGCGTCGCTTCCGTCGAGGCGATCGATACCGTGATGAAGCTCGGGATGAACCATCCGATGGGACCGCTCACGCTCGCGGACTTCATCGGGCTCGACACGTGTCTGGCCATCATGAACGTGCTCGCCGACGGGTTCGGCGATACGAAATATCGTGCGTGCCCCCTGCTCAAGCAGTACGTTGCGGCCGGATGGCTCGGGAAGAAGTCCGGGCGTGGTTTCTATGACTACGGTGCGTCCGCGAACGGGGCGTCCGGTGCGGCGCCTGTGGCCGCCCCGGCGGGGAAGCTCGGGACCGGCGCTTGATCGGCGCGACGCGGCCGGTCGCGTTCGACCTCACCGGCGATCAGCGCGCGATCGGCGAGGTGGCGCGCGACGTCGCGCAGCGCGAGATCGCCCCGCACATCGTCGCGTGGGACAAGGGGCACGTGTTTCCGCGCGAGCTCTACGGGAAGCTCACCGCGGCCGGCTTGATGGGCATGCTCGTCCCCGAGCAGTTCGGCGGCGTCGGTGCCGACTACGTTTCGTATGCGCTTGCGATCGAAGAGCTTGCGAAGGTGGATGCGGGGACTGCGGTCACCGTGTCCGTGCATTCCATGATTTGCAACGCGATCGCGACGCTCGGGTCCGGCGAGCAGAAGTCGCACTGGCTCGAGTTGCTCGCGGCGGGCGACGTCATTGCCGGGTTCGGGCTCACCGAGCCCGATGCGGGGTCCGATGCCGCGGCGATTCGGGCGACGGCGCGGCGTGACGGCACGGACTGGGTCCTCAACGGGCGCAAGCAGTGGTGTACCAACGGCGGCTATTCCGGTGTCGTCATGGCGATGTTTCGGACGGGCGGCGCGGGGTCGAAGGGGATCACCGCGTTTCTCGTCGATTCGTCGTTGGCCGGCATCGTCGTCGAGAAGACGACCGAGAAGCTCGGGATCCATACGTCGAATACCGTCGACCTCGCGTTCGACGACGTGCGGGTGCCCGCGGAAGCGGTGCTGGGTGCCGAAGGCGCGGGGTTGACGCAGGCGCTCACGGCGCTCACGTCCGGGCGCATCGGCATCGCCGCGCAGGCGACGGGGATTCTCGCGGCGTGTCTCGATGCTTCGATCGCGTTTGCGAAGGACCGCACCGCATTTGGGAAGCCCATCGCGGCGTTCGAGGGCGTCTCGTTCAAGATCGCGCAGATGGCGACGGATCTCGATGCGTCGCGGCTGCTCGTGTACCGTGCGGCGGCGTTCGCCGATGCGGGGCGGCCGTTCGTCGTCGAGGCGTCCAAGGCGAAGCTGTTCGCGTCGACCAAGGCGCGCGAGCACGCGTCGGCGGCGCTCCAGATTCACGGCGGTTACGGGTACACGACTGAGTTTGCGGTCGAGCGGTATTACCGCGACGCGAAGATCACCGAGATCTACGAGGGGACCTCGGAGATCCAGCAGCTCGTCATCGCGCGCGGGCTGCTGGGTAGGCTCGACTAGGCGTTACTTCTTTGCGAACGTGTCGCGCACCAGCGTTGCGGTCACGTGCGCGTCGCTGGACTCCAGCTTCTCGGGCGTGAGCTGCTGGCGGATGCGGATGCGGATGTCGTAGGCCGTCGGGCACAGCACGTCGGTGGCGTACGTCGCCGTTGCGTCGGCGTGCTCGTCGTAGCCGTTGGGCCCCGATACGACGGCGTCCGTCGTGATGACGATCGTCGCGCGCTTGTCCGCGAGGTGCGTCACGCGGTACTTCGTCTCGCCTTTCGCCGGTGGCGCGAACGGCGTCGACCACTCCGAGCCCGGGCTCACGTCGCGGTTCGCGATCATCCCGCGCGACAGCAGCGGCAGGAGCCGGCGCGCTTGCGCGCTCAGCAGGCGCTTGGGGTCGAACAGCAGCCGCCCGTCGGACATGATCGCCACGCGCAGCGCGGGCTGCCTCGCTTCGCGGCCTTCGTAGCTTGCGTCCACGACGAGGCCGCCGTCGCCCGTCGCCGCGATGACGTCCACGTGCAGCGTGCCGTGGTCGTTGCTGCCGAAACCGCGCGCCACGGAGCCTTTGCCCACGTCGGGCGTGTGCGCGCGGTTGTCCGCGTTGCCGCCCATCAGATTCGAGACGAGCGTCTCCTGCATCGTCTGCACGCTGTACGCGACCTCGTAGGTCAGCGTGCGCACCGGCTTCGGCGCGTCTTGCGCGGGCGCCGCCGTTGCGGCGGTCAAGACGAGCGCGACGCTCAGCGCGAGCGAACGAGCCTGCATGCGGCACCTCCTGCGAGCGGATTGTCGGCCGCGCCGCGCGGTTCCTACGGCCCGACCGGCCGCAGTGCGCGCGTCGCGACGCCGGCCGACGCGTGCACGAGGGGCGGCACCTGCGCGTCCGGTACGACGCCCGCCGCGGCGAGCAGCGTGTTCTCCGCGATCGTCACGGTGGCGTCGTGCAGCGGCCACGGCGGATGGCGCACGTCGCAGCGCAGTATGCGCCCGCGGCCGTTCGCGGTGTAGAAGCTGTACCGCTCGATGAGCCGGTGCTCGAGCGATCCGCCTGCCGCGATGCGCGCGCCGGTTGCGAAGCGTGCGCCGGCATCGAAGCGCGCGGCCGGCGCGCGCGCATCGGTGCGCTCCACGCGATACGCGCACGAACCGTCGTCGTCCCACGCGCTCGCGATCCGCGCGTGAAGGTACGGCACGTGCAATCCCCGGCGACCGGCTTCGACGACGGCGCGGTTGGCCGCGTCGAGGCTCAAAAACCAAATGCCCGGCGTGGCGCCGCCGGTGACGTACGTGCGGACGTTCACCTCGCCGAACGTGCGCAGCGCGAAGCGCGGCGGGACGCCGCGCGCCCGCGTCCCCGCCATCTCGAACGCGACGATGCCGATCCACGCGCTGCCTTCGAGGACGTCGAGCTCGAGGTCGCGCGGGATCAGCGCGCGCAGCGGCTCGGCGGCGACCGGCCAGTGCAGGAACAGCGCGCGGCGCCAGTCCATCGCGATCAGCCACGGGGCGGTCACGGCGTCGCGTCGTCCAGATTCTCGGCGAGGAAGCGTTCGCGCAGGCCCGGCGGCGGCAGCGCGCACGCGTCTTTGCGGCCGAACCAGCGATAGCGGTTGCGCGCGATCCAGCGGTAGATCCCGTCGCGCGCGGCGCGCGGGATCAGGATCGCGGCGAACGCGAGCGGCCAGGGCGCGCGCAGGCGCAGCGCGATGTGGAGCACGGCGTCGCTGCGCTCGTAGACGCGGCCGTCCGCGAGCAGCACGACGCTGTCCGGCTCGCGCACGTCGCCGGCGCGGCTGCCGAGGAGCTGCCGCCCGCGCGGCGACTGCAGCGGCAGGAACGTGAAGCGGCGCTCCGGATCGTTCGCCGCGATGAAGCGGACGGCGCCGTTGCAGAGATTGCAGACGCCGTCGAACAGCACGATGGCCGCGGCGGGCGGACCTACTTCTTCGCGAACGAGTCGCTGACCAAAGTCGCGGTGATGTGCGCGTTGGTCGTCATCGATTGGTCGATGCCGAGCACGCGATGGATGCGGGCGGTCAGCTCGTACGACAACGGCGATACGAGATTGGTCGCGTACGTCGTGGTTCCACGATCCAATTCGTCGAAGCCGTTTGGACCAGGCACCGTCAAGACCGCTTCGATCGCGATCAGCGCGCGCTGGCCGTCCGTGCTCTGCACGCGATAGGTCGTCGAGCCCTTCGCCGGCGGAGGCGCGGGAACCGTCCAGCTCGACCCCGGTGAGACGTCGCGGTTGGCGATGAATCCGCGGGCGATCAGCGGCAGCATCCGCGCCGCTTCGGGTGCGAGAGGGTGCGCCGGATCGACCGAAAAGCTGCCGTCGGCGAAAATCGCGACGCGGGTGCTCGGCTGCACGTTCCGCGTGCCCGTGAAGGACGTGTCGACGACCAAACCGCCGTCGGGCGTTGCCGCGATGACGTCGATCGAGAGCTTACCGCGGTCGTCGCCGTTGGTCAGGAGGTTTGCAGCGCCGGAGCCGGTGCTGCCGGGGTTCGCGTCGGTGCCGGCGCCGCCATAACCGCTGTTGAGCCCGGAGGTCTTTATCTGGTGCGTCGAGCTCGCGCTGTAGGCGACGTCGTATACGAGCTGGCGCAGCGGCTTCGTGGGGGCGGGAGCGTCGGCGGCCGCTGCGGCAAGCGGTGCGCCGAGCGCGGCGACGGCGGCAAAAGCAAGCAGGCTTCGCATGAAACGGTTCCTCCGAAGGAATCCATTTCGCCGTGCTTGGCCGGAGCCGCCTTCGAACCCGTCCGACGTTTCTCGTCCAGGGGCGCTCTTTCGCTGCGAGGAACGCTCGGCGCGCCATGAAGTTGATGGAATACCAGGGCAAAGACCTGTTCCGGCGCGTCGGCATCCCGACGCCGAACGGCGTGTACTCGACCACCGCGGACGACGTGAAGTCGTTCATCGCCGCGAACCCCGGCTCGTGGGTGCTCAAGAGCCAGGTGATGATGGGCGGCCGCGGCAAGGCCGGCGGGATCAAGTTCGCCGACGACGCGCAGCAGGGCGAGACGCTCGCGCGCGAGCTGATCGGCAAAGTGCTCAAGTCGGTCCAGAACCCCGACGGTGAGGAAGTGAAGTCGCTGCTGGTCGAGGAGAAGGTCGACATCGCGAGCGAGGCTTACGTGTCGATCGCGATCGACCGCGCTGCGAAGAAACCCGTCGTGCTCGTCACCGCGCAAGGCGGCATGGACGTCGAAGAGGTCGCCGAGCACGATCCGGACGCGATCAAGAAATACTGGCTCGATCCCGCGAGCGGCTATTCGGCGTTCATCGGGCGGCGGCTCGCGTTCGACGCGAAGCTGCCCGCGGGCTATCGCAAAGCGTTCCCCGCGGTTCTGGGCGCGCTGTACACGCTGTTCATGGAGTACGGCGCGAACCTCGTGGAGATCAACCCGCTGGTGCTCACCAAGGACGGCCGCGTGATCGCGAGCGACGCGAAGGTGGACCTCGACGACAACGGGCTGTACAAACATCCCGACGTCGCGGAGTGGAACACGCAGTCGCCGGCCGACGAAGATCAGGCGGCCGCCGTCGCGATCGGCCTAGGGATGTCGAATTACGCGCGCTTCGAAGACGAGCCGGGGCTGCCGCCCAAGACCGTCGGCACGATCGCGAACGGCGCCGGGCTCGGCATGGGCACGATGGATGCGGTCAAGAGCGCCGGCGGCGGCGCGGCGAATTTCCTGGACATCGGCGGCGGCGCGCAAGCCGAGCTGGTGAAGAAGTCCTACAAGCTCGTCACGTCGGATCCGCGCGTCAAGGCGATGTTCATCAACATCTTCGGCGGCATCACGCGCGGCGATCAGGTCGCGAAGGGCATCGTCGAAGCGCTCGGCGGCGACGACGTGCGCAAAGTGCCGCTGGTCGTGCGTCTCACCGGCACCAATGCGAAAGAAGGGCTCGCGATCTTGGCCGAGGCCGGCTTCGTCCCCGTCGAGACGATGGACGAAGGTGCCGCGCGCGCCGTCGCACTCGCCGCCGGAGAGAAATAACATGGCGATTTTCCTCGACAAGAACTCCAAGGTCATCGTGCAGGGCATCACCGGGCGCGAAGGCGCGTTTCACACGCAGCGCATGCTCGCGTACGGCACGAACATCGTCGGCGGCGTCACGCCGGGCAAGGGCGGCACGACGATCGAGAGCGGGCAGCCGGTGTTCGACACGGTGAAGGACGCCGTCGACGCGACCGGCGCGACGCACACGATCGTGTTCGTGCCGCCGTTCGCCGGCGCCGACGCGCTGTGGGAAGCGCACGACGCCGGCATCGCGCTCGCCGTCTGCATCACCGAAGGGATCCCCGCCCACGACATGCTGCGCGTCGTCGCGACGACGGCCGGGATGCGCATCATCGGCGGCAACTGCCCCGGCTTGATCTCGCCCGGCAAGTCGCTGGTCGGCATCATGCCCGGCCACATTTTCAAAGAAGGCAGCGTCGGGATGATCTCGCGCTCGGGGACGCTCACGTACGAGATCGTCGACGGCCTCACGCGCGCGGGCTTCGGGCAGTCGACCTGCGTCGGCATCGGGGGTGATCCGATCATCGGGACGACGTTCGTCGACTGCCTGCGCGCGTTCGCGAACGATCCCGAGACCAAGGCACTCGTCGTCGCCGGCGAGATCGGGGGCTCGGACGAAGAAGACGCGGCGGCGTTCATCAAGGAGCACATCCCCGACAAGCCGGTCGTCGCGTTCATCGGCGGGCGCTCCGCCCCGAAGGGCAAGCGCCTCGGGCACGCCGGGGCGATCATCTCGGGCAACACCGGCACCCCGGAGTCCAAGGTGAAGGCATTCGCCGAGGCGGGGGTCCCGGTCGCGGACCGGCCCTCCGACATCCCCGCGCTGCTCGCCGAGCGCCTCAAGCTCGTCCCCGCGTAGGCTGCGGGAGCGGGATGCGTTTCGGCTACCAGTGCGAGGAGTGCGAGGAGGCGATCTGGCTCGCGACCACGCGCGCCGAGCTGCAGTGGCTGCGCAGCCGGCGGCACGTCGTCCGCGAGGTCGCCCGGCACTTGAGCGCGGGCCTCGACGGCTGGATGGACGAGGGGCTGGCCTTTCTCGACGCTCACGAAGGCCATAGCGTGGTGGTGGTCGAGCGAGCCACGGGCTGAGCGCGCAACCCTCAAAATAGGGGAAGCGACCGCGCGCTCTCAGAAGGGTCACAGGTCTGCCCGAATTCTGTCGGCTTCATGCCGCCGGACGGCCGGCAAACCAACCCGCACCCTTCGAAAGGAAGAGTGTCCGTGGCTATACCTTATTCGGTAAGACGCGGTATCGTCGCGGTTCTGCTGCTCATCGCATTCGTGCTCCAGGGAACGACAAGCGTTCTGGCAGGCACGACCGGTGCAATCAGCGGTTCCGTCGTCGATCCTCAATCGAACCAGCCTGTCAGCGGTGCCCGCGTCACCGCGACGAGCCCCTCGCAGTCGTCCGCGACGACATCAGACGCCGGCGGGCGCTTCACGTTCGTCTCGCTCACGCCGGACACGTATACGATCTCGGCGGCAGCGGACGCGACGCGTGACTACGCGTCGGTCAGCGGCGTGACGGTTCAGGCCGACCAAACCGTGACCGTCAGCCTGCAGCAGCCGACGAAGCTCAAAGTCATCGGTACGGTGACGTCGCGCGCTGCGAACGTGCTGGTGAAACCCGGCACCACGGCCGACGTGTACTCGATCAACTCCGTGACGCAGGACAAAGCGTCCGCGCTCGGCGGCGGCGGCACGCTGAATCAGGCGTGGTCGGCGATCTCGTCGGTGCCGGGCGTCTACGTCGCTCCGAGCCAAGGCGGCTACATCGGTGCCGGCGCGACCGTCAGCATCCGTGGCGGCGACTACGACCAGATCGGCTACGAGCTGGACGGCGTCCCCGTGAACCGCGCGTTCGACAACTATCCGTCGGGACCGGTCTCGTCCCTCGGACAGGGTGAGCTCCAAGTTTACACCGGCGCCCCGGCGGCGAACGCCGAGGCGAACGGCATCTCGGGCTACATCAACCAGGTGATCCGCACCGGCACCGCGCCGGCGTCGCGCAACCTGACGCTGGCGATCGGTTCGCCGATCTTCTACAACAAGGTCGCGTTCGAAGCTGGCGGCGCCAACCCGTCGCGTACGTTCTCGTACTACATCGGGGCCGGCGCGTACAACCAGTCGTATCGTTATTACGACCAGTACAACGGTGCAAGCCTCCAGCACGACTGGGGCGCACCGCTTGCCGATTGCGCGGCCGCTCCGTCGGGCTTCGCTTCCCGCGGGGCTGCGCCCTCATGCTACCAGCCGAACGGCACGCCGTATACGAACACCTCGTATCTCCCCTCGTTCGTCCTGGGACCGTACAACCTGATCTCGGTCGCCGGCGTGCAGACCCGAGACACCGTAGCGAACTTCCACTTCGGCATCCCGCGCAAGGACGGCAACCGGGACGACGTTCAGGTTCTGTTCGACAACAACTTCATCAACAACCCGGCGTACATCTCGACCAACGATCAAGGTGGCGGGCAGTTCCTGAACGACATCGGCGTCGGTGTGCCGCCGTACTTCGACGGCTACCAGTCGTCGATTCCGCAGGGCACCGTGCTGCCGACGACGTTTACCGGCGGCCAGGCCAACTATTACCTGTTCCCGCAGTCGCCCAACGGCCGTCCGCTGGGGCTCGCGAACTGCAGCATCACGAATCCGACCACGCAGGGCGGCGGCTGTATCCAGCCGGACCGGCGCGACGCGTTCGTGAACAACCAGGGCATCGGGAAGCTGCAATACCAGCGCAACTTCGGAACGAGCGCGTTCCTGCGCGTCTACGGCTACACGTATTACTCGGACTGGCTGCAGACGGGCCCGCAGAGCAACTGGATGAACTATCTCGGCTACGTCCCGGGTGACTACGAGCTCACGAGCCACACCCGCGGCGTCAGCGCCCAGTTCACCAGCCAGCTGAACTCCAAGAACCTGTTCTCGATCCAGGGCTCCTATACGACGTCGACGGTCCTGCGCGACAACAACACGCAGTTCCTCGACAACGGAGGCTCCTTGACGAGCTTCCGCAGCGTCGGCGGCCTCCTCGTGAACGGCTCGAGCCCCGGCAACGGCGTGTGCTACACCGCGGCCGGCGGCGCCGGTGCACACACCGCGGTACCGTGCTTCAACGCCGACGGTTCCGCGTTCGCCGGCGGGGTCGGCGCTTTCACCTACCGCCAGCAGTTCAACGGTACGGTCACCCCGGCCGCGGGTACCTGCGGCACCGGCCCGTGCCAATACCTGGTGGTCGGCAACGGTCAGTACGCGACGTACAATCAGGTGCGGCCGCGGTTCACGGCGTTCTCGATCACCGATCAGTGGAAGCCGACGGATCGTCTCAACATCGATATCGGCCTCCGTTACGACGGGTTCCAGTTCCAAGGCGCGGATACGACCCAATCGCTCGCGCGCACGTTCAACTATGCCGCCTGGAACGCTCAGTTCCCGACGCAGCAGCAGTTCAACGTGTCCGGAGCGACCAACACGTACAGCGCATGGCAGCCGCGGCTCGGCATGACGTATACGGTGAGCCCGACGACGGTTCTCCGCGCGGCATACGGCCGGTACGCGCAAGCTCCGAACAGCGCGTTCGAGCAGTACAACTACCTCGCGTCGGAAGCGGCGAACCTCAATCGCAACTTCGTGCGGATCGCGGGCTTCACGACGCCGTCGCACGCGGTGCGCCCGTCGATCGCGAACAGCTTCGACATGTCGTACGAGCATCAGTTCAATCGCGACACGTCGATCAAGTTCAGCCCGTTCACGCGCAAGACGCAGGACCAGATCCAGCAGTTCTATCTCGACCAGAAGACCAACTTCGTGTCCGGCGTGAACGTCGGAAGCCAGACGTCGCAGGGTCTGGAACTCGAGATCGACAAGGGCGACTTCTCGCGCAACGGTCTCGCCGCGCGCTTGACGTATACGTACACGAACAGCTACGTCCAGTACTCGCGGTTCAACGGGATCTCCGTCGTCGACACGTTCAATGCCGGCATCGCGAACTACGACAAGTTCACGCGTGCAGGCGGCGGCGCACCGTGCTACACGACGGGCGGTGCAGCCGATGCCCTGTGCGCGGCAGGTTCGATCGCGAACCCGTATTACAACGCTCCGATCCAGCCGCTCATGGACCCGAACGGCAAGTACGCGCCGTACAGCCTGTTCCCGGCCGGTATCGTTTCGGCGCCCGCCGCGGCGTACGGTGCCCCGCACGTCGCGTCCCTGATCCTTCAGTACAAGCACGGACCGCTTGCCGTGACCCCGTCCGTTCAGTTTGCGGGCGGGATCCGCTACGGCTTGCCGCTCGGAAACCAGGGCGTCGTTCCGAACACCTGCACGGGTGCAGTCGGCGGGAGCCCCGGCAGCGATCCACGCTATCCGTACGGCGCGCCGGGCGGCGCCCCGTTCGACGCGGCGACGTGCGGAACGACGCTTCCGGACGGCTCGCAGTTCGCGATCCCGAACGTCTACAGCAAGCGCTTTGACAACGTCGGCGGCTACGCGGCCCCGAACAACATCGCGCTCCACACCCAGATCTCGTACGACGTCAGCAAGCGCATCTCGCTGGTCGGCACGTTCGCGAACATCGTGAACCGCTGCTTCGGCGGATCGAAGGTCCCGTGGGCGGTCAATCACGCCTGCAACTACACGCTGACGTACGGCGGCGGCGCGGGCCCGCAGCCCGTCGGAAACGTCTTCAATCCCGGCGACGCGATCCAGCCGTTCCTTCGGTCGCCGTATGATCCGACGTTCCCCGGCTTCCCGTTCAACATGTCGTTCGAGGCCCGCATCAAACTCTAGGCCTCGGCGTCAGCTGAACATGAAAACGGCCTCCGCTTCGGCGGGGGCCGTCTTCTTGTTCCTCGTGGAGCGCGCGACGGGCGCGATTGCGGCTCGCGAGCGCTAGCGGGGGACTTGTAGCTTTTGGCCTACGCTCAGGTTGGCGGTGGCGAGGTGGTTGGCGCCGACGATTTGGTCGACTGTCGCCTGGACGTCGCCGTTGGCCGGCGTGGTACGTTCCGCTAGGGTCCACAGCGTTTGTCCCGGCTGCACCGTGACCGTCTTGTAGGCGACGGGGGGCGCGGCGTGGACCGTGCTCGAGAGCGCGGGGAGGGTCACTGCCAAGCAGAGGCCGCCGAGGGCGACCAGCGGCATGAGGGTCGGTTTTCGTTTTGGCGTGACGCGCATGTTGTTGTTCTTTCCCCTAGATGTTGTGCCAAACGCCTGTTCGTCCACCACATGATACCAAGGCCGGGAGCGGGGAGTCAAGGGCGGTTCGAACATATGTTTGCTCTGCGTGCGGCATCTGTGATAGTATTGCCGCAATCAATGCGGTATCCACACGGGTGCCGTCGGCGAGCGTCTCAGGGCGCGATGCCTACTGGGTGGCATTCTCTCAAGGAGGGTTCGGATGGCCGAGCGGGCCACGACCGACAAGCAGCAGCGGATCCTCGACGTGATCCGGCAATTTACGTCCGACCGCGGGTTCCCGCCGTCGGTGCGGGAGATCGGCGAGCGCGTCGGGCTCTCGTCGTCGTCCACGGTGCAGTCGCACCTCAAGACGCTCGAACGGCGCGGTCTGCTCAAGCGCGATCCGACCAAACCGCGTGCGTTGGTGGCGACGCGCGGCGACGACGAGTCGCAAACGATCGCATCGATCACGCTGCCCGTGGTTGGGCGCGTGGCGGCCGGCGTGCCGATCACCGCGACGGAGAATCTCGAGGACCAGTTCGTTCTGCCGGCGTCGTGGGCGCCGCGAACCGGCGGCTTCGTGCTGCGCGTGAAGGGCGACTCGATGATCGACGCGGCGATCCTCGACGGCGACCTCATCGTCGTCGAGCAGCGCCCCACCGCGAACAACGGTGAGATCGTGGTGGCGATGATCGACGGTGAGGCGACCGTCAAGCGCTTCTACCGCGAGCACGGCCGCGTCCGGCTTCAGCCGGAGAACGCCAGTATGGCGCCAATCTACGCCGACGATGTCACGATCGTCGGGCGCGTCGAGGCCGTCATCCGCAAGCTCTAGCGACCGCGTTCACGGGATCGAGCCTCCGGCCGGCGACGGGTTGATCGCGCGCTTCGAGCGCGCGATCGCACCCTACGCGCAGCGGTTCGCGGAGGCGCCGCCCACGCAGGCGTTGCGGGTGACGCTGCCGCTCGCGTTCGGCGTCGTCGTGCTGTACCTCGCGGCGCTGCTGATCCACGAGCCGTTTCGCGGCTGGGCGCACGTCGCCGAGCTGATCCGGCAGTTCATGCCCGACGCGTTCGCGCTGGCGTCGGTCGTGATGGTGCTCGCGCTGTCGTACACGCTCGCGAACCGGCTGCGCTATCCGCCGGTGCCGGTGATGGCGACGGCGTTCGTCGCGTTCGCGCTCGCGCTGCCGCGCGGCGCGGTCGACGCGGTGCTGACGTTCGCGCGCACGCGCGGGGCGAGCGGGCTGGGCGCGTTCGCGACGACGCTCGGCGCGAGCGGCTTGTTCACCGCGATCGTCGTGTGCCTTGCGACGGCGGGCGCGATCGCGCTCGCGCGCCGGGGTTACGGCGCCGCGGCGGGGACCGCGGCGGGTGCGCTCGGCGTCTTGCTGGTGTCGGGCGGGCTCTTCATGCTGGGGCTCTCGCTCGCCGGGATGCTGTCGGCCGTGCTCGCGCCGCTGGGGACGCTGGGCGACAGCTTTGTCGCGCTCGTGCTGATCACGGCGATCGAAGCCGGGCTGTGGGTGGTCGGCATCCACGGCCCCGCGCTGCTCGCCGCGATCGTGCTGCCGGCGTATTATCAGCTGCAATTTCAGAACACCGAAGCGCACCTGCACCACGCGCCGATCCCGCACATCGTCGTGGTGTCGACGTTCATGTTCGTTTTCCCGGGCGGCTCCGGGGCGACGCTCCCGCTCGTCGTGCTGCTGCTGCGCAGCCGGCTGTCGCGATTGCGCAAGCTCGCGTACGCGTCGGTGGTACCGGCGATCTTCAGCATCAACGAGCCCGTGATCTTCGGGCTTCCGATCGCGTACAACCCCGTGCTCGCCGTGCCGTTCGTCGCCGCGCCCGTCGCGCTCGCGTGCACGACGTACGCCGCGATGGCGCTGGGCTGGGTCGGGCGGCCGCTGCTGTTCATCCCGGCGACGTTCCCGGCGTTCATGAATGCGTTCCTCACGACGCTGGACTGGCGCGCGTGCGTGCTCGTCGCGGTCAACCTCGTCGTGGCCGGCGCGATCTGGCTGCCGTTCCTGCGCGTCTACGAGCGTGCCGAGCTCGCGCGCATCGCGCGCGCGTAACGCGGTGCCGCCATGATCGCGACGCTGCTCGGCGATATCGACGTCGATCCGCGCGCGCGTGGCGCCGCGGAGCGGGCCGCGCCGTGGCTGGAGCGGCGCGATCCGCGCACCACCGCGGTGCGCGCGCGCGTGCTGCGCGCGTTTCTCGACGAAGGGATCGCGGAGAGCGATCTCGCCGGGACGACGGGCTACGGCTACGACGATCCCGCGCGGGAGCGCTACGAGTCGCTGCTCGGGCGCGTGCTGCGCGCGGAGCGCGTGCTGGCGCGGCTCTCGATCGTCAGCGGGACGCACGCGATCGTCGCCGGACTCGACGCGCTGCTCGCGCCCGGTGCCACGCTGCTCGCCGCCAACGGCGCACCGTACGACACGCTGCGGCACGCGATCGTCACCGCGCCGTACGCGCTGGCGTCGCGCGGCGTGCGCTATGCCGAAGTGCCGCGCACGGCCGGCGGCGACACCGATCTCGACGCGTTGCGCGCCGCCGTGCGCAGCGAGCGCCCCGCGGTCGTGTTCGTGCAGCGCTCGCGCGGCTACGCCGTGCGGCGCTCGCTGTCCATCGATGCGATCGCGGCGCTCGCCGCGGTGGTGCGCGAGGCGCATCGCGACGCGCTCGTGTTCGTCGACAACTGCTACGGCGAGCTGGTCGAAGCGCGCGAGCCGCTCGAGGCCGGCGCCGACGTGATCGCGGGCTCGCTGATCAAGAACCTCGGCGGCGGCCTCGCGCCCACGGGCGGTTATGTCGCGGGCCGCGCGGATCTGGTGGAACGGATCGCCGCGCGCGTGTTCGCGCCGGGGATCGGCGCCGGGCTCGGCCCGACGCTGGGCTTCGGGCGCGCGCTCGTGCAGGGATTGTTCTACGCGCCGCTCGTCGTCGCCGAAGCGCTGCGCGGGCTCGACTTCGCGGCGGCGCTGTTCGCCGAGCTCGGGTTCGCCGTCGATCCCGCGCCGGGCGACGTGCGGACCGACATCGTGCAGTCGATTCGGCTCGGGTCGCGCGAGCGCTTGATCGCGTTCGCGCGCGGGCTGCAGCGCGCGATGCCCGTCAACGCGCGGTTCGCGCCGGAGCCTGGGCCGGTGCCGGGCTACGTGGATCCCGTCATCATGTCGAGCGGCTCGTTCGTGAGCGGCGCAACGATCGAGCTGTCGTGCGACGCGCCGCTGCGCGCGCCGTACGAGGTGTACCTGCAAGGCGGCGTCACCGCCGAGCACGCCGCGCTGGGCGCCGTGCTGGCGGCGAACGCCGTCCTGCGGCTCTAGCCGCGGCCGGCTAGGCGCTCCGTTCTATGCGAACGGCGGCGGACACGTGCAACACGGCCGCGAGCAGCGGACCGTGCCGGTGCAGAGCTCGGTGTAGCCGCTGCTGCCGAACTGCGGCGTGCGGTCGGAATCACGCGCGGGTTCTTCGCGCAGGTCGAGGTCGTCGAAACGAGATTCGGTAGGCATGGTGGTTTACTCCATTCCGGGGTTGCAGGTGCAGCAGAGCCGCGTACACCGCGCGGTCGCGGTGCAGAGCTCGGTGTAGCCGCTGCTGCCGAACAGCGGCGTGCGGCCGGTATCGCGCGCGGGTTCTTCGCGCAGGTCGAGGTCGTCGAAACGGGATTCGGTCGGCATGAAACGCCCCTTTCACGAGCGGGTGGATTCAGTCGGGCAGCAGCCCGAACAGCGGTAGCCAGCGCCGCTCTTGCGCGGTCGCGGCGTCGACGAGAAACTGCGCGACGCCGAGCGCCGCGTCGAGAAAGCTGAACCGGTCTTCGTCGCGCGCAGCGGGCAGGTCGTAGCTGCGGTAGCCGAGCGGCGCGCTTTCGTCGAACCGGTCCAGGACGTCGCGCGCGAGCGATTCGGCGTGCCGCGCGCAGCGCGCGTCGTCCGCGAAGCGCCACGCGAGCGTCGCGACGCCGGCGCGGCCGTGGCACAGCGCGTCGTCCCAGCGGCCGAGCTCGGGCTCGGGATCGTCGAGCACGCCGGCGAGCGCGTCCGCCGCGAGCGCGCGCAGCGCACCGTCGCCGTCGAGCCGCGCGCGGTCGTCGAGCACGGCGGCGACGCCGGCGGTCTGATAGCACCACGCACGCCGCGCCGACGGCCGTTCCGCGGCGCGCCATACCGAGCCCCAACGATGCGCGCGTGCGACGACGTGCGACCGCTCCAGCAGCAGCGTGACGTAGCGCCGCCCGAGTTCGCGCTCGCCGGGGAGCGCGGCGTTGAGCGCGGCAAGCATCCCCGGCACGCCATGCGCGACGCCGAGGTTCACCGCGGATACGTTCTCGTCGTCCGACGCGAGCCGCGCGTCGACCGTGTCCGCGAACTCCTGGGCGAACGCGCGCAGCGCGGCGCGCGCTTCGCCGGACGCGTCGCCGCCGAGCGCGATCGCGCGGCCGGCGACGCCGCCGACGAGATCGAACGAAGCCATCGCCGCGGGCTCGCCGCGCGGCGCACCGATCAGCGACGCGTCGAGCGCGTCGCGCAGGCGCGCGCGCACGTCCGGCAGCGACGCGCGCTGCGGATCGAGCGCGTCGAGCACGACGAGCAGCCCGGCGGCGCCGTCGTAGAGGCCCAGCCGGTCCGGTGCGAACACGAGCGCTTCGCGCAGCATCGCGCGCACCGCCGCGTCGTCGCCGCGGCCGGCGCGCGCGAGCGCCTCCGCGACGAGCGCCGCGCCGCCGTAGCGGCCGATCGACTCCGGTGCGCAGCGGTCCGCGGCGAGCAGCGGCAGGGTCGCGGCGAAGATGCGTTGCGCGACGTCGAGCGCGCGCGTCGCGCCGGCGTCGTCGAGCAGCGGCCGCCGCAGCGGCGGCGCGGCTATCCCGCTCGCCGGCTGCGGCGCGCGAACAGCGCTTTCCATAGCAATCTCCGGAGGGCGACCTCTTCGTCGCGGTCGATGCCGCGGCGGTTGAGGTGCATGTGCAGCAGGCTGTCGACGACGTCGAGGAACGGCGCGCCGCCGCCGCAGCACGCCGCGAGCTCGCGCGCGAGCGCGACGTGCTCGCCGTCGGGAACGGCGGGAGCGTTCGCGAGCAGCCGGAGCACGGCGGACTCGTCGCGTGACGCAGCGTGCGCGGCGGGGCGGCGCGTGTCGACCCAGCGCTCGCGCTCGTCCGGCGTCGTCAGCGCGTCGAACGCATGCACGAGCGGGATCGCGAGCGCTTCGAGGCGTTCGCGCCCGACGAGAATCTCCGCGGCGGGGCCGCGCAGCGCGTCGACGCTGTCGTGGTGGAACAGCCGCTCGCAGAGCTCCATGCCGGCCTCGCCGCCGTATCGTTCGAGCTCGCGTTCGTACGTTGCAAGGCTGTAGCGCGTGACGACGCCGGCGTGCACGAGCTCCTCGGCGAACGCGAGCGCGCGCTCGCGCAGCGCGGCGCCGCCGGCGCCGCCGGAGCGCAGTCGCAAGCGCACGTGCCGATCGGGGTCGGCGTAGAGCACGTAGAACCAGCCGCTCGCGAGCCCGGCCGACGTGGCGTCTTCCGCGAAACGCAGCAGCGGCGGCGCGATCTCGGAGCGGAACTCGCGGTCGTTCGCGTAGAGCTTGAGGTAGCACCATTCCGAGCCGGGCGTCCGCGTGCGTGCGCCCTCGCCGGCGAAGACGGCGTCGCGCGCGGACGCTTTCGTCTCGCCCGTGCTGCGCAGCGACGCGATGAACTCACCCGCGTAGCGCGCGCCGCGCCCGTCGCGCAGCCACAGGTCGTCGTCGTCGAGAAAAGCCTCCGCGAGCGCGACGGTGTCGTCGGGCGTGCGCGCGCGCGTCTGATCGCGCAGCAGCGCGGCGCCCGCGTCGCCGCGCGTATCGAGCGCGAGCACGTTATCGCCGTCGCCGAACAGCACGTACTGCGGGATGCAGCGCTCCCGCGCGAGCGCCGCCAAGCCGCGTTCGCGCAGCTCCGCCACCGACAACGTCCACGTCGCTCGGCGCAGCACCACGCGGCCCCAGCGGATGCGCGGAACGCTCGGGAGCGCGGCGAGGTCGCCGATGTCGAGCGGCACCGGGACGCGCACGTCGTCCCGGGCGACGAAGGCGAAAAACCGTGCGAGCGGCGGTGCGAGCAGCGCGTTGAACGCGTGCGGCCACACGACGTGCACGCGGCGCCGGCGGGAGCGCGACCAGAGCACGACGCGGTCGTCGGCGATCCCGACCAGCAAATCATCCAGCGCGAGCGCGCCGGCGCCGCCGGCGTGCACGTTGATCGGGATCGTCGCGTCGGCCACGACGGGATGCGCGATGACGTTGCCGCTGCGCGCGCGCTCCGGCACGAACACCGGCTCCGCCGCGAGCGCGTCCGGCGGCGCCTCCGCGGCGACGACGTGCCGCAGACGCTCGTAAAACGCGGCGCTCTGGTACTTCGCGAAGCGTCCCGTCGTCTTGCCCGCGCCGTACGACGCCGTCATCGGCGACGACACGATGCGGTACTCACCCGCGGCGACGGCCTCGAACGACGGCGCCAGCACGCAGAACCCGACTTCGAGCGACGGCGGCGGGGCAACGGGACGCTCGGGACGGATCGCCGCCCAATCCGCGCCGGACAGGGCGATCTCGCGTGATCCCGCGGCGACGGCGGCGCCGATCAGTGCGGCGAGCCGGAACTTGCGGGCGGGAGCCGGTGCGTTCGGCGGCGTCGTGGGGTCGAACTCGGTCTTGAGCGGGATCCCGATCCCGTGCGGCCCGACCAGCTCTAGCAGCGGCACGAGCCGCTCACCTGATTCGTAGCGCTCGTAGAAGCGCTTGCGGAAGGCGTCTAGGTGCTCGCGGGTCCCGCAGCGCACGAGCACGTCGGCCAGCCGCACGATGTCGTCGCGCACGTTCGGCGGCAGCGCGAGCGGCGCGTGCGTGAGATCGAAGAACACGGGCTGCGCGACGTCCCCGGGGCCGGCCGAGCGCAGCCGCTGCACGGCGGCGTCGAGCGCCGCGACGTCCGGGAGGCCGGGCTGCGCGCCGGACGGCGTGCCGGTCGCCGCATCGAGCGCGTCCACGAGCGGCGCGAGCGACGGCTGCGTGCGCGCGAACGATGCGAGCCGGTCGCGCGCGTCGTCGAGCGGCGCGGGCCGGGCGGCGGGGATCAGGAAGCGTGCGCCGACGAGCTTGCGCACCAGCGAGCGCGCGCGCTCGCCATCGACGGCGAACGTCTCCGCAAGCGAACGCGCGAGCGCGGCTGCGGAACACCCGGTGCGCGCGAGCTCGAGCGCCTGCGCCACAGGCGGCGTCGCGGCGATCGTGATGCTGCGGTATTGCGTGCCCTCGCCGGTTGCGATGACCTTGCGCTCGTCGAGCAGCGCGAAGCGCGGTCCCTCCCGCCGCAATGCCGTTGCGGTCGCGACGACGAGGTCCTCGCCGCCGCCGAGCGCGCGTTCGGCGAGCGCGTCGACCGCGCCGACCAGCCATTCGTGATCGACGTTCGGCCGTGCGATCCGCGCGCGCACGTCGTCGACGCAGCGTTCGCGCGCGCCGAACGCGACCGCGCCGACCGAGGCGAACAGCCCGAACGGTGTCGTGCGCGCCGCCATGCGCACGGCATAGGCGAGCAACCGCACTTCGGCGCGCTCGCCGAGGGGCTCGCCGCGCAGCGCGCGCTCGACGACCGGACGGAGGCCGGCGCTCGCGACGACGATCGCCGTGCGAAAAACCTCGTCGTCGCGCAGCAGCGCCGCGATCCGCTCGCGCCAGTCCGGTGCACCGAGCAGCTCGTATGCGCGCAGCGCCGGCCACGCCGTCACGCGGCAAAGCGTGAGCTCGTCGACGACGGCGAGCGGGATGGCCTCCGCTGCCGCGCCGTTACGCGCCGCGCGCTTCTCAGGCGCGATCACCCCATCGCCATGAGACCGTTCACCCCCGCAAGATCACGGCGAATCGCCGCGAGGCTGAGGCGCTTCGGGCCGGCCCGCACTCTCCCTTGCGCGCCGCGCCGTCAGGGCGAAATGTGATCCGTTTCGGCGTCGCCGGCTGCGTCTTCGCCCATGAAACCGTAGAAATAATAGACCGAACCGTCGTCGGTCTCGATCGCGATGCGCGTCTCTTCGACCTGAGCGGAGACGACAGTTCGGCCGACCATGCCGCCCAGCAGCTCCTGCGCCTGCATGAACTCGGCGGCGCGAAGCGCTTCGGGCTCGACCTCCAGAAGGGGCTGCTCGTCTCGATTCACCAGTTACGCGCTTCCTGTGGAGAGGACCGGCCGTCCGGGCCGCGCGAAGGCGGTCCGGTGATGTACGTCCTCGAGGTGATGAGCGGTCCGCTCGACGGCAAGACGTGGGCGTTCGAGCGGGAGATCACCGTCGGCCGTGACGACGCGGTCGCTACCGCCTGTATCACGATCGACCGGTATATCTCCCGAAAACACGCGCGGCTCTACGAAGAACAGGACGGTCGGTTGCGTTTGGCCGACCTGGCGAGCCGTAACGGCACCCGGGTCGGAGGACGCGCGCTCGGCGATCCCGAGGCGATCGACCTCGGCGAACCGTTCGTCATCGGCCGCACGACCCTTCGCGTGGTCCGAAGCTAAGGTGCGAATCACACGCACGCCGGCGGAAGCCCGCGAAGCGCTCGCGAGCGCCGCGCGCCCGCTGGGGCTCGTCCCGACCATGGGGGCGCTGCACGCGGGGCACCGCGAGCTCGTCCGGCGCGCGCGCGCCGAATCGCGCACGGTCGCGGTGTCGGTCTTCGTCAACCCGCTGCAGTTCGGCCCCGGCGAGGACTTCGACCGCTACCCGCGCAGCTTCGACGACGACGTCGCGGAGCTGCGCGACGCGGGCGTCGACGTGCTGTATGCCCCGGACGTCGCGACGATGTACCCGCCGGGATTCGCCACGTCGATCGATCCGGGGCCGGTCGGCGCGCGCTACGAAGGGGACTTGCGGCCGGGGCACTTCAGCGGCGTCGCGACGGTGTGCATGAAGCTGTTCGCGACGACGTCGCCCGACCGCGCGTACTTCGGCGCGAAGGACGCCCAGCAGGTCGCCGTGCTGAGGCGCGTGCTGACCGATTTGAACTCGCCCCTGGAGCTGGTGGTCGTGCCGACGGTCCGCGAGCCCGACGGCCTGGCGCTGTCGAGCCGCAACGCCTATCTCGATGACGAGGAGCGCGCCGCCGCGCCGTCGCTGCACCGCGCGCTCGACGCGATCGTGCGCGCCGTGCGCTCCGGTGAGACGGACCGCGACCGTGTGCTCGCGAGGGGCCGCGAGCAGCTCGTCGCGCCGCTGCGCGAGGCCTATCTCGACATCGTCGATCCCGCGACGTTCGCCGCGGCCGGCGACGTGCGCGCGCCGGCGCTGGCGATCGCGAGCGGCTGGTGCGGTTCGACGCGGCTGATCGACAACGAGCCGATCGAGGTGAGCGGGTGAACGGCCGGCGCGTGCTGCTCGGCGTGACGGGCGGGATCGCCGCGTACAAAGCGGCGTCGCTCGCGAGCCGGCTGGTGCAGGCGGGCGCCGTGCTCGACGTCGTGATGACCGCCGACGCGGAGCATTTCGTGGGCTCGGCGACGTTTGCGGCGCTCGCGCGGCGGCCGGTGTACACCGCGCTGTGGGAACGCGTGCACGAGATCCCGCACATCGCGCTCGCGCGCGAGAACGACGTCGTCGCGATCGTGCCCGCCACGGCGAACACCATCGCGAAACTCGCGCTCGGCCTCGCCGACGATCTCCTCACCAACGTCGTGCTCGCGTCGCGCGCGCCGCTCGTCGTCGCGCCGGCGATGAACACCGCGATGCTCGAGCACGAAGCGACGCGCGCAAACATCGCGGCGCTGCGCGCGCGCGGCGCGACCATCGTCGAGCCCGAAGTCGGTTTCCTCGCCGAGCGCGAGCACGGCGCCGGGCGTCTCGCCGCGGAGGACGCGCTCGTCGCGGCGATCGAGGGCGCGCTGCGCCGCACGAACGAGCTCGCCGGCGAGCGCGTGCTGATCACGGCGGGGCCGACGCGCGAGCCGATCGACCCGGTCCGCTTCATCTCCAATGCCGCAAGCGGCACGCAGGGGATCGAGCTCGCGCGCGAGGCGCTCGCGCGCGGCGCGCAGGTGGACCTCGTGCTCGGGCCGACGCCGCTTGCCGCGCCCGTCGGCGCGCGGACGACGCGCGTGACGACGGCCCGCGAGATGGATGCCGCGGTGCAAGAGCGCGCGCGCGACGCGACGATCGCGATCGCGACGGCCGCCGTCGCGGACTGGCGGCCGGCGACCGCGCACGAGCACAAGGTGAAGAAGACGGACGAGCCGCAGTCGGTCGCGCTCGAGCGCAACCCCGACATCCTCGCGGGCCTGGGCGCGCGGAAAAACGGTTTGTTCTTGATCGGCTTCGCGGCCGAGACGCAGGCGTTCGAAGCCAACGCCCGCGAGAAGCTGGCGCGCAAGCACCTCGACGCGATCGCCGTCAACGACGTCGGCGGCGAGCGCGGCTTCGGCGAATGCCCCAACGCGCTGGTGCTGTTGTGGGGGAGCGACGGCCGCAAGGACCTCGGCAGCGGCTCGAAGCGCGAGCTCGCGGCGCGCCTCTGGGACGCGATCGTCGCATTGAAAAAGGCCGCGCCCGGGGCGGAGCACCGTTAGCTTTGCTGCTTTGCATCGACGTCGGCAACACCGAGACCAAGCTGGGCGCGTTCGACGCATCCGGTGCGATCGTGGGAACGTGGCGCGTCACGACGGCGCGGCGCCGCACCGCCGACGAGTACGGCGTGCTGTTCGCGGCGTTCTTCTCGGCCGCGAAGTTCTCGATCGCCGACATCGAGTCGATCGTCGTGTCGTCGGTGGTGCCGGTGGTCGACCGCCCGCTGGGCGAAGGCTGCGAGAAATATTTCGGCGTGCGGCCGACGCTGTTCACGGCCGCGAACCAGCGCTCCATCGTCATGAAGACGGATCGGCCCACCGAGGTCGGCAGCGATCTCGTGGCGGGCGCGATCGGCGCCGTGTCGTTCGTCGGCGCGCCCGCGGTCGTGATCAACTACGGCACCGCGACGACGTTCGGCGCGATCGGCGCGGACGGCGCGTATCTGGGCGTCGCCATCGCGACGGGATTGCAAGTCTCGCTCGACGCGCTCGTCGGGCGCACGGCGAAGCTGCCGCAGGTCGCGCTCGTCGCGCCCGGCACGCCGATCGGCCGCGACACGGTGAGCGCGATTCAGGCGGGGCTCGTGTACGGCGCGGTCGGCCAGACGGAAGAGCTCGTGCGGCGAATCCGAGGCCTGCTCGGCGCGAACGCGCGCGTGATAGCTTCGGGCGGGCTGGCATCGGTCGTCGCCGCGGAAACCTCGGTGATCGAGCGCGTCGAACCGCACCTCGTGCTGCAAGGATTGCGCGTGGATCACCTCAACGCGGCGCGCTGAACTATCTCCGTAGGAAATAGGAGGAGCGACCGCGCGGCCCGCGAAACGCGGGGCCTCAGCTCATCGTAAGGAGGCGGCTCTTCATGCCCTTCGCTCGCTGGTTCGTCCGTTTGTCCGCGCTGGTCGCGGGGGTTGCCCTGATCGCCGGCGGCCGCGTGCCGCTCGGCGCCGCGCAGAGCCCGGTCGCGTCTGCGCTCGACGCGGCGAACCGGGACGCGACGTGTCCGGCGTGTCGCGACTTCTACCAGTTCGCCAACGGCGGCTGGCTCAAGACGCACCCGATTCCCGGCGACCACGCGGCGTGGAGCCACTGGGACGAGCTGGACGAGAGCAACCTGCAAGTGCTACGGCGCGGGCTCGAGACCGCGGCCGCGTCGCATGCCGCGCCGGGCTCGCGCGATCAAAAGCTCGGCGATCTCTACGCAGCGTGCACCGACGAGGACGCCATCGAAGCGAAGGGCGCGGCGCCGCTGCAGCCCGAGCTGTCGGCGATCGACGCCGCGCAGGATCTGCCGGCGCTGCTCACCGTCGTGGCGCGCGAGCACCGTTCCGGTGCCGCCAGCTCGTTCTTCGGGTACGGCTCGCAGCCCGATCCGAAGAACTCCGCGCGCACCATCGGCGATCTCGGCCAGGGCGGTTTGTCGCTGCCGGAGCGGGACTACTACACGCGCGCCGACGCGAAGTCCAAGCAGCTGCGCGACGACTTCAGCGCGCACGTCGCGCGCGAGCTGCACCTCGTGGGCGAGGACGCGGCCGCTGCGACCGCGGACGCGCAGACCGTCATGCGCGTCGAGACCGCGCTCGCGAGCGCATCGCTGCCCAAAGCGCAGCTGCGCGACCCGAAGCTCACGACCAACCCGTACACGGTCGCGAAGCTCGCGACGTTCGGCCCGACCATCTCCTGGCCGGCGTACTTCACGGCGATCGGCTCGTCGCAAGGTGCGCTCAACGTCGACGAGCCGTCGTTCTTCCGCAAGCTCGACGGCATCCTCGCGTCGACGCCGCTGCCGGATCTGAAGACCTACGTCAAATGGCATTACGTCGGCGCGAACGCGGGGGCGCTGTCCAAAGCGTTCGTCGATGAGAACTTCGCCTGGCGGAAGAAGCTGTTCGGTCTCAAGCAGCTCGAGCCGCGATGGAAGCGCTGCATCCGCACCGTCGACAACTCAATGGACGAGCTGCTGGGGCAGATGTTCGTGGCGCTGCGCTTCTCGCCGTCGGCGAAGTCGCACGCGCAGGCGATGGTGCGCAATCTGCGCGCCGCGTACCGCACCGACATCGCGGGTCTCGACTGGATGACGCCCGCCACCAAGCGGCGCGCGGAGACGAAGCTCACCGCGATCGTGCAGAAGATCGGCTATCCCGACACGTGGCGCGACTACTCCAAGCTGACCATCAAGCGCGACGACTACTTCAACGACTTGCAGCACGCGACCGCGTTCGCGGTCGCGCGCGACATCGCGAAGATCGGCAAGCCGACGGACCGCACCGAGTGGGGGCTGCCGCCACAGCTGATCAACGCGCTGTACAGCCCGACCACCAACGACATCACCTTCCCCGCGGCGATCCTGCTGCCGCCGTTCTACGCCGAGACCAGCGACGACGCGGTCAACTACGGCGCGATCGGCGCGGTGATCGGGCACGAGATGACGCACGGCTTCGACGACCAGGGCCGCCAGTACGACCAGGTCGGAAACTTGCACGAGTGGTGGACGCCTGCGGACGCCAAGCAGTTCACCACACGCGCGGCGTGCGTGACCAAGCAGTACGGCCGCATGGAAGCGGCGCCCGGCGTGCTGCAGAACGGTCCGCTGGTGACCGGCGAGTCCATCGCCGACCTCGGCGGGCTGCGCATCGCGTACAACGCGTACGAACGGTCGCTGGCGGGCAAGCCGCGCCGCACGATCAACGGCTACACGCCCGAGCAGCGCTTCTTCCTGGCGTTCGCGACGGTCTGGGCGGAGAACGACACGCCGGAGCTCGCGCGGTTCTTGGGCCAGAGCAACGAGCACCCCGTCGCGCGCAACCGCGTGATCGGCACGCTGATCAACATGCCGGAGTTCGCCAAGGCGTTCGGCTGCACGGCGCGCGACAAGATGGTCAAGCCGGTCGCGATGCTGTGCCGGATCTGGTGACATGACGCAGGCGGCTGCTCGCTAGCGATCGGGGCGGTAGCGAGCGGCGCCCGCACGCGGCAGGCTCCCGGGTCCGTTCGGCTTGCGCGTGGTACACTCTCTCGTCGTGACCCGTATCGTCCCGCCGCTTCGGATCGGCCCCATCGAGGTCTGGCCCCCCATCGTGCTCGCGCCGATGTCGGGGGTGACGAACCGCACCCTGCGCGCGCTCTACAAGCCGTTCGGGTTCGGGCTGACCGTGACGGAGTTCGTGTCGTCGAACGCGCTGCAGTACGGCAACAAGCGCACGATGGAGATGATCGACCAGCACGGCGTCGAGAAGCCGGTCTCCACGCAGCTCTGGGGCAACGACCCGGCGCTGATGGCGCTCGCCGCCAAGGTCGTGCGCGAGTGCGGCGCCGACATCGTGGACATCAACTTCGGCTGCCCCGCGCCCAAGGTCACCAAGACCGAGGGCGGCAGCGCGTGCTTGCGCGACGTCGACCGCTGCGAAGCGATCATGCGCGCGGTCGTGGGCGCCGTCGACTGCCCGGTGACGATGAAGATGCGCCTCGGCTGGACCGAGGACGACCTCGTGTTCGTGGAGGTCGCGAAGCGCGCGCAAGCCGCGGGCGTGCAGGCGCTGACGCTGCACGCGCGCACCGCGAAGCAGTTCTACAAAGGCAGCGCCGACTGGTCGAAGATCGCGGAGCTCAAGCGCGCCGTGGACATCCCCGTGATCGGCAACGGCGACTTGACCGATCCGCACGAAGCGCTGCGCCGCATGCGCGACAGCGGCGTAGACGCGGTGATGCTCGGGCGCGCGACGCTGGGCAACCCGTGGCTCGTGTCGCGCCTGCGCGCGCTCATGGAAGGGCGCGAGCCGCACGCGACGCCCGACGCGCCGGACCGGCTGCGGTTCGCCGTGCACCACTACGAGACGATGGTCGCCGAGTGGGGCGAACCGCGCGCCGTGCCGCAGATGCGCAAGCACCTCGGCTATTATCTCAAAGGCTTCCCGGGCGCGAGCGCGCTGCGCGAGCGGCTGATGCGCACGGAGACCGCTGCGGAGACGCTCGCCGTGATCCACGACACGATCGCGCAGCTCGAATCGCGCGAGCTCGCCGTCGCGTGATCCCCGCAACGCACGACGAGCTGTATGGCGCGGCTTCGCCCGCGGCCCTGTACGACGAAGTCTACGAGAACTACCGCGCGCACCTGAACCCGCCGCTCGCGCGGGTGATGAAGCTGTCCGGTTCGCCGATCGAGGTGCGCGCGCAAGGCTGCACGATCACCGACCACACCGGCAAGACGTATCTCGACTTCGCCGGCGGCTACGGCGTGTTCACACTGGGGCACCGCCACCCGCGCGTCGTCGCGGCGGTGAAAGACCAGCTCGACCGCATGGCGCTGTCGGGGCGCACGATGTTCAACCCGCTGATGGGGCGGCTCGCGAAGCGGCTCGCCGATCTGGCGCCCGGCGATCTGTCGATCGCGTTCTTCGCCAACAGCGGCACCGAGGCGGTGGAGGGCGCGCTCAAGCTTGCGCGCGCCGCGACGAAGCGCCCGGCCATCGTCGCGACGGACGGCGCGTTCCACGGCAAGACGCTCGGTGCGCTGTCCGCGAGCGGGCGCGATGCGTTCCGCGAGCCGTTTGCGCCGCTGCTCGCGGACGTGCGCCGCGTGCCGTTCGGCGACGCGCGCGCGCTGCGAGCCGTCGTCGACGACGCCGTCGCGGCGGTGATCGTCGAGCCGGTGCAGGGCGAGGGCGGCGTGAACCTGCCGCCGGACGGCTACCTGCGCGACGTGCGCGCGATCTGCGACGCGAGCGGCGCCGTGATGATCGCCGACGAGGTGCAGACGGGGCTCGGGCGCTGCGGCGCGCTGTTCGCGTGCGACCGCGAGGATGTCGTCCCCGACGTGATCGCGCTCGCGAAAGGCTTGTCCGGCGGCGTGATCCCGATCGGGGCGTACGTCGCGCGGCCGTCCGTCTGGAACGCGGCGTACGCGAAGCAGCCGCTGCTGCACACGTCCACGTTCGGCGGCAACGAGCTGGCGTGCGCGGCCGCGCTCGCGGCGCTCGACGTGCTGCACGACGAAGATCTCGTCGCGAACGCGCGCGCGCGCGGCGCGGAGCTTCTCGCCGGTGCGCGCGCGACGATGGCGCGCCACCCTGCGGTGATCGCGGACGTGCGCGGCGCGGGCCTGCTGGTCGGCGTCGAGCTGCGCAGCGAGGGCTACGGCGGCACGATCATCCCGGAGCTGCTCAAGCGCGGCGTCACGGCGGCCTGGACGCTCAACCAGCAGCGCGTGATTCGCCTCGAACCGCCGCTGATCGTCACCGCCGAGGAAATCGACGTCGCGCTGCGCGCGTTCGATGCGGCGGTCGCGGCGGCGTTCGACAGGCTCGGAACGCTGGTCCCGATGTCCGACACGCCCGAAAAGCAGCCGTAGTGCCGTACGTCGAGTGCACGATCGACGTCGCCGCCCCGGCCGCGACGGTGTACGACCTTGCGAAGGAGCAGGAGCGCTTCCCCGACTTCATGCCGGACGTCGAGACGGTCGTCGTGCTGGAGCGTCATCCCGATCACGTGATCACGCGCTGGAAGACGCTGGTGGAGGACGCGCCGATCGAGTGGACGGAGAACGATCGCTTCGACGACGCGCGCCTGCGCATCGATTACGCGCTGATCGAGGGCGACCTCGACACGTTCGAAGGCGCATGGACGTTCGAGCAGCTCGGCGACGTGACGCGCGTGGTGCTCAGCGTCGAGTACGACTTCGGCGTGCCGACGCTGGCCGAGCTGATCGGCCCGACGCTGGAGAAAAAAGTGCGCGAGAACTCCGACATGATGCTCGCGGCGCTCAAAGCCGAGGCGGAATCACGGACGGCCCCGCAGTCGGCGCACGGTATGCGCTGAATCGGGCTGCCGTCGATACCGCGCGCGGCGGGATCGCCGCGTGCAGCAGCTCGACGGTTCGGAGCAGCTCTTCGGCGTAGCCCGGCTCCTCGAGGCGCGCCGCGTCGAATGCGAGCCCGCGCACGGGGAACGACGCGCGTTCCAGCGCGTCGAGCAGCACCGGTGCTTTGACCGCGCGGTCTGCGAGCGCGCGCAGGCGCTGCAGCGCGTCTTCCAGCTTCACGACCTCGGTGCGGTATGCGGCGTACTTTGCCGATTCGGCGGCGGCGCGGTCGCGGATCGTGGGCCAGCGCTCGTCGCGAAAGCGCACGACCTCGGCGTTGCCGCGCTCGGTGAAGCGCCGTTTGCGCGCCGCGATCAGGCGGTGCTCCTCTTGGTCGGCGAACCGCGGGCCCTTCGCTTTCGCGCGCAGCAGCTCGGCGTGCTCCTGCGCCGTGAAGTCCGTCTCGACGGCGATGCGGTCGCTGATCGCGGCGAGCTCCTCGCGCCAAATGTCTTCGACCGCGGGCGGCTCGTTGAGCGCGCCGAGCTGGCTGCGCCGCGCCGCCAGCACATCGCGCCGCGCGTCGAGCAATCCGCGCAGCCGCGCCACGCCGCCGCGCAGCGTCGCGATCCACGCCGTGTCGGCGGGCGCGCCGGGGTCGTCGAAGCGCACGTCGATGCCGAGGCCGAGCGGCTCGATCTCGACGAACCGCCATTGCCCCGGGTCCGCGCCGGGTAGCACGCGCAGGCGGCAGCCGGTGGGCGGCGGGGGACCGGTGTGGCGGAACACCGCGAACGCTTCGTTCGTGTCGACGCCGAGCAGCGTCGTGCGCTCGTCGAACACGCGCGCAAACGCGACGATCCCGCCGTATGACGTCTCGCCCCACACCGGCTCGTCGACGTCGTCGTAGCGCCGGCTCCACAGCACCGCCCATAGCGCGTCGTGCGCCTCCGCGGCGGCCGCGTGATCGCGCGTCAGCTTGTCGATGACGGCTCGGACGCTGGAGCGGCGGTACCGGTTCGTCACGGTCGCTGCGCTTTCTTCGGACGCGGGCGGTCCCGTTTCACCCGCGTCCTTCGCTCCCTAGTCGGGCTTCGCGAACGCTACGATCGTGTTCTCGCCGCGGCAGTTCGTCCAGAACTTCGTGCCGTCGAAGCCGAGGCTGCGCGCCGCGAACGGGATCGACGCCAGCTCGTGGACCTCGGGCTCTTCCTTGCGCGCGTCCAAACAGAGCAGCCGGTAGTCGTCGATCTCGCGGCTCTCCGTCGTCACGAGGTAGAAGCGCCCCGCGACGACGACCATGCCGGTGATCTGGCGCGGAACGGGGATCGTTCGCAGCACCTTGCCGACGTCGTCGAGTTCGAGGATCACTTGCGCGTCGCGCTGGCTCAAGTACAGCCGGTCGCCGTCGTACGCCAGGAACGAACCGGTGCCGCCGGGGCACGGGATCGCGTCGGACTTGAAATCCTTGCCCATGATGTAGCGTCGTATGAAACGGTCGTCGGTACCGCCGTCTTCGGCGTCGCCGACCACGACGCGCAGCGCGTCGCCGGTGACCGTCAGCCCGAACGGCCTGCCCGGTGCGGTCGCCTCTTCGAAAACACGGCCCTGCATTGCGACCAAACCGTAGATCCGGCAGGTCTCGTAGGAGCCGATCCAGAGATCCGGCCCGTCACACGCGAGCCCCATCGGCGAGGGGCAGGGGGCGGGGATCCGGAGGAGCTCATCGATGGTCGAGAGCGTCTGATTCATGCGCCGCTCCCCTTCCCCCAACGGCCCGCGGGCTCCCGGCGGCGAAGGAGCGAATCGGGGTCCCGGGATGCCCAAGTTCTGCTTCGTGATCCACCCGCTCTCGTTCGAGGATGTCGTGCGCTACGAGCCCGGCGCCAAGGGCAAGGGCAAGCCCATCATCGCCAAGATCCTCGAGTGGATGCCGGCGTGGAACGCGGCACATGTGACGGGGGTCCGGACGCCGGACGGGCGCGAGACCGAGGGCTGGTTCGTCGCCGCCGGTTTGCTGCCGGAGCAGATGCTGGAGCTGCCGCGCGAGCAGGTGTACGACCGCATCCTCAAAGCGATCCAGCTCGGCGTCGACCTGGGCGCAGAGGTCGCGGGGCTGGGCGCGTTCACCGGCGTCGTCGGCGACGGCGGCGTGACGATCAACGAGCGTTCGCCGATCCCCGTGACGACCGGCAACTCCCTCACGATCGCCGCCGGCGTGCGCAGCTTGTTCCGCGGCGCGGACGAGATGGGGATCGATGCGTCGCGCGCGACCGCGGTGGTGGTCGGCGCGACCGGCTCGATCGGGGGCGCCTGCGTGGAGCTGATCGCGCCGCACGTCGCGCACGTGATCCTGGTCGCGCGCAACGAGACGCGCTTGCGCAAGTTTCACGAGGGCATTCGCGAGAAGCTGCCGTGCGCGTCGTCGTACACGACCGAGATCGGCGCGGCGGTGCAGCGCGCCGACCTCGTGCTGACGGCGACGTCGTCGGTGCAGGACGTGATCGAGCCCGAAGACTTGCGCACCGGCGCGGTCGTGTGCGAGCTGTCGCTGCCGCACGACGTCAGCCGGCGCGTTGCGAGCGAACGGCCCGACGTGCTCGTCGTGGAAGGCGGCAACATGCGCGTGCCCGGCGACATGCGCTGGTGGCGCGTGCGCGAGCCCGGCGAGACGTTCGACATGGGACTGCCGCAGGGGACGGCGCTCGCGTGCATGTCGGAGACGATGCTGCTCGCGCTGGAGAACCGCTGCGAACCGTACACGCTGGGCCGCGGGATCGACGTCGCGAAGGTGCGCGAGATCGACGACCTCGCGGCGCGCGCCGGTTTCCAGCTCGCCGACATGCGCGCGTTCGACCTGCCGATCACGCGCGAACACATCGCGCGCACCCGCGCCGCGGCGGAAGAACGCCGCGCGGCCTCCGCATGAACGTTCGCCCGCACCGCTACGCCGCGCACGTGCGCTGGACCGGTTGCGCATCGGGGCCGGCGCTCGACTACGCGACGTACTCGCGCGAGTACGTCGTGGAGATCGACGGGAAGCCGCCGCTGCGCGGCTCGGCGGACGTGCACTTTCGCGGTGACCGGGCACTGCACAATCCGGAGGACTTGCTGGTGGCTGCGCTTTCCGCGTGCCATCTGCTTTCGTACCTCGCGGAATGCTCGCGCGCCGGGATCGCGGTTGTCGCCTACGAGGATGACGCCGGCGGCGAGATGACGCTGATCGACGGGAAAATCCGCTTTCGCGAGGTGATGCTGCGGCCGCGCGTCGCGATTGCCGATCCGGCGCGCATCGACGAGGCCGTTGCATTGCACGAGCGCGCGCACGCAGAGTGCTTCATCGCGAACAGCGTGAACTTTCCCGTCCGCCACGAAGCGACCGTGACGAGCGCGCAACCGGCGTGAGCAGCATGGAAAAGACGCTGCGAGCGCAGAGTCTTGCAACGCGACGCCCACAGCGTGAGAGCTCCCCATCACTCGACGGACTGACAGCTCCGCCGAACGTCGACAACCTCTCGTTAGGACAGGTATCACCCGGCCAGTTCGCAGCGCAATACCTAACTCTCGAGCTTGGCCGAAAAGAAAAGGCGACGGGCACCGCGTTCGATGAACGCGATGCCCGCGACGGTGTAACGAGTGGGCTTGACAACACCATCTTATCACACCGCAACCGGCGCCGCAAACGCCGGGCTGGAGCGAGCGGGAGTCGAACCCGCACGAGATGGAGGTCAAGCCCATTCGTCGGACCGCCGAATCGCCCCAGCGCTGTGTACATCACGCTGCGTAGTGCAATCGGCAAGGGACCATTTGAAAAAGCGACGGGCACCGCGTTCGATGAACGCGATGCCCTAGGCGGTATGACAGGAGACCTTGACGCGATGATCCTACCACACCGCCGCCGGCGTCGCAACGCCGGGCTGGAGCGAGCGGGAATCGAACCCGCGCAGGAAGAGTGTCAAAGTCCCCTGTCGGACCACCGAATTGCCCCAGCGCTGTGTACATCACCCGTCGATCGCGATTGGAAAGGCCCTGACGTGAAGAAAGTCGTCTCCGTCTCGCTCGGGTCTTCGTCGCGCGATCATCGTGCCGATGTCGATCTGCTCGGCGAGCGGTTCGAGATATCGCGCGTCGGGACCGACGGCTCCATCGATAAAGCGATCGCGAAGCTCAAGGAGCTCGACGGTACCGTCGACGCGATCGGGCTCGGCGGGATCGACGTGTATCTGTACGCGGGCAAGGACCGGTATGCGCTGCGTGATGGCTTGCGGCTGCTCGATGCGGTAAAGATCACGCCCGTCGTCGACGGCAGCGGGCTCAAGAACACGCTGGAGCGCAACGCGATCTCATTCATCCAGACGCAACTCGGCATCGAGCTGCGCGGGAAGCGCGTGCTGATGGTCAGCGCGCTCGACCGGTTCGGGATGGCGCAGGCGCTGGTGCAGGCCGGCGCGGACGTCGTGTTCGGCGACTTCATCTTCGCGCTCGACCTCGACCGGCCGGTGCGCGGGCTCGACGAGTTCGAAGAGATGGCGCGCAAGTATCTCCCCGACGCGTGCAAGCTGCCGTTCCAGTTCTTCTATCCCACCGGCAAGAAACAAGACCGTGCGCCGCAGCCGAAGTATCCCGAGTACTACGACGACGCGGAGATCATCGCGGGCGACTACCACTTCATGCGCCAGTTCATGCCCGACCGGCTCGACGGCAAGACGATCCTCACCAACACGGTCACCGCGAACGACGTCGACTTCCTGCGCGCGCGCGGGATCGCGCGGCTCGTCACGACGACGCCCGATTTCGGCGGGCGTTCGTTCGGCACGAACGTCGTCGAAGCGGCGATGATCGCGCTGCTCGGCAAAAAGTGGGCCGACGTGACGGACGAGGATTACGCGCGGCTGCTGCGCGAGCTCGACCTCAAGCCGCGCGTGATCGAGTTCCAGGCCGCATAAGCCGCTTGTCGCTGCTGCGCAACCTCTTCGCGCGCCAGGCGCACGACCGCGAACGGCTGCCGTCCGACGGCGTGCCGTTGCGCCGCGTGCTCGGCGTGCGCGCGCTGATCGCCGTAGGCCTCGGCACGATGCTCGGCGGGATCTTCTCAACCGTCGGCTCCGGGTCGAACGCCGCGGGTCCCGCGGTGATCGCCGCGTTCGGGCTGTCCGGCGTGACGTGCGTGTTCGTGGCGCTATGCTACGCCGAGCTCGCGTCGATGGTGCCTGTCGCCGGGAGTGCGTACACCTACGCGTACGCCGCGCTCGGCGAGTTCGTCGCATGGGTGATCGGGTGGGACCTCATCCTCGAATACGGTTTCTCCGTCGCGCCGCTCGCAGCGACGCTGTCCGCGTCGGTGCAGGCGCTGCTCGCGAAGGTCGGATTGCCGCTGCCGGGGTGGGCGCAAACCGCGCACGTCGCGTTCGCGAACGGCGGGATCGATTTCGCGCACACGCAGGTCGACGTGATCGCGGCGACGGCCATCGTGCTGCTCGCGGTCCTGCTCTCCATCGGGATTCGCGAGTCCGCCGGCACGAACGGCGCGCTGGTCGTGATCCAGCTCGTGGCGCTCGTGGCGTTCGTGCTCGGCCTCGCCGGCGCGATCCGGCCGGGCGCGTACCATCCGTTCGCGCCGCTCGGCATGGGCGGGATCGTCACCAGCGCCGCGCTCGTGTTCTTCGCGTACATCGGCTTCGACACCGTCACCGTCGCGAGCGAGGAGGCGCGCGATCCGGTGCGCGACGTCCCGCGCGCCATCATCGGCTCGCTCGTCGTCGGCGCGGTGCTGTTCACCGCGGTCGCCGCCGTCGCGGTCGGCGTCGTTGCGTGGGACAAGATGAATCCCGACGCGGGGATGCTCGACGCGGTCAAGCACGCCGGCTCCAATCCGATTCTCTTTGCGCTAGTGCTCGCCGGCACGGTGACCGGAACGTTTGCGTCGATGCTGACGTCGCTGCTCGGGCAGGTTCGCATCTTCTACGTGATGTCGCGGGACCGGCTGCTGCCGCGCGCGTTCGGCTCCGTCAACGCGCGCACGCAGACGCCCGTCGTCACGACGCTGATCACGGGCGCTATCGTGGCGGCCGTCGCGGCGTTCGTGCCGCTGACGACCCTGCTCAAGCTCGTGAACATCGGCACGTTCTCCGCGTTCGTCATCGTCTGCGCGGGCGTGATGGTGCTGCGCTTCACGCATCCCGCCGCGGCGCGGCCGTTCCGCGTGCCGTTCGGGCCGATCGTCGTCCCTGCCGTCGGGATCGCGCTGTGCGCGTGGCTGACGCTGGCGGGCCTGGACGGTTTGACGTGGCTGCGGTTCATCATCTGGTTCGCCCTCGGGCTCGCCGTGTATGCGCTGTACGGCTACCGCAACTCGCTGCTCCGTTCGCGCTGAATGAGCGACGCGTCGCTGAAGGCGAATGCGCGCGAGGTGCCGCGGCTGCGGCGCGTGCTCGCGCTGCGCGATTTGATCGTCGTCGCGGCGGCGGCGATGGGCCCCGCGTTCTCGCTCGCGACGACGATGGCGGCGATGATCGCCGCGGCCGGGCGGTGGACGTGGCTCGCGCTGACGATCGTCGCGGTGCTGATGGCGATGATCGCCGCGGGCTACCGGCGCTTGGGCGAGCGCATGCGCGACGCGGGCTCGTCGTACGCGTGGATCCGCGCCGCGTTCGGCCCTGAGACCGGCGCCTATGGTGCGTGGGTGCTGCTCGTGGCAAACTTGTTCGCGGTGCTGGCGACGGCGCTGCCGGCGGGGACGTACACGCTGGACCTGCTCGCACCGAACCTTTCGGGGAACGCGCTCGCGGTCGCGCTGACCGGGTGCGGCTGGATCGTGGGGAGCGCGCTGCTCCTGTGGTACGGCTTGCGGCCGACGGCGAGCCTGACGCTGCTGCTGCTCGCCGCCGAGGTGGTCGTGCTCGCCGCCGCCGCGGGGCTCGCGGGGACGCACCCGCGCCCGGGCGCCGTGGCGTTCGTCGCGGCGCCGCTCGAGTGGGGCGGGCTCCTCGCCGCGATCGTGGTCGGGATCTGGATGATCGACGGCTGGGAAGTGTCCGCCTCGACCGCCGAGGAGGCGCAGGGCGACGCCTCCGTGCCGGGCAGCGGCGGCCTGGCCGGCCTCGTGCTCACGACCGTGGTGCTGCTCGCGGCGGTCGCGGCGTTCACGCGGGTCGGCACGCCCGCGGGCTTCGCCGAGCACCAGAGTGACGCGCTGGCGTACGTCGGCGGCCTGCTCGGCGGCGGCTGGCCGATCGTGCTGAGCATCACGGTTCTGGTGTCCCTGACGGCCGCGCTCCAGACGACGCTGGTCTACCTCACGCGCAGCATCTACGCCATGGGCCGCGACGGCTTGCTCCCGCACGCCCTGGGCGGCCTCGACCGGCGTGCCGAGCCGGCGGCCGCGATCGCGCTCATCGCCGGCCTGTCGCTCGCCTTCACCTTGGCGGCCGGCCTGTCGCCGACCGCGAACGCGGCCTTCGCCTTCGTGCTGCAAGGCACGTCGTGGTTCTTGGGCGTGCTGTTCGTGATGACGGCCGCGGCCGCTGTCCGCGTGTTCCACCGCGAGCGAACGGCCCGCTGGCCGGGCGTTCTGCTGCCGGGCGTGGCAGCCGTGCTGCTCGGCGCGATCCTCGTGGCGGCGCTGGTTCGTGCCGATTCGCTCACCAGGGGTTTCATCGCCGCCTCTGCAATCATCGGGCTTCCCCTGGCGCTTTGGCGCGGCGGCACGGTCCGCCGGGCGTTCGTGCCGGGGGCAGAACCACGTACCGGGAGTCGCTTTTGAACGACAAAGAAATCGTTTTGACCCGCGACGGGCTCAAGAAGCTCGAGGACGAGCTCGACGAGCTCAAAACCGTCCATCGCCGTGAGGTCAACGAACGCATCCGTCAGGCCAAAGAGTTCGGCGACATCTCTGAAAACGCGGAGTACGAGGACGCCAAGCAAGAGCAGGCGTTCGTCGAAGGGCGCGTGCTCAAGCTCGAAGCGATGATCCGCAACGCGCGGGTCATCGACGCGTCCGACTACGTCGCCGACGAAGTGCACCTCGGCGCGACCATCAAGGTCAAAGAGACCAGCTCCGGGCGGTCGCACGAGTTCACCATCGTCGGTTCGGCGGAAGCCGATCCGAAGAACGCGCGCCTCTCCAACGAGTCGCCGGTCGGGCGCGCGCTGATGGGCCGCAAGAAGGGCGAGACGGTCGACGTCACCACGCCCGGCGGCCAGATGAAGTACAAGATCGAGTCGATCAACAAGGACCCGAAGAAGACGAAAAAGGCGTCCTGACGCCGGCACCATCGTCCCCGGAGCCCGTTGCCGATGGCTAACGACTTGGTCGCGGCCCGGCGCGCGCGACTCGCCGCGCTGCGCGAGCGCGGCGTCGACCCGTTCACCGCGACGCGCTACGACGTCACCGCGCACGCCGCGGATCTCGCGACGAAGTACGCGGAGCTGGGCGAACAGGGCCGCGCCGAGGGCGAGGCGTGGTCGCTCGCCGGCCGCATCATGGCGGTCCGCGGCCAAGGCAAGGTGATCTTCTTCGACGTGCACGACCGCACGGGGCGCTTTCAGCTGTTCGTGCGCCGCGACGACGTCGGTGACGACGCGTTCGCGGTCGCGAAGGAGGTCGAGCGCGGCGACATCGTCGGCGCGACCGGCTTCGTGTTCCGCACGAAGACGGGCGATCTCGCGCTGCACGTGCGCGCGCTCGACGTGATCGGCAAAGCGCTGCAGCCGTTCCCCGACAAGTGGCACGGCCTCCAGGATCCCGAGAAGCGCTACCGCCGCCGCTACGTCGACCTCATCGTCAACCCGCACGTGCGCGACGTGATGATCCAGCGCTCGCGCATCGTCGCCGAGATGCGGCGGTTCATCGACGCGCGCGGGTTCTTCGAGGTCGAGACGCCGACGCTGCTCTCGATCGCCGGCGGCGCGTCCGCGCGCCCGTTCCTCACCCACTCCAACGCGCTCGACATCCCGCTCAAGCTGCGCATCGCGACCGAGCTCTATCTCAAGCGCTTGATCGTCGGCGGGATGGAGCGCGTGTACGAGATCGGGCGCACGTTCCGCAACGAGGGCATCGACGCGACGCACAACCCCGAGTTCACCATGCTCGAGCTGTACGCCGCGTTCTGGGACGTCGAAGACATGATGCGCTTCAACGAAGAGCTGATGAACCACCTCGCGCGCACCGTGCACGGCGGCGAGAACGTGCTGCGCGGCGAAGACGCGATCTCGTTCGCGACGCCGTTCCGGCGCATCGGCTACCTCGAAGCGTTCGAGGAGCACGGCGGGCTCACGCGCGAGCAGCTGCTCGATCCGGTCGCGTGCGCGGCGCTGCTGCGCGACTACGGCATCCCGGAGTCGCCGACGCACGCGCACGCGCTGGACAAGCTGTTCGAGCGGATCGTCGAGCCGCATCTGCTGCAGCCGACGTTCGTGTACGGCTACCCGGTCGTGCTCTCGCCCCTCGCCAAGCGCATGAAGGACGATCCCGAGCTGACGCAGCGCTACGAGCTGTTCGCGGCGTCGATGGAGCTGGCGAACGCGTTCACCGAGCTCAACGATCCGGACGACCAGCGCCGCCGCTTCGAGCTGCAGATCGCGGAGCGCGCCGCCGGCGACGACGAGATCCCGCCGCCCGACTGGGATTTCGTCACGGCGCTGGAGTACGGCATGCCGCCCACCGCCGGGATCGGTATCGGCGTCGACCGGCTGGTGATGATGCTGACGAACAACGCGTCGATCCGCGACGTGCTGCTGTTCCCGCTGCAGCGCCCGCTTCCGGTGGACGCGCGCGACGACGACGACGAGGCACCGGTTCCCACGGCGTGACCGGGCTCGGCATCGCGACCGACGCGCTCGTGAACGACGGCATCGTTCGCCGCGCGCGCGACCGCGACCGGGTCGTGATCGAGACGCCGTCGCGGCGCGACTTCTGGTTCGGGCACGGCTTCGTGCTCGACGCGCCGCCGGACGCCGCGCGCGTCGCGGCGCTGGTCGAGGAGGGGCGCGCGCGCTTCGGCGCGCTCGGTGCGGCGCGTTTCGTCGTGCAGTGGGAACGCGCGCACGGCGCTCCCCATGTCGCCGTCGACGTGCCCGACGGCAGCGTGCGCGAACGCAGCCTGGTGATGGTCTACGACGGGCCCGTGCCGCAACCCGACCGTCGCGTCGTCGATCACGGCACCGAATACTGGGACGACGCGGCCGCGCTCGCATCCGAGGAGTATCCGGAGTTCGGCGACTTCACGCGCTGGCGCTTCGACTGCGTTCGGCGCGACGTTCGCCGCGGTCGCGCGCGCGTCGTCGGCATCCGCGAAGACGGGCGGCTCCTCAACACGGTGGGGCTGTACCGCGGCGACGGGATCGCGCGCTTCATGACGCCCGTGACGCGGCCGGGCGAGCGCGGCCGTGGGCTTTTCGGCGCGTGCGCGCGCACGCTGATCGCGTGGGCGAACGCGGACGCGCCGCGCCGCGTCGCGATCGCGGCCGATCCGGACGACGGTCCGGTGGAGCTGTACCGCCGGGTGGGATTCGTACCGGCGTCGTACGTCGATGCCGTCATCGTCGCGGTGGCACCGCCCGCGGGCGGCGCGGTATGATTCGTTAGGAGGTTGCCGAGATGACGCCGTTCGTGCGCGAGCCGCTGCCGATACCGTCGGACGAGACGGTGCGCTGGACCGGTGCGCCGCCCACCGGCCTGCTGTGGCGGACGACCGATTTGGCGCTGGTGCCGTTCTCGCTGATGTGGGGCGGTTTCGCGCTGTTCTGGGAAAGCATGGTGATCAGCGCCGACGCGCCGTTGGTGATGAAGCTGTTCGGCGTGCCGTTCGTCGGCGTGGGACTCTACCTGATCGCCGGCCGCTTCTGGTGGGACGCGAACGTGCGCGCACGCACGCGCTACGCCGTCACCGAACGCGCCGCGTACGTCGTCGTGTCCGGTTTCGCCGGCTCCGTGCGCCGCTACGCCGGCTCCGCGCTCGGCGAGGTTCGCCTCGAACGCAAGGACGACGGCTCCGGGACGCTGCGCTTCGGTCCCGATTCGAGGTCCGCACGCGGCCAATGGTACAGCTCGCGAACCGCGTTCGCGTCGCAGAACGCGTTCGAGGCGATCCACGACGTCGACCAGGCCTACGACGCCGTGCGCGCCGCGAGCCGTGGCTGACGGCGTCTTTCTAACAACTGCGCGGCTGGTGCTGCGCGAGAAGCGGCCCGACGACTTCGAGTTCGTCGCGTCGCTGTATGCCGATGAAAACGTCATGCGGTGGATCGGCGACGGCTGCACGCTGCCGCGCGACGAGGTCGAAGCGCGCTTCGCCCGCGTCCTCGCGATCGAGAGCGAGCCGAGTCACGAGCGCTGGGACGCGTTCAAGATCGTCGTGCGCAAAGACGACGGCGTGCGCATCGGTCAAGCGGGCCTGCTGCGGTGCGCGATCGACGGCGCGGCCGGCGTCGAGATCGGCTGGTGGCTCGCGCCGTTCGCCTGGGGTCAGGGTTATGCCACGGAAGCGGCGTGCGCGCTGCGCGACTTCGCGTTCGGCGAGCTGCGGCTGGAGCACCTGAGCATCGTGCTGCAGGCCGAGAACGCGCGTTCGGTCGCCGTGGCGCGGCGCATCGGCGGCGATTATGCCGGTGCGGCCGTGTACCGTGACCGCTCGGTGACTCGCTACGTCGTCCGCAACCCCGCGGGCGCAACCTCCGTAGCCGTGGGCTAGTCCAACCGTTCACCATGCTGAAACGCGATTTGACCACGTCCTATCCCCGCTCGGTGCACGACAAGGTGTTCGGGGTCGTCCAGCTCGGACGCGCCGTCGACAAGGGCATCGCGCTCGCGAACGGCCTCAACGGCGAGTACAACTACGACTGCCCGATGGACAAAGGGCTGTTCACGTTCCTGGGACTCGACGGCAACGCGCTGCTCGACGTCATCAAGAGCGCGCAGAGCGACGCCGAGATCGAAGCGTACGTGAAGCCGTTCGTCGACAAGAAGACGCCGCAAGAGCTCGAGCAGTTCAACACGGAGTTCGTGAGCCACGGCCCGCAGCCGGGCAGCGACGGCGAGAAGTACTTCCTGGAGCTCCGCGGCGAGGTCGCGCCGGATCGCACCGACGTCACCACCTGGCCCGACCTGCTCGACCTCGACGAGAAGCGCGACGTTCCGCGCCGCGTCCTGGCCTGACGAATCGGTTAGAAAACCCGCATTTTCGCGTAAGGAAAATCACATCTCGAGGCCGCCGCAAGGCGGCCTCGATCGTTTCTTGTAACCGGCTGAGAACGAGCGAGCGGACGGAACGAGACGCATGCCCCGGGACCCGCGTTGTCAACATCGCGGCGCCACAACCGTGTGGGCACGGAATCCTGCGCCGACATCACACCGGAGCATCGCATGCTCGAAGACCACGGGGCCGTGCTGAGCCGTCTCTTTGCACAGCCCTTTACCTCCGCGTTTCTCGGCGCCGTGCTAGAGCACGATTACGAGACGCACCGCCACATGCTCAACGTCGGATTGTTGTGCGCCCGCGTTGCGATCACCGCGGGGCTGTCGCGCGACGAAGCCGTCGTGCTCGGACAAGCGGGACTCTTTCACGACGTCGGCAAGCTGCACGTTCGGGCGACGCTGCTCAACGCGCGCTACTCGCTCAGCGAAGCCGAGTGGCGCATCCTGCGCGCGCACGCCGCGCGCGGCGAACAGATGCTGCGCGCGCAAGACGCGCACGGCATCGCGGAGATCGTGCGCGGTCATCACGAGCGGCTCGACGGTTCGGGCTATCCGGACGGCTTGCGCGGTCTGTCGATCTCCTGGGAGACGCGCCTGCTCGCCGTGGTCGACGCGTACGACGCGATGCGCTCCGGGCGTCCGTACGCCGTCGCGGTCTCGCACGACGAGGCGCTGGACCGTCTGGCGGCGGCGCGCACCTTGTTCGATCCCGACGCCGTCGACGTACTCGTCGCGACGCTCGGAACCGATCGCCGTCCGCGGCTAAAGGCCGTCGCGCCGATTTCCTGAATTCGTGGCGCGTGCCGACGTACCGGCTCGTCATCGAATACGACGGGAGCGCGTTCCACGGATTGCAGTTCCAGCCCGGGCTGCGCACCATCGCCGGTGCGCTCGAAGACGCGCTCGCGCGCCTTTTTCACGAGCCCGCGAAGATCACGGCCGCGGGGCGCACCGACGCCGGCGTGCACGCGAGCGGACAAGTCGTCTCGTTCTCGACCGCGCGTGACTTTCCGATCGAGCGCCTCGCGCTCGCGCTCAACGCGAACACTCCCGCGGATCTCGTCGTGCGCGACGCGGCGATCGCCGGCGACCGTTTCTCCGCGCGCTTCGATGCGCGCGAGCGCGTGTACGACTATTTGATCCTCAACCGCGGCTTTCCGTCGGCGCTGTGGCGTGCGCGCGCGTGGCACGTGCCGCGCCCGATCGACGACGCGCGCTTTCTCACCGCGGCGCAGCCGCTGCTGGGGGAGCACGATTTCAGCACGTTCTGCGGCGAGCTCCCCGACCGTGGCGGGACCGTGCGCGACTTGCGCGCGATCGCGCTGACGCGCCGCGACGATCTCGTGCGCGTCACCGTGCGCGGCAACGCGTTCCTGCACCGCATGGTGCGCGTGGTGGTCGGCACGCTGGTCGCGTGCGCGACGGGCGACCGCGACGCCGATTTCGCGGAGCGTGCGCTCGAGGCGCGGGACCGCACCGCCGCGGGCCCGACCGCGCCGGCGCACGGGCTCTACCTCGCGGGTGTGCGCTACGACGACTACGACTCGTACCGCCCCGCGGACGTCGCGCCCTGACTCGACCGGCCGCTTGCTCGCGCACGGGGGACGGATCTGCGGTTGACGGCGGTCCTCACCGCAACGTATACTGCGTAGGTTGCCGTGGCGTCGCCGCGGCGTTTCTTGCTTGCCCTGAACCCTGTCGAAGGGTTCGCCAAACGGACCCATGCGCACATATCAGCAGAAGACGGCCGAGACCCAGCACGACTGGTACATCGTGGACGCGACCGGGCACCGGCTCGGTACGCTCGCGGTGAAGATTGCGCGCGCCTTGTCCGGCCGCACCAAGCCGACCTGGACCCCGCACATCGACGACGGCGACCACGTGGTCGTGATCAACGCGGAAAAGGTCGAGCTCGCGCCGCGCAAGTGGACCCAAAAGGTCTACCACCGCCACTCCGGCTACCCGGGCGGTCTGCGGACCGAGACGGCGGGGCAAGTGCGCGACAAGTACCCGGAGCGCCTCATCGAGCGCGCCGTCCGCGGGATGCTGGCGACCAACCGCATGCGCGACGTCCAGCTCGGCCGGCTCAACGTCTATGCCGGCCCCGAACATCCGCACGCCGCACAGAAGCCGGAGCCTCTCGCCTAAATGCAGCCTCAGGAAATCTTTCAGGGCACCGGCCGCCGCAAGCGCGGCATCGCCCGCGTCCGGCTCACGCTCGGCCAGGGCGTCATCACCGTCAACAAGCGGCCCGTGGACGAGTACTTCCCGCGGCCCACGCTGCAGATGATCGTGCGCCAGCCGCTCGACGTCACGCAGTCGCTGTCGCGGTTCAACGTCGACGTCAAGTGCGAAGGCGGCGGAGTCTCCGGGCAGGCCGGCGCCGTGCGGCACGGCATCGCTCGGGCGCTGCTCGAGATGGACGAGTCGCTTCGGGAGCCGTTGCGGCGGAACGGGCTTCTGACTCGCGATCCGCGTGAGAAAGAATCCAAGAAGTACGGGCGCAAGAAGGCTCGGAAGCGGTTCCAGTTCTCTAAGCGCTAGGACCATCGTGGCGGTGTTGCGGCGGCGCGACATCCCCTCCGCGGGGACGTCGCGCCGCCGCAAACACAGGCACGCTGGGCTTATGGGTTGCCGGGGGCTGGTTCTTCGGTGTCGTCTTTCTTTTTGGCGTTGTGGACGACATACCACGGTCCGTCCGGTGAGGCGCCGACGAGGTAGGTGCGTGCGCTCGTCGTGAAGTTGTAGACCGTTTCGGCGGAGCCCGACGGCGTGGGCTCGGGCGCCGTGCGCCACGTGGGGGCCTGGCCGTCGTATGCGCGCAGCGCGGTGGTTCCCGGGATGAACCGGTCGGTGCGCAGGAAGCCCGCTGCGTCGCCGCCGTCCTTGACGCCCCAACGGTGGACCGCCGTGGTCAGGACGCCGTCAACGTCGAGCAGTTCGTGACCGCCGTCGTGGCGGAGGAGGCGCTCGATGCGGGCCGTTCGCGCGACCGGTGCGCTCTGCTCGGCGTGATCGCGTTCCGCGATCGCGAGGATGGCGTCGCCGACGCCGATCTGCTCGATCGTGCGCGCCGTGCCGTCGGCCATCAGGACGTGCGTTCCGGCCGCGAAGCAGCCGCCCGCGCCCCAGCCGTCACCGCTCGGCGCGTCGGGGCTGTCGCCCGTCGACGGCTTTTCTCCATCACCACTGTTCGGTGACGGGCCGTGCTCGACGTAATGCGGGGCCTTCGTAAGCTTGACGTGCACGTCGGCGGCGTTGCTGTGCACGGTGAGGTTCCCGTGCCCGGCCAGGTGGTGGTTGAACGAACCGAGGTCGACTTCGACCGTGTGGTTCGCACCCTTTTTCACAACGAAGTTCGTCGGCGCCTTGACGTGGAAGTACGTCGGATTCGGGCCCGTGACCGGGATCGACGTCACGTGGGCGTCGACGTTTCCTGCGTTGTGCAGGACGAACGTCAGCTTCACGTCTTCGTCGAATACCAATGACGCGACGTTCGCTTTCAAAAGCGGTGTGTTCGGCACGATGAAATCTCCTCGTTTCGAGTGCGGCGCTGCGCCGCTTCTCGGAAGTTCACCACGACCGGCTTTCCGCTCGCTTACACGGCCTTACTCACCGCTTACGCCGATTGCGTTACGGCCGGCGGGTTTACGTGATGTGTTGGAACGTCGGGGCCGTTGGGCAGCCGCCGTGGGCTGCGCACCAGGCCGGCAGGGCAGCGGGGCTCATCGCCATTGCGCCGATCGCGCTGAGGCTCAGGATCACGCCGGCGGCGAGCGCGATGACGCCCGCCATACCGTTGCGCTCTTCGGGGCGGTCTTCTTTGCGGCGGGCGTTTTCGGCGATCGCCAAGGCGGCGGCGACCGGGTCGGGGGCGGTGGCGGCGTTCGCGTGCGTCATCATGGGCGTATGCTAGCGCCGGGCGGCGTTGCGGGCCGTCCGTAGTTCTACGGAATTATGTGATCGCGAAGATCGTGACCGGGTCGGCTTTGCCGCGGATCTTGGCGATCAGTTTTTCGGCCGGGGGCGCTTCGCGGACGCGCATGTAGGTGCGGTCGTCGGCGTAGGTGCGGCCTGGCGGGGCGGCGCCTTGCAGGCGGCTTGCGAGGTTGGCCGCGTCGCCGATCACCGTGTAGTCCATGCGTTTGGGGCTGCCGATGTGGCCGGCGACGACTTCCCCCGTGGCAAGGCCGATCGACAGCTGCAGCTGTTTGCCGTCGGCTTGGATCGTTGCGGCGGCGCGGTGCAAGGCTTCCGCGACGGCGAGTGCGCGTTTTGCATCGTCGTCGCGGACGCGCGGCGGGCCGAACACCACCATCAGGCCGTCGCCGTAGAATTTGTCGAGCAGGCCGTCGTGCTCGAACACGATTTGGACGGCGGCGCTGAAGAACTGGTTGAGGATCTCGACGACGCGTTCGGCGTCGAGCCGGTCGGCGAGCTCCGTGAAGCCCACGATGTCGGCGAACAGGATCGTGGCGGTTGCGCGCTCGCCGCCGAGCGCGACGCCGCCGGGGGAGCGCATCAGCTGCTCGACGACGTGCGGCGCGAGGTAGCGCGCGAACGCGTCGCGGATCGCGCGGCGCTGCTCGACGTCGGCCGCGTGCAGGCGTTCCAGCTTGCGGCGTTCGGTGAGGTCGGTGACGGCGATCGCCCAGCCGTGCGTCTCGCTGTTGTCCGGAAGATCGACCGGGGCGACGCGCACTTCCAGCGCCAGCGTTCCGCGGGTGGGATGTCGCGCTTCGACCTCCGCGGGTTCGGACACCAGCGTCTTGTCCGCGAGCAGTATCGTGATGCCGGGGATCAGCGCTTCGAGCGCACGGGCCGGCTTGCCGATCATGGTGTCGCCTTGGACGCCGAACGTTTGGGCGGCCGCGTCGTTGAAGCTTGCGATGATCGCGCGTCCGTCGACCGTGATCACGCCGTTGGTGATCGATGCGAGCACGCGCGCTTGGAGTTGTTCCAAGCGGCTGATCTCGACGACTTGCGCGCGCAGCGCGTCGAACAGGCGCGCGTTCTCGATCGCGAGCGCCGCTTGGTTGGCGAACGCGGTGAGCAGGTCGGGGTCGTGCGGGGAGAACAGGCCCGGTGCGACACGCGAGTCGAGGTAGACCACGCCGATCGTGCGGGCTTTGATCGCGAGCGGCACGCAGATGATCGAACGGAGGCGCAGCGCGCGCACCGATAGATTGATGTTGAAACGGGGATCTTGCTGCGCGTCGGTGGTGACGATGGGCTCCCCCGTTTCGAACACGCGGCGCACCGTCGTCTGCGATGGGCGCATGTCGTCGCCCTCGATGGTCGCGCGGTCGATCCCGTACGTCGTCGTGAGCTCCAGCTTGCCGTTCGCGTCGGCGATCATCAGGAAGCCGCGCTCGGCTTTCATCACCTCGACGGCGGTGTCGAGCACGCGGCGCAGCACGACGTCGAGCTCGAGCGACGAGTTGACGGTCTCCGCGACGCGGCCGAGCGTGCGCAGCTTGCTGAGCTCGGTCTCGGCCTTGCTCGCGGATGCGGCGAGCCGGCTCTGCAGTGACGCGCGCTCCAGCGCGAGCTTCTCGTAGGCGCGCTCGGCGCCGGCGACCGCCGCGACGAGCGCGGCGTCGCCCACGGCGTTGGCGCGCGCCCGGAGCACCGCGAGCGCGTCGGCGCCGGGCTGCGAGGCGTTCAGCGCGTCGGACACAGGGAGGAGGCAGCCAGCACCCCGCGTGGTTCCGCACGCCGCGGCGGCGTTCCGCCCCGCGCCGCGAACTCTCCCGGACACGGGACGGAAACGCCGCGGTCACATCGATCCGCGATGATCTCGCCATGGCGATCGATTTTACGGGACCGACCGAAGCCGCCGCGCTGGCCGCGCGCGACCGGCTCGACCTCGCGGCGAAGCTTCCGGCGAACGACGAGCGCAGCGCCGCACGCGTCGCGCGGTCCGCGCTCTTCGAAGAGGCGCTGCTCGGCGCGCTCAAGTCGCGGCTCGCGGAGCTGCGCACGGTGGCGCGATGAGCGAGTTCGACGTGCTCTCCGTCGCCGCCGACGGCATGAGCGTGCAGCGCGCGCTGCTGGACGTGGCGGCGCGCAACGTCGCGGCGGCGCAGGCGTCGACGCCGGAGCATCCGTATCCGCGGCTCGTCGCGCGCTTTGCCGCGCCCGAAGCGGATGACGGTTTCGACGCGGTGGCCGGCGACGGCGAGCCGCGCGATGACGGCGAGCCCGCCGGCGACGTGAGCTTCACGCGCTTCGCCGGCACCGCGCGCGCCGGGGACGCGGCCGACTCGCTCACGGAGATGATCGCGGTGCTCGACGCGCAGCGCGCGTACGAGGCGAACGCGAGCGTGTTCGACGTCGGCAAGAAGCTCGCGGAGCGGACGCTCGACGTGGGGCGGTTCTGATGCGCGTCGACGTGCTCGTTCCCGATGGGCCGATTGGGCCGCAGCCGCTTGCGCCGAGCGGGAGGGCGTCGGCGCGTGCGGACGGTGATGCGTTCGCGCGGCTCGTCGATGCGGCGGGCTCGATCCTTGACGGGGCGGACCGTGCCGAGGCGGCGTTTACCGCGCATCGCGGCGGGCTGCAGGAGATGGTCGTCGAGCGCGCGCGGGCCGATATCGCGCTGCAGGTCGCGGCGACGGCGGCGCAGCGCGCGGCGCAGTCGGTTTCGACGCTGCTCGGGATGCAGATCTAGTGGACGGAGTTTCCGCGCTGGCGCGCATGCGTTCGCTTTCGCCGCGCGCGCGGCTCGTTGCCGTGTGCGCGTTCCTCGCGCTTGCGGCGGTCGGCGTCTTCGGGTTCGTGGTGTCGCGCGATACGCGCGTCGTGCTGTTTGCGACGCCGCTGCGTGGGGACCAGCTCGCGGAGGTCGAGCAGCGGCTTGCGGCGTGGAACGCGCCGCATGCGACCACGACCGACAACGTGCGGGTCGACCGCGCGCGGCGCGGCGAGCTGCTGCTGCGGCTTTCGCTCGCGGGCGTTCCGCACGCGCATCTTGCCGGCAGCGACGAGGCGCTGGCGCACGTCGGTGCGCTGACGCCGCAAGCCGTGCTCGAGGCGCAGACGCGCGACGCGCTCGCGGCCGATCTCGCGCTGGGCCTGCGGGGTTTGGACGGCATCGCCGATGCGCGGGTCGTGATCGCGCCGTCGAGCGGCGGCGTGTACGCCGACGAGCCGCGGCGCGATGCGAGCGCGAGCGTCCGCATTACGCTCGCGCCGGGCGCCCGTCTCGCGGCGCGCACGGTGGCGGGGATCAAGGCGTTCGTGGCGGGCGGCGTGCCCGCGCTCGACGCCGAGCGGGTAACGGTGCTCGACGACCGGGGGCTCGCGCTCGATGCCGACGGCGGCGACGACGCGGGCGACGTGCAGACGGCGCTGCAGAGCGCGCTCGACGGCGCGTTCGGCGCGGGCGCGACGATCGTGCGCGTCCACCGCGAGCGCCTCGGCGAGCGGCGCGACGTGCGCGACGTGCACCGCGCGGCCGTCGACGGCAGCATCGCGCGCACGACGACGGACGAGCACTACACGTCGAAGGCGAAGAAGTACTCGAAGTCGAGCGCGACGGAAGATCGCGGCAGCACGACCCGCGAGGAACACCGCGTCGTCGCGCCCGATGCGACGGCACGTTTGACGGTCGCGGTGTTCGTCGATGCGGCGCGGCGGCTCGACTTGGCGAAGATCCGCGCGCTTGCAGCGGCCGCCGCCGGGATCCGTTCCGATCGGGGCGATGCGCTCAGCGTCGAAGCGGTCGCGTTCCGTGACGGTGCGGCGCCGGCGGTGCGCGGTGCGCGCGCGCCGGGATGGCTGCTCGCGATCGCGAGCGTCGTGCCGCAAGTGCTGACCGCGCTTGCGCTCGTCGCGGCCGTCGCGTTCGGCGCGCGTCCGCTCGCGGCGGCCGCGGTGCGCGTGCTCGAGTCGGCATCCGCGCGGCGCGCCGCGCGCGACGTCGCCGGCATCCCGCCCGCGCGCGTGCGCGGCGCGCTCGACGGCGAGCCGCCGCACGTCGCCGCCGCGATCATCTCGGCCTTGCCGACGGCGACTGCGGCGGCGGTGCTGGAACTGTATCCGCCCGAGGAGCGTGGTGCGATCGTCCGCCGGCTCGCGCGCTCAAATGCGTCGCTGGTGCCGCCGCCGGAGGAATTGATCCGTGGCCGCTGAGTTCGTCGCGCTCGCCGATTTGCTGCGCGCGCCCGCGGCAAACGTACCACCGCAAGAGATCGCGGCGGAACGGGATATCTGCCAACTTGAACGTAGTACCGAGACGGCGCATGTCGATACGGTGCGCGAGGCCGTGCGCGACGCCGTGCGCGATGCGCGGCTCTTTCGCGCGCGGCTCGCCGATGCGTTCGACGACACCGCGGCGCGGCTGCTGCGAGAGCTCGCGACTGACGTGCTTGCGCGCGAGCTGCGACTTGCGCCATGCGATCTCGCCGTGATCGTGCGCCGCGCCGCCGAACGCGCGCCCGTCGTGCGCGTGCGCGTCGCACCGGGCGACGTTGCATGCGCCGCGCACGGTCCACGTGCACTCGCCGGCGGCACGCTGATCGGCGACATTCCTTTCGTCGCCGATTCCGTGCTAGGGCCCGGCGACGCGATCGTCGAGCTGGAAGGCGGCGCGCTCGACGTGCGCTTGGGGGTACGGCTCGCCGCCGTGCTGGAGGCGTTCGCGTGATCGCGCGTGCGGTCGGTTCCGTCGTCGCGACGCGCGGCCACCTCGTCGAGGCGACGCTCCCGTTCGCGCGCGTCGGCGACGGCGTGCGGGTCTGCGCGCGCGATGTTGCCGTGAACGCGCGCGTCGCCGCGCTGCACGGCATGCGCGCGCTGCTTGCGCCGCTCGGGGCCGTCGACGGCGTCGCGGCCGGCGACCGCGTCGAATCTGATCCGTCCGTGCTGCGTTTGCCGCTCGGCACACCACTGCTCGGCCGCGCCGTCGATGCGTCCGGTGCGCCGCTCGACGGGCGTCCCGCGCCGCGCGGGCGGTGCGTCCCGGTCGAAGCGCCGCCGCACGCCGTGGCCGACCGCCGGCCGTGCGACGCCGTCTGCTGGACCGGCGTGCGCGCGATCGACGGGCCGCTCGCAATCGGCCGCGGCGCGCGCATCGGAATCTTCGGCGCGCCGGGCGCGGGGAAGTCGGCGCTGCTCGACGCGATCGTGCGCGGAACGGACGCCGATGCGTGCGTCGTCGCGCTGGTCGGCGAGCGCGGCCGGGAGGCGGAGCGGCGGCTCGCGCAGCTCGGTTCGCGCACCACCGTCGTCTGCGCGACGAGCGATCGGGCGCCGGCGGAGCGCGTGCGGGCCGCCGAGGTCGCGTTTGCCCAAGCCGGTGCGCTGCGCGCGCGCGGGCTCGACGTGCTGCTCGTGGTGGACTCGCTGGCGCGGATCTGCGCCGCGGCGCGCGAGGTGATGCTCGGGCTGGGCGAGCCGGTGGGCCGCGGCGGCTACCCGCCGGGCGTCTTCGCGCTGCTGGCGCGCCTGGTCGAACGCGCGGGTGCCGTCAGGTCCGGTAGCGTCACGCTGGTCGCCACCGTCCTGTCGGACGGCCCCGACGAGCACGACCCCGTGTCCGAAGCGGCCCGGGCCATCCTCGACGGCCACCTCGTGCTCAGCGACCGGATGGCCCGGGCCGGCCGCTTTCCGGCGATCGATCTCACGCGCAGCGCCAGCCGTACGCTGGCGGACGTCGTGTCGCCCGCGCACCTGGCGGCCGCGCGGATGCTGCGCGCGGCGGTCGCCGCGCTCGATGAGTCGCGCGACGCGCGGGCGCTCGGGTTGAGCTCGGCCGATCCGTTCCTCGCCCGGTGCGTCGCGCAGGAAAGCGCGGTGGAGCGCTTTCTTCGCCAGGGGGCGGCGCCGTCTCCACCGCACCAGACGCTCACGGAGCTCCTCCGACTCGCCGATACCCTCCAATGATGGACGTCCTCGCCGACATCTCCGCGGTCCAGAACCGGATCGCCGAGATCACCGGTGCACCCGCACCGGGAAGCACGCCGCCCACACCGGTCGCCGTTTCGGCGTCCGCCGGTGCGCCGCGCTTCACGAACGCGCTCGCCGCCGCGCTGCGGCCCGCCAATCCCGCGCTCGGCCTGCAAGCCGGCGGCGCGGACGCACCGGGACGCGGTGCTCCGGCACCCGTAGCGCCGGCGGAGATCGATGCCCTCGTCGCGCAGAACGCCGCGACGTGGCAAGTCGATCCCGCGCTCATCAAGGCGGTCATCGCGAACGAGTCGGGTTTCAATGCGAACGCGACCTCGAAGGTCGGGGCGCAGGGGCTCATGCAGCTCATGCCCGAGACCGCGGCGTCACTCGGCGTTCGCGACGCGTACGATCCTGCGCAGAACGTCGCGGGAGGCGCGCGCTATCTGCGCGGCCTGCTCGACCGTTTCGGCGGCGACAAACGCCTCGCGATCGCCGCGTACAACGCGGGCCCGGGTGCGGTGGAGAGATACCGTGACGTCCCGCCCTACGCCGAGACGCAAAGCTACGTGCAAAACGTCCTGGCTTCGTTCGACAAGTACAGCAGCAGCCGCCCTTAGCGTCGCGCTGGCGCTGTTCGCATCACCCGCCGCTGCGAAGCGCGCGGCCGATACCGGCGTGCCCGTCGCGACCATCCTCGCCGCGTACGACAAAGCGACGCACGCCGACGACGTGAAGACGTTCGCGGCCGAAGGGACGCTCAGCGGCGAAGGGCTCACCGGCACGTACAGCATCGTGCGCGACGGTGTGAACGAACGGCAGGACGAGGTGCTGGGGCCGCGGCACGAGACGACGCTGCGCCTCGGCGACCGGGTTTACGTGCGCAACGCGAACGGCAACGTGCGCGAGCTGCGCGGCTATCTGCGGCGGCGCGCGCTCACCGAGGAGCTGCTGGACTCCGGCGACTTCGTGAAGCACCCCGAGCTCGTGCGCTTCGCCGGCTGGGGCGACGTGAACGGGACGAAAGCCTGGCGGATCGAGGTGAACGCGAAGGGCGGCGAGCCGGAGACGCTGTGGATCGACCCGGGCAGCGGGCTGCCGCTGCGGCTGGAATTCTTGGACGGCGACGGCCCGTCGTACGTCGACTACGCCGACTGGCACGACGTCAAAGGCCGCAAGATCGCGTTCCGCAACACGCTCACCGACGGCGACCACCGCTTCGACACCGTGCAGCTCACGACGTCCGTGCGCTTGGACGAGCCCGTCGATCCCGCCGCGTTCGCGCCGCTCGTGCCGAAGCTGCTCGCGACGGATCGCGTGCACACCGTGCCGCTCGTCGAGCGCGGGGGCCACGTCGGCGCGACGGTGCGCATCGCGAACAAGGACTGGTTCTTCATCCTGGACACCGGCGCGCAGTCGATCCTCGTCGACAGCGCGATCCTCAAGGCCGCCGGTGTCGACGGGCGCGGCGCGCTCGAGGTGCGCGGCGCGTCGCGCAGCGGCGGGCTGACCGTCGCCACGCTGCCGCGGCTGGAGGTCGACGGTGCGAACATGGACGACGTCGTCGTGTCGTCGCTCGACATCGCGCGCAACCTCGGCGGCGGCTTGCGGATCGACGGCATCCTCGGCTATCCGTTCTTCGGATCGGCGGTCGTCGAGATGGACTTCGCCAACAAGACGATGCGGTTCGGGCCGCCGGGCTCTTTCGTGCCCAAGGGCACGCGCATCGAGCTGGACATCGACCGCGAGCTCGCCGAGACGACGCTGCGCGTGAACAGCCGGCTCGACGCGCAGTTCATCGTCGACACCGGCAACAGCGGCGAGATGCTGCTGTACCGCCCGTTCCTGGAAGCGCACCCTGGGATCGTGCCGTTCTCCGCGATGGGCTCGATGAACTACGGGATCGGCGGCGCCAACGCATCGTACCGCACCGTGCTCGACGGCATCCGCTTGGGCGGCTACGACCTGTTCCATCGCAACGTCGACGTCGTGCTCGCGACCAACGGCGCATTCGCCGACCGCGTCGACGCGGGCAACGTCGGCCTGGGGGTGCTGCGCAACTTCGTCGCGACGTTCGACCTCAGCAATTCGGCGATGTACCTGACCCCGGGAAGCGGGTTCGACGACGGGCGGCGCCGCACCGCGCATCTCTAGGCAACAACTTCGCAATTTGCCTGTCGCGGTGCCGGGCGTATGGTCGGGGCGGAGGCACCGACCGAACATGCAACACAGCACCGGCGTCGCGGTCGTCGCGACGCAGCTCCCCGGCACCGACCGCCGCGCGCTCTCGCAAGCGTGGTATAGCGCGCTCCACCTCGCGGAACGGCCGCGCGCCGCTGCGCACGCGCCGCGCGCGCGCGAATCTCTTTTGGGGGCGCCGAGCGGGCCGCGCTCCGCGACCGGCGCGAACGCTGCAGCGCGGGATGCCGCGAACGACACTGGACGAGGCGCAGGCCGAACTGCGCGCGGCGCGACCGGGCGCTATGACGCGAACGCCGTCGACGCCGAACGGCGCATACCGAAGACGGAGCTCGCGCGCCAGATCGAGCGCGGGCTGGCGCGGCGGCCGGCGCGCGGCGCGCCGGCGTCGTTCGCGGTGCGCGGCGCCGGCGGGCGCGTTCACCTCATCGTGCGCAACGACGGCGCGCACACGCGCGTTGTCGCCGTGTGCGCGCCGCCGCTGCGCGAACGCGTCGAGCGCGCGCTGGCGCAGGCGCGCTTCGCGCTCGCCGGCCGCGGCGTCCGCGCGGAGGTCGCGTAGATGCTGGGCGCATCGCCGCTCGACGCGTACGACCGCGTCCTCTCCCGCGCGCAGGATCTGCACGACGCGTTTCGGGCCGGCGCCGTCCCGCTCAACGGCGACGTCCGCACCGCACCGAACGTCGTGCCCTCGAGCGATCCGCTCGGCGTGGTCCCGCCGCCGGGCGCGTGGCTGGTCACGCGCGGCGCCGACGGCACGCGCGCGTACGAGCGCGACGGTGCGCTGTCGCTGGACGCCGGCGTGCTGCGCACGCGCGGCGGCGCCGACGTCCTGGGCTTTCCGGCCGGCGACGCGCGCGGTGCCGTGCCCGTCCCGCTGCGGATCCCCGACACCGACCGCGCGCTGGGCCGCGGCGCCGATGCGCACGTCGAATCCGACGGCACCGTCGCGTACACGCGCGCCGCGATCGACCCGCGCACGGGCGCGCGCGGCGTCGAGCGCATCGTGCTGGGCCGAATCGCGCTCGCGCGCTTCCCCGCGGGCACGCAGCCTGCGCGGCTCGACGGCGCGCGCGTCGCCGCGCCGCACGGCGTCGTGCCGCACGTCGGCACGCCGGCGGACGGCACGTTCCCGCCGCTCGCGACGTTCAGCAGAGACGCCGGCGCCGTCGACATCGCCGCCGGGGTCGCGCGGCTCGACGAAGCGTACCGCGCGTTCGAAGCGATGGGCGCCGTGATGAAGTCGCGCGCGAGCATACAGAAGACCACCGTGGATCTCGTCAAATGACGGGGCCGTCGCGCTGTCGCGCGATCGCCGACGCGGCGTTCGGCGCGCGGGCCGGGCGCGTGCGGCGCATGCGGTTCGTCCCGCGCGCGTCGATCCCGGTCGAGGCGGCGTGCGTGGTCGCGAACGGGATCCGCGAGACGCTGCGCGAGCTCTTCGGTGAGGCGTGCGAGCTGGTACTCGGCGAGCCGGCCGCGCTCGACGCGGCCGCATGGTCGGTGCTGGCGCGTGACGCGCTGCTGTTCCTCACGCGCGGGCGTCAAACCGACATCGTGCTCGTGCTGCCGCACCGCGACGCGCGGCGGCTCGTGCTGCGCGCGTTCGGCGAGGGCGACGCGCCCGGCGCCGCGCCGCTGCCCGACGGCGCGTGCTCGGCGCTGGAGCTGCACGCGCTCGAGCGCATCGCGGCGCGCTGCGCGGTCGCGTTCGATCCGCTGTGCGCGGAGCGCCGCGGCGGCTCGCGCGCAGTCGGAGCGCACGACGTCCCCGCGTGCGCCGCGTACTTCGACGTGCGCGTCCACGCGCCGGTGCCCCTGACGCTGGGCATCGGGATCGTGCGCGACCTGCCCGATCCCGGACCGTCCGGTGCGCTCGCGCCGTCCGCGCTCGACTCGGTCGCCGTGGAAGCGCGCGCGGTGTTCGCGGAGGGGATCGTCGACGCCGCGGCGTTCGTGCGGCTGCGCCCGGGCGACGTCGTCGCGCTGAGCACCAAGGTCGGCGCTCCGGCATCCTTGAACCTCGGCGGCAGGCGCCTCGCTACGGGCGTCCCAGGCGTCGTGGCTTCGCGCACGGCCTTCCTCGTCCACGACGTCGCGATGGGAGCCCATTCTCGGTGATGAGCGAGCAAGGAAAAAACCTCGACCTCTTGATGAACGTGCCGCTCAAGGTGACGGCCGAGCTCGGCACGTGCAAGATGCTGGTCCGCGACATCCTCAAGCTCGGCACGGGATCCGTCGTCGAGCTGGACCGGCTGGCCGGTGGCCCCGTCGACCTGCTCGTCAACGACCGCCTCGTCGCGCGCGGCGAGGTCGTGGCCATCGACGAGAACTTCGGCGTGCGCATCACGGAGCTGATCGAAAAACCGTAACATCGCGGCCACGGCACGGCAACGCGCGGCGCGCAGCATGGTCGCATGGACGATCTTCTGCGCATCGCGAACCACGGCCACGCCTCGCTGCCGCTCGACGTGCTCGCGGCGCTCACGCTGCTCTCGCTTGCGCCGTTCGTGCTCGTGCTCTCGACGTCGTTCGTGCGCATCGTGGTCGTCTTGTCGCTCGTGCGCTCGGCGATCGGCGCGGCGACGCTGCCGCCGAGCACCGTCCTCACCGGGCTCGCGCTGATCCTGACGTTCGTCGTGATGTCGCCGACGTTCGCGGCGCTGCAGCGCGACGCGATCCGGCCGTACGCCGCGGGAAAGCTCACGCAGTCCGCGTTCATCGACCGTGCGAGCCGGCCATTGCGCGCGTTCATGGTGCGCCAGACGAAGGCGCGCGACGTGGAGGTCTTCACGCGCGTCGCGCACCGCTCGCCGGACGAGCCCGCGCAGGACGTCCCGCTCACCGTGCTGATCCCGGCGTTCGTCGTGGGCGAGCTGCGGTCGGCCTTCGCGATCGGGGTCGCGCTCTATCTGCCCTTCGTCGCGATCGACCTCGCGGTCGCGGCGATCCTGATGGGGCTCGGGATGGTGATGCTGAGCCCGCCGGTGATCTCGCTGCCGTGCAAGCTATTGCTGTTCGTGATGGTCGACGGCTGGGCGCTGGTCTGCGGCGGCGTCGTCCAAAGCTTTCGATAATTCGCTTCGTGGACAGCAAGAAAATGGTCTTTCGCGCGCCCTCGGGGAACTAGCCTCCGTGCGCATCGCGGAGAAGATCGGGACCCGGCGGCCGTTCTATTCGTTCGAGTTCTTCCCGCCGCGCGACGACGCCGCGGAACAGAACTTGCTCGACACGATCCGGGCGCTGAAGCCGCTCGATCCGGGGTTCGTCTCGATCACCTACGGCGCGGGCGGGTCCACGCGCACGCGGACGGTCGAGGTCGCGAAGCGGCTGCGCGCCGACGACGGCTTCGACGTGATGGCGCACGTCACGTGCGGCGGCGCGACGGCCGACGAGCTGCGCGCGCTGCTCACCGACCTGCGGCGTTGCGACATCGAGAACATCATGGCGCTGCGCGGCGACCCGCCGCGCGGCACCGCGACGTTCGTCGCGGCGGACGGCGGGCTGCAGCACGCAAGCGACCTCATCGCGCTGCTGAAGGCGGAGTTCCCGTTCTGCGTCGGAGCGGCGTGCTATCCCGAGAAGCATCCGGAGGCGCCGAGCCTCGATGCCGATCTCGCGGCGCTCTCGGCGAAAGTGCGCGCGGGCGCGGAGTTCTTGGTGTCGCAATTGTTCTTCGACAACGCGCGCTACTTCGAGTTCGTCGACCGGGCGCGCCGCTGGGGGATCACCGTGCCGATCCTGCCGGGGATCATGCCCATCACGAACTACGAGCAGATCGACCGCTTCACGCGCATGTGCGGCGCGACGATCCCGCCGAGCTTGCGCGCGGAGCTCGAGGCGCGGCGCGACGACGCGCACGCGATCGTCGACCTGGGCGTCGCCTACATGACGCTGCAAGTCGCCGACCTCCTCGCGCGCGGCGCGCCGGGCGTGCATTTCTACACGCTGAACCGCTCCCCGGCGACACGTGCCGTCGTGTCCGCCCTGACGGCTGCCCGCCGCGCCTGGTGAACGCGGCGGGAAGACTGCAGCATGATCCTCGTTCGGGCTAGGGCGTGGTGGTTCAACAAGGTGCCGCTCTCCGTCACCTTGGTGTTGCTGCTGGTCGACGGCCGGGCCGCCTCGCTCGGCGTCCTGGCGATGCTGGCGATCGTCGTGCTCACCGTGTGCGGTGCGGGCAACTACGGCTACGCGCTCAACGAGCTGTTCGACGTCGAGGAAGATGCTCGCATCGGCCGCGCCAACGCGGCCGCAGCCGTCGGGCCGGCGCGCATGTGGGCGATCATCGCGCTGTCCGCGCTTTGCGCGGTGGTTGGCGCCACGATCCTTGCCGGCGTGCCGGGCGCGCTGCTGACGCTGCTCGAGCTGTGTCTGCCGTTCGCGTATTCCGTGCCCCCGCTGCGTATCAAGGAGCGCAAATGGCTTGGCGTCGCTGCGGACGGCCTTGCCGCGCATGTCTATCCCGCGGCGCTCGCGCTGCTCGCGGTGGATCACGCGATACCTCGCTCCGTCACGACCGTCCTCGCGGTTGCGGTGGTGGTGTGGTCGGCGGCCGCCGGTTTACGGGGTATTCTCTCGCACCAGCTTCACACCGCGGAGCAAGACACGAGCGCCGGCTTGAAGACGGTCGTTCACGATGTCGGATACCGGCGCTTGGAGAAGATCGTCGTCGCCGCGATCGTTCCGCTCGAAGTCGTCGCGTTCGCCGGTGTGCTGATCGCGTGCGACGCAGGCGTCATCCTTTGGGCCGGCGTTGCGCTGTATCTGGCGTACGAGGGTTTCAAGGCCGTCAGCGGACATTTTCGAGTAACCGCGTTTCGACCGCAGGGCCAACCGTATCTGCCCTTCGTCGAAGAAAGCTTCTACAAGGCGTGGGGCCCGGTCGTTCTCGCCTTGGACGCGGCCAGAATCGATCCGCGCTACCTGATCGTCATCGTGGTGTACGCGCTGCTTTTCCGACCGCATCTCCAGACGGAGTCGCACCGTCTTCGTTTGGTGATGGCGGCGCTTTCGCGCTAACCCAGCCACGGCGCCTTGCGCCCGTTCCAGTGGAGGATCCGTACCTCCGGCAGCGCGACGCGAAGGCGTTCGACGAGCCGGTCGTCCCACGCGAGCGTCTCGGCCGAAACGCGGGCATGGTCGACGCAAAGATTCCACATCCAGCTGTCGAGTACGCGGTGCTCCAGACCCAACGACTGGATCGCCCAGATCAGCGCGCCTTGGTCGTGCCACGAGATGGCGTCGCGCACGGCCCGGTCGCGCGCCGCCGCCGCCACCGGAACGATGTACGCCTCGAGCACTTCGTCGTCACGGCCCCGCTGCCAGCCGGACACGCCGCCGTTCGCGACGGGAACGTTCGGGTCGAAGCGCCGTCGAATCGGCAGGTACTGATAGAGCGCCGGAGAGTTCGGTGTCAGCTCGGGCGCCTTGTTTTCGGGCGTGAATACCGGGCCGTTTCGGAGCATCGCGAACAGCTCGTCGAGGCCGCGCAAGACCACGAGGTCGCAGTCGAGCCAGAAGATGTTCTTCGCGGGCGCGGCGCGTATCAGCAGCGGGCAAATCCAGAGCGGCCAGATTCGCTTCCCGGGCTTCGCGAGAGGCGCGGAGCCGCTCGTCGCGGCCATGAGCTCCGCGATCAACGGATCGGCGGGGAGATCGAGGACGCGCAAGTTCCGCCGTCGCGCGGCCTCGTCGCGCTGCGCCGGCGTCAGGCCCGCGTCATAACACAGCACCGGGCACGGATCGCTGCTTTGAATCGAACCGTGGAGCTGGATCAGCCCGGGATAGTAGTTGCTGTCGCACAGCGTGACGACGGCGCGGTCAATCACCTCTCCGGTGCCGTGCGTGACAACCGGTGCGCGCGCGCATCGAGCGCTACGGCTAGACGTTCGTCGCGCACGAGATCGCCGGTGGCGAGGCCGCGCGCGATCTGTTCCTCGGTCAGCACCTCGTTTGCGTACGCCTCGTCGAACTTTCCCTCGAGATACATCTGGTACAAGGACCGCCACGTCTTGCCGATCGCGGGAGACAGGTCGGTGTTGCGCGCGTAGGCCGCTCCCCCGTTCACGATCTTGTTCAAGAACTGCGCGCGCGACCGCACGGGAAAATGAAGGATCGTGATCGGCGCCGCGACACAGGGCGCGGCGCGGTCGCCGAAATACACGCTGTGATTTCCCTGCGCGACGACGACGCCGGGCAACGCGCGGTGCGCGACCTTAGGCGGTAAGGGCTGACCGAGGAAATTCACCGAGGTTGCGTGGCGGACGTTCATGCGCCGCCAGAACGGTTCGCCGTTCTCGGCACGCGGCACGAAGTTCGTACGGTCGGCGGACGCGGCGACCGCGCTCGCTCCGACCGACGCGAGTGTGTCCTTGATCGAACCGGTGTGCGGCCACCAAAACTCGTCGGCGTCGCTATTGATCACCCAGTCGGCGTGGAGCTCCTCGCGCGCGCGGCGCGCCATGTCCGTCACCCACCGGCCTTGAGAATAATCGTCCTGAGGCTGAAACATATACTGCACGGAGCCCGCGCGCTCGTACTCGCGCGCGATGTCCGCCGTTCCATCGGACGAGAGATTGTCCATCACGATGATCTCGTCGACGCCGCGGGCCAGATGAAAGTCGAGATTCTCCCGCAGAATGTCCTGTTCGTCCCGGACGAGGAGCGTCATGACGAGCTTCATCGCGGAACAGCCGATGGTTGCCGCACCGCAACCGTCATGAACGAGAGCCGACGAACATTCCTTCAAGCGCCGGTGCCGCGCGTCCCGAATGCCCCAAGCAAGCGCGCGTCAAACGCTAACACCGGCGTAACGCCGCGGCAATCGCGGTCTGAGACCATCGGCGCATGGACGGATTCGACGGACTCTTGCGCGATGCGCTGCTCGTCACCGCGCTGCTCACGCTGCCGGTGCTGCTGGTTGCCACCGTCGTCGGAGCGGGCGTCGCGATCGTGCAAGCTGCGACGCAGGTGCAGGAACAGACGCTCACGATGCTGCCCAAGGTGCTCGCCGTGGGCGCCGGGCTGGCGGTGGGCGGGCGCTTGGGCCTAGCCCTGTGCGTGCAGCTGTTCACCGAGGTCGTCGCGCGGATCCCGCTGCTCGTGCGCGGATGACGCAGACGATGCTGCTCGCGTTCGCGCGCGCGGCCGGGCTCGTGTCGCGCGCGCCCGCGTTCTCACACCCGGCCGTGCCCGCCATGGTCCGGGCGGGCTTCGCGTTGGCGCTCGCGCTCGCCGTCGCACCGCACCTCGTGCGGGCGCGCACGATGGATCTGGCCGCGTTCACGCTGGCGCTCGCGGGCGAGTTCGCGGTCGGCGCGGCGATCGGGTTCGGCGCGTCGTTGTTGTACGACGGCGCCTACTACGCGGGGCGCACGATCGACGACTATCTCGGCGTGCGGGGCAGCGTCCCCGGCGCGAACGTCACGAGCGCGCAGGCGTTCGGGCGGCTTTGGTCGTCGGCGTTCCTCGTCGCGTTCGTGCTGCTCGACGGCTGGGTTCCGGTCGTGCGCGCGTTCGCGGGATCGTTCGAGCACGTCGCGGCGGGCGCGTTCGCGAGCGACGCCGCATGGACGCGCTTTGCGCTCGCGCTGCCGGCGACGATCCTGCGCGCGGCGTTCGTCGTCGCGGCGCCGGCGATCGCGGTCGCGGCGTCGCTGCAGCTCGTGCTCGCCGCGGTCGCGCGCGTCGTGCCGCGGTTCTCGAGCTTCACGCTCGCTTTCCCCGTTACGTTCGCGGCAGCCGTGCTCGTCACGCTCGCCACGCTGCCGCTGATCGCACCGCTCGGTGCGCGTCCCTGGATCGTGCTGCCATGGTGACGGACTCTTCCGACAAACGGTACGATGCGACGCCCAGCCGGCGCGCGCGCGCGAAGCGCGACGGCAACGTCGCGCGGTCCGGCGAGCTCACGAGCTTGGCCGCGTTTGCCGCCGCAACGCTGGCCGCAGGCGCCGCCGTACCGGCCGGCGCGGCCGCGGCGTTCGCGGCCGTGCGCGATGCTGCCGCGCATCCTCGCGGCGGCGGCGTCTCGCCGGCGCTCGCCGTCATCGCGCTCGCGGCGCTCGCCCCGGCAGCCGCCGCCGCCTGCGCGGCGAGCGGCGCCGCGCTCGCGCAAGGCGGCGGCCTGCACGTTACCGGCGTCCACGCCGATCTCAAGCGCTTGAACCCGTTCGCCGGCTTGAAGCGGATGCTCGGCGGTGAGGCCCTCGTCGGCGTCGTGCGTGCGGCGCTCGCGTTCACCGCGGCGCTTCTGGCGATGCTCCCGCTCGCGGCGGACGTCGTCGGCGCCGGTACCGCGGTTCGCGCGCCGGGTGCTGCGGCCTCGCTCGTCGCGTCCGTCGCGCTGCGCGCGTGCTGCGCGGCGCTCGCGGCCGGCGCGGTGTTCGCGCTCGCCGACTTCGCGCTCGCGCGGCGGCGCTGGCTGCGCGGCTTGAAGATGTCGTTCGACGAGCTCAAGCGCGACGCCAAAGAGAACGACGGCGATCCGCGGACGCGCGCGCGGCGCAAGAGCGCGCACCGCGCGGTCGTGCGCGGTGCGATCGGCCGCACGCGCGAGGCGTCGTTCGTCGTGATCAACCCGGCGCACGTCGCCGTCGCGATCCGCTACGCGCCGCCGGCCGTGCCCGTGCCGGAGATCGTCGTGCGCGCGCTCGACGACGCGGCACTGCGCGTGAAAGCGCTCGCGCGCGAGCACCGCATCCCGATCGTCGAGGACGTCGCGCTCGCGCGCCTGTTGTTCGCGCAGGGCGAGAGCGGCCGCGCGATCCCGCCGGAGACGTACGTCGCCGTCGCGCAGGTCATCGCGTCGCTGGCGCGTGAGGGCGTGCTCGCGTGAAGGAGCGGCTGACCAGCGCTTTCGCGGTCGCGGTGCTCGGCGTCGTCGCGATCCTGATCGTGCCGCTGCCGCCGCCGCTGCTGGACGGGCTGCTGGCGCTCAACGTCTTCGGCTCGGCGCTGGTGCTGCTCATCAGCCTGCGCGTCGAGGAGCCGCTCGAGTTCTCGGCGTTCGCGCCGTCGCTGCTGCTGGCGACGCTGTTCCGGCTCGCGCTCGACGTCAGCGCGACGCGGCTGATCCTGACCGAAGGCCACGATCCCGGCGGCGTCGGCGCGCTGATCCCCGCGTTCGGCCAGTTCGTCGTGCGCGGCAACGTCGTCGTCGGGCTGATCGTCTTCGCGATCCTGATCACGATCCAGTTCGTGGTGATCGCGAGCGGTGCGCAGCGCGTCGCGGAGGTGTGCGCGCGCTTCACGCTCGACGCGATGCCCGGCAAGCAGATGGCGATCGACGCCGACCTGCACGCCGGGCTGCTCGACGCCGACGCCGCGCGCCGCAAGCGCGCGCGCGTGCAGCGCGAGGGTGACTTCTACGCGGCGATGGACGGTGCGGGCAAGTTCGTCAAGGGCGATGCGATCGCGGCGCTGGTCATCGTCGCGCTGAACCTGCTCGGCGGCGTCGTGGTCGGCACGGCGTACCACGGCATGGCGCCGCTCGAAGCGATCGAGACGTTCGCGATCCTGTCGATCGGCAACGCGCTGCTCACCACGCTGCCCGCGTTTCTGATCTCGACGGCGATGGGTCTCATGGTGACGCGCGTCGCCGGCGACGGCGCGCTCGGCGTCGATCTCGCCGCGCAACTGCTCGCGCGGCCGGACGTCCTGCGCGTCGCCGCCGTGCTCGTGTTCGCGCTGGCGTTCGTGCCGGCGTTTCCGGGCCCGTTGTTCGCATCGCTCGGCATCGTCGCTTTCGGCGGCGCGATGCTCGCGGAACGGCAGAAGCGGCGCGCCGACGCAAACGCCCGCGCCGTGTACGAACAGCGCCGCCGAGAAGCGGTCCGCCGCCCGGAGACGGCGTTCGGCCTGGTGGGTGTCGACGCGCTCTCGATCGACATCGGCGCCGACCTCTACGCGCTGCTGGCGCCGCCGAACTGCGAGACGCTGCTCGACCGCGTCGCCGACGTGCGCCGCGCGCTCGCCGCCGAGACCGGCATCGTCATCCCCGGGGTGCGGCTGCGCGACGACCCGCTGCGCGATCAGCGGACATACGCGCTGCGCGTGCGCGACCGCGTCGTCGCCGAAGGGATCGTTCGCCTCGACCGGCTGGTCGCCGTCGCGTCGCCCGAAGTGCTCGCGCACATCGGCGGCGAGCCGACGACCGAGCCGGTCTACGGCCTCACGGCTCGCTGGATCGCCTATGACGACCGCGAGCGCGCGCAAAACGCCGGTGCGCTGACGTTCGACGCGATCTCCATCCTCGGGTCGCACCTCGCCGAGATCGCGCGCGCGCACGCGGCCGAGCTGTTCGGGCGCCAAGAGTTCCAGACGCTGGTCGAGCACCTGCGCGGGCTCGTGCCGTCGGTGGTGAAAGACGTCGGCGGCGACGCGCTGCCGCTCGCCGTCGCGCACCGCGCGTTCGTGCACCTGCTGCGCGAGCGCGCCTGGCCGCGCGATCCCGTCGCGGTGTTCGAAGCGCTGGTCGACGCCGCCGCCACCACGCGCGATCCGCGCGAGCTCGCCGAAGCGGCGCGGCGCGCGATCGTGCCGCAGCAATTGCGCCGCGACGGCACGCACCGCTTGCGCCCGCTGATCTTTTCGCCGGCGTTCGAGGCGGAGCTCGCGCGCATGTGGTCGCCCGACGGCGGCCTCGCACCCGATCCGCAGACCGCGATCCACGTGCGCGAAACGGTCGCGCGCTACGCCGCCGACGAGACGTGCGCGCCGCATGCGGTCGTCGTCACCGCGCCGCTGCGCCCGCTGCTCGCCGAGTTCCTCGAACGCACCGCGCCCGGCGTCGCGGTCTACGCGTTCGCGGAGCTGCCGCCAGAGCTCGGCCTCGCCCCGGCCGGGGTCGTCGAAGAGGCGGCAGCATCCTCGGCGCCCCGGGTGCCCATTGACATCTCATCAGCGGTTGGTTATGCTACCAATACAACCAACCACCTGTGAGGAGATGGCGATGCGGCGATTGATCGTGTGCGCGCTCATCGCGGGTCTAGGCGCCCCCGCAATCGTGGCCGTTCCGATTGCGGCGTCCGCCGAGCCCGCGTTCTGCGCCGGCTTGCGGAAAAAGGCAACCCTCCAGCGATGGGAGCTCGAGGCGTTCAGCAAGGGCTGCGCCGACGCCGCGCGAGCGCCGGCCGCGAAGCAGCCGAACGAAGTGGTCCCCGCGCAAAACGTCGTGACGGCCGCCTCGCTCGTCGGCGACCCGTCCTCCACGTCGACGCCGCAAACGGACAGGGAAGCTCTGCGCGGCGCCGTGCCCGACAAGAACGGGTTCTTGCGCGTGCGCGCGTCGGACGTCAAAGCGGCGATCGCGACGAACCAGCTGCAGAAATCAACGGCGGCGACGACGGATAAGACGGTCGTGCAGGCCGAGACGAAGGCCGCTGCCGCCACGACCGCCGCCGCGGTCTCCGCGAACGTGGCTCGGTCGGCGGATCAGCGCCTTTCGGTGTGCCGGTACAAAGCGAACTGGCTCACGTTCGTCGCCGGCCTCGTGTCGCTCGCGCGCGCACCGAAGATCCGCGACGGCACGCAGTTCCTGGCGCTGGCCGCGCCGCTCCCGTTCTCGCCGTGCGAAAAGGCGGTCGACGCGGCCTCGTCGCCGCTCGTCGTTCCGGCTTCGATCGGACTCATCGAGGGCGGTGACGCGGTTCGGCTGCACGTGCTGGAAAGCAATTACACGGGATCGTTTGCGGTCACGCCCGCCGACGCCGGGATCGTTTCCGTTACGCCCGTGTTCGACGCGGACAAGAAGACGGTTCTTCGGGATCAGTTCGACGTGAAGGCGCTCAAGTTTTCCGACAATACGTCGTTGAACGTGCAAGACGAGAGCGGCGCGCTCAAAGTCATCCACGTCACCATCACGAAGAAAGCATCGAGCTAAGCGCGCGCGCCGAGCAGCGCCGTCAGCTTCGAGGCCGCCTCGCGCGCTTCGCTCACCACGCCCGCGTAGGAAGCGCGCGCCGCCTCCACGTCAGCGGCGCAGAACGGGCACGCGGCCGTTCCTTCGAACACGTGCCGGAAACAGCTGTAGCAGACCGTGAGCGCGGTCGCGCTCACGCCATCGGCGCGCGGCGTGAGATCGGCCGGCACGCGAACGTCCGTCGCATCGCCGTCCGCCGTTTCCACGGCGATCTCGAACACGCCGTGGTCGAACGACAGCCCCGGCGCCGCTTGCACCTGGCGCACGCTCTCGCGCAGGCCTTGCCGCTGCAGCTCGAGCGCACGGTGATGGCAGTACGGGTTGTCGCCGGGCTTGTCGAACAGGCTGTGCGCCATCCACGTGCAGCCGCCGCGGCACACCGATGCGTAGTAGCACGAGCCGCAGAAGCTGTGCGGGACGTTGCGCTTCTCGCGCGCGAACGACAGCTCCGGCGTGTCGTAGTAGATCGACGTCAGATCGATGTCGCGCACGTTGCCGCCGGTGTAGCCTTCGGTCGGCAGCGACGGGCAGCCCTTGATCTTGCCGTCGGCTTCGATGCCGATCCCGCCCATGCCGGCGTCGCAGCCGCGGTAGTGGATCGTCTCCAAACCATAGCCGCGCAGCTCGCCTTCGAACGGGCCGAAGTAGCCGATGTTGTTGCCGATCTGCAGCAGCACGCCGCGCCGCGTCGCGCGCCGGTACAGGTCCGCGAGCTGCGGCATCACCTCGAGCAGATCGTGCGGCTGCAGCAGCCGCTCGGGGCGGTCGCTCGCGCGGCCCATCGGGACCGTGAGCTGCAGCTGCCAGTTCGTCGCGCCCGCCTCGACGACGACGTCGAGGATGCCGTCGAGCTGGTCGAGCACGGCGCGCGCGATCTGCGTGTTCACGCTGGTGCTGATGCCGAACTCGCGCAGCCGGTGCAGCGCCGCAACGGCCGCGTCGAACGAGCCGCGCACGCCGCGCAGCTCGTCGTGCAGGTCGCGCAGCCCGTCGATCGACACGCCGCAGTTCGACAAACCCGCGTCGACGGCGGCGCGAATGCGTTCGGGCGTGAGGTTGCGCCCGCCGGTCTGCATCGTGCAAACCATCCCGGCGCTCGTGATCGCCGCGATGATCTGCGCGAAGTCTTTGCGGAGGTACGCTTCACCTCCGATGAGCACAACGTGGCGCGTGCCCAGCGCCGCGAGCTCGTCGACGATGTCGAGACACTCGGCGGTGCTGAGCTCGTTGCTGCGTGCGGCGCCCGCCCGCGAACCACAGTGCGAGCACTTGAGGTCGCAGGCGAGCGTGATCTCCCACACCACCAGCACGGGACGGCTCGTGTCGCGGTCGAGCTGCGAGAGATAGCGTTTCGGCGGTGTCTCTCGCGCCGCGGTCACTGCTTGGGCTTCCGCATCTCCCCGATCTTGGTTTCGAGCGTGCGCAGGGCGTTCATCACCGCTTCGCGCTCGTGGTCGAGGACTTGGTGGAAGCGCACCGCGGCGCTCGGCGGGTGCGGCTCGCCCGCGAGCGCGCGCCGGGCGGCGTCCGCGTGGTCTTCCATCTCTTGAAGGTCGCCGCGCTGGGCCGCCTGGGCGATCGCGTCGCCGTACGGCCGGACCGAACCCTGTTGTTGCTCGTCGCTCATGCTCAAACTCCATACAAGACGATGCGCTTCAAGGCCGAAGCGCACAGGAAAAGCTCGTAGGCGGCCATGGTATCAGCCAAGGTAAGAGGGCGCAAGGTCTCGCGCGGCTGCCCGAACCGTTCCGCCGGCGGCGTGAAGGCGGCGGATATCTTGGAGTCTAACAGCGGATTCCCAGCATCGGCAGGGTACCGACGCGGGCTCGTTCTTCTGTCGCAAACGGAGTTCACGGAATGACGTCCTGCATCGGCGCGGTAGGGTCTGAGGAAGTCCGAAATTGGCTCCTCGACGCCCCGATCCAACCGGAGATCGGCGAGCATCGCGGAGCCGTCGCGGGTTGGCTGGACGAGTCGAAACGCCCCGCGTTCGTGTACGGCGAGGCCACGGGGTACTACTTGACGTGCGGCGACTTCATCGCGCGGCACGACGGCAGCGAACGGCTGCGCCGCCGCTTGGACGCGGCCGCGGGGTGGTTGCACGCCGTGTGGCAGACTGCTCCGCCTCCCACGCGCCACTACCTCGCGAGCGCGGAACCGGACTGGCGGAACGACGTCGTGTTCACGTTCGATTGCGCGATGATGCTGCGCGGTCTGAACGGGTTCGATACCGAATCGGCGCGACGAACGCGTCGCGCGATCGAGGCCGTGCTGGTGAGCGCGGTCGCGACGGACGGCACCCTGCGCTGCTACGTTCCGCGCGCGGGCAACGGCGTGGTCGTCCCGGAGCGGTGGTCGACGACGACCGGCCCCTTTCAGCTCAAGACGGCGGCGGCGACGCTGTCCGCGCCGGATCTGTCGACGGCGCTGCGTGCGTCGGCCGAGACGACCGCGCTCCGCTGGCTGGACTGGTATCCCCGCAACGAGCCGTCAGGGGAGCTGCACGCGCTGCTGTATCACGTGGAAGGTTTGCTGTTGTGGGGTGCGCAGCGGCGTGACTGGACGCGGTGGCGGCTCGCGGCCGAGCTCTTCGCCGAAGTGATGGCGCGGCAGCGCGAGGACGGCGACCTGCCCGGGACGCTGGGGGACGACACGTCGCCGTCGCGCTCCGACGTGACCGCGCAGGCGCTGCGCATCGGGAGCATTCTCGCCGAAGGCGGGTTCCTGACCGGGGACTGCGTCGGGCGGCTGCCCGGGCTCGCGGAAGCGCTCCAGCGCTACATCGATGCGAGCGGCGGCGTGCACTTCCGCCGCCGCAACGGGGCGGCCACGCAGGTCAACGTGTGGTGCGCGGTGTTCGCATACCAGGCGCTTTGTCTTTTCGAGCGCGCCGGCGCGGGCGAAAAGATCGACGAACGGATCCTCGACGTACTTGCCTGAGCGCGCCGGCGGCGCCGCGACCCCGGGGATGGATGCCGACTTCCTCTGCGGCTGGCATCCACCCGACGGGCAGACCCTTTGGAGCATGGAGGAGTCGCTCGTGGCGGTTCGGCCGCGGCGCGCCGCGGGCTCCGTGCGAATCGTCGGCATCCTGCCGCCGCCGATGCACCACCCCGGCAACCGTCTCGACGTCGAGGTCGACGGTGAGCCGATCGGCATGGTGGTCAACAACACGCGCGAGATGCGCTCGTTCGACGTGACGCTCCCGCTCGCGCGGATCGCAACGACAGCGCTGACGATCAAGTTTCGCGCGGTCAGCTTGTACCGCCCGAGCGACGACGGCAGCGCGGATTTCCGCTGCCTCGGCTTCGCGCTGCAGCGGCTGGAGTTTTTCGCGCCCGGGCAAGAGGTGCCGGCGGCTACGCGTTCGCCGCGCCGCACGTGGCGGCTGTGGCGGCTCGCGATGATGCTCCGGATCGCGAACGCCGTGCGCGGGCTCGCGCGCCGCGTGCCGCGGCGCCGCCGCCCTCCCACGACGCAGTGGCAGCCGGGGCTGAGCGTCATCATCCCCGAACGCGCCAGCCCCGCGCTGCTGGCGGATTGCTTACTGCACGCGCACGCGGCGGCGCGCGCCACGGCCGAACCGTTCGAGTTCATCGTCGTCGTGAACGGCAGCCCACTCGCGGAGTATCGCGCGCTGCGCGAGCACTACCCGGACGTCGTCTGGCTGCATTCGGACCATCCGTTGAGCTTCGCGACCGCCATCCGCCGCGGTCTGAAGAACGCGCGCTACGACGGCGTGTACCTGCTCAACAACGACATGGTCCTCGGGGAAGAAACCCTCTCGGCGCTGCTGCCGTGGCGCCGGCCTAACGTGTTCGCGATCGCCTCGCAGATCTTCTTCGCCGATCCCGCGAAGCGCCGCGAAGAAACGGGCTGGAACGACTTTCGGCTCAACGGCGCGCGGGTCGAGATGTACGGCGCGGAGCCCGAGGCCGACGGCGCCGTTCGCGGTCACCTGTACCCCGCCGGCGGCTCGTCGCTGTTCCGCCGGCAGTATCTCGAACGGCTGCAAAACGCGCGCGACCCGTACGCGCCGTTCTACTTCGAAGATGCCGAGTGGGGCATCACGGCGTGGCGCGAAGGATACGAGGTCTTGTTCTGCCCGGCGTCGCGCGTCGTGCATCATCACCGCGCGACGATATCGCGCTTTTTCGAACGCGCCGAGGTGGACCGCATCGTCGCGCGCAACGGCATGCAGTTCCTGCTGCGAAATTTGCTGCACGAGACGGAACCGACCAGCTTCCTGAAGATCGCGCGCGATCCCGCGCGCTGTCCGGACCTGACGCTGCGGGAGCTGACGAGCCTGGGCAACGCGCTCGCGCTCGTCGGCGCGCAGTGGCACGGCGGGCGCGCGCCGTGCCGCGACGCTCCGCTGCAGCACCTGCGGCGAAAGTACTATCCGGTACCGTCCGTCGCCGCCGCCGCGCTGCCGTGTCTGCTGCTCGTGTCGCCGTACGCGATCTTCCCCCCGGCGCACGGCGGGGCGATTCGCATCGCCGAGCTGCTGCGAACGCTGCGCGAGCACTTCCGCGTGGTGTTGCTGAGCGACGAGGAACCGCTCTACACGCCGGACAGCGTTCCGTACTTTGCCGGCTTGCACGCGGTGCATCTCGTGGGCGGACGGCCGGCGGAGGATCCGGCGAACGTCGGACAGCGCATCCCGCGCATCCTCAACCACTCGCATCCACGCTTGCGCGACGAGCTGCGGCGCCTGCTCGAATCCTACGAGCCCGCCGTCGTTCAGGTCGAGTTCGTCGAGCTGGCGGCGGCCGTCGAGGAGCGCCGCGACGGCGCGGCCTGGTTCATCACGCTGCACGACGTGCTCTTCACGGACGACGGAGCGACCGCCGACGACCGCTTCGAGCACGCCCTCGTCGAGCGGTTCGATGCGGCGATCGTCTGCTCCGCGGAAGATGCCGCGCTCGTGCGCGCGATGCCCGTCGAAGTCGTTCCCAACGGAACCCGGTTGGCGGAGATGGACTACATCCCCTCAGCCGGGAATACGAGCCTGCTCTTCGCCGGGCCGTTCCGGTACGTGCCGAACCTCGACGGGATCGGCCGGTTCTTGGAAACCGTGTATCCCGCCTTGAAGCGGACGGTGCCCGATTTGCGCATCGTCGTGCTCGGCGGACGCGACGCACCGCGGATCGCGCGCGGCATCCCGTGTTTCGCGCAGCCGGGCGTGGAGGTGTGCGACTTCGCACCGAGCATCGCTCCGTACCTCGAGCGGTGCGCCGTCACGATCAACCCGCTGGTGGGGATCCGCGGGTCGAGCATCAAGCTCATCGAGTCGCTGGCGGCCGGGCGCGTGTGCGTGTCCACCGTCGACGGCGCGCGCGGGTTTCTCGCGGACCGCCCCGCGGCGCTGGTGACCGCGGACCGCATCGAGGAGTTCGGTCCGCTGCTGGAGCGTCTGCTGCTCGACGAACCGTACCGGCTCGCGCTGGAACGGCCGGCGCCGGGGCTGCGCGAAGCGAGCTCGTGGTCCGCGTCGGCGCAGCGTCTGCTCGACGTGTACGGGCGCCACGCCGCGCGCCGTGCCTGAGCCGCCGGCGGACGAGACGGCGTTCTCGTACGACCTGATCGCGGACGTCTATGACGACGACATGGGCCGCAACGTCGGCAGCGCCGACATCGATTTCTACGTGGAGCGGTGCGCGAGCGCGCGCGACGAACCCGTTCTCGAGCTGGGCTGCGGCACCGGGCGCATCACGCTGCCGCTCGTGACGTCCGGAAGAACCGTCGTCGGCGTCGACCGTTCCGCCGCGATGCTGGAACGGCTGCGCGCGAAGGCCGACGCGGTTCTGACGCCGGCCCAGCGCGCGCGCGTCGACTGGCGCCGCGCCGACATGGCGGACTGCGACCTCGGCATGCGTTTCGCACGTGTGCTGTGCCCGTATTCGGCGTTCACGTATCTGGTCGACGACGAGCGGCGTGCGCGTGCGCTCGACAACGTGCGCCGGCAGCTCGGGCCGCGCGGCCTGTTCGTGCTCGACGTGTTCGTACCGGACGCGCGCGTTCGCACGCTGCCCGCCGAGCACGTGTTTTTCGATTACCGGCGGCGGCTGGGCGACGGCACCGAGCTCGAGCGGACGAAGCAGGTTCGTTGCGAAAGCGCCGACGTCAACGTCATCACGCGCCACTACGCGTTCTTCGACGGCGGCGGAGCCGTTCGCAAGCGCATCACGACCGTGGACCGCATCCGCGTGTACCAGCCGGACGAGCTGCGGCGCGTGCTCGAGCAGCACGGCTTCGACGTCATCGAGACGCTCGCGGACTTTCGGCCGCAGCTGTGTGCGCCGGAGACGAAGATGGCGGCGTTCGTTTGCCGCGCGGCTGAATCAGGCCGCTCTGCTTCCTAGCGGGCGAAGCGGGGCTCGGCAACGACCGGCGTAGTCTGCGGGCATGGAACATCGAGGCGGCGACCCGGTACGACGCGGGATGAACGCGTTGCCGGCGGAAGCGGAGGCGCTGGTCGCGCGGATCGAGTCGATGCTCGCGCAAGCGGAGGCGCTGCTGGCGCGCGGCGGCAGCGACGAGGCCGCGTACGCGCTGCGCGAGACCGAACGGCGCTATCTGCCCGACACGCTCGACGCGTATCTCGGGGTGCCGCCGGCGCGGCGCGACGCGGCCGCGGAGACGATGCTCGTGGAGCAGCTGCGCGTGCTGGAGCGCGCCACGGCGCAGCGCCTGGCGGTCCTCTCGGAGAGCGCCGAGATCGCACTCGCCGCGAACGGCCGCTTTCTCACCGAGCGCTTCGGCGCGCTCGATACGCTGCCGGAAAGCACCGCCGCCGACGTCGCCGATCCCGCGTCCGCGGCACCGGCGGCCCTCGTCCGGCGCGTGCTGGAGCGGCTCGAAGGCGAGGCCGGGACGGATCCGATCGCGGTGATCGAACGGGCCGCCGTGCGGCTCTCCGCCGCGTTCCCCGCGATCGCGACGGTGCGGCGCGCCGGGTTTCTGGGCCGCGGCCCCGTCGAGGAGGTCGCGCTCGACGTGCCGCGCCGCGACGACCTGCTGCGCTACGCGCTCACGCGCACGCGCCACGGCGTCGAAGCCACGGTGACGCGCTACCTGCGCGGCGTCAAGAACAAGACGCTCAGCTTCGACGTGGGCGAGTGGACGCGCGCGCTCATCGACGACCTCGGCGCGTACGTGGAGCGCGAGCGCGGTGCGCGCGAGGTCCTCGACCGGCTGTTCCGGGCGCAGTAGCCTGCGAACGGCCGCCCGGCGCGTGCAACCCGGCGCGCCGGTCCCGGTATGACGGTCGCGATGAGCTTTTTCGGCATTGGGCAATCTCAGCGCGGCCAGCAGTCGGACGTCCGCACCACCGAAGGCGGTGTGCCCCTCGATGCGGTCACCCGGCTGCGGCGCATGCGCGGGGAGGGCGGCGCGCCGCTCTTCACCAGCGACCTCTCCGTCTCGGAGTTCGTGCTGCTCGAGCAGATGGGGTGGCGGCCGCTGGGCCTCGTGCTCGGCAGCTCGATCTACCACGTGGGTATCCAGTACGGCAACTTCTACCAGAACCAGGAGCTGCCGTACCTCACCGCCGCGATGTACGAAGCGCGCGACTTCGCGATGACGCGCATGGAAGAAGAAGCCGACGTGCTCGGCGCCGACGGCATCGTCGGCGTGCGGCTCGAGGTCGGCGGTTACGCGTGGGCCGAGAACGCGCTGGAGTTCACGGCGATCGGCACCGCGGTGAAAGCGCCGGGCGACGCCGGCGGCTGGCGCACGCGCGACAACAAGCCGTTCACCAGCGACTTCTCCGCGCAGGACTTCTACAAGCTCGTCACGTCGACGGGCTACGTCCCGCGCGAGCTCGTGCTCGGCAACTGCGTGTACCACATCGCGCACCAAGGCTTCATGCAAGCGATGCGCACGCTGGGTTCGAACATCGAGCTCAAGAACTACACCGAGGCGATCTACGACGCGCGCGAGCTCGCGATGGGCCGCATGCAAGCCGAAGCGGAGGCGCACGGCGCCGACGGCATCGTCGGGATGCAGATCGTGGAGAAGACGCACATCTGGAGCCCGCACGTGATCGAGTTCATGGCGATCGGCACGTCGGTGGAGAAGCGCGGCGAGCCCAAGAACGTGCCGCTCACGTTCCAAGTCGGCCTCAACGACTGACGCACCATGAGTGAAATGTTCGGCGGCTTGTTCGGCGGCTTGGCGGAGCTCTTCGGTGAAGGCGTGGTCGAAGGCGTGGCTCACGGCACCGCCGAGGCGATGTCCGGCGAGTCCGATGACGACGGTCCCGCGGAGCGAACGCGCTATCTGTGCGGCGGCCCGCGCACGCTCAACATCAACGACATCTAGAGTTCCAGGAGAAACCTCGTGCCCGACGACGCGCTCGCAGCCCCGATGCTCACGCCGCCCGATCCGGTCGCCCCGGTCGCGGCGTCGGACGCGATCGGAAAAGTTCCGGTGCCGGCCGACCAGCGCGCCAAGCTCGACCAGGACGCGGCGAAGCTTGCCAAAGAGATCGCGAGCCTGGCGCCGGACAGCGACGCGTTCAAAGAGCGCGTGCGCATGCTGGAATCACTTGCGAACACCGAGATCACGCGCTCCGCGAGCGTGTCGAACCGCATGCTCGACCGGCCGACGCGCGCGATGGCCGCGCTGAGCGAAGGCTCGCCCGTCGCCAAGACGCTGCTCGACCTGCGCGGCACCGTGGAACGGCTCGATCCCGGGCGTCAGGGCGATCTCTTCGCGTCCAAGAAGTTTCTCGGCATCATCCCGTTCGGCAGCAAGATGCGCGACTATTT
>DASWRD010000094.1:0-1793 GCA_036403315.1 Candidatus Elarobacter sp.
GTCCGCTATGGCAGTCGAACGAACCTTGATCCTCGCAAAACCCGACGCGGTCGTCCGCGGGCGGTGCGACGTTGGTCGCGGACTTCCAGACCGCCGGCCGCGGCCGTAAAGCCGGCCGGTCGTGGGTCGCGCCGACGGCGAGCGCTCTTCTGTTCACGACGATTCTGCCGGTCGAGATCGCATCGAGCGCGCTGTGGGCGGTGCCGTTCTGGGCAGCGCTCGCAGTCGCCGACGGCGTCGAGGCCGGCTGCGGGATTCGGCTCGACCTGCGCTGGCCGAACGACCTGGACCTCGGCCCACGCAAAGCGGGGGGGATCCTGTGCGTGTCGCGCGTGCTCGGAAGCCGCGCCCACGCGGCGTGCGGGATCGGCCTGAACGTCCTGCGCCCTGACGAAGGGGCGCTCGCGGCGATCGAGCCGCCGCCGGCATATCTGTCGGACGCCGCGCCGCGCGCGGAGCGCGAAACCGTCCTCGCCGGAATCCTCGGCGCAATGGACGCGCTGGTCGACGTCCTCGAGAACCCGGCGCACGTCGCACGGGCGTGGGAGGAGCGCGCCGGGCTGCGCGGGCGGTCGTACCGCTTACGGCTCGACGCCGACGGATCGCTCGTCGAGGGGACGGCGCTGCGGCTCGACCCCGAGGGCGGGCTCGTGCTCTCCGCCGGCGGACAGGAGCGCGTCGTGCATCTCGCCGACGCGCGCGTCGTATAGCGTCCCACGCGTCGTCTAGACTTCGCGCGCGTCGTGTAGACGCTTCGTAGACGGGGCCGCGGCTATGCTGCGGCAATGCACTACGCGCTCTACCACGGATCGGCTCCGGCGCGGCCCCCGAGCATCGCGGGCGAACGGATTCGTCCCGCGATGCTCCACCAGATTCCGCTGCGGTTCGCGCGAGCCTGGAACCGCCACGACGTCGCCGCAGCGTTCGCCGAGTTCGACGCGAACGCGGATTACGTCGACGTCGACGGAACTCAGATGCACGGCCGCAGCGTCATCGTGCAACGGCACGCCGCGCTGCACGAAACGGCCTACGCGAAAAGCATGCTGCGCATCGACCACGTCGACTTGCGCCGCACGACGGCCGACAGCGCGCTCGTGCGCGCCGACTGGACGATGAAGATCCCGGACGGCGTACGGCGCGGAACGCTGCTGTTCGTGGTCGCACGGCGCGGCGACGCGTGGCGCGTCGTGAGCGCGCAGAACACCGAGGAAGCGCCGAGCGTCGCGGAGATTCCGCACGACCACGGTCTCCCGTGCACCTGGCTCGCACCCGAACGCTACACGCTCGACGTTTAACCATGCAAGACGAAACTGACGACACGCCGCTCACAGAGGGGTTGGAAGAATGGATACTCCGGACGACATGGATCTTCTGCTGCGCGACCTCTTGCGCGTAGAAGGGCCCGAACTAGCGCTCGACGCGGACGACAAGGTTTTCATCGACAAGATCCTCGCGTCGATAACGCACGGCAGCAGAGGCGTCTTCGTGGTCGTGCACCCGAACGACCGCATGCAGTACATGCTGCTCAACACCAACCACGCCGGCGCGATCGCGCTGCTGGCGAAAGTCCTGCAGCGCACCGCGCAAACGCTGGAAGCAGACCTCGACTAAACCGCTACTTCCAGACGCCGCCCAGCGCGACGTTCGCTTTGCCGAGGACGGCGATCGCCGACGACTCCGAAGAGCCGTCGACGCTCAAGGCGAGGTTCGCCGGTGCGTTCACCTGCGCGGGTTTGGGGATCATCTTCGCCATGATGCCGCCGTCCTTGAGCGCTTTGGTGGCGATCATGGTC
>DASWRD010000095.1:0-3054 GCA_036403315.1 Candidatus Elarobacter sp.
GTCTTGTCGAGCAGCTGCGGCGCACCGTTGCGCTGGAGGCGGAAACGCGTGACGCCGCCGTCGCCCGCGCACGCGAGGACGTGCTGCGTCTGGTCGAGATCGCATTGGTCGAAGCGCCCCACCGGGATTTCGCCGAGCTTCTTGCCGGCGGGCGAGTACGCGCTCATCACGCCGCCGCCCGCGACGACGATCTGGTCGTAGTCCGCGTCGTACTGCAGCGGGTGGTTGTGCTTGATCTCCGGCGTGGGGATCGTGCGGCTGACGGTCATCGTCTTCGGGTCGATCACCGCGATCAGCGAGTCGGAGTCGATGTTTTGGTAGACTTCGTGCGTCTTCGGATTGATCGCCAAGTATTCGGGCTTGTGGCCGGGGATCGCGATCGTCTTGACGAGCTTGAACGTCTTCGCGTCGACGACGAAAACGCGCGCGCCGTCGTCCTCATCGGCATAGATGCGCCCGTTGGACGGATCGTACGCGATCGCGTCGACGGAGCCGCCGACGTCGACGTGGTTGAGAACTTTCAAGGTGACCGGATCGACCTCGTTCACCACGTTGTCGCCGCCGCCGGTGAACACGTGCCCGGTCTCGGGATCGAACGCAACGCCGCGCACCGGGCCGACGCGCACCTGGCCGACGATCTTGCCGGAGTCGGCGTCGAGGACCAGCAGCCGGTTCGCGCCGCCGTGGGCGGCGTAGACGCGGCGGCGCTGCGCGTCGACGGTGACGTAGTCGAAGCCGGAGTAGACCGGGACGGCTTGCGGCGGAGCGGCAGGTGTGAGCACTACGTGGTCTCCTCGGGAAGGTCGTGGAAGGTGCGTTTGGGCGCCGCTTCTTCGCGGTCGAGGTCGGCGAGATAGTAATACACGATCTTGCGGTCGTCGAACCCGACCTTCGCCAGCTCGCGCCCGCCGATCTCGACGACCTCGTGGATGTGCCCCGTCTGACCGGCGTAGCGGTAGTTCACGTCGGTGTAGTCGGGATCGTCAGGCTTGGGCCGCGGAACGACCTTCGTTCCGCGGAGAGGGGTACGATGACGGTGCTCGCTCAAATCGTTCACCTCCGGCAAACCGTCCGCGTTCCGGGCCGCGGCCGCTCCGCCCTCGTCCTACGTGAGGTTTCAAGCGCATGATCATCGAGTACCGCGGCAAGCGCCCGAAGATCGCCGCCTCGGCGTTCGTCGCGCCGACGGCCGTGCTGATCGGCGACGTCGAGCTCGGCGAAGAGGCTTCCGTGTGGTTCGGCACGGTCATTCGTGCCGACAACGGACCGATCGTCATCGGCGCGCGTTCGAACGTTCAAGACAACGCGGTCATCCACGTCAGCGAAGGCTCGACGACGGTCATCGAAGAGGACGTCACGATCGGGCACTGCGCGGTGCTGGAGGACTGCCGCATCGGGCGCGGATCGCTGATCGGCTCGAACGCCGTGGTCCTCAACGACGCCGTGATCGGCGAGCAAAGCCTCGTCGCGGCGGGCTCCGTCGTCGCAGCGAACGCGCAGATTCCGCCGCGCGTGCTCGTTGCCGGCGCGCCGGCGGTGGTGAAGAAACAGCTCGTCGGCGCGGCGGTGCAGTGGGTGGAGCACGGCGGCCCGGAGTACGCCAAGCTGTCGCGCTCGTACCTGCGCCACGGGATCGGCGAACCCGCCGCGCACGAGGTCGCGGCGACGAACGCAGCGCCCTAGCGTGCTGCCCGGCGTCCTTCTCGCCGCATCGGTCGCGGCGGTCGCCGTGCTGTGCGCGCGCTTCGCGCCGCTGATCGGCGCGCCGGTGTTCGCGATCGTGCTCGGCGTGGCCGTCCGCGCCGTCGTGCCGCTGCCCGCGCAGTGCAAACCGGGCGTCGCGTTCTGCGCGCGCACCGTGCTGCAGACGGCGATCGTCGTGTCGGGTCTCGGACTATCGCTCGCAGTCGTCGCGCGCACGGGGCTCGGCACGCTGCCGGTCACGCTCGGCACGATCGCCGTCGCGCTGATCCTCGCGCCGCTGCTCGGCCGCGCGCTGCGCATCGGCGGCGCGCTGCGCGTGCTCATCGGCGTCGGCACCGCCATTTGCGGCGCGTCGGCGATCGCGGCGGTGTCGTCCGTGATCGAGCCCGACGAAGCGGAGATCGCGCTCGCGATCGCGACGGTCTTCTTCTACAACGTCGTCGCGGTCATCGTCTTCCCGCCGATCGGCCACGCGCTCGCCATGTCGCAGGACGCGTTCGGACTGTGGGCAGGGACGGCGATCAACGACACCTCGTCGGTGGTCGCCGCGGGCTACGCGTACGGGCGCGACGCCGGCGACCACGCGACGATCGTGAAGCTGACGCGCGCGACATTGATCCTCCCGATCGTCGCGGCGATCGCGCTATGGCGCGCGCGCGAAAAGCGCGGCGAAGGCAAGCACGTGCCCTGGCGCCGCATCGTGCCGTGGTTCATCCTGTGGTTCCTCCTCGCCGCGCTGGTGAACAGCACGGGCGTGATCCCCGCCGCATGGCACGACGCCATCGCGATGCTCGCGATCTTCTTGATCAGCGTCGCGCTCGCGGCGATCGGTTTGCAGACGGAACTCGGACGGCTGCTGCACGCGGGACCGCGCCCGCTCGCACTCGGCTTCCTGCTCTGGATCGCAGTAGCAGTGTCGTCGCTGGCGATCCAGCGCGCAACGGGACTGTAGTCAGCGACCGTACTTGGGCGACGTTGCGGAGACGAAGTTGGTGAAGATGGCGCGGCTCGCATCATCCGTTGCGTATGTCGATTCCGGATGCCATTGGACGGCCAGCCAGAACGGCGCGTCGAAGCGGGCTTCCAGCGCTTCGACGATTCCGTCAGCGGTCGTCGCGACGATGCGCAGGTCGCCGGCGCAGCGGTCGACGGCCTGATGGTGCGCCGCATTGGTCGCGAGCTGCGGCGTGCCGGCGATGCGTGCGAGCGCGCTGGCCGGCTCGATGCGCACGACGTGATCCGGGACGATGCACCAGCTGCCGTGCTGACCGGGTTCGCCGACGTCGTGCGCGATCGTCGCATGGTCGCCGAGGTGCTGCACGATGTCGGCGATGAGCGTCCCACCGAACG
>DASWRD010000096.1:0-10296 GCA_036403315.1 Candidatus Elarobacter sp.
CGACCGCGTCGTCGCGCCAAGCTCCCAGCGCCTTCGCGACCGCGCGGCGCACCTTGGGATGGGGGTGCGCGGTGTTGGCGAGCAGCGCCGCGCGCGCGGACGGTGCGCGCGAGTCGCCGAGCGCGGCGGCGACCTCGACGCCCACGCCGTAGAACGGATCGTGCGCGAGCGCGGCGGCGAGTGCTTCGCGCGCGGCGCGGCGCTCGTCTTTGGCGAGCGCCTGCGCGGCGCGAATGCGTGCGACCGGCGACGGATCGCCGCGCACGACGGCGGCGTGCGCGTCCGTCCCCAGCGACAGCGTCCACGCGCCGAGGATCCAGGCGGCCGGGTCGACGCGCACCAGCGCGGGCTCGCGTTCGAGCGGGATCGCGAACACCTGCGGCGCGCGTTCGACGCGCAAGCGCACGCGCGTCTCGCCCGGCAGCGGCCCGGGCCCGAAGTTCGTCGCGACCGGCGCGGGCAAGTCCGCGACGAAACCGATCTCGACGTCGAACGCATATGCCGGCGCATCGTCGTCCACCGTCTGCTGCTGCGCGATCGTGACCAGCGCCGTCTTGCGCTCGCCGTCCCAGCGATACGCCACGTCCAGTTCCGGGTGCCCGGCGCGCTCGACCCATTGCGCGAAGAAGCCGCGCGTGTTGCGGCCCGTCTCCGCCTCGATCGCGCGGATCAGGTCGATCGTCTCGACGTTGCGCCCGGCGTTGTCCGACACGTACCGCGTGAGCGCGCGCTTCATTCGCTCCCAGCCCAGCTCGCCGCGCAGCATGTGCAGCACGGCGCCCGCCTTCTCGTACAGATGGCGGTCGAACAGCTCGCCCGCGTCCCGGTAGAAGTTGCACACGATCGGCCGGCGGTAGCGTTCGCCGTCTTCTTCGAGATAGCGCTGCACGATCGTGTGGACGTCGTAGAGGTACTCGTCCCAGCCGAGGTGCGCCTCGAGCCACACCGACTCGAAGTACGTCGCGAAGCCTTCGTTCAGCCACGCCTGCGACCAGTCGCGGCACGTGATGAGGTCGCCGAACCATTGGTGCGCGAGTTCGTGCGAGGCCAGATAGTCGGCGGAGTAGTCGAGGTGCGCGCGCTCGTCGTGCAGGACGCGGTCGGTCTGCGTCGTCGCGGTCGTGTTCTCCATGCCGCCGAACAGAAAGTCGGCCACCGCGATCTGCGAGTAGCGCTCGTACGGGTACGGCACGCCGATCGTGCGCTCGAAGACGTCGATCATCTGCGGCGTGTTGCCGAACGCGCGCTCACCGTCGGCCTCGCGGCCCGGCAGCGTGTAGTAGAACGCCGGCAGGCGGTCGTGCGCCTGCGCGATCTCGCTGAACGGCCCGGTGACCATCGTCACCAGATAGGCGCTGTGCGGGATTCTTTGCTCGTACCGAAACGTCGTCTCATTCGCCGAATCGACGCGCTCGACGAGCGCGCCGTTCCCCAGCGCGAACTGCCCCTTCGGAACGGTGATCGCCGCGGACGTCGTCTGCTTCTCGGCGGGATGGTCGAAGCACGGAAACCAGAACCTTGCGTCCGAGTCCTGACCCTGCGTCCACGCGTGCTTGGGGCCGTGTTCGATGAAGTACAGGCCGCGGCGCGGGTTGTCCACGGCGTACGCGACGTCGAACACGAGCTGCTCACCGCGGCGCAGCGGCGGCTCCACCGTGATCTCGAGCGTCGCGCTCGTCGTGCGGAACGCCAGCGGCGCGCCGCCTGCGCCGTCGCGGCGTACGGCGTCGACGCGCAGATCGACGGCATCGAGCACGAGCCGCGCGACGCCGTCTTCGATCGCCTGCACGGTCGTCGTACAACGCGCGTCGAGCCGCTTTTTTTCCAAGTCCGGCCGCAGGTCGAGATGGATGTGCAGCACGTCGACGGCCTTGTCGGGGCCGTACTGCAACCGCGCGCCCGGCAGCGCGAAGGGACGGTGATCGCTCAAATACCAGCTCCGTCGGTAAAGGTGGGCTCTTCGCAGCACAGCGGCTGCGCGAACGCCATGGTCTCCAGCAATGCGAGCCACTCGCCGTCGCCGACGGCGTCGCGGAGGCGGCGCGCGGGGCGTGACGCGCGCAGCGCGTCGTCGGGCCGGATGCGAAAGCCGAACCGGCGGTTCGCGAGCATTCGCTCGAACGCCGGGTGACCGTACTCGATCAAGCCGACGTCGCGGTGCAGCTCCCAGCGCTGGATCGCGCCGGCCGGCGCGACGAAGGCGAAATGCGTGGCGAACTTCAGATACGACTCCCATTTGCCGTCGGCGAGAAAATCCGCCCGCGACGACTTCACTTCGTAGATGCGCACCTGGCGCGTGTACCGGCCCAGCCCGATGACGTCGAAACGGCACCCCGAACCGTTCGGCGAGAACTCCGTGGCGACGTACGGATACCCCAAGCGGCGCATGCGCTCGCAGGCGAGCGTGCGCAGCTCCGCGGTCGTCGTGCGCTTGCCCGCGGTCGCCGTGAGCGGGATGTAGTCGATCACGACTTGGCGGTGCGCGGCGTGATGCCGTCTTCCCAGCGCAGGATGCGAATCGCGTTGGGCCGCGGGTCGTCGCACCACGTCAGGAAGTACGTGCGCGCGGGCAGCGTGTGCCCCGTGGGATCGGTGTAGAGATACCCCAGCGCCGGACCGGTGCGCACGCCGCCGCACGCAGCCGCGAAACGGCGCTGGAAATCGGGTCGGCCGCCCTTGTCCTCGGGATGATGGGCGCGCGGCACCAACGGTTCCTTGTCGACGAACAGGATGCGCTTCGGATGCATCTCCGCGTCGTACCAGCGGCGCGCTTCCTGGCCTTGATGCGCATACCCGATGACGACCGGCGCGATGCGCGCCTCGAAGTCCATCTGCGACGAGAAACCGTACCCGTCGGTGACGACGACCGCGCCGTTCGCGTCGGCCATGCGGCGCACGTCCTGCGCGAGCGACCAGTACGTGAAGATCTCGAAGGGGCCGTCGTTGCGCAGCGTCGAGCCGGTCTTGCGGAACTGCTCGTACAGCGGGCCGGGGAACGCCGCGGCCAGGAACAGGAACGGAATCAGCACCGCGGCGGGCACCGCGCCGGCCGTCGCCCACAGCACGCGCGCGCGGTGCGACAGCGACACGAAGGCGACGCCGATCCCGACGCACAGCGAAACGTACGGCCCGAAGTACCAGTGCAGCTCGATCCGTTCGTGGAAGTTCAGCACGAACAACAGCACCGACAGCGGGATCGCCGTCCACGCGATCAGCGCGTTGCGCGGCCGTACGAGCACGAGCATCGCGGCGATCCACAACCCCGGCGAGTACGCGCCGGCGTCGGCCGTGAAATAAAACAGCGGCCGCAGCAGCCGCCACTCCGCGTCGTGCCGCTGCTGGAACGCGAACACGAACGTGATCCAGTGGTGCGCGGCGTTCCATGCCACGAACGGCGCGTAGATGACCGCGCCGATCGCGAACGACAGCCCGAGCCCTTCGCGCCAGAGCGCCCGGCGCCGCGGCGCGAGCGCCCACGCCACGATCCCGGCCACGAGCGCGAACGCGAACATCTTCGACAGCAGCGCGAAACCGATCGCGAGCCCGAGCAGCACGTAGTCGCGCCGCGCGTGCGTCTGCGACGCGCGTACGGTCAAGTAGAGGCACAGCGCCCACGCGGCCATCAGCGGCCCGTCGGGGGTCGCGATCACGAAACCCACGGACAGCACCGGCGCGAGCGTCATCGCCAGCGCGGTGACCATGCCCGCGCGCTCGTCGCCGGTGAGCCGCTTCGCGGTCGCCGCAGCGGCGAGCGTCGCAACGACGCCGCACAGCAGAAAGCCGCTGCGAATCCAGAACGGGTTCGCCGTCACCCAATCGAACGGAAAGATGAGGTACGCGACCATCGGCGGGTGGTCGGCGTAGCCGAGCGCGAGGTGCTTGGCCCACTCCCAGTAGTACGCCTCGTCGCCGGTGAGCGGCACCTTCCACGCGGCGAAGCCGCGCAGCAGCGTGACGAACGCGACGATGAACCAGGTCGCGTACTTCACTCGTGAGGCTCCGTCAGTCCGCCGTTGACCCCAAGCACCATCCCGTTCAAAAACCCGTTCTCGTCCGCCGTCGCGAACCGCACCGCCGCCGCGACGTCTTCCCACGACCCCGCGTGCCCGGTCGGGTTGTTCGCCGCGATGCCGCGGGCCGCTGCCCGGCCGGCTTCTTTGTCGCGGATGTCGCCGGGCTCGATCACGTTGACCGAGATCCCGTTGGCTGCTTCCTCGAGTGCGAGCGCGCGCGCAAACGTCACCACGCCCGCTTTCGCCGCCCCGTAAAGCGCCATGCCGCGCGCCGGCCGCGTCACCGACGAGCCGTTCATCCCGAAGAAGACGAGCCGGCCGTAGCGGCGCTCGCGCATCCCCGGCAGCACCGCGGACGCCAGCGCGACCGACGAGCCAAGGTTGGTCTCCAGCAAGTCACGGTAGTCTTCGGGCGTGCAGCGCGCGAAGCGCTTCACGACGATCGGCCCGACCGCGTGGACGAGCACGTCGACCGGCCCGCGCGCCTCTTCAGCCAGGCGCACTAATGCGGCTGCCGCGCCGGCCGCGCCGAACACGACCGGGATCGAGATCACGCCCGGATCGTGCGGCCGCACCAGCGCAAGCGTCGCGTCGGGCAGCGTGCCGCCGAGCCGGTGCGTCAGCGTCACCCGCTCGCCGTCGCGTGCGAACGCAAGCGCGATGCCCTTGGCGAGGCCGGCCGCCGCCCCGGTGATCAGGACGTGGCGCGAGGACCGCGGACCGGACTCGTCGAGCTGGGCGGGCACCGCGAATCCGTGAGACGCCGTGCGGGTCCGGACCTGCCTTCGTGCCTGCGGCGCGAAGGCAGGTCCGGATGGTTCGCGTTATTGGATGGTCAGGGTCTCTTGGACCGGGGTGCCGCTCGCGCCGGTCGACGGATCCGTCGCCGTGATGGTCAGCACGAGCTGCGTGCCCGACGGAGCGTTGATGTTGACGACCTGCGCGAACCGGCCGTTCCCGTCCGCGGTGACGGTCCCGCTCGCCGTGTTGGTCTGGCCGCCGGCTCCGAGCAGAGCTCCGATAAGTCCGCCGACCGAATTCGCGCGGGCCGCGCTCGCGCCGACCTGGATCATGACGCGAGCGCCGGGCGACGTCCGTCCGGACACCGTGAACTGCTGGCCGACCGTCGCGCCGTTCGCCGGGCTGACGTTCACGATTTGGCCCGCCGACGCGGCCGACGTGCCGGACGTGAAGGCCCAGGTGCGCTGGAACGGGTTGCCGCTGCTATCGGAACCCGACACGCGAACGCGGTGCGGGCCCGGCGTCAGCGCCGCGTTCGGCACGAACAGGAAACCACGCGGCGAGCGCGTCGACTCGTTGGTAATGTCGGTCTGATCGAGCATGATGCGAACCGAGCTCGCATCGACGGTGCTCGAGAACGTCGCCCCGATCGTCGGGCGGCGCGCCGCCACCGTGGCGCCGCGCCCCGGCTGCTCGTTGACGAGCGTGATCGCGCCGCCGCCGCCTTGATTGTTCGCACCGGGCACGGGTGTGATCGTTTGATTCGCCGGTGCTTGAGCCGCCGCCGCGGGTGCGCCGCTGGCCGACAGCGCGACCACGCGATTGGCGCCGTCGTAGTTTACGGTCGCGCCGAGCGCTTGCGAGACGAAGCGCAGCGGAACGTACGTCGACGCGCCGATGATGAACGGCGCGACGTCGAGGTTCTGAGGCTGCCCGTCGACGGTCGCTTGCTGCGAGCCGACCTTCAATGAGACGTTGTGGCCGCGACCGGTCGCGTTGATCACGCCACCCTGGTAGACGACCGATGCGCCGAGATTCTCGAACACGCCGCGCAGCGGTACGAACACGCGGCCCGCGCGCTCTGTCGGCGCGGGATTGAGGTTGAGCGGGTTCCCGTTCAGAGTGACGCTGACGGGCCCGGCCGCCGCCGCGGGGATCGCGAGCGTCGTGGTGAGCAACGCGGTCGCCGCGAGCGCGGTGAGACTTCGTGTGGTGGATGATGTCATCGAGTACGAGGACCTCCGCAAAGCATGTTGCCGGAGGTCCCCTTACCCGTTCTCAGCGATTTCTCAGACAGCCTCGCCGAGCGCTCAGTCGCCCATCGCCCCCGCGGGGACGCGCGCCGGTCCCGGAGCGCCGAACTCGTCGTCTTCGTGCTCGTGGTGCATCGCGCGCTTGTCCGCTCGGCCTTCGAGCCACGTGACGACCCAGCTGTACACGACCGGCACGAGGAACAGCGTGAGGATCAGCGAGCTCAGCAAACCGCCGATCAGCACGGTGCCCATCGAGCGCCGGAACTCCGCGCCCTCGGCGAGCCCGAGCGAGAGCGGGAGCATGCCGAAGACCATCGCGGCCGTGGTCATGACGATCGGCCGCAGGCGCGTGCCCGCCGCCGCGCGCATCGCGTCGATGGCCCGCATCCCGCGCTTGCGCATGGTGTTGGCGTAGTCGACCAGCAGGATGCCGTTCTTCGCGACGAGCCCGAAGAGCATGATGATCCCGATCATCGAGAACAGGTTGAGCGACTGGTGCGTCGCCGCGAGCATGAACAGCGCGCCGACCAGCGCGACCGGGACCGAGAGCATGATGACGGCCGGCGTGAAGAACGAGCCGTACAAGATCACCATGAGCACGTAGACGAGCGCGAACGACGTGAGCAGCGCGATGCTCATGCTGGAGATCGTCTCGCCGAGGAACTGCGAGTCGCCGCGCGCGCGCAGGGATACGCCGTTGGGGAAGAAGCCGGGTGTCGCCACGGCCGCGTTGAGCTTGTTGACGACCGGGCCGAGCGTGGTAACGCCGGGATCGATCCCGCCGGAGACCTGCGCGACCCGCTGTTTGTCGAGGCGTTGGATCTTGGTGGGCGCCTTGACGTAGGAGAACGTCGCGACGTCGCCGAGGTGGTACATCGCACCGTCGTTCGCGCGGATCGCGATGTTGCGGACTTGCTCGATGCGGTTGCGGTATCGTGCCGGCAGCTGCACGCGCACGTCGACCAAACCGGTCACCGTACGGACGCGCGTCGCCACGGCGCCGCCGATGGCGATGCGCGCCGCAGTTCCGGCCGCGCCGGGGTTCACACCGAGCATCGCGCACTTCGCGCGATTGATCAGGACGTCGAGGCGGGTCGCCGCGGTTTCGGCGCCGGTCTGCACGTTGACCGTGCCGGGCAGCGAACGAATGAGCGCGGCCAGCTTGTTCGCGGCGGCGTCGATCACGTCTTCCGGTCCCGACAGCGTGTAGTTGATAGGATCGCCGCCGCCGCCGCCGCCCCCCTCACCGGCGACGGTGAACAGCGCGCCCGGCGCGATCGCCGACAGCTTGCGGATGTCGCGCACGGCGCGGTTGGTTTCTTTGCGGCGGTTTTTGTCCATCTCGGCGTACATGCGCGCGACGTTGCCGCCGATCGTGGAGCCGAAGCCCGACGGCTTGACGCCGGTCGTCGTGATGACTTTCTCGATCCCGTCGACTTTCGCGATCGCCTCTTCGAGGCGGTCGACGGCCACCTGGGTCGTCATGAGCGGCGTCCCGGTCGGGAACGAGAGCGTCATGCGGATCGAACCGGTGTCCGAGTTCGGGATGAACTCGGTGTCGATGCCGCGATCGCTGACCCACAGCAGCGCCATGATGCCCGCGAGTGCGCCGACCATCCCGATGATGCTCATGCTCGCGCGGCGGCTGACCGCGGGGCGCCGGACCATCAGCGACGCGAAGAACGCGACGACGAGGCAGAGCGCCATCAGCGCGCCGGCGAGCGCTGCGACCTTGCCGAGCACCTGCGCGCCGGTGGCGGCACCGATGCCGCACGCGATCGCGACCACCAGCGCGACGCCGGCCGCACCGAGCGCGTAGCGAAAGACGCGCTTCCCGTCGCCGCCGACGCGGTTGCCGAGCGCGTACATCAGCGGCCCGCCCAGCATCCAGAGGAACGCGATCACGGCGGCGACGATGTCGACGCCGATCGCGATTCTGAACGCCGACGCCGGCAGCATGATCGAGTTGATCAAGAGCAGCAAGCAGAGGGACACGATCATCCAGCGGTGCTTGACGATGTAGCTGAACGCCACGTCGCGGTACCAGATCGTGAAGCGGTCGAACGCGACTTGGAACCACGCGAGCGCTTTGGGCGCTGCCGTGCTGCGCCGTTTCACCGACCAGCGGGCTGCGAGCATCGGCGTGAGCGTGAACGACACCAGCAGCGAGAACAGCGTCGCCACGACGACGACGATGCCGAACTCGACCATGAATTTTCCGACGATACCGCTCAGGAACGCGATGGGAAGGAACACGACGACGTCGACCAGCGTGATGGCGACCGCCGCGCTGCCGATCTCGTTACGGCCCTTGATCGCCGCGTCCAGCGGCCGCTCGCCCATGTCTCGGTGCCGAGTGATGTTCTCGAGCACGACGATGGAGTCGTCGACGAGGATCCCGATGATGAGCGAGAGGGCCATCAGCGACACGATGTCGAGCGTGAAGTGCAGCAGCCGCATGACGATGAGCGTCGCGAGCAGCGAGCTCGGGATCGCGATCATGACGACGACCGCGTTGCGCCAAGCGTGGAGGAAGAACATGAGCACGATGGCGGTCAGCACGATGCCTTCGAGCAGGCTGTCGCGCACGCCGTTGAGCGACTTCTGCGTGTAGTCGGCCGGCGCTTCGATCTCGGTGAACGTCACCTGCGGATAGCGCGCGGCGATCTGCTTGACCTGTTCGCGCGCGATCGCCGTCGAGTGGATCTCGTCGGCGGTGATCACGCGGTTGAGGTCGAGGATGACCGTGGGCGCGCCGTTGTACTTCGAAACGACGCGCTGGTCGACGTGGCCGTCCTGGACGGTGGCGAGGTGGCCGATCGACAACGTCTTCTGCGCGCCGCCGGGAACGGCGAGCGGGATGCCGAGCATGTCGGTTGCGCGCACGATGTCGGAGCGGATGGAGACGTCGGTCTCCACGGTCGGCGCGTCGAGGCGCCCGCCCGGGAGGTTGGCGTTGTTGACCGCGAGCGCGTTGAAGATCTCCGGCAGCGTCGCGGAGGCGGCCATCATGCGCATCGGGTCCGGATAGACGTGGTACTCGCGCTTCACCTGACCGCGCGAGTCCACGCTCTGCACGTCCGGGATGTGCTTGAGCTCGGGCAGGATGCGCTGGTCGACCAGATCGGAGAGCTCCGTTCCGGAAAGGCTCTTGGACGCCAGCGCGAGCTCGAGGATCGGCGACTGCTGGTCGCCGGCGCTCTTGTCGACGAACGGCGGATCCAGATCGGTCGGCATGTAGATGCGCGCGGTGTCCACGCGCCGCTGGATGTCGATCGCGGCGAAGTCGAGGTTCGTGTCGAGCAGGAACTGCACGACGACGACGGCGCGACCGTCCTGCGCGACCGCGGACATGCGGTCGAGGTTTTGGATGCCGTCGAGCTGATCTTCGATCGGCTTGATGACGAGCCGTTCCATCTCCTGAGGTGATGCGCCGGGATAGCCCGCGCTGATCACGACCACCGGAAAGGTAACGTTGGGATTCTCGCTACGGCCCAATTTCGTGTACGACATGACGCCGTACACCGCAAGCGCGATGAACAGCATCGAGACGATGATTGGTCGCTGGATAGAAAAACGCGTCAGCCACATATACGCAGAGCCGTCCTCTCGCCGGTCGCCCGGAACTACGGGCGGAGGCGCGCGGATGTTTCGGGCGGCTTCTCCTAATTCTTCAGTTGATCCCGTCCGCCGGGGCACGACCGCAGCCCGGCGACCATACGGAGCCGGGCGGGCCGTGAAAATACGTTGGTGCGCGAGACTGGACTCGAACCAGCACGCCCTTGCGGGCGCTAGCCCCTCAAGCTAGTGCGTCTACCAATTCCGCCACTCGCGCACGGGGCTCGCGGACCGGCTAACGGCCGAGTCCGCAACCCCGAGAGTGTAGGCCATTGCCAACGCCCTTGCAAGGGCCGCCGCTACGCGGCTGCGTGCCGGCCGAGAAGGTCTTCGATCTTATTGTGCAGGCGTTCGAAGCCGCGGTCGCCCGCTTGGCGGTGGACCAGCTTTCCTTCGCCGTCGAACACGTAGTACGCCGGGACGAACTGGTTCTCGAAGCGGCGGACCAGCGTGTGCTCGTTGTCGACCGCGCACGGCCAGGTGATCCCCATCGGGCCCAGCGCGTCCGCCGTGACCTTCACGACGTCGAGCTCGTCCGCGCTGCGCGGCTGGTGGACGCCGACGACCGCGAGGCCGCGGGGGCCATACTCGGCCTGCCACGCCGCGACGTCGGCCGCCACGTTGTGGCAGATGTAGCAGCTGAGCGACCAGAAGTGGACGAGGAGCGGTTT
>DASWRD010000097.1:0-4664 GCA_036403315.1 Candidatus Elarobacter sp.
GTGAGACGTTGACGGTGGACGGCGGACTGATGCTCGACTAACCGAACGCCGAGAAGGAAACACCAGCAATGACCCAATCGAAGATACCGCGCGGCCGTTTCGTGGCCGGAACGGCGGCGGCGTTCGCGTCGATCGCCATCGTGAAAGCGCCCGCCCGTGCGGCCGACTTTACGTACAAGTACGCCAGCAACGTCTCGCTCGACCATCCGCTCAACGTGCGGATGAAAGAGTGCTGGAACGCCGTCAAGAGCGAGACGAAGGGCCGGCTCGACGTGCAGGTCTTCCCCAACAACCAGCTCGGCGGCGACACGCAGGCGCTGCAGCAGCTCCGTTCCGGCGCGCTGCAGTTCTTCACGCTCGACGGCGGGATTCTGCAGTCGGTGGTGCCGCTCGCCGGCATCCAGGGCGTCGGTTTCGCCTTCAAGGACTCCGGCGAGGCGTTCCGCGCGATGGACGGCGACTTGGGCAACCACGTGCGCGACGCGATCCGCGGCGCGGGGCTGTACGTGCATCCGAAGATGTGGGAGAACGGGATGCGGCAGATCACGTCGTCGAGCAAGCCGATGCGCACGGTCGCGGATCTCTCGGGCTTCAAGATTCGGACTCCCGCGGGCGAGCTGTGGGTCGATCTCTTCAAGTCGCTGGGCGCCGCGCCCGCCCCGCTGAACTTCAGCGAGCTGTACACGGCGCTGCAGACGCGCGTGTTCGACGGACAGGAAAACCCGTACGCGATCATCGACGTCGGGCGCCTGTACGAAGTGCAGAAGTATTTGAGCGTCACCAACCACATGTGGTCGGCGTACCATTTCCTGGGCAACCAGGAGGCGTGGAAAGCCCTGCCGCCGGACGTGCAGTCGGTGGTCGAGCGCAACCTCACGAAGTACGCGCTGCTGCAGCGCCGCGACACGCAGCTGCGCAACGAGTCGCTCTCCGAGAAGCTGTCGCGCCGCGGCATGACGATCAACAAGGCCGACACCAGCGGGCTCCGCGCGAAGCTGAGCAGCTCGGGCTTCTACACGAAGTGGAGCGGCAAGTTCGGTGCGCAGGCGTGGGCGCTGCTGGAGAAGACGTCGGGCAAGCTCGCGTAGAACCGGAGGAGACGTGGACCTGTCGTCGCGTCTCCTCCCGCTCGCGCTCGTCGTGCTGACCGCGTGCACGTCGTCCGCACCGCGCTTGCAGCTGCCGTATCGGACCGAAGCGAACTGCCAGAGCCGCGCGGTCAAGCAGACGGCCATCGACTCCATCGTCGCGTCGATCGACGACACGATCCGTCCGGGAACATATCCCGGTGACGCCAAATTGCGCACGATCGTCAGGCAGGGCGGCGGCGTGTTCGCGTACTGGCGCGATCAGCCGTTTCCCGCGCCCGACACGGCGAAGGCGCTCGGCGTCGAGGGGAACCTCACGCTCAAGCGCGCCGTGATCACCAATAGCGTGCAGCCGTCGGAGAAAGCGCCCTATCGCGCGGTGTGGCTCACCTTCGCGACGCCCAGAGGCGACGTGGTCGTGCTCGAGCGCGCCTACGACGTGCAGAACGTCTGCATCGAAGGCCGCCGCGAGATCTAGGTCGTCGTGCGGCGCATCGACGCGCGCCGCAAATCCGGGCCGACGAGCTGCTCCACCAGCAGCGCCGCGACGATCATCCCCGTCTCGATCAGCGTGAACGCGCGCATTGTCGGCATCGCGGGGCGCGCGACGACCGCGGCGAGGTACAGCAGCCCGAAGCCGATCAGGAAACGCAGCACGCCGCGCAGGAGCACACGCGGTACGCGCGCGCCCTTCGCCACGTCGCGCACCAAACGCAGCGGCGGCCGCGTCCCGACGTCCCAGATCGTGAACGCGAGCGCGTCGAACACGATCGCGAGCGCGAACCGCAGGACGACGACGCCCGTGATCACGGGCGCCAACCGCCGATCACGGTGCGGAGCCGCTCGTGAGCGAGACGTCGTCGACGAACTGGATCGCGTACGCACCCGCGTAGCCGTCGCCGTGGACGCCGAAGTACAAGTACAACGTCTGGCCCGCGAATGCCGACAGGTCGTAACTCTGCTGTGCCCAGCCGTTCGTGGTGCTGACCGTTTGATACAGCTGCTTGACCGTCGTTCCGCTCGCGTCGAAGAGCTGCGCTTCTTGGTAGGCGTACGTCGTGTTCGGCTCGTTCGAGTACTGGTACACCCAGAACGTGAGCTTGCCGCCGGGCGGGATGATGACGGCTTGGCACACGCCTTCGTCACCGCTCGGCTCGCCGGCGCCGGAACCTGATTTCTGCGCGTACTTCCCGGCGTGGGCGCGCGCCGCGGTGATCGACGCGTTCACGTTTCCGCATTGCTGCCAGTACCGAAACGCGCCGGACTCGAAGCCCGCGTCAGGGACGGCATTCGGGGCGTTGGTGCGAATTAGCCGCGTTTGAACGCGCGGGCGCGGGTGCGACGCGACGGCGTGACGCTCCACGGAGGGCGTTTGGGCGCCTGCACCGGCCGCGAACGCCAGCGCCAGCGCGAACGCGAGCAGCGCCGTGGCCGAACGACGCAACGGAATGCTTAGGGGCTCTCGTCCGGCCAGGACGCGAGCTCGCCCAGCGCGGCGCTCTTGAGCACTTTGAGGCCCAGCATCGCGCACTTCATGCGCGTGGGGCTGATCCCGATCCCGACGTTCTCCAGAACCGTGTCCTGCGGCAGCCGCGCGACGTCCTCGAGCTTCATCCCCTTCACGCTCTCCGTCAGCATCGACGCCGACGCCTGTGAGATCGCGCAGCCCTTGCCGCTGAACTTCACGTCCTGCACGCGGCCTTGGTCGTCGAGCGCGAGCTCCATGCGAATGGTGTCGCCGCACAGCGGGTTCAAGTCCTCGGCGGTGGCGTCCACCCGCTCGAGGTGCCCGAAGTTGCGCGGATTCCGGTAGTGGTCGAGGATGTACTCTTTGTAGAAGTCGTCCATCGTTACGTCAGGCGGAACACGCCGGCCGCCTTTTCCAGCGCGTGCGCCAGTGCGTCGACGTCCTCTTCGGTGTTGTAGAGGTAGAACGACGCGCGCGCCGTCGCGGGCCAGCCCATCTTTTCCATCAGCGGCATCGTGCAGTGGTGGCCGGCGCGCACGCACACGCCCTCGGTGTCGAGGATCGACGCCAGATCGTGCGCATGGATGTCGCCGAAATTGAACGAGATCACGCCGGCGCGGTCCTCCGCGGACGGCGGGCCGTAGATGGCGAGGCCGCGCGGTTCGAACGCGCGCAACTTCTCCAGCGCGTACGCCGTGATGCGCTTCTCGTGCGCGCGCACCCAGTCCATCCCGATCTCGCTGAGGTAGTCCACCGCGGCGCCGAGCGCGATCGCGTCGGCGATGTTGCTGGTGCCGGCTTCGAACTTCCACGGCAGCTCGTTGAAGGACGTCGTCTCGTACGACACGCGCTTGATCATGTCGCCGCCGGTCAAGAACGGCGGCATCGCGTCGAGCAGCGCGCGCTTGCCGTACAGGAAACCGATCCCCGTGGGACCGCACATCTTGTGGCCGCTCGCGGCGAGGAAGTCGACGTCGAGCGCCTGCACGTCCACCGGCATGTGCGGCACGGACTGCGCGGCGTCGACCAGCACCACGGCGCCGGCCGCGTGCGCGCGGGGCACGATCACGTCGAGCGGCGCGATCGAGCCGATCGTGTTCGACACGTGGGTCAGCGCGACGAGCTTCACGCCGGCGAGCAGCGTGTCCAGGTCGTCGAGGACCAGCACGCCGTGCGCATCGGCTTTGATGTAGCGCAGCTCGGCGCCCGTTTTGGCCGCGAGGAGCTGCCACGGCACGAGGTTGGAGTGGTGCTCCAGCTGCGTGGTGAGGATCGCGTCGCCGGGGCCGAGGTTCGCCAAGCCCCAGGAGAACGACACGAGGTTGATCGCCTCGGTCGTGTTGCGCGTCCAGATGATCTCTTCGGTGTGCGCCGCGTTCACGAACGCCGCGACCTTCGCACGCGCGGCCTCGAAGTGCTCGGTCGCGCGCGCGGCGAGCTCGTACACGCCGCGGTGGATGTTCGCGTGGTCGTTCTCGTAATAGTTCACGAGCGACTGGATGACCGCGCGCGGCTTCTGCGACGACGCCGCCGAGTCCAAATACACGAGCCGCTTTCCGCGCGACGTCGGCTTGGCGAGGATCGGGAAGTCCGCGACGATGCGCGCTTGTTTGGGGTCGGCTGCGGTGATCACGCGCCCAGCTCCGTGGCGTCGTCGATCTTGCGGTCGAGCGCCGTGCGGATCTCGTCGCGCAGCGACTCGCCGGGGAAGCGCGCGATGACGGGTTCGAAGAAGCCGAGCGTGATCAGCCGCAGCGCCTCGGCGCGCGCGATGCCGCGGCTCCCCGCGTAGAACAGCGCGTCCTCGTCGAGCGAACCGACGGTCGCGCCGTGGAACGCCTTGACGTCGTTCGCGGCGATCTCCAGCGCCGGGATGGAGTCGATGTGCGCGCGCTTCGAAAGCAGCAGCGCGTCGTCGCGCAGCGAGGCGTCGCTGCCGTGCGCCTTCGGCCGAATGACGATGTTGCCGACGTAGCGGCCCTGGCCGCGTCCCGTGGCCGCGCTGCGCACGACGGTGTCGGAGAACGTCGGGCCGACGGTGTGGTCCGCACCCGACGTCAGGTCGACGTGCTGCATGCCGGTGTTGAAGAAGAGCGCCGACGCTTCCG
>DASWRD010000098.1:0-25121 GCA_036403315.1 Candidatus Elarobacter sp.
CTCCTGGACCATCCAGTCCATGGTAGCGGCGCCGTCGTGGACTTCACCGATCTTGTGCGTGCGGCCGGTATAGAAAAGAATCCGCTCCGTCGCCGTCGTTTTGCCGGCGTCGATGTGAGCAGCGATCCCGATGTTGCGGGTGTGTTCGAGCGGATAGTCGCGCTTGAGAGCCATGAGAAACCTAGAGGTTGCCGATCACCAGCGGTAGTGGGCGAAAGCTTTGTTGGCTTCCGCCATCTTGTGCGTGTCCTCGCGCTTTTTGATCGACGCGCCTTGATTGTTCGACGCGTCCATCAATTCGTTCGCGAGCTTTTCGGTCATCGATTTGCCGGGGCGAGCGCGAGCGTAGCTGATCAGCCAGCGCATCGCCATGGCCTGGCGGCGGTCCGGGCGGACCTCCATCGGGACCTGGTAGGTCGCACCGCCGACGCGGCGAGGACGGACCTCGACCAGCGGCATCGCGTTGCCCAGCGCCTGCGTGAACACGTCCATCGGATCGCGGCCCGACTTGTTCGCGATCAGCTCGAGCGCATCGTAGGTGATGAGCTCGGCGACCGACTTCTTGCCGCGCAGCATCACCTTGTTGATGAAGCGCGCGAGCACTTTCGAACCGAATTTCGGGTCGGGGAGGATCGGTCGTTTGGGGACGGGGCCCTTACGCGGCATGAGTACGCGGTTCCTTACTTCTTCTTGGTGGCGCGCTTGGCGCCGTATTTCGAGCGGCCTTGCTTGCGGTTCGCGGCGCCCGACGTGTCGAGCGTCCCGCGGATGATGTGATAACGCACGCCGGGCAGATCTTTGACGCGGCCGCCGCGGATCAGGACGACCGAGTGCTCCTGGAGGTTGTGCCCGATCCCGGGGATGTACGCCGTGACCTCCTCGCCGTTGGTGAGGCGCACGCGCGCGACCTTACGCAAGGCCGAGTTCGGCTTCTTGGGCGTGATCGTCTTGACTTGCGTGCACACGCCGCGGCGCTGCGGGTTGCCCGTCACCTCGAAGGTGCGGTTGGGCAGGTCGGGGTGACCCGGCTTCGGTCCGGTCGAAACGACGCGGAAGGCCGGGGTTTTCACCTTTTTCAGCTGTTTCTCGCGGCCCTTACGGACCAGCTGGGAGATCGTCGGCACTCAGTACTCCGGAACGCACACGAAAGCGGCCGAACCACGGCGGTCCGGCCGGAACCTCCGAAGCATACCATTTACGGCCGAGAGCGTCAACGCGAACCATGGCGCTCGAACGCTACCCGGCGGCGTCGATCCGGTACTGAATCGGTTTGAAGCGGCCGTTGTTCGACTGGGCCGCCGAGCAAGCGGTCAGGCCCACGACGAGGCGCTCTTCCGCCCGCACCGCGAACACGTCGCCCGCGCGCGAGCGGGGCGGCCGCACCGCGAGCCGGCCGTCCGGCGCGACCTCGACCCGCATGAACACGTTGAAGGCGGTCGGGATCGCGTCGGGCTCGATCCCGAACGGCGCCAGCGCCGCGGCGAGGTTCCCGAAGCAGCCGGGCACGTCGTCGTGGTCGCCGCCGTAGCACACCCGCCAGGTGTCGCGGCTGCACGGCGCCAGCAGAAAATCGTGCGTGCCCACGTCGTCCCGCACGATCGTCAGCAGTGGGCGCGAGCGGTTCGACCACAGCCGGTTGCCGGCGGTCATAGCGATCGTCTCTTCATAATCGAACGTGCGCCCGTTCGAGAGGTGCTCGCGCCGGTCGCCCGCCGCGAAGGCGACGAGGTCGGCGACCTGCTCGCCTTCCGGGTCGATGACCGCCAGCGTCGCGCCGCGCTCCAGCACGAACGCCGTGCCGCTGCGCGGCGGGATCTCGATCAGCGGCGCGGGCGGAACGGACAGGTCCACGTCGGCTCCGTCGGCCGCCCGGAGTACTGGCGCGCCTCGGAGTGGTAGCCGTAGTCGGCCAAGTTCGGGTTGATGCGCCCGTCCAGGCGCAGCTCGCGCTCGCGGATGCGGGTCTGCAGCGGCTCGAAGCGGCCGTCCGCGCGCAAGTTCTCGAACTGCTCGTGCGCGTTGAACACCAGGGTGGGCCAGGCGAAGCGCCGCGCAGTGCGCGACGCGCCCGGGTGCATGCCGATCACGAAGAACGCGTCGCCCGCGACGCTGAACGAAAACTTCGAGCTCTCGGGATCGTCGCTCACGCGCGAGTCCCACGGATGGTAGCGGGTGTCGAGGTCATGCAGCCGCTGGAGCTGCGACCACAGCATCCGCTCGAACGTCAGCTCGTCATCCGCCTCGCGTTCGCGGAAGATCGCGACGAACGTCGTGAAGTCGCTCTCGAAGCCGCACCGGTCCGTGGTGAAAGCGTAGAGGTCGCGCGCGAGGCCTTCGGTCACGGCGGCATCGTCGAGCCGGTCGTAAACGCCGAAGCGGTAGGTCTCGCGCCGCAGCGCCGACTTCGCGCCCAGGCACGAGAAGGCGTCGTCCAAGACGAAGCCGCGGAACGCGTCGTGGGCGACGCGGGCAAACGCGCCGATGGGCGCCGTGTCCAACAGGCGGACCAGCTCGCCGTCCCGCCGGCCGTGGTACGAGGAGTGCGCGCGAGCGGCGTCGCTCGCGAACGGGTTCGGCCACGCGACTTGAAGGCGGTCCAGCTCGGTCGCTCGCTCGATCACGCCACGTCCTCCATCGCGAGGCGGCGGCGGAGCAGCCGCTCCTGATGCGCGGCGACGCGCAGCGTGCCGTGCGAGTAGCGCACGCCGCCGCGCGTGAGCCGCAGCGCGACCGCGCACCACGACGTCGCGGCGCGTTCGAGCACCCACAGGGGTGCGAGCATCGCCGCGCGCGGCGGGAACACGCGCCGCGCGCCCCCTCGTCGGCGCCCGCTCTCGGCCAGCGCGATCGCACCGACGGCGAATGCCGCCAGCGCGCGCGGGCCGAACCGCGCGGTGCCGAGCACGAGCAGCGGGCCGACCGCGAGCTGCGCCGCGAGGCGGCCGGGCCGCGCGAACTCGTCATAGGCTTGGCGCACGCGCTGCGCGATGAAGTGCCGCGCCGTCGGTGGGCGGCGCGCCACGAACAGGTCGTAGGCGACGAGCTCTCGCGCCCCGACCGCGCGCAGCGTCCGCACGAGCTCGAGATTTTCGAAGAGCACGGTGCCGTCGTAGCCGCCGGCGCGCGCGTACGCGTCCATGCGGATGCCGAGCGTGCCGGGCCAGTCGCCGCCGGTCGCGCGCGCGATCAGCGTGCGGCCGGTGTCGAGCACCGCGTGCCACGGCGCCGGATTGAAGACGTTCTGCGGGCGGACCACGCCGGCGTGTTCCAGCAGCGCCGCGAGCCGCCGCAGCGCGAACGGGTCGTAGCGCACGTCGTCGTCGGCGATCACGGCCTTCGCGGTGCGCACGCGGCGCAGCCCCGTCACGACGCCGGCCACCTTGCCGTTGAGGTCGCCGCGGCGGTCCTCGTCGACGCCCACGTGCAGCACGGCCGGCGGCCAGCTCGCGGCATGGTGCGCGAAGACGTCGGGCGGCGAACCGTCGACCACGACCACGGGCACGAGCTTGACGAGCGCGTCCAGGTACGCGGCTAAGTCGTCGTCTCTGAGGACGGCGGTGCGGCGGATCGGCAGCACGTACGTCGTCTCGGCGATCGGCGTGGGCATCGGAACCATGTCTTCCCCTGCTTGGCGGCTAGGGAAACACCACAAGACGCCCGGTCGCTCCATTGGGCCAAAGGAGCTGGTCCTATGTCAGTCGCTGAGCGTGCGGTGCTTACCTCCGCCGCGGCCGAAGTTGAAGGCCATCGAGTGGTCGTACGAGCCCGTGTCGGCGATCAGCAGCCGATCGCCCGGCGCGAGGTCGCCGGGGAACCGCAGCCCCTCGACCTGGTCGTACTCGAGGCACGTACGGCCCAACATCCGGTCCGCCCCGTGGCCCAGGGGTTGCCACCCGCGGTCTCGCCACGCGAACACGCGGTGAGGGTATTCGTGCATCTCCGGCCAGTCGGGATAGCCGACGTCGACGACGGCATCCCGCCGCGGACCACGCTCGCGCACTTCGAGCACCTCGGTGAGCAGCGCTTCGGTCGGCGTGCAGAGCGCCTGCCCGGGCTCGAACAGCAGCCGCGTGCAGAACGGCAGCGACAGGACGATGCGGTCGACGAGCCACCGCATGTCGGGCTCGAAGCTCGCGTCGAACTCCTGGGGCGTCCAGCCGCCGCCGACGTCGAACGCAACGACGCGCCGGCCGGTGCGTCGTTCGAGCGCGATCGCGCGTTCGAGCACGTCGCCCGCGACGTCGCGCCACGATGCGCCCTTGAAGTCGCTGTGGCGCGCGTGAAACGACACGCCGATCGGCATGTCGGACGGCGTGGCGCCCGCGGCCGCGACGAGCGCCGCGTCGTCGTCGATCGGCACGCCGAACCGCGAACCGATCATCGACGGCCGCAAGCGAACGCCGTGCACGTGCGCGATCCCGCGCTGCACGTTGCGTTCGAACGCTTCGACGCTGTCGGCGAATGCGTACGCCAGCCGCTCGCCTTCGGAGCGGTCGAGCAGCGGCTCGGGCCCGTTGTAGACGGTCTCGTCGGGCGCGAACCGTTCGTGCTTCGCCCAGTCGAGCTCGTCGTGCGAGATCGTCTCGGCGAAGAACCCGTGCTGGCGCGCGAGCTTCACGAGCTCCGCGCGCGGGTTCGTCTTGAAGCTGAAGCCTGCGATCAGCGCGAGCGGCGGCCGCGCGAGGACGTCGCGCAGGCGCGCCAGCGTCTCGATCCGCTCCCCCGCGACGTGCGCGCGAAAGATGCGCCGTGGGGTGCGGTCGGTGGTTGCTTCGGCGATCAGGTCATCGACGGCAGTCATCACCTGACAGTATTCCCGGCCGCTAATCCTGCGAGCAGGCGCCCCGATCCGGCGCGCGCGCTAGCGCTCTTGCTCCAAGATGACCTTCGACGACACGAGGAACGCGGCGCCGGTCGTGAACAGCATGAGCGTGACCGCGACCGCGTGGATGCGCATCGCAGGACGCCAGGGCCATCCCGCCGCGTTCGCGATCATCAGCAGCGCGGCGACGATTCCGAGCGTTATGTAGATCGTCGCAATGACGGGCGCCGTCGGCCCGAGGGCCCTCCGCCGCTGCCCCGGCCACGTGATGAGCCGGATCAGCACCACGGCGCCGGTGAACCCGCTCGAGACGCGCCAAATGACGTCCGGCGGCGCTTCGCAAAGCGCGAGCAGCGGCGGCAGCAGCGCGCCCGCGATCACGATGAATCCCAACTGCATGAAGAAGCGCGTAACGGTGCTGTCGTACGCCGAAAGGCCGGCGCCGACCGTCTGCCGCAGGATGATCAGCAGCGACGAGAACGTGACGAACGTGATCGCGACGGTCGCGAGCGTGTAGAAATACGCCGCTCCGGGCAGCTCCACGTCTAGCGCACCATCCTACTGGCCGTTTCGCGTGTCGCGGTCGCCGGCCGCGTCCGCCTCGCGGCGGCATACGTACGCGCCCGACTTCGTGTTGCCGTACCAGCGCATGCCCTTCTCGTGGTAGATGCCGCTGTTCGTGTTTAGCCATACGACCACGTCGCGCGGGCAGTGCGCCTGCGCCGCGCCCTCCGTCGCGAAGAGCTGCAGCGACCCGGTTCGCACGGGTGCGCTCGCCGGCGTGCGATGCTTCGACGCGCCCGCCGCCGCCGGCGCGAACAGCAGCGCGATCGCGATGAGCGCGGAGACGAGCAGTCGTCGGATCGAGGTCATTCCACCCACCAGCCTGCCGGCACCCAAGCATGCCCTGCGACTTGCGCGTCTCCCTCCTGCACGCCGTCGTACCGGTGGTCGGCGCGTCCGCGACTCGCGGGGTCGTTAGCCCGTGACCCCGATCGTGATCGCGCCGCGGTATCCGCGCGTGGTCTTCGTGAGCGCCAGCCTCGTCGATCCGCCGCTCGCCGCATAGATGCGATCCGAAGCGTTCGTCGTGTCGGGACGCCCGCGTTCGCCGTATGTCGACCGGCTCATCACGTCGAGCGTGACGGACGGGTCGAAGAAAAGCTATGTCGTGTATGCGTACGCCTGCGCCCCCGACGGCGCGAACGTGCGGATCATCGCGTGGATGTGGATGGTCCGCCCCGGGTACCAGCCCGGAACGACGGTGGTGAACGCGGCGCGTCCGTTCGCGTCCGTGATTTGATATCCGCGCAAGTACGTTTGCCCGGCGGTGTTCTCGGACGCCTCGTCGGAGTACCGTCCGCGGGCGTCCGCCTGCCACAGGTCGACGTGCGCGCCGGCGAGCGGCGTGCAGCCTTGCGCCGAATATCGCTGCACGGCGATCGCGAGGGCGAGCGGCACCGCGCCGGTCACGTCGGCGTTCGTCGTTCCCGCCGTCAGATCCGAGCGGTGCAGCTTCGTGTCCACGAAGAACGGGCCGATCTCCAGCGACGGAGTCAACACGCACGATGCGGTTGACGCGGCGGGGGATGACGCCGCTGCAGCGTGCGCGCCGTTGCCGCTGTAGCGCACGAGCGCAGCGGCACCGATCGAACCAACGATTGCGAGCGCGCTTCTTCGCGTCACGGCGGACCGACCGGCTTCCATGGACGATGCCGTGCTGGGTGGACCGCCGAACTCCTGGCCGAGCCTCATGGCGCGAGCGTCACGAAGACGTCGGCACCGACCGCGTGAAACGTGTTGCGAACGCTGTCGTTCGCGCCGACGATCTCGATGCGGCTGTCCGGCAAGCGCCAGCGCAAGTGGATCAGCGCGCTGAAGAACGCCGAGGCGACGGAACGCACCTTGCGCACGTCGATGATGACCTCGGGTCCGGAAAGCGATTCAAAGGCGCGCTCCAGCTCGGCGGCGGCATAGATGTCCATGTCGCCGAACAATGCTACGCGGCCGACCGCGCGGCTGGGATGGCACACGACGTCGAACGCCGGTTGAGACTTCGTAATTCCCATGGCAGTACGGTGGACGCGCTTCCTGAAAGCTGCGTGGGCCGAGGCTGGGTAATACGCACGCTCGGCGAGCGCTGAGCGGGGAGTTTCCTGGGAACGGTTCGGAGACGGCTCCCAGGCTCGCAGCGGAAAATAACCTCATGGCTACCCAGATGTCGCACCGCGTCGCGGTTATCGATGACGAGAAGAGCATCCGCGAGATGCTGCAAATCGGCTTGGCCCAGGAAGGCTTCGAGGTGCGCACCGCGGTCGACGGGCCCGACGGGCTCACCGTCGTGCGCGACTGGAAGCCCGACTGCATCGTGCTCGACATCATGATGCCGAAGATCGACGGCCTCTCGCTGATCCCGCTGCTGCGCCGCCTCACCGAGGTGCCGATCATCATGCTCACCGCGCGCGGCGACGTCCGCGACCGCATCGACGGCCTCAAAGCGGGCGCCGACGACTATCTGCCCAAGCCGTTCGATCTCGACGAGCTCGGCGCGCGCATCCATACCGCGCTGCGCCGGCCGATGCTCAAGCGCGTGTACCACATTCGCGTCGCGGATCTCGAGATCGATCTCGAAGCGCGCACCGCGCGCCGCGGCGACCGCTGGATCGATTTCTCCACGCGCGAGTTCGACCTGCTCGCCACGCTCGCGCGCCGCCCGAACCGCGTGTTCACGCGCGAGGAGCTCCTCGATCTGGTGTGGGGCGCCGACAGCGAGGTCGCGCTGGCCACCGTCGAAACCTACATCTCCTATTTGCGGGCGAAGGTCGACACGCCGATGGCGCCCCGCCTGATCCATACCGTCCGCGGCGTCGGCTACACGCTGCGAGAGACGCGCTAATGTCGCTCCGCAGCCGCTTGACGCTGTCGTACGCGTCGGTGGTGGCTGTGGTGCTGATCATCCTCGCGGTCATCCTCACGCGCTTCGCGTTCTCGTTTCTCACCCAGCCGACGTTCGCCGCCGTCGCGGACAGCGTCGCCGCCGTGCAGGGGATCGTCGCCGCGCACGCGCGCGAAGACACACCCGCGCTGCGGGAGCTCATCGTCAGGATCGGGACGCGGCCCGGCGTCGTGGTCCGTCTTCCTCCGCCGCGCTCGGAGCGCAGAGACGGGATGCCGCGCGGCGGTTCGCCGCCGCGCAACGCGGCCGAGCAGTTCTCGCTGACGACGATGCTGGGGCTGCGGCCGCGCTTCGTACGGCTGTTCGACGGCAACGAGATCTTCATCGCCCCGGATCTGCGCGCGATCCAGCCCGCGGTGAGGGCATATCTCTGGTCGCTCGCAATCTCGCTCGTGCTGGCGCTCGTGCTCGCATGGCTGTTCGCGCGCTGGATCACCGCGCAGGCGATCGCGCCGCTCATCACCGTGACCGGCGAGCTGCGGCGCTTCGCGAGCGGCGACTTCACGCAGCGCCCGGTGACGACCACCGACCGCAGCGAGCTGGGCGAGCTGATCGCGGCGTACAACGGCGCGACGGAGCAGGTGGCATCGGCGTTCGCCGAACGCGTGCGCGTCGAAGAGCAGATGCGCCGTTTCGTCGCCGACGCCGGTCACGAGCTGCGCACGCCGCTGACGGTGATCAGCGGTTTCATCGACGTGCTCGCGCGCGGCGGCCACGACGATCCGGAGATCCGCGAACGCGCGTTCAGCACGCTGCGTACCGAGACGCTCCGCATGCGCCGGTTGCTGGAACGCCTGATGGTGCTCGCGCGCCTGGAACGCCCGGAGCGCCCGAGCGCAGAAACCGTCGACGTCGCGGACATCGTGCGCGACGCGGTCGCACAAGTCACCGCCGCCCGGCACCGCGACGTCGACGTGCGAATCGGTGCGCCGAACGCGCTCGTGCTGGGCGATGCGGGCGAGTTGCACGAAGCGGTCGGCAACCTCGTCGACAACGCGCTGAAGTACGGAGCAGACACGCCCGTGACGGTACACGTCAGCGCAGCGGACGGCGACGTGCTGATCGCGGTGCACGACGGCGGCCCCGGCATCCCGGAGCGCGAGCAGCCGCACGTATTCGAGCGGTTCTTCCGCGGGCAGCACGCGTCGGGGATCGACGGCACCGGCCTGGGCCTCGCGATCGTCGAACGCGCCGCCGCCCGAGCGGGCGGATCGGTCCAGGTGCAGAGCACCCCGCGAACAGGCACGACGTTCACGATCACGCTCCCGTCGCACACCCCCGCCACCACGACGGAACGAGAACTCCGGGTCGGCTGAGCGGCAGAGCGTCGCGTTTGCTCGTCCTTCTTCGTCTCGGATGGCGCCCGTTCGTCCGTCTTTTCCGCGCTAAGCGGAAGGGCAGACGCGGCGCAGATAGTAACGAGCCCTTCAGCCGTCGAGCGCCCTCTCCAGGAGCGCCCGCAGCGTCGCGTTCCGCCGTACTCAGCGTTCGAGGTGCCCGTGTTGACCGTTTTTCGTCCCGTCGCGGCCTTCTTGACGGCAGCCGTTCTCCTCGCCGGCTGCGGCGGCGGCGGCGGTTCCAAAGCGACGCTGCCCGGCGTCCCGGGCACGCTCGCCCCGGCGTCGGCCGCTACGGCTCCGGTCACGCTCACGTTTATCATCCCGAAGGGCACGAGCGCCAAGCAGCGCGCGGCGCAGTCCGCCGCACGCCGGCCGAACTATATCACCGCTGCGACGGCCGCGATCAAAGTCACGCTCACGGCGGTGTCGCACCCCACCACGCACGCCGCCGTCACGCCGCCCGGCGGGTTGCCGCAAACGACGACGTTCGGGATCACGTCCACCACGCAGAACCCGAACACGCCGGGCCAGTGCGGTCCAGACCCCGGCAACGCGGCCAACATCAAATGCACCGAGACGATCGACCTGCCGCTCGGCGACGACTCGCTGACCATCGCCGCCTACGACGGCTTCGCCGGCGGGAACGCGACCGGCAACATCATCTCGCAGCAGCGCGCCGTCGCGTCGGTGCAGCAGGGCGTCGTCAACACGCTGCTGTTCACGCTCGACGCGAATGCGGGTATCTTCGTCGTCACGGCGCCGGCAGGCGTCCCGCTGGCGAGCGGCACGAACTGCACCGGCTCGACCATCACCGGCGCGAGCGACGTGTCAGCGACGTGCAACGCCACGATCACCGGCACGAATCCTACGAACTTCACCGCTCAAATCCTCGACGGGCACGGCAGCGCGATCCCGCTCACCGTGCCGGGCGCGCCCGCGCTCAGCGTGTCCAGCAGCAACGCCAACTTCACCGCGACGCTCAGCGGCAACACGCTCACCATCAAGCCCAATGCCGTGAACGTGTCCGCGAAGATCACGCTCACCGCGACGCCGCCGAACACGTCGGGCGCATCGCCCGGCGACGGTCTCTCCACCGTGGTGCTCGCGTTCACGGTCAACAGCGTGCCGAGCGTCTCGTGGAAGACGCGCACGCCGACCGGTCTGCCCCGCCAGAACGGCGCGGCCGGCATTCTCAACGGCCTCGTATTCGTCGCGGGCGGTGACACGAAGCCGGCGGCGACCTTCACGAGAACGGGTTCGACCCAGTCGTACGATCCGTCCACCACCTCGTGGACCACGCTCGCGAACATGAACGTACCGCGCACCCAAGTCTCCGGCGACGCCGTCGGCGGCAAGTTCTTCGTGGCCGGCGGCCTCGACGCCGGCAGCACTGTCTCGGCCGCGCTCGAGGGGTACGATCCGTCGCCGAGCTGCGTTCCGTCGCCCGGCAGCCCGCCTGACGTCCCGCCCAACACCTGTCCCGGCGGAACAGGGCCCATCGGGTGGGCGAGCTACCGTGCCATGAATCACGCGCGGAACCAGCATCAGGCGATTGCGTTCCTGGGTCGCCTCTACGTGTTCGGCGGCATCAGCGGGGCCGCGTTCGTCGGCATCCCCGAGGCGTACAGCCCCGACACCGACACGTGGACCGACCTGGCCACGATGCCGACGCCGCGGATCGAAGCCGCGGTCGCGCCGCTGAACGGCTTCATCTACGTCATCGGCGGCCGCAGCGTTTCGTCCACCGCCGTGACGACCGTCGAGCGGTACGATCCGGGAACCAATACCTGGACGACCGTCGCGCCGCTCCCGGCCGCGCTCCGTCATCAGCACGCGGGGGCAATCCTCGGCAGATTGTACGTCGCGGGCGGCACGAGCAGCAGCGGACCGGCCTCGGCCAACACGGTCTACTACTACGATCCGGCGAGCAACTCGTGGAATACCGGTCCGGCGATGCCGTTCGTCGGCAACGACTTCACGACGTCCGCGCAAGGCGGCGACCTGCTCTACGTCGTCAACATCGGCCCGAACTTCGACCAGCTGATCGAGCTGTCGTCGCCGTAAATTCCATGGAACCCGAAGAAGCGAAGCGCCGCGCGGCCGATTGGGTCGCCGCGCGGAATTCGCACGGCTAACGGCCGAGCTCCGAAAGCACGACCGCGTTCGGGAGCTCGGCGAGCGCGGCGCCCGGCAGCGAGATCTTCGAGCGGCGCACGCCGCTGCCGATCACGACGCGTTCGGCCGCGGCGACGGCCGCGTCGATGAGGATCGGCCAATCCGCGGGCAGCCCGAGCGGCGTGATGCCGCCCGACTCCATCGCGCTCGCCGCCGTCGCTGCGTCCATGCTCGCAAACGAGATCTTGCTTGCGCCGAGATATTTCTTCGCGAGACCGTTCACGTCGGCGCGCGTCGTCGCGAGCACGACGCACGCCGCGAACCAGCTGCGACCCTCGCGCCGCGCGGCCAGCACGACGCAGTTCGCCGAACGGTCCATCGGCACGTCATAGCGTTCGCAAAACGCCGCGGTGTCGGCGAGCTGCGGATCGATCTCCGCCACCCACAACGCGTCCGCGGGCACGCTCGCGCGCCACGCGCGCACGGCGTCGGCAACGGAGGGCGCCAGCAGATCCGCGCGGTCAGCAGCGTGTTCGGCCGCCAGGTTCCCGATGGTCATCGGGCGACTGATTCCGCGTGCTGCTCGCGCAGCCGGCGTTTCGCGACCTTGCCGTTGTCGTCGCGCGGCAGCGCGTCGGTGAGCGTGAACGTGCGCGGCACCTTGAAGCCTGCCAGCACGCGGCGCAGCTCCGACGCGAGCGCATCCGTGTCGAGCACGGCGCCCGGTTCGGGCTGGACGACCGCGTGGAGCCGTTCGCCGAACTCCGCGTCCGGCACGCCGATCACCGCGCAGTCGAGCACGCCGGGCAGCCGCAGCAGCGCGTGCTCGATCTCGGCGGGGTACACGTTCACGCCGCCCGACAGCACCATGTCGGCGCCGCGGTCGCACACGAACAGATAGCCGTCGGCGTCGAGATATCCCACGTCGCCCAGGGTGACGAGCCCGTCACGCTCGATCGCGCGGCGCGCGTCGGGCAAGTTGTGGTACGTGAAGTCAGGATACGCGGGCTGGCGGCCGTAGATCATCCCGATCTCACCGGGCGCGCACGACGTCCCGGACTCGTCGAGGATGCGGACCTGCGCCGCGCCCGCGGGGCGGCCGGCGGTGCCCGGCCGCGCGAGCGCGTCCGCGGACGACGCGACGGTGATGAGCCCCGCTTCGGTCGACGCGTACGTCTCGTGCACCACCGGGCCGAGCCGCGCGATGATCGCGCGTTTGACCTCGGGTGCGCACGGCGCACCCGTCGATGCGACGAAGCGCAGCGACGACGTGTCGTAGCGGCCCCATGCCGCGTCCGGCAACCGCAGCAGGCGCACGTACATCGTCGGCGTCAGATATGCGACGTCCGCGCGGTGCCGCTCGATGAGCGCGAGCGTCTCTTCGGCGTCGAAGCGCGGTGCGAGCACGAGCCGCTCGCCGTATAGCAGCGTGTTCTGCGCGATCGACGCCGGCGCACTGTGGTACAGCGGCGCTGACAGCAGCGTGCGGCAACCGTCCTCGATCCCGTACACGGCACGGACGAGCTCGCGCAATGCCGCCTGCTGCGCGGGCACCTCCTCCAGCGGCACCGCCACGCGAGCGACGCCCTTCGGACGGCCCGTCGTGCCCGACGTATAGCCCATCAGCCCACGCGGCGACGCCGCCGGGCCGTCGTACGCGGGCTGCGCGCTCAACCATGTCTCGTAGTCCACGAACGCCGCCCCGGCGCCGGCGCGGAGCACCGTCGCGCCGCGCGGCAGCACGTCCGCCGCCGCGTCGAGCAGGTCGGCGTGCCCGATCACGACCCGCGCACCGCAATCGTTCAAGATGAAGCCGAGCTCGCTGGGCGTGAAATGCCAGTTCAGCGGACAGTAGTACGTGCCCGCGATCCGGCACGCCAGCATCACGTCCGCGTACACCGGGTCGTTGCGCAGCAGCACCGCCACGACGCCGCCTTCGCGCAGACCGAGGCGCCGCAGCCCGCCGGCGAGCCGGTCGCCGCGCGCGCGCAGCGTTTCGGAGGTGCGAACGACGTCGCCGAAATACAGCGCCGCGCTCACGATCGACGAACCACGTGCTGGTGGTCGGCCGCGGCACCGCCGTACCCCTGCCGGCAAGAGACGTCTTGCTCGTGGACGAACCGCCCGGCGACATGCGAATCATCTCGATGCTCGGCCTCTGCGCGGCGGCGATTCTCGCCGCGGCCGGCTCGTCGTCCGCCGCCACGCGCGCCGCGGCGCCGGTGGAGGTGGCGATCCAAACCTCGCTGGGCACGATCGTGGTGCGGCTCGACGCCGCGCACGCGCCGCGCACGACCGCGAACTTCCTGCACTACGTCGACGCCGGTACGTACAACGGCACGACGTTCTACCGGACGGTCAGCAAGGCCAACGAACCGCAGTCGAAGATCGAGGTGATCCAGGGCGGGCTCAACCTGCAGGCACCGAATCCAATGATCCGCCCCATCGCACTGGAACCGACGAGCAAAACCGGGCTGCACAATACCGACGGCACGATCGCGATGGCGCGCACCGCGGACCCGAACTCCGCGTCGACGGAGTTCTTCTTGTGCATCGGGGACAACCGGTTTCTCGACGCCGGCGGTCCGCTCGGCCCGGGCTACGCCGCGTTCGGCAAGGTGATCCGCGGCGCGGACGTCGTGCGCACGATCCAGCGCGCGCACGCGACGGGCGAGATGCTCGCGCCGCCGATCCGCATCGTCAAGATGACCCGTCTTCACTGAGCGCACGAGGGAGTAGAGCATGGCCATGACGCCGCAGCAGTGGGGCGCCGAAGTGCGCCGCCGCATCGCGATCAACGAAGGCCTCCGGCTGACGATGTACTACGACACCGTCGGCGTGCCGACGATCGCGTACGGCTTCAACCTGCAGAACGCGAACGCGCGGGCGATCCTGCAGAAAGCGGGCGTGACCGACATCGCCGGCGTGCTCGCCGGGACGACCGCGCTGACGCAGGCGCAAGCGGACTCGACGTTCGACCAGATGCTGCCGGGCTACGTCGCCGGCGCGCGCGGCACGCTCGGTCCCGGCGTGTTCGACAAGCTCAGCGACGCGCGCCGCTTCGTCGTCGTGGACATGACGTACAACCTCGGCGTCGGCGGCTGGCTCGGCTTCCCGTCGGCGCGCGCCGCGATCAACGCGGCGGTCGCGGCGACGGATACGGCGACCAAACGCGCGCAGTACAACAAAGCCGCGGACCAGATGAAAGACTCCGCGTGGTACACCCAAGTCGGCAACCGCGCGAAGCGCAACGTCGCAATGATGCGTTCCAGCGGCTGGGTGGACCCGAACGGCGACGGCAGCAGCTAACACAACGCCCGCGTCTGCACGACGCGGGCGTTGCTCGTTTTCGACAGTGCGTAAACGCTGCTACTTGACGCTGACCTTCGCGCCGGCTTCGGACAGCTTCTTCGCGATCGCGTCGGCTTCGTCTTTGGGGATGCCTTCCTTGACGGCCTTGGGCGCGCTTTCGACGAACGCTTTCGCTTCGGTGAGACCAAGCGACGTGACTTCGCGAACGGCCTTGATGACCTTGATCTTCTCCGGTCCGGCTTCTTCGAGGATCACGTCGAATTCGGTCTTCGCCTCGGCGGGCGCGGCGGCGGCGGCGGCGGGTGCGGCGGCCGCGACCGGCGCGGCGGCGCTCACGCCGTACTTGTCTTCGAGCTGGTGGACGAGATCCGCGAGCTCGAGGACGGTGAGTTTATCGATCTGGTCGATGAGTTCGGCGAGTGCCATGATGACTTAGGACTCCTGTGCGATGGCGGGCTGATTCGCGCTCTTCTGCTCGCGAATCGAGTTGAGGACGCGGACGAGGCCGCTTTGATTGCCGCTGAGGACCATGACGAGACCCTGCAGCGGGCTCTTGAGCGAACCGACGAGTCTCGCGAGCAGCTCGAGCTTGGGAGGAAGCGCCGCAAGCGCGTGCACTTGCGCGGCGTCGACGATCTTGCCGTCGATGAAGGCGGCCTTGACGTCGACTTTTTTCGTCGCGTCGTGGAACGTCTTGAGGGCTTTGGCGGGTGCGACCGGATCTTCGCCGGCGAACACGACGCCGGTGGGACCCGCGAGGATCGCGTCGAGCTGCGAGGCGAGGTCGGTGCTCGCAGCGCGCTTGAACAGGGTGTTCTTGACGACGCCGTACGTGCTGCCGTCTTTGCGAAGCTCGTTGCGGAGCTTCGAGATCTCTTCGACGGTGAGGCCCTGGTAGTTCGTGAAGAACAAGTTCTTCGCGCCCGCGATCTTCTCGCGCAGCTCCTCGATCGTCGATTCTTTTTTCGCGGTCGGCAAAAGTGCTCTCCGGGGGAAACAAAAACGCCTCCGCCGACGGGGCGAGGCGCACGAATCCGAGTTCAGCCGGTGACCTGACGTCACCTGATGTCGAAGGATGCGTCCTCGGCAGGCGTGCGTTCGTGAGAGCGCACATTACCGACCCCGGCGGGCCGACCTACGGTCATTGGAGCCAACGGTCAGTTTACGACGCGGCCGGGCGCCGCGTCAAGAGGCGCCGGACGACCGCTTGCGTTCGTGGGCGGTTCGCATGACCGTCGCCGGGCGCGCCGAAGCCCGCACCTTGGTGATGAATCCCGATCGCGCTGCGGCGCACCTGTGGGCCGCCTTCCTGCGGAACCGCAACGTGGATGCCGGCACGGCCGGCGACGGGGCCATCCCGGTCGCGGGCGGCTACGCCATCTACGTGACCGGCACGCTGTTCGACTTCGCGATGGGCGCCGGTTCGACGCGGGCGCTGCGCGACGACGACCTTGCGGTGGTCGAGGAGTTCTACGCCGCCCGCGCGCACCCGGCGCGCTTGGAGCTCGACGAGGCCGTGCTCGCGCGCGACGGCGCGCTGCTGCGCGACCGCGGCTACAGCGACGAGGATGAGACACTCGCCATGCTCGAGGGCGCACTCGACGTCGCGCCGCGCTCGGACGGCGTCGCGGTGCGCACGATTACCAACCGGCGGGCGTGGACGGACCTCGCCATGCGCGCGTTCGACGAAACCCCCGCGCCGCGCGACGTGCTGCGACGAACGCTGCAGACCGCGGCCGCGGCCGCGCACGTCCTCGTCGTCGCCTCGATCGACGGCGACGACGCCGGCCTGGGCGCGCTCGGCATCGCGGGCGAGACGGCGCTGATGTGGAGCGGGGGCGTGCTGCCCGCGTACCGCCGGCGCGGCGTGCACCAGGCGCTGCTCGCCGCCCGCCTCGCGATCGCGCACGAGCGCGGCGCGACCACGGCAGCGATCAAGACGCTGGCCGGTTCGCCGGTGGAACGGTCGGCGGTGAAGCTCGGGTTGGCGCGGACGGGTCTGCGGCGCCGCGTCCGCCGCGACGCGCCCGGCACGGCAGCGGAGAAGTAACCGCAGCCGCGCGGGCGAATCCGTCCGCAGGGTGGCAGAACCAGCAGCACCGGCCGTCGTGCGACTCGCCGGCGAACACGACATCACGACGCGCCACGACGTGCACCTGGCGTTTCAACAGGTGCGCGAGAACCCGCGCGTCATCGTCGACCTGACGGGCTTGAACTACGTCGACTCGACCGCGATCGGCGAGCTGTATCGCGCGGAGTCGCGCGCGCTCGCGCTCAACGGCAAGCTCGTGATCGTCGCGCGCAACCAGCGCATGATCCGCCTGCTGAGCATCGCAGGCCTCACGGCGCGCACGCCGATCGTCGACACGCTGGGCGCGGCCACCGAGCTGATGGGCCCGCCTTGATCGTTCGCGGCTAGTCCGTTTCGCGCGCGCCGCCGCCGGACTGCAGCCGGTAGCCGGTCAGCTCGAGCTCGACGCGCTTGGGTTTACCGCTCGCGAGCGCGAGCGCACCCGCGCCTTCGGCGGCAAACGCCGACAGCGGGATCGCGACGCTGACGTTCGCGCTGCGTCCCGCCGGGACGTCGACGTTCGCCGAAAAGCTCGCGAGCCCAAGACGGTGCAGCCCGCGGCCACCGTACAGCGTGACGCCGCCGTCGATGCGGCGCAGCGCGTGCGCGCCGTGATTGTCGACGCGCACGACGAGGCGCTCGACCATGGAATTCGGCGGCGTCACGTCGCGCGCCGAGCCGGTCACGACGCGCGCGATCTCTGCGCGGCGGCGTTCCGCGTTCGCGCGGTCCAGCGCCGTGAGCTGCGCGCCTTTTGCGCGCAGCGCCGCGGCGTACGCGGGCGACACGGACGCGCGCGCAGGCGCCGCTGACACCTGGGACGACTGCGCGTCCGGCTGCTTCGCGCACGCGGCGACCGCGCCGAGCAGCGCGATTACCGCCAGGGCGCGACCGGTCATCCGCGGGTCAACAGCCCGACACGAACGCGACGCTGAGCACCGGGTGGATCTCGATGCCGTTGGGCGCCACGCCCGTCTGTCCGTGCAGCAGGTCGAACATCGGCACGCCCGTCACGTCGACGACGACCGTCTTGCCGGGCGCGGTGAACGACGACGGCGGGCTACCCAGACACGTGACGAACGCGTTGCGCGCGCTTTGGTACAGCGAACCGTACCCGGACTGGCACGCGCCGGAGCACGCCGACGACGGCGGTTCGATGATCATCGTCTCGTTCGGATTCGTCATGTCGGAGATCACGATGTGATAGTCGTTGTCTGACTCGGTCTTCCAGCCGACGATCGTGCCGCGCACGCGCACCGCTTTCAGCTCCCACGGTGAGAAGCGCACGTTGTCCGACGACTGCGACAGACCCGACGGCACCGCCGCATGGATCAGCGTGTCGACGGTGACGATCTGCACGTTGCGGTTCACCTGCGACGCGAACGGATCGCTCATCGTCTTGACGTGCCAGCGCTCGACGCCGCACGAGCTGCCGCACCCGCTCGCACCGCCGCCGGTGGGCAGCGGGATCGGCGTCGGCCCGCCGGTCGGCGTCGCGGTCGGCCTGGGCGTCGCGGTCGGCACGGGCGTGGCGGTCGGTACCGGCGTCGCCGTCGGCACGGGCGTCGCCGTCGGCTTCGGCGTCGGCGTGGGCGTGCCGCCGCTCAGCGTGACGTCGTCGACGTACAAGATCGTGTACGCGCCGGTGTAGCCGTCGCCGTGAACGCCGAAATACAGCCACAGCGTGCGGCCCGCGTACGCCGATACGTCAATCGTCTTCTGCGTCCACGCGGTGCTCTCGGCGACGGCCTGCCACAGCATCTTCACCGTAACGCCGTTGGCGTCGAACAGCTCGGCTTCTTGATACGAGTACGTCGTCGACGTCTCGTTGGAGAACCCGTAGTACCAGAACGTCAGCACACCGCTCGCCGGAATCGTCACCTGCTGGCACACGCCGGCGTCGCCGTTGATCTCGCCCGACGTCGAGCCTGCGGAGCCGCCGCGCGCGGAGTACGTTCCGGCGTGCGCGCGCGTCGTGGACATCGCAGCATTGACGTTGCCGCACTGCCCCCACGACGCGAAGCCGCCCGACTCGAACCCGGGATCGCTCAGGATGTTGGTCGCGAGCGTATGGCGCGCCGTCGCGTCGGATACGATCTTCGGCACGTGGATCTGCCGCATCGTCTGCGTGCCGCGGGCCGCACCCGTGTCCGCGGGAACGAACGCCTCGGGATCGCGCGCCCCTTGCTTCGGCGGGACGCTGCCGCTGCCGCCGTTGCACGCGACGAGCGCCGTGATGAAGAGTGCGCCGGCGAGCGCTGACATGAGACGCCGCATTGAGGACCCCCGAATCCATAGGCGAGGCGAGCTATCCTCGGCTCATGTTGCGATGCAGCGCCCGCCCTCCTCCCGCGAGCCGGCCTGAGCGCAAAAAAGAGACGGAGCGCAACGTCTGCACCCCGTCCCTTATGTCGCCTGGAATCGATAGCCACCCAAACGCCAGTGTCACCCTGAGCTCGTCGAAGGGTGCGCCACCAAGCGCGACCGACGCCGGCTAGGCGGTGCTCGCCGTAGCGCGCACGCGGGTCGGATCGACCTTCACGCCGGGGCCCATCGTGGACGTCAGCGTGATCGAGCGCAGGTACGTGCCCTTCGCCGCCGACGGCTTCGCGCGCACGATCGCGTCGAGCAGCACGCCGACGTTCTCGACGATCGCCGTTTCCTCGAACGACGCCTTGCCGACGATCGTGTGCACGATCCCCGTCTTGTCGAGGCGGTACTCGACCTTGCCGGCCTTGATGTCGCGCACGGCGTTGCCGATGTTCGGCGACACGGTGCCCGCCTTCGGGTTCGGCATCTTCTGCGCGAGGATGCGGCCGAGCTCTTTGCCGATCGACGGCATCATGTCGGGCGTCGCGACGGCGACGTCGAACTCGGTGAAACCGCCTTTGACGCGCTCGATCAGATCGGCTTCGCCGACGACGTCGGCGCCGGCTTCTTGCGCGGCCCGCGCGGCATCGCCGCGCGCGAATGCGATCACGCGCACGACGCGCCCCGTGCCGTGCGGCAGGTTGACGGTGCCGCGCACGTTCTGGTCGGATTTCTTCGGGTCGACGCCGAGCTTGATGTGGATCTCGACCGTCTCGTCGAACTTCGCGGTGGCGTTCTTCTTCACGAGCGTCGTCGCTTCGGTGGGATCGTACAGCTTCTCCGCGTCGAACGCCGACGCGAGGTTGCGGTACCGCTTGCCGTGCTTGCGCATCAGCTCGCGACCTCCACGCCCATCGAGCGCGCGGTGCCGGCGATGATCTTCATCGCGGCCGCTTCGTCGTTCGCGTTGAGGTCGGGCTTCTTGGCCTCGGCGATCTCGCGAACTTGCGCCTGGGTCAGCTTGCCGACTTTGTTGCGGTTGGGCTCTTTGGAGCCCGACTCGAGCCCGAGCGCGCGCTTGATCAAGAACGACGCCGGCGGAGTCTTCGTGATGAACGTGAACGTGCGGTCTTCGAAGACCGTGATCTCGACCGGGATGATGAAGCCTTCTTGGGCCTTCGTGCGGTCGTTGTACTGCTTGCAGAAGTCCATGATGTTGAGCGAGTACGGGCCCAACGCCGGACCGACGGGAGGCGCAGGTGTCGCCTTCCCGGCGGGAAGAGCGAGACCGATCTTCCCGACGACTCTTTTAGCCATGTGATCCTTTCGACAGGCTTCACGCCGCGAAGCGGACTGAAGCCATCTCCCCCGCTGCGAACGCGCGGCCGCCGGGGTGAATCGGCCGGGCGCAGCCCGGGACGCCCGGGCGCAACGCCCTACTTTACCACGGCACCGGAGGATCGACAACCGGCACGGTCGCTCCGCCGCCCGCCCTCTCGCCCAGCCGGGCGAGAGGGCGGGCCGGAGGTTACGGGGTCGGAGATGGCGCCGGGGTCGGTACCGGCGTCGGCGAGGGTGCCGGGGTCGCCGGCGGCTCGTAGGTGGTCAGACCGCGGATGAAGTTCGTCGACGGGTTCGGGCTGATGACCCGGGCCGGCGCCGGCGCACCGTTCGCCGCCTTGTCGAACACCGCGATCGTGGACGGCGACGCGCCGTCGATCGCGTTGAGCCCGACGTAGAGGCGGCCGGCGTTGTCAACCGTCAGCGCGCTGATGTAGGTCGTCGGGAACGGTCCGATCGTACGCGAGACGATTGCGGGGCCGCTTGCCGGGCAACTCGTGATCTCCTGGATGGTCGAGTTCGCGAGGTCGCCCTGCGTGCGCACCACGAGGTAGATCGACTTTTCGGTCGACACCGCCAGCGGTCCGTCGCCGTAGTACGCGCTGACCGTGCAGTCTTCGAGCGTGTTGTCGACCGACGTCGCGTGGCGCCCGTACTCGCGGATCTCGCCGCCGCTGTTGACGAGGTAGTCGCCGCCGCTGCGGTCGGTGTCGAGGTACAGGCCCGCGAATCCCGGCGGTCCGAGCGTGAGCGTGTTCGTCAGCGACGCGCCGTCGGCCGCGAAGCGTTTCACGATGAAGCTGTTCGGCGTGTTGTAGAGCATGTCGAAACCGCCTAGGCCGTTGCGCGCCACGCCGTCACCTTGCGTCCCCGGAGTCGTGTCGTCGCACGCGACCGTCGTCGAGGCCGGCGAGCCGTCGGCGGCGGCGGGCTCGACGTCGGTGCGGCAGTGCTCGCCCGTGTCGTCGAAGTAGTTCTGCTGCACGTCGAGCGTGCCGTCCGCGTTCGTCGCGACCGCGGTCGTGATCCCTTGCTGCTCGGGATGCGGCGTGATCGAGCGCGTCGCCGCCGCGTTGCCCTTTGCGTTGAGCGGCAACGCGTACACGGTCGACGTCGTGGCGTAGTACAACGTTCCGTCCTTGAGCGTCGACGTCGTTCTCTGCGGGCCGCTCTGCAGCGTTCCCGCTGCGCGGCCGTCGGCCGGCACGGAGTGCGCGCCCCCGCCGCATCCCGCGAGAATAACGAGACTGAGCGCCGCGAATACGCCCGTTGTGCGCGACATCATGAAAGTCACCCCCTGTTGTAAAAACGTGAGCTTGATGCGCCGTACGGTCGTCACCGCACCGCGCGTGGCCTGGTCAGGCGCCGTAAAGTTTGCGTCCCGATTCGCTGAGAAGAGGCTGGCCGCGCGGCCGCTCGTCCGCGCGTCGTTCTTAGGTGCGGCGCTCGCGCTTTTGCGGCCGCTGGCGCAGCTCTTCGCCCAGGGATGCGAAACCGGTCGTCGATTTCGCGGTCGTCGCCGCCGCCTCGGCGGCACCGTGCATGGTGGTGAGGTTGATGCGGCGCGTCGCGCGGTCGGCCGACCGAACCTGAACTTCGATCGCTTCGCCGAGCTCGTAATCGGCCGGGTTCGCGTCGCTCTCGCGCACCGCGCCCACGATGCCGGGCGCGATCTCGACTTGCAGCCGCGGCTCTTTCGCGACGACTTTGCCTTGAACCGTGACGCCGCGGCGCAGCACGTCGGCGTGATCGCGCCATGGATCGGGCAGCGCGTTCTTGCGCGAGAGCGAGATCTTCTTGCCGTTCTCGTCGATGCGCAGCACTTCGACCGACAGCTTTTCGCCGACCGTCACGACGTCCGACGTCTTTTCGACGCGCTCGAACGCGAGCTCGCGCATGGGGATCAAACCGTCGACGCCGCCGAGATCGACGAACGCACCGAAATCCGTGAGCCGCACGACCGTGCCTTCGCGCGTCTGCCCGACGGCGAGCGAACGGAGCAGCTCCGTGCGTTTGGTGCGCCGCTCTTCTTCGACCGCGCGGCGGTGCGACACGACGATGCGGCGCCGTCCTGCATCCACGTCGATGACCTTGAGCGGCACGGTGGTCTTCACGAGCGTGTCGATGGCGGTCCCGAGCGGCACGCGCGCCTGCGACGCGGGCAAGAACCCGCGGATCCCACCGACGTCGACGAGCAGCCCGCCGTTCACGGCGGCCGTGACGTAACCCGACAGCGACTCGCCCCCGGCTCGCGCGGCGACGACCCGCTCCCATGCCTGCCGCGCGCGCGCGCGCCGCGGATCGGGCGGAGGTGCGGCGGGCGCCGCCGGCGTCTCGCCGACGGCCGGTTCGGCGGTCGCCGGCTCCACGGAAGCTGACTCGGCCGAAGCTGACCCCGTAGCTGACGGCTCGATGGTCACCGTCTCGGCGGTTGAAGGCTCGACGGGCGCGACCGGCTCGGTCGGCGCAATCGGCTCAGCCGAGGCGATAGGCTCGACCGGCGCGATCGGCTCGGGTGCCGCGATCGGCTCCGCGACGATGATCGGTTCGGGAGCGGCGATCGGCTCGGGAGCGGCGATCGGCTCGGGCGCGGCGATGGGTTCGGGGGCTGCGATCGGTTCCGGCGGCGGGATCGGTTCGGCCGTGATGATCGGCTCCGGCGCGGCGATGGGCTCGGGCGCAACGATAGGTTCGGCCGCGACGATAGGCTCCAATGCAGCGATTGGTTCGGGCGCAGCGATCGGCTCCGGCGCTGTGATCGGCTCCGGCGCCGCGATGGGCTCCGGCGCCGCGATGGGCTCCGGCGCCGCGATCGGTTCGACGGCTGCCGGCTCGGAAGCGGCCGGCGAATCCTCCGCGCTCGGCACCGGAGGTAACGTCTCCGCGAAAACGGACGCGATGCTGACGGCCGCCTCGAATGGCGGCGCTTCCACCGCGGCATCCGGCGCCGGCTCTTGGACTGATCCGAGGGCGGGCTCGGCCTCGGGAGCGAGCTCGGCGTCCGCGGTGGGCTCGGCCGGCGGCGGCCCGGGCGCAGGCTGGGGAGGCTGCGCCTCGCGGGCGGGGTCGGTCGGGTGCGCGGCGATATCGTCGTTCATCGTGTTTCGGGCCGGTTCGCGTACGAGGCGGCGAAGGCTTTCGAACGACCGAGGAAAGCTCGCACTCGGCTCGACATAGGACGAAGCGTGCGGTATCCGCTTGCCTCAAGGACCGAACCTTCGCACGGGATAGCGCTCGGTTTCGCGGGGGCGGCGTTCGCCGTGCACCTCGCTTTCGCGAACCGCTACGACGTATTTCGCGACGAGCTCTACTTCATCGTGTGCGGTCGCCATCCGGCGCTGGGGTACGTGGATCAGCCGCCCGTGGTTCCGCTCGTCGCCGCCGCGATGTACGGCCTGGGCCACCAGACGTGGCTGCTGCGGATGCCCGCCGTATTCGCCGCGGCCGCGCTGGTGCTCGTCACGTGCGCGTTCGTGCGGCTGCTGGGCGGCGGGCGCGGCGCGACGGTCATGGCGGGCGCCGCGACCGCGTTCGCACCGATGTTTCTCGGGCTTGCGGCGACGCTGAACACCACGACGTTCGAACCGCTGTGCTGGACGCTCGTGGCATATTTAGTCGCGCGCCGTATCGTGCTGGGCGAGCGAAGCGCGGTGCTGTGGTGCGGCGCCGTCATCGGCGTCACGCTGGAGATCAAGGACTCGATCCCGTTCTGGATCGTCGCGCTCGCGATAGGCGTGCTCGCGACGGATGCGCGGCGCATCCTCGCGACGCGCGAAGCCGCGCTCGGCGCGCTGATTGCCGTCGCGCTCGTCGTGCCGAACGTGATCTGGCAGGCCACGCACGGCTGGACGATCGTCGAGCTGCTGCGCAACGGCGCGAACGGCAAGAACGTCGTGCTCCCACCGCTCGCGTTCATCGGCAACCAGATCCTCGTGATGAACCCGCTGTTCGCGCCGATCTGGATCGCGGGCATCATCGGCCCCTACACGGTGCGCGCGCTACGCGCCGCGCGACCGTTCGCGATCGCATTCGTCACGATCTACGCGATCATGATCGCGCTCCACGGAAAAGATTACTACCTCGCAGCAGCCTATCCGACGGCGTTCGCGATCGGAGCAGTCGCACTCGAGCACGCGATCGGCAACGCCGCACTGCGCACGACGTGGATCGGGCTCGGCGTCGCGCTGTCGGTGATCGTCGCGCCGATGGCGCTGCCGATCCTCGCTCCACCCGCGCTCGTCGCCTACGAACGCACGCTGCACCTCGCCCCGCAAGCCGCGGAGAAGGTCAGCGAAGGCGTGCTGCTGCCGCAAGACTTCGCCGACATGCTGGGCTGGCACGATTTCGTCCGCGAAGTCGGCACGGCATGGCAGCAGATACCACCCACCGCACGCGCACACACATCGGTGCTGGTGAACAACTACGGCGAAGCTGCCGCGCTCGACGTGTACGGCGCAGAGTACGGCCTACCGCCGGCACTGAGCGGCCACAACCAATATTATTTGTGGGCGCTGCGCGGCCAACCGGCAACCGACATCCTGCGCGTCCAAAACAACCTCGCCGCCCTGCGCCCATACTGCACGGAGATGCGCCCGCTCGGCACGACATTCTCGCCGTACGCAATGCCCTACGAAAACGGCAAAGGCATCGCCTACTGCCGCGCCGTCCACCCGCCACTCGCAAAACTCTGGCCAAGACTCAAGGAATACGAATAATTCCACACACCTTCAGCGGCCGCAAACAGCAATGCCCGCAAGGGCGAGCGGCTCCGCATCGGTTCTGACGGCCGTGTCAGCGAGCGTGCGCAGGATGCGCGGAAGCGATGCGAAGACAGAGCGACCCCGGACAGGATGT
>DASWRD010000099.1:0-20630 GCA_036403315.1 Candidatus Elarobacter sp.
GACGACATGACGGACAGCGAACGTCACCGCGACGGCCAACGTCACACGGACGGCCAATGTCACCCTGAGCTTGTCGAAGGGTGCGCCACCATCGTCCCATCAGCGAACGGCCCGGTGGTCTTCATCATTGGCAGCCGCAGCGACATGACACAACGCCAGATCACGGCCTTCGCCGCACAACCAGACCACCACACCGAACTAATCAGCGCGATCGACCTCATTGAAAACACCGCCGTAGTCACACACAAAGCCGCGGCCGCGGCCGGCGCGCTGCACCGCGGTCTCGACACACTGATCGCCGTCGACGGCGAAATCGACGCCGGCGCACGCAGGACGAGCCGCCGCATCCGCGACACACTCGTCGCCATGGCCGACGAAAGCGTGCGCTCCGACAGCGGCACCACGGTGGTGCTCAGCGGCGGCGACGTGGCGCGCGCGTTCTGCGAGCACCGCGGCATTCGCGGTCTGGACCTGATCGCCGAAGTCGCGCCGGGGATCCCGATCTCGCGCGCGCTCGGGGCAAATCTGCATCTCGTGACGAAAGCGGGCGGCTTCGGCCACGCGAACACGTACCTGGACATCGCGGCGGCCCTCCACGCAAAGGTGCGCACATGACCTCGACGCCGGCCGAACGCGCAAACCTCCCGATCATCGGGATCACGATGGGCGACGCCGCGGGCATCGGCCCGGAGATCATCGCGAAGACGCTCGCCGATCCCACGTGGTACGACAAGTGCCGCCCGATCGTAATCGGCGACGCAAGCATCATGCAGCGCGCAATGAACCTGGTGGGCTCACCGCAATCGATGCGAAAGCACCCTGAAGGCCCGTGTCACCCTGAGCCTGTGGAAGGGTGCGCCACCAACCTCGACATCGTCGACCTCGATCTCCTCGCGCCGGAAGAAATCCCATTCGGCAAGCTGTCACCGAAGGCGGGGGACGCAGCATTCCGCTACCTGGAATGTGCGAACAAACTCGCGCTCCAAGGCAAGATCGACGCAATCTGCACCGCCCCACTCAACAAGGAAGCGTTACACGCGGGCGGTCACAACTACCCGGGGCACACCGAGATCCTCGCGGAGCTGTCGGGCACCAAAGACTACGCGATGATGCTTACGGCGCCGAATCTGCGCGTCATCCACGTCACGACGCACATCGGGCTAATTGATGCGATCAAGCGCGTCACGCCAGAACGCGTCCACACCGTCGTCCGGCTCGCTCACGAGACCCTCGTGCGCGCCGGCATCGCGCGCCCGCGCATCGGGGTCTGCGGTATCAACCCGCACGCAGGGGAGAATGGGCTCTTCGGTTACGGCGAAGAGGAACGGCTGATCGAGCCCGGCGTCCGGCTTGCGATAGCCGAGGGCATCGACGTCAGCGGGCCGCTTCCGGCCGACACGCTGTTTTTTCGCGCGGCGCGCGGTGACTTCGACATCGTCGTCGCGATGTATCATGACCAGGGCCACGGGCCGATCAAGGTGATGGGTTTGGAGGCCGGCGTGAACATCACCGTCGGGCTCCCGTACATTCGAACGAGCGTGGACCACGGCACGGCCTTCGACATCGCCGGCACGGGCAAAGCGGAGGACGGTTCGATGCGCGCCGCGCTCGATGCAGCGATCGATTTGGCGCCGAAGCGCTCGGCGGCTAAGGCATAAGCGTTCGATCGCAGGGTCGCAGGCTGATCCGTCACGCAAACGGCGAAGCGATGTTGATGCGGATGCTTGCGGCGGTTTTTGTAGTTATGCTCGCTCTGACGAGCGGCGCCGCCGCTCAGATGACGTATCCCGTTTCGCCGAACGCGATCTTGCCGAATCCACCACCCACGGCTTCGCTCACGGCGTGGGTCGAGGCGCCGGGGCGCACCATGCTGTCCATCGACGCCGAAGGCGCGACGCTGCGCGGCTGGTCGTACGCCGGCAGCACGCCCGCGATGCCGACGGTGCTCTACTTCGGCGGCAACGCTGCGCGGCTGGTCGACGAGGAGTCTTCGCTGCGCGCGATCGCGGCGCGCGGACCCAGTGTCGTCGCGTTCGACTATCGCGGCTACGGCTTCAGCACCGGCCAAGCGGACGTGATGACCATGCGCCGCGACGCACTCAAACTGTTCGACGCGACGGCGGCGCGCGCCGGCGGCTCGGGCCGCGTGATCGTGTTTGGATTCTCGCTGGGAACGGTGATGGCTGCATACATCGCGTCGCAGCGCAAGGTGGGTGGTGTGGCGCTCGTCGCATCGATCGCCGACGCTACGGAAGAGATCCCGGCGTATGCGAAGGCATCCGGTATGAGCTTCCCCGGCGTGACGCTGGTCGCCACCCCGGACGCGACGGAGGCTTTCGGCGAAGCAGCGCTGATCGCACAGTCGAACGCGCCGTTGCTCGTGGTCCACGGCGAGCTCGACAGCACAGTGCCCGTCGCACAGGGTCGCGAAGTCTACGCGGCGAGCAAGGTGACTGCGAAACGGCTTGTTGTGATTCCCGGCGTGGGCCACAATGGCACGTTGGCGGCGCCGGCAACGCTCGACGCCTTGATCCAGCTCGCGAGCTCGGTGCTCCCCGCCGCGCGCTGACGCGCCGGAGAGTCGCGCCGACGCCGAAGCACACCCGTACATTCTGAGCGTTTCCTAGCGATGGCGCGGGGGGCAGGGCTTCATGCTCTGAGACTACGTGCTCGTCACGGCTGGCGGCATACCGTAAACCGGGTAGCAGAGAGCGCATGCGCGCTCCGCCGAGCCGGCGCTTACTCACGGCATCGAGCGCGACGCGCTCGAAGTCTCCGCCTCGCGGTTGCGCGCGAGGGTCCGTCAGCGGCGGATAACGCTGCCCAGTTAGGCGACCTCGCTGCGGCGCTGAAGGACGCGGGAAAGTTGGACATCGTCTTACGTGTCCGGCGGTGGAATCGCTCCCCCTTTCGAACCCGCCGCACCGGAGGACGCTAGCGCGAGATATACAACAGCCATGCTCGATAATGTTCCACCGAGCGCCATGATTGAGGAGGTGAGCGTCGGAGCGAACAGGTCGCGCGCTCGCGGTCACGATACGAACGTCGTCGACAATTTGCGAATCCGGCAACGATGTTTCGCATGGTGGCATCGCAATCCGCACATCGAAAAGTCTGAAGCAAGGGAAAGACCCTATTGATTCGTCGACGAATAGAATCGCCATATCGCCCAATGACCTCGCGTCCGTGTCTCGATAAAGGATCTCTGTTCCACTTGTCTAACCGAAAACCGATGCTTGATGGCGTGTCGAAATCAGCTTTCTCTAACCGACCTACCGGGTCCGCCTCGAATATTTGTGATGCGGACGACAACTTGCGGCGGCTGGCCGCGTTGCGGGTGCGACGTCAATACGATCGGCGCAACGATGTGACACTTTATCGCGGCAAGTGTCAATCACTGTTAAGACGGCTCGGTCCCCAATCAGTGGATTTAGTCCTTACGTCGCCGCCCTACAACTTGGGAAAATCTTACGAGACCAGAAGATCATTAGAAGAGTATCTCAAAGAGATGCGCGAGATTCTTGATTTACTCGCAGTGGTCGTGAAAGATCGAGGGACGTTGTGCTGGCAGGTCGGCTCGGTCCTCGTTGGACCCAGTCGTCGCCCAATTCCGCTCGATCTTTTGATGTACAACGACTTTGTAAGTCGCAACTTTTTCGTACAGAATCGTATCGTCTGGCACTTTGAACATGGAAAGAATCGCACATCTCGCCTTTCCGGACGACACGAGACTCTGCTGTGGCTCACACGAGACGAATCTAGCTTCACATTTAATATGAATGCGATTCGCGCACCGCAAAAGTACCCCGCAAAGAAGGCATACAAAGGGCCTCGTAAGGGGCAGTACCTAAGTAATCCGCTCGGGAAAAACCCGGGTGACGTTTGGATTTTCCCCAATGTGAAGCAGAATCATCCGGAAAAGACCGATCACCCGTGCCAGTTCCCCTTTGAGCTCGCGGAACGCGCCATTCGAGCCTTCTCGAATAAAGGAGACCTCGTCGTCGATCCATTTATGGGCGTCGGGACGACCGCATTAGCCGCTGCGTATTTTGGTCGGCGGTTTGCCGGAGCCGAGCTGGTACGGGCTTTTGTGGACGTCGCAGAGGACCGCCTCGAACAGCTAGCGACAGGCACCCTACGGCTCCGCAGGATGAATACGCCTGTCCACACGCCGCGCGGCAAATTGACCATACCGCCGTGGAGCGTTGAGACATAGAAACCGGCGTTACGCCTTGAAACCGACGTCAAACAGTTAACAAGCGAGTCGAGTCACGTCAGGGCGCCATCCCGGCATGAGTTTCCGATGAGTTGCTCGGTCCCCGCAATTGCGTCGTCACCAAATTTCGATAGATCACCGGACCTGCGACTTGCGTAAGAAGCTCAATGAACACGCGATCTTCCTGCATGCGCTTCACCGGCTCGGTGGACAGATACCACGGACGCTTCCCGCCCCCAGGCACTGTACGCTCAGCAATGCGTACGCACGCCAGTTGCGTGCAGGCTTCTGCCACGGCAACTTGTACACCCCGGTCAGTTCCAAAACTAGCTTCGCTGACCCCAATTAGCTCGAATGAGGGTTCCTTGGTGTTGATTACCATATACTCGTCATCCGGGCGAAACATGATTTTGGGATAATGCGGTCTATCTTCGAATGCAACCCCCGCAAAAAGCCCCCCGGTGCTGCGTGCCTTAGCCTTTCTGGACCGTACATCGACGTGACATACAGCACTCAGACTGCCTACCGTTGCGATGACTCTAGTTTTCGCTCCGACCTGCCGGCCGATAACTTTTACGACAGCATGAACGATGTTTCCACGCGCTTTGTCCGGATCTACTCGGATGCTTGTGGTTACCAGATCCGCAATGGATGTATCTTCTAGTTCCAATACAACATTTGAATGAGGAGCGACTTTCGTTACATCCATGTAAAGATCAAGGCTTCTGCCCTTGCCGGCGACTACATCCTTGGAACCGGGGATAAATTCAAGCCCGTCAGCGGGGATTGGGTACGGGATGTCCTCGACCTTGAAAGAGAGTTCAGCTTCGCCAGCATCCGTCACGACGACGATTGCGCCAGTTGACCCGGCGATGTCGCAACGTAAATGTACAACCTGATGGAAAACGTCCTCAGCCGTCTCTATCGTGAACGATTCCGGCGTGAAGTCGAGGTCGTCGTTATCCGACTCTATTATCGCCTCGCCACTGCATGCTTTCGTATTGACGTATAGCGAGACAGCCGCTGGTGAGCCGGCGGTCAATGTAACGCTCCTGGGAATAAACTCCATCAGATCTGGATGAGGTTTCGTCCGCTCCGTTGTATCCACATCATTGCCAGTCGCATGTTTCTGCTTGACGCCCGGGCTCGTCCCAGTCCCAGTGTATTCCGCGGCAAGCTTGTTTAGTTCTTCCAACATCGTGTTTACTCGTTTTTGCGCCGCGCTGCTTAATTTCCGGGTCGCCTTCGCAGTCTTTTCGCGCTCGCTCCTAACGACTGGCTCGAGGATCGACTCGATCTCCTTGATGAGGGCTTGCGCCGTCGAGTCGTTCCGATTTAGGCCGTCGCGTTCTTCGGTGACTATATTTTCGTTAGAGCGGAGCGCCTCCCGAAGCCCCCGAATGACGACCTCACCAAAAATTTTTGCGGCATCCGGATCCGCGTCAAAGCGAAACAAACCAAGATCCAGCGCTGAGTCGTACTCGTCGAGGATAAGAAGACCGCCTTCTCTTCGGTCAGTCGCGGCTTGATCGAGGTCTTCGCGTGCTAGGTAAACTTTCGCGTCAAGTTCGAACTCAGCCGATCCTATCTTAACTTTTCTCGTGACGGAGCAAACTTCGTCCCCAACGGGCGGCTTATAGATCAGCTGAGTCTCTTCACCGTTAGTCATGTTCCGTAGGACCACGGTTCGATTCGAATCAGAAGTCAACCGCCGTAACATGTAATAATTCGTCAACGAATCCTTAAGACGGTTGAACTGCGGCGTTCCGGAAGCTATATCAAAGGAAACTACCGTTCCATTACCCTTCGCAATCCCAATTCGCTTTCTTTCGATCGACGTAGCGGGAGTCTCTACGTCACTGACGTCGGGCTCGCCGCCACGACCTTCAAGAATGAAACTAAGGCTTGTCAACTTCGAGTCCCTGATCGTGAAGAGCTTGCCGTTCTCCATCATCATCAAGGCGTCTTTTGCGCCGCGGCCATAGAAGCCGCGCGCGCTACCGCCCTTTTCCTGACCGCTTTGAGCGCCGCCCCAATCGGTCATCTTTGCGACGGCGTCCTTACGACTCATTCCTTCGGCTAAATCTCGAACCGATACGGTAGAGTTCGCGTACCGCCGGTGAAGCTCCACGTCTATGGTCCCGGCGACGGACATCCCAGCGTCCTCGAGCCGACGATAGCTGTCGTCTGCGTTTAGAATTAGCTCTGCGAGCGCTCGCACCGGGTTGCTTCGGATGGCGCGATCCATCGATCGCCTCATGTGTCGCGTAGAGGCCTTGACCTTTGTAAGAGCCATTAGTCAAGTTCTTTCTTAAAGCTATCTGATAGGGTCTTGAAGAACGACGCGATTTCCAAGTCTTCGCTTCCTTGAAGCAGTCTACGCATGGCCTTATAGTTCTCTTTAACGGCCTCTTTAGGCGAGCCCGGTAGCAGGTGTAGGAAAACATAGAAAGATTCCGGAGTGATGATAGCGTTCGATTTCCACAATTGAAATGCCCCGCTTTCGCGAACCTCACGTTCCATGCGGTCATTTACGGTTCGTGCCGGCATTAAGCGCTTTCGCGCAGCGCGACCAAACCGACGCGAACCATCCGCATTCCGGATAAGCTCGTAGGCATCGTTTGCTGCGGCCCTTCCGCGCTCGCTTAGCTCATAACCGGTGGTTGCGCGACCGACCAAATAGTTCTTATATTTGGGACCGCCATGCAACAGCGTTCTGTTTACGCGCGCTGCGTCTGGATACTCCGGGTAACCATTCAAACTGAAAACCACAGGAAAAGTTCGGAATGCGGCAACAGTCACATTTTCGAACGTAACAGGAATGCTGAGTTCTTCCAGTCGCTTAACGACATACGCAAGGAGCCGGTCATGATCTATACCTTCGTAACGCGCCGAATCAATCGATTCGAGGTCCGTGAAATCCGGCGGTTTAACACCGTCATTATTGTTCAAGCGTGTCCGATCTGAGGCGACGCAGCGTTATCCAGGACCGAGAATGTAGAAGCCTCTCATACCCGGGGCTCGCGCGATCCGGTTATCGCGTCGTATTCGCGTGATGACATTCGCGTCCAGGCCTTTACCCGGGATCGGTACACCATCTTTGAGCAGGAGAGCGCGAAGCGTCGAAATATGTAGCGGCTTCCCCTGAGTAGTAAGATAACCGACAACGGCATTTTCTAGTGACGCGCCACGCCCGGGCGCCCTAGACGATTCTGGCTGGTCCAGATTTCGAAGTTTTTGTAGCAACGCAAGGCGTTCTTGCTCGCGTACCAATGCGGTTCTCAGTCGCTCGGATTCTCGCTGGAGCCGCTCCACGGAACGTCGGGATCGCTCGACCTCCGCATCCAAGTCCATCCTTTTTTCCGCCTCCCGCCTAACAGTACATTTCCGTATATACCGTGTCAAGTACACAGGACGCTTTTCTTGCACCAGGGTCCGATGAGACGTATGAAGCCGGTATTTCGTTGGGGAACACCCTGTGTGAATTCAAGCCCTTGCCTGCTTCGATAACGCCACAGCAGCCGTACTGTTTAAGCCAACTGATATGACGACGATGTTACCCTCTGATCGTTGATACAAAAAAACGGCGACACGATCCGCGAAGGCGTTCGCTTCAGCGTGCACGTCGATTCGTTTTATTTTTGCATTACCTCGCCTTGTCCATGTTAAATGATCGGGATATCGGGGTCTTTCGACTCCCGACGATTTCCGCTTAGCATATAGGCGCAGGCACCGATATCTCCGGCCTCAAGTGTGCCCGCGCCTGCTTATCACGCGCGAACACGATTCCCGTTCGCGTCCAATTAGACGGTCAATGATCGATTAGGGTCGGGTTCACGTCCGGCTGAAGATTGGGATCGTGTGAGCTGCTGTTGCCGCACAATATACGTCCCCGAAGCAATCGCTTTGCCGATGATCCATGGATGGTCGTGCAAAGATCTGAAGGTAGAGTGCGAAACCATGCTTGTCGTCGCAGTAAGCGAACCCCTTGAATCAGTGTCGCGAACAAATTGGGTTACAGAAGCCGATATCTCCGGTCCCGACTGAAAGTCCCTTGAGATTACGCACGACTCCGGCTTTGATCAAATGTTCGTGCGGTCGGAAGGGCTTCAATAGCTTAGCTGGATTGACTTCCGTTCGTTGGGCTCGAAGAAATACGTCGTTGGCGCGATGATCGTAAACCGGAGCGCGACGCTCGCGCTCGATGAACTTGTACGACCAGCTCCAACCCTATTTGTATTTACGCCAGCGATGATGCGCGCGCCGGCGATGAGGACCGGCTGCGCGCGAAGCCAAACTGCGGTTTGCGCCGGAACCGACAGCGCGTAGCCGCAAGTCCCAGCATCGTCCGTTGTCGGTCGCGTCTCCGCGATGAGATGATTGTCGAGCGCGTCGCGCGCCTCAACGACCAGCTCGCTGCACGAGGGCGCACGCAGCCCCGTCCGTGCTTCAGAGATCACGATGATCCCCTGCGCGGTGGCTAACACGTTCGCGGCGGCGAACGCCGGGACGGCACCCAACGCGATCGTGAACACGATAACCGACCCGATCGCGGTCCTGAAGAACGACAACCCCATCCAACCACCTCCGCCAAGCCCGCTACCCGCCAAAGGCGCGCGGCTCTTGCGGACGGGACCGTTTCTATCGGGTCGGGGAGGCCATCGGTCCTACGGCGTACACCCCCGCATGAGCGTCAAACTGACCGTCGTCTACGATAATCCGACCGATCCGGAAGCCTTCGAGCAGCACTACAAGGCCGTCCACGTCCCGCTCGCCCAGAAGATCCCCAACGTCCGCCGCGCCGAGCTGGCGAAGGTCTTCCCGAAAGAGGACGGCAGCCCGACGCCGGCCTACCGCACCGCCGACCTCTATTTCGACTCCTACAAAGACGCGTGCGCCGCGGTCGCGACCCCCGAAGGCCAAGCCGCCATCAAGGACGCCGTGCTGGTCGGCACGGGCGGGGTGAGGTTTCTCCTGTCCGACATCGAGTACTCGAGCTAGACGCGGCGGCCGGGCTGCTCGCCTGAACCGCGGCAGCAATCCGGCGCGCGCCGTCGAACCGAAGGCGCGCGCCGGGCATTCCGGTGCGCACCGAGATGCGATGGAGGGTCGTTATGCCAGCCGGGTTGATCTTGCAATTTTCGGGGACCGGTCTCGCCGAATACGAGGCGGTGAACAAGCGCCTGAACATCGATATGAAATCCGGCAGCGGCGACTGGCCCGCCGGACTTCTCACCCATGCGGGTGGAATCGCGGACGACGGCAATTTGGTGGTCATCGAGGTGTGGGAGTCGCGCGAGGCGCAGGGCCGCTTCATGCAGGACCGGCTGGGCCGCGCACTCCAGGAAGGCGGCGTCACCGCGGTCCCGACGATCACATGGGTGGACCTCGTCGCATACACGACGCCGACATCGAGAGCAACGAGCTAGTCGATCGCGCGCGACGAACGACATCGCGAAAGGCCCGCTCGATGAGCGGGCCTTTCCCATCCGACCGCGCGCTACGACGCGTCGGAGTCCGACGCGAAGTACAGCATGCGATAATCGCCGGCCGTATCGGCGTCGAGATAGATGCCGGCGTCGCGAATGTTCGCGATGTCGCGCCGGAACGATCGCAGCGAAACGCCGAAGCGCCGCTTGTAGAGCTGCACCGTGACCGGATCGCGGCGGCAGAGGCGGGTGATGAGCCATGCGGCTCGGACGATCGGGCGCGCCCAGCGCGTGCGTTGCACGGCTTGGCGCGTGTTGCGGACGGACCGGGTGGTCGACGTGAGCACGTCGAAATCGGCGTGTGTCATTCGGTGACTGACCTCATCGGGTGACGGGCTCAGTCGGTGGTACTAACACCGGCTGGGCCGCTTTGTTGTTTGCACGCTGCACGGCATTGCGTTGCATCGCGTGTGACTATTTTACACTACGGCTCGTGCGTTTGCAATCAGCGAGATCGTAGGCAGCGATTCAGTTTGCTCTGTCGAGGCGGCGCAGCGCGCCGAACTTCGGCGCGTGCAATAAATCGAAGGAGGATCGTGATGGCTGGTGGCTTGATGCAGTTGGTTGCCTACGGGCAGGCGGAATACGAAGCGATCGGTTCACGCCCGGAGGTGCATCTGGATAGGGTCATTGTGGCGCACCCTTCGACAAGCTCAGGGTGACATTTGGGCGAACACGCACCGCCCCGCTGCAGTATCAAACAAAAAGGTCGGAGGTAGCCCGACTCTCCTTTTTTCGCGCGGCCTGCGCTGCCTACGGGTGAGCCGCCGATACTGCTCTCGCTACATTAATCCGGCCCGCGCCTTGGCGATCGGTTCCCGCAGCCGGGAGCACGTCTGCCGTCGTCGTCAGCAGCTGCAGCACCGTTGCCGGTGTCAGCGACCGCGGTCCGCCGTGATACGACATCATCAGCGCCGCTGCCGCAGCCGCCTGCGGCGTGGCTTGCGACGTTCCGGCGAACAGCGTCGCGCACACGCCCGCGACCACGGTGCAGCGATCCGGCGCGTAGGCCGCCGTCGTCGTCGAGTAGCCTTCGATCCAGTGCAGGCGATCGGTATCGGTCACCGCCTGCGGATCTCCGCCGGGTGCCAGCACCGTCGCGCCCGAGTTGGAGTACGACGCCGGGAGCTCCGCCGTGATCGCGGTGTACTGATTGGGCGCGGAGTCGCGTACGGACGATGCGCCGACGGCGATCACGCCCGGATCGGCGGCCGGAAACTCCGGCACCGCGCCGTCCGCCGAGGGGAAGTCGTTGCCTGCGGCCGCGACCACCGTCACGCCCTGCGCGATCGCGAACTCGACGGCGTTGCGCTCGGCCTGATCGAGTCCCGCGCTCTGCGGGCCGCCCAGGCTCAGGTTGATGACGCTCGCGCCGTTCGCGACGGCGTCCGTGATCGCTTGCGCTTCGTCAGCCGTGTCGGCGGATTGGCAATCGCCCTGCGCCGTTGCGTCCGGGAAAATCTTGTAGATCTGCAAGTGCACGTCGTAGCCCGCGCCGGCGAAGCCGGTCGTGTTATTCGTCGCGGCCGCGGCCAAGCCGGCGACGTTCGTGCCGTGGCCGTTCGTGTCTTGAACGCTTCCCGCGCCGGTCGTCTTCACGCCGTGCACGATGCGCTCGCGAACGTCGATCTTCGTTGCAAGATCGGCGTTCGTCTCGTCGACGCCGGTGTCGATCACCGCGATGCTGACGGCGGCAGAGCCGTGCGTCAGCGCCCACGCGCCGGGGTCGGTGTTCGTCTTGTAGAGGTACCACTGGTCGACGTTGTTCAGCCGCGGGTCGTTCGCGTCCGACACGCGGCGGCGATGCACCGGCGCCACGTCGACGACGTCCGGGAGTGCTCGCAGCGCCGCCGCCACCGACGCGGCGTTCGCATCCGGACGCACGGTTACGACGCGATTCGTCATGGCGTTCGCCGTCCCGAGGTCTGCCGCCGACGAGATGCCCGCGATGCGCTCCAGGTGCTGCGCCGTGCGCGTCGCGGCGTTCGCGTGCGACGTCACGTACAGCCGGTCGGGAACGATCCACGACGACAGCGCTGCGGGTGCCGCACCACGCGCGCCTGCGGCGTTCGCGCGCGATGCGCTCAAGCACGTGTCCGCGCTCGGCGTCGCCGTCGGCGCCGGCGTGGACGGCGTCGTGATGACGCCTGAGGTCGAACCGCCGCCGCCGCTGCAACCTGCCGCCAACACCGCGGCCGCCATGCCCACAGCCGTGAGAAAACTACGATTGTTGCGCATGCGTTACTTGGCCGTTCCGGGATCGATGGTGTAAATGCCGAGTTGGCGCGCGAAGTTGAGCCGCGCGGACGGGGCGGCGTCGAGCCCGCGCGCGCGGACCTCCGCCAGCGTCCCGGCGTGGATCGTGCCGCATAGCAGCACGCTCGCAAGCATCTGATCGCCCGGGAGGTGCAGCTCCAGCCACGCGTTCGAGGCCTGGCCATGGTTGACGGCTTGCCACGGCCCGGCTGCATGCACCGTCGCGGCCTGCGGGTCCCAACTGCCGACCGTCGTTCGCAGATCGGCGAGCAACGCTACCGCCGCGCCGCGCACCGACGACGGACACGCCGGCGTGTCGTTCAGCGCGAACGGATCGGCCGGTGGTTTCGCGGGCAGCGCCGCAACGCTGATCGTGGTCGACTCCGACGGCGTTTCTTCCGTCGCGACGTAGAGCCCGATGCGATTGGTGTACCATACGAGAAGCTGCTTTTCCGCGATCTCCTCGCGCGACGGCACATACGCGCCGGTTTGCCGCAGATCGGCGATGCCGCCGCCGTGCAGCAGCGCGCAACGAAGGAATCCGATGCCGGCCCGCTGTGCGTCGGTCGTGAACGCGACGCCGATCGCGTCGTTACCATTGGGCCCGACGCGGTACGTCATCTGCATCCCGTCTTTTTGCCGGTCGGGCGGCAGCTGGTCGGTACCCGCGGCACGCAGTCGCGTCACCTCAGCCGAATAGTCCTGGATGTCGGCGAGCAGCTTCTGCGCCCCCTGCACGTCTTCGGGACCGCACGCCGGTGCGCTGCGCTGGATTCCGAACGCATCGGCGGCGGACGGCGCGGTTGCCGGGAGCGGGACCGGCGCCAGCGTCACGCTCGCGGAATCCGCGACGGCCGGCCCGCCAGGCGAGCGGCGCGCGCGCAGATCGAATCGAATGCCGAACGTGCGCTGCGGCAACGGATAGAGCAGCGGGTTGAAGCCGCGTGAGCCGTCGACCGCGATCGCCGACGAGTTCACCACGGCGAAGCGATCCGCGCGCGGCGTCAGCAAATTCTGCGCGAACGCCGTCACGCTGCCGCCGTTGCGCAGCGCCACCTTTAGCGCGAGGTCGAGACCGCCGTACGGTTGCGAGCGCAGCGCGTTGTTCGCGCCGGCGTACTGCCACGCCGCCACGAATTCGCGGCCCGGCGACAGCGGCAGATCGGCGAGCACGCCGGCCTTCACGCGCGGCACGCCGGGGAGCTGCGTCCCTTGCTGGATGGTGCTGCCCGGTACGCCGAAGAAACGCGAGCTGCCGTACGGGACCGCGCTTTGCAGCGCGACGAACGGCTGGATGTACGCGGTGCGCGTGAGATCGAACCGCATGACGCCGTAGAGCCCGCGGTACTCGACGCGCGGCACCGTGCCGTTGACGTACAAAAATGCGTCTTGCGGCGCGAAGGAGCTGCTGCAGCCCGCGCGGCGCGCGATGATCGCCGCATTTTGGAGATACGGCCGGTCGATGAGCGGGTCCACCACGGCCAGCCCGACGTAGCCGCCCACGGGCGCGTCGCGCTCGGTCCGCGCGTACGCCTGCACGAGCGTCTCGAGCCGGCGGCCTTTATTGCGCCACGACGCCGTCACGCCGCTGCGGTTCGCCAATGCCGTTTGATCGGTGGGGCCGGACCCCAGCAGCTCCCCCGACGTGCAGGCGAACGTGAGGTTCTGCGGCGGATCGATGTACGGGTTCGCGCCGATCGCGCCGCCGGTGCCCCCGACCTCGTACGACAGCGAGAAGCTGTTCGCCGCGATGCGGGTGTCCACGCTGGCGACCGCGCCGACGCGCTGTTGCCCGTTGATGCGCGTCCGGAGCGCGGTCGCGCGCAGCGTCGTGCGGTCGGAGATGCGATCGTCGTAGCGCAGCCACGCCTGCGACCAATCGTACGCGTCGACGTAGGCCGACGGCGTACTCGCCGTCGCGCGCCAGTGGTAGTCGTTGACCGAGGCGAACCACGTCGCGTGCCGGCCGGGAAAGGCCGCGGTCACCGACGATCCGGCGCTCTCCGAACGGCTCTCGGGCGACGCCACGCTGAACGGGCTTCCCGCGGCGAGCACGCCGCCGCGCGACTGCGCGTCGTTCCAGGTTCGGTACCCGCTGACCCACGCGGTGACCGCGCCGAGCTTCGCCTGGTCGCTGAGCTGCAGCGAGCGGAAGCGGTCGCCGGCCGTGCTGCCGCGGCCGTAGCCGCACGGCTGCACCGAAACGAAGAGATTGCACGCCGTCGCCGCGGTGCTGTTCAGCGATACGCCGACGATGTCGATGAGCTGCGATCGCAGCGGTATGCGAAGCTTGAGCGCGTCGCCGGCGACCGTCGTCGCGTCCTGATGCGCGTACGACGTCCCGCTGCTGTCCGCAAACGTCTGCGCTTGCAGCGGGCCGTAGAACGTCGACACCGCGTGGCCGTAGCTCACCCCGACGAATCCGGTCGTGCCGCGGATCGACGTCGTGTACCCGTTGCCGCCGTTGCCGTCCTCGCGCGCGGCGAGCTGCGTGAGCCACCGCAGCGTCGGATCCGGGGTTTCGGCCCGGATCTCGCCGCCGAGCGCGCCGTAGCCGCCCGTCCCCAGCGTGAACCCGGAGAATAGACCGTTGCGCAGCAGGGCCGCGTTCGACGCGCGGCCTGGCGGCCCGAGCGGCACGCCGTTGAGCGAAAGCATCGTCTGCGACGCGGAGTGTCCCGCGAGGCCGAGCCCGCCGGTCGGGTCCACGGAGACCGCGGGCAACCGCGACAGCGCATCGCTCGGCTCCCCGGCGGCCGTTGCGCGCGCGTCGCCGTCGGTGAGCTGACCGAGTGAAAGCCGCGTACGGTAGCGCGCTTGCACGTGGCCGATCGTGCGCGGACCGCTGCGCGACAAGTCGACGCGCACGCGCGCTTCTTCGTTCGCGCTGACGATGACGTCGCGCAGCTCGATCTCGGGCAGCCCCTTGGAGAACGCGCGCACGCGATAGCGTCCTTCCGGCAGGGCGGCAAATCGCGCGTCGCCGTCGGCGCCGGAGACGCCGCGGAACGTGCGGTCACCGAGCACGATCACGTCCGCGAACGCCTGCGGTTCGTGCGCGTCGACGTTCTCGACGTGGACGACGAGATCGCCCACGGGATCGGCCGCGCTGCTCGCAGCGGGCAGCGACATCGCAAGCGCGAGCGCGAGGACGAAGGCGAAGGGACGGTTCAGCGAGCGATTCGTATGATACATAAAATCATGGTGCTGCCACGCGCGAACCCCTTCGCGCGTGGCAGCTCTTTCAGTGGCGAGTGGATTACCGGAAGCTGCTTAGAGAGCGGCCGAGGGATCCGGCGTGGGCGACGGAGAGGGCGACGGGGACGGCGAGGGAGAGGGCGACGGGGACGGCGAGGGCGACGGGCTGGGCGACGGGCTTGGGGCCTTGCCGCAGCCGAGGTTGATCGTGATGTTCCAGGGCATGTTGATGGTGACGTTGTCGGGATTAACGCCAGGGTGAGCTACGACCACAGGTAGTGTCTCCTAAGTGTTTGCGAAGTGAGGAATGGATGGGACACGTAGGGGTTTGAACGACCACTGAAAGACATTTTTATAGCCGCGGCGCCCGTCAGAGCGAGAACATGCGGCACGTGCGGAACAGGCGCTCGTCGAAATACACGAACGTCAGCGCACCGAGCACGACGGACGCCGCGGCGAGCACGCACATCGGACCGAAGGTGGCGGCCGAGACGGAGAGCTGCCCCGAGAAAACGCCGATGCCGTTGGTGATGGGGATCCACACGGCCGCGCCGCCGACCGCGGCGACGATCGCCGTGCTCGCAGACGTGAACACCAGCAGCGCGATCTGAAACAGCGAGAAGCCGTATTGGAGCGCGCGCCACCGCAGCGACAGCCCGGCGAGCATGAGCGCGATCCCGAAGAAGCTCAACGACTGAAGGACGATGACGGCGAGCGAAGCCGCGACGCCGGGCATCGGGATACGAAACAGGGCCAGGATCAGCGCGCCGGCGAGCGTGGCACGGACCACGCCGATCGTTCCGGAAGCGATGATCTCGGCGAACACCTGATGCAGGTGCGGGCGCGGTCCGCTGAACAGGCGTTCGAGCCGGCCGGACGCAATGTGGCCGTTGAGCCACTCGACGCCCGACATGCACACCATGCCGAACAGCAGCCAGATCAAATACCCGGAGATGGCGGCGCGCAGCGTCCCGAGGTCTTGCGCGTGCCCGGCCGCGATGATCACGAACAGGATGATCGCGACGTAGAGCAGCTCCAGGACGAGATTAAGCGGTTGCGCAGAGTACGCTCTGATGCGTGCGCGTGCGCTGAGCAGCGTCAACTCGATCACGTTCTAGCACTCTCCTATAAGCGGCAGCAAAACTCGTGCCGTCGGTCGACACGCTGCGGATGGGATAACCGGCGCGAATGATCTCGGCGATCGTCGCGGCGACCTCGTCGTCGGACGCATTGTCGCGCGTCAACGCGACGCCGCCGTCCCACGGAAATACTTGCCAGCCCGGCGGATCGAGTGCAAGCGCACCCGTGCCGCCGCCGACGACGATGCTGCACGCGACGAACGCCGCCATTTGCTCGAGATCCGCGCGGCCCACCATCGCGGCCAGCGACCCGGCGCTCAGGATCGCGACGCGCGAGCTCACCGCATCGGCGAACGTCAGCTCGTGCGTCGCCAAGATGATGAGCCGGCCGCCGTCGCGCGCCTCGAGCAGCAGCGTACCGAGCTCCCGCGTGGTCTCCGCGTCGAGCGCGACCGTGGGTTCGTCGAGCAGCAGAATGGGCGTGCGCAGCAGCAGCGGCCCGACGAGGCACACTTTTTGCCGCATGCCCTTCGACAGCGTGCCGACCCCCGCATCGAATTTGCTCGCGATGCCGAAGCGTTCCGCGAGAGCGAGCGCGGCCTTGCGGTCGTACCGTTCGCCCTGTCGCGCGAGGTACATGCGCGTGTTCTCGGCGCCCGTGAGGCCCATGTCGATGCTGCGGTCGCCTTCCGGGCAGAAGCCGATCTCGCTGAGCAGACGCCGGTCGTGCACGAGATCGCGCCCGCGCACCAGGATGCGGCCCGTCGCGGGCTTGAGAAAGCGCGTCAGCGCGCGCAGCAGCGTCGTCTTGCCAGCGCCGTTGGGACCCAGCAGCGAGATGATCTCGCCGCCGTCGCTCACGAGGTCGACGCCCGCCAGCACTTTGGTGACCGAACGCTTCGGCCCGCGCAGCTCGATGCCGAGCCGCTCCACGGAGAGCAGCGGCTGCGTCGCGGTCACGCGGGCGCTCCGACGAGGTCGCCGCCGCGCGAGCCCATGACGTCGTCGTAATACGCCTCGAGCGTCTTGGCGATCTTGACCTTCGTCTCGGGGCACGGCGCTTTGTCTTGCGTGATCCGCACGAGCGGGCACGCCGATCCCATGCAGGCCGGCGCGTAGAAGCACTTCTGGCAACCGGTATCGGTGCGGTAGTCCTGCGCGACCCACAGGCTCATCCGGTCGACGTCGATCGACAGGTCGCCGTTGTCCAGGATGCGGCCCACCTTGTTGCGCGGATCGTCGAACGCGACGGTGCATTTGTAGAGCGCGCCGTCGGAGCCCACGACGAGCGAGTTCATCTTCCCGGCGTAGCACATCGCGGTGCCTGCGCCGAAGGAGCCCGACGGGCAGCCGCCCATCACGGTCGCCGATTGCGATCGCAGCGGCGCGAGCCCGGCGAAGTCGGACCCGACGAGGTTGAGCACTTTGTTGCTCTCGTAGTCGTAGTCCCAGATGGGGCTCGCCATGAACGTGAAGCGTTTGTCGCCTTTGAACTCGCGCGCGACCCGTTCGACCAGGCGCTCCACGCCCGCCACGTTTTCGGGGCCGACGTTCGAGCGCACCGACACCGAGATGGGGTGCGCCGACTCGTGGATGCGCACGAGGTTCTGCCAGATCACGTCGAAGGTCGAACCCCCGCCGACGGCCAGCTTGCGCGTCTCATCGTGCGTATCCGCGTCGCCGTCGAGCGTGATCTGGAACTGCGTGATGCCGTTGGTCGCCAGGAAGTCCAGCCTCGCGGCGTCGAGCTGGTAGCCGTTGGTCGTCATGTCGCCGCGAAACGTCACGCCGTGCTGCTCGCACAGCTGCCGCGCGAACGCGGTGATGTCCTTGACGACGTCGAACGCGAACAGCGGCTCGCCGCCGAACCACGAGAGCTGGAACACGCGCAGCCGCGGGATCGCGTTCAGCAGATACATCTTCAGCGACCGCCGTACTTTGGGCGACATCGCGCCGCGCAGAAAGCTCTCGTAGCAGTACGTGCAGCGAAAGTTACAGTCTTCGGTGGGCATCACGATGAGGTGCAGCGCCGACGACTCGTTGAGGGACTGATGCAGCAGGTTGAGGCGCGCGGCCTCGTTCGCGTGCCCGGGGATGAGAAATCCGTGCTCCACGAGCGCCGCGCTGACGGTGTCGGCCGGCTCGCCGGCCAGCCCTTCGCGCAGCACGCGGCGCGCGGTCGTCTGCTCGTCACCGTCGAACACGACGACACCGCCGGAATAACTGTTCGCAATGATCAGCGCGCCGTCTTTCGTGCCCTTCATCGCGTTGAATCGAGACGCTTTATACGCCTTGGCTTCGGCCGGAACGCTCAAACCCGCATACTCCATAGTGAAGAGACCCGGTCTGAAACGAGGCCGCGGATCAGGGCGACATGAAGAACCAGCCTCGTATGAAACGAGCGGTACTGTTCACCCTTGATGACACCCCGTCTCGAGCAACCGAGACCCTGTTTGCGCACGCCGCTTTACGGCTCGACGTTCTACCGGAACCGAACCAGCGATACCTTTTGATTCAAAACGCGATTAGTACAGAAGCGTTCACGTTGCTGTGCGGACGCTGAGAATGAGCATGAGCGAACAGTCCGATATCACGATAGGAAATCAAAGCATCGCGCGCACCTTGCGCAAACTCGCAGCAGTCGCATCGATGTCGCTGCTGGTCGTGACATCGACCGCGATTGCGCCGCGCGAGCTCGTGAAGTGGACGGCGTTCACCGCACCGTCGATGCAATTCAACGGCAAACACGTGGAGGTCGCGGCGATTTTGATTCCGGTTCGTATCGAACCGCTCGGAATTTCCGGCTGGCTGCAATTCGACACCGGTGTGAACGTCAGTTCGCTCTACGAAGGAACGCTGCGCCGCATCGGCCACGCGGTCGCGACGCCGCCGGCGACGGTGCACATCGCCGCCGCGGGATTCGATGCCGACGTCACGCCGAGTCTCGATCGCGATCTCGACGAAGGCGATATCCTGGGACGGCCGGTGCTGGGGACGCTCGGGATCGACGCACTGCGCGGCCGTGCGCTCGCGCTCGACTTTCCGCATCACCGGCTCGCTGTTGCGCCGTCGATCACGCTGCTGCCGCGGGACGCGCAACCGCAAACGCAGCAACCGATGCACGTGGTCACCGGCAGCGGCCAAGGCGCGCGGCTGCAGGTCGCCGTGTGCGTCGGCAACGTCGCGGCGAAGGTCGCGTACGACACGGGGTCCAGCCCGTTCGTGCTCGTTCTGTCGAACGCGATGTGGCACCGCGTGACGGGCCGCGCGCTCGGCGATTCGCGCAACTTCTCGATCCGCATCCCGTCGTTCGGCGAGAAGCTGCCGCTCATCGGTGCGCGCGCGCACGGCGTCGTGTCCGCCGGCGTTCCGCTCGTTCGTGACCCGATCGTCTATACCGGCGGCGACGCGGCGACCGAGGCGCGGTTTTCGAACGGGACCGACGGCACGCTGGGCAACGCGCCGTTCGCCGCAAACTACGTCGTCGTGCTTGACTTCGGCACGGGGCGATTCGGCCTGCGCAAGGTCACACCCGCCCACGGCAACAGCGTGGCGCACCCTTCGACGAGCTCAGGGTGACAAATACCGCGGCGTCGCTCAAGGCGACATAATACAAAAGGGCCGGGCGCAAGCCCGACCCTTTCTTTTTTCACGCGCGCTGCGCGATCACAAGTCTTCCGGGTTGATCCCCTTCGGCTTGTACTGCGTGCGTACGCCCGGTGCACCGACCGGGGCGGCTTCTTCGTATTCGCCTTCGTATTGCACCGCGTTGTCCGCCATCCGCTGGCGCTCGTACGGGCCGAGCACCTTGGGATTCATCTCCTGACCGTTCGGTGCGACCACGTCGCTGTACGCTGACAGCCCGTCGTCGCCGCCGTTCGGGTTGAAGTCCAGGAACACGTTCTTCGGGCGGCCCTCGTCGTCCAGATCCTGGCCTTCCGGCTGGATCGAGAGATTGCGGTACCGCGACATGCCCGTACCCGCCGGGATGAGCTTGCCGATGATGACGTTTTCCTTGAGGCCGAGCAGCGGGTCGTGCTTGCCCTTGATCGCGGCGTCGGTGAGGACGCGCGTGGTCTCCTGGAACGACGCCGCCGACAGGAACGATTCGGTCGCGAGCGAGGCCTTCGTCACGCCGAGCAGCACCGGGGTGCCCTCCGCGATCTTGCCGGACTCGGCCTTGATCTTCTCGTTCTCTTCCGCGAACACCGAGGCTTCGATGAGCTGGCCCGGGAGCATTCGCGTGTCGCCGCCGTCGACGATCTTCACCTTGCGAAGCATCGAGCGAACGATGACTTCGATGTGCTTGTCGTTGATGTCGACGCCCTGCGAGCGGTAGACCTTCTGCACTTCCTGCACGAGGTAGTTCTGCAGCGCGGTCTCGCCGCTGAT
>DASWRD010000100.1:0-4878 GCA_036403315.1 Candidatus Elarobacter sp.
ATCGCGGTTGAAGCAGAGCATGCGGTATTGGTTGGCCGCGATGGTCTCGAGGTAGAAGCCGGCTTCGCGCAGCAGTGCGACGTCGCGGCGGAAGGATCGCAGCGAGACGCCGAAGCGGCGCCGGTAGTCTGCGATGGTCACCGACTCGCGGCGGGCGAACAGTGCGGTGAGCCAGACGACGCGGACGAGGCGGAAGGCGAGGCCGTTGCGGTACGTCTGCGGCGGGCGGCGGCCATGGCGCGGCCGGGTTTTCGACGCGGGCGCGTCGAATCGTGGGTTTGTCATTCGGTGGTGTACTCCATCGGGTGACGGGCCCGGTCGGTGTTCCTGCACCGGCTGGGCCGCTTGTTGTATGACGATGAAACGACGGGGTCGTTGCACCGTATGGCTATTTTACATCATGTTGCGTGCGCGTGCAATGCTGTTGTCATGTGAAAGTGTTCTTGGCACGTGCGTCCGTGCGATTTGCGATGCCCGTTGTTATTACTGGCTCGTGCGGTGGCGCACCCTTCGACAAGCTCAGGGTGACAAGAGCGGGCTCAGGGTGACGAGGACGAGGACGCTTGCAGCCGGCGATTGCCTGACCGCCGAGAGAAGTGTCACTTCGCGATCATCACCTGCGCGGGGCGTCAACCATCTCGCGGATGCGCGGGTGGTCGGCGGTCTGGGTTTTCATCCACGTCTCGACGTCCGGGACTGGGGCGCCCGTGCGGAAAAGCCAGTAGTAGGTGTTCATGTCGCCGAGGTAGGCGAGGCGCTTCTGCGTGTCGCGGCGCAGCGCGTCGTACGTCGCGAACGAGGTTTGGTAGGCGCGGATCGAGCCGAACTCGCGCTCGATCGTGAGCAGCGCGCGTGCGTTGCGGATCGTGCCTTCGATCTTCGTGCGCGAGTGGACGATGTCGGCGGCCTGCATCAAGCGTGTGACCGCGGCGTCGTCGTACGCGGCGACCTTTTCGGGATCGAAGCCGTCGAACTCCGTGACGTAGCGCTCCCAGCGGGCGTCGATGAACGCCCATGACAACCCCGCCTGGAAGATCGCTTGCGTGATCACCGCGAGGTGATCGCTTAGCGTCGGGTTCTCGACGACGCGCGGAATACGGTCCGGCGGCGTCGGGTGCTTCGGCACCTTGACCGCCGGGGCTTTCTTCTTCGCGCTCTTTTTCCGTGCTGCCGGTTTTCGTGCGCCGGGTTTGTTTGCGCCGGGTTTGTTTGTGCCACGTTTCTTCGCGCTCGTCTTTTTGGCGGGCTTAGAAGTTTTGCTTGACCGTCCACTCGCTTTGCGGATGGCTTTTCTCCAGGTCGTGCCAGGCGTGGAGCAAGTCGCTCGAATTGTGCGACGCGCGGTAGCCGCTCACGCCCGTGTAGTATTGCGCTTCGGCCGCGACCAGCGCCGTGGGGAAGCGGCGTCCGACCTCTTCGTACAGCGCCTTCGCTTTGTCGTACTCTTTGCGGCGCAGGCGCGCGTGCGCCACCGCGGCGATGAGCTGCGCCGCGAATTCCGCGGGCGGCAGGTAGCCGTTCCACCGGTACAGCTCCGTGCCGTCGGAGTCGAGCACGCGCAGGTCGGGCGTCCAGACGTGGCGGTAGCGGTCCAGCACCGGCTGGTTCGCGTCGATGGTGTTGTCGATTTGAAAGGGCACCGTGAGGCGTTCGATCGCTTCACGCACCGGGGCTTCGGGATACGTCACGGTATCCAGCGCTTTGCAGCCCCCTCAACCGGGGTTGAAGACGTCCATCAGGACGAGGCGTTCGCCGTTCTGCGCGGCGGCCAGCGCCTCGTCGAGCGATCCGAGCCACGAGATCTCGCTCATGCGGTCCTCCGGGGAAGCAGGGGTGCATCATCATTATACCCGATGATTGCGCCGTGGCGAAGACTTGGGTGCTGATCGCGGCGATCCTCGGCTCGGCGATGACGTTCATCGACGGTACCGCGGTCAACGTCGCGCTCCCGGTGATCCAGCGCGAGCTCGGCGCGAACGCGGCGCAGATGCAGTGGGTCGTGGAGGGCTACGCGCTGTTCCTCGCCGCGCTGATCCTGCTCGGCGGATCGCTGGGCGACCTCTACGGGCGCAAGAAGATGTTCCTCGGCGGGATCGTCGTGTTCGCGCTCGCGTCGATCGGCTGCGTGCTTGCGCCCAACGTGGACGTCCTGATCGTCGCGCGGTGCGTGCAAGGCGTCGGGGCGGCGTGTGCGATGCCGGAGTCGCTCGCGCTGATCAGCGCGTCGTTCGAAGGCGCGGAGCGCGGCCGGGCGATCGGAACGTGGTCGGGCGCCGCGGCACTCGTGTCGGCCGTCGGGCCCGTCTTGGGCGGCTACCTCGCGCAGCACGCGTCGTGGCGCTGGGTGTTCCTCATCAACATCCCGATCGCGATCGGCGTCGTTGCGATCGCGTGGCGCGGCGTGCCGGAGAGCCGCGACGAGGACATGCCGCAGCATCTCGACGTGCCGGGCGCGGTGCTCGCGACGCTCGGGCTCGGCGCGTTCACCTACGGGCTGATCCAGTCGCAGGGCGGCGTGCCGGATCGCGGTGCCGTCCTCGTGCTCCTCGCGGGCGTTGCGATCCTCGCCGCGTTCATCGTGGTCGAGATGCGTTCGCGCGCGCCGATGCTGCCGCTCGAGCTGTTCGCGTCGCGCACGTTCGCGGCGGCGAACTTGTACACGCTGTTCCTGTACGCGGCGCTGGGCGGGTCGCTGTACTTCGTGCCGTATCTGCTCGTCGACGTGCAGGGCTACACGCCGACGGCGGCCGGCGGCGCGCTGCTTCCGTTCGTGATCTTGATGTTCACGCTGTCGCGCTGGTCCGGCGGCCTCACGGCGCGTATCGGCGCGCGCGTCCCGCTCGTTACCGGCGCGCTCGTCGCGGGCGCGGGTTTTGTGGCGTTCGCGCTGCCCGGGATCGGCGGATCGTACTGGACGACGTACTTCCCCGCCGCGCTGCTGCTGGGGATCGGCGGCGCGTTCTTCGTCGCGCCGCTCACGACGACGGTGTTCGACGCCGTCGACACCGAGAAGAGCGGCGTTGCGTCCGGGGTGAACAACGCGGTCGCGCGCACCGCCGGGCTATTGGCGATCGCAGCGCTCGGGATCGTGCTGGCGGGCGTGTTCAACGCCGGTTTCTCGGCGCGCATGGCGCGGCACCACCTCAGCGCGCGGACCGTCGCGATCGTGAACGGCGAGCGCGCGAAGCTGTACACCGGCAGCGTGCCGGACGACATCCCCGCGGCGGACCGCGACGCCGTCGCCGCGGGCGTTCGCGAAAGCTATTTAGCCGGCGTTCGCGCGGTGATGCTCGCGTCGGCCGGCGTGTGCGTCCTCGCGGCGGTGGTCGCCGCGTTCGGAATCTCCGGCAAACGCGTGGCGCCTAACCGCGCCTGAGCTCGATCGTCAGGCGGCTGCGCGTCGTGCGGCTGTCGTAGAGCCGCGTGTCGGCGGCGATGAGCGCGTCGGCGAACGCGTGCTGCGCGTCGAACGCCGCGACGCCCCACGAGATGCGCACCGGGGTCTTCATGCCGTGACCCGCCGCGGCGAGGTCGGTGTCGGTCTGCGCCAGCATCGCGCGCACCGCGTCGGCGCGCGTGTCTTCCCAGATGCCGGCGAACTCGTCGCCGCCGATGCGGTACACGATTCCCGCGTTGCCGCACTGCTCGCGCAGGCAGCGCGCCGCCGCCGCGAGCGCGGCGTCGCCGGCCGCATGGCCGAAGCGGTCGTTGATGGTCTTGAGGTTGTCGAGGTCGATCATCGCGACGGTGCCGCTCGCGGGCGGCGACTCGATGCGCGCGAGGAACGCGGCGCGGTTCTGGATGTCGCACAGCGCGTCGGTGTATGCGGCTTCGCGCAGCGCGCGCTCGGCGTGCGCCAGCGCGCCGTTGCGCCGCTCGAGCTCGATGCGCGCGCTGTCCGTCGTGTGCACGACGATCGCGACGCCCAGCGCGATGTCGAGCACCATCGTGACGTAGCTTTCAAGACCGAGGTACGTCATCGGGAAGTGCACGCCCACCAGGCTCAGCAGCGGCACGTGCAGGTAGTCGACGGCGAGCGCCGCGAGCGAGGCGACGAGAAGCTGCGCGCCGATGCGCCGTCCGCGCACGAACGCGCCGGCGAACGCGCCGAACGCGAGCAGCACGCCGAAGCACGCCGCGTGCACGCGGTAGACGTCGAGGAACGCCGGCGCGGTGAACGCGGCGACCGACGTCGCGAGGACGGCGACCGCGAATAGCGCGGCGATCGGCGCGGTGACCGCGCGGACCCCGCGCTCGCGCTGGATCGCCGCGATGAACGACAGCGCGGCGAGGTCTTCGAGGATGGCGTAGGCGATCGTGGCGCCGGGGAGTGCCGGCAGCAGGCCGGCGTCGCGGCCGACTGCGGCGATGGCCAGGACCGCGAGCGCGGCGGCGTTCGCGGCGAGGCCCAGCGTCCAGCCGTCCCAGGCGCGCCGGCCCAGCGAGGTGCGCACGAGGGCCGCCAGCACCGCCAGCAGCGCGAGCACACCCAGCTGGAGAAACAGCGAGAGGTAGCCGACGACATGTCCGGCGAGGGGTGTCATTTGCTTTGGTATCGGCCGGAAGGGCGAGGGAGAGCAGTCGCGCCGTCAAAGCTCGCGCGACGTGGCGAACATCGGCAGCGACATCCCGCAATATTGTCGGCGGTGCGGCACCATGCTCATCGACGGCGTCTGCCCGACGTGCCCTGCACCCGCGGAGCATCCCGGGGCGCAGCCGGCGAGCGCGGCCTCGACGACGCCGGCGCGGATCGCGCAGGCCGCATCGCCCGCGTCGGCGCGTCATGCCGTGCACCAGCAGCGGCCGGCACAGGCAACGTCTCAGCGGCCGTGGTTCGCGAGCACGGCGACGCCTGCGCCGGCGGAACGCGGCGCCGGT
>DASWRD010000101.1:0-2432 GCA_036403315.1 Candidatus Elarobacter sp.
TCTGGTACGGGAACACCTCGCACCCGCCGACGGACGCGTTCATCACGGGCGCGATATCGTCGCTTGCCCAACGATTCAGCGCGCGGGTGAGATCGGTATAGGACAGGCTCGCTACGTTGTAGATGTCGGCATGCTGTACGCTGTACGCCATCCCTTGCGCGTACGTCATGTCGAGCGTCCATTCGCTCTGGCCGCTCACGTCGGCGGTTTGCGGCTGCGCATGGACGATGTCCACCGGAATTTGCGGCATCCCGAACTGCGTCTCGTTCTCGCGCAGGTCGGCGATCGAACCGCTCACGTCGCCGATCGTGAAGATGCCGATCTCGGTGTTGGTCGCGGGCGGCGTGGAGCCCGCGTTGTACGCGATGTTGAACGTCGCGGGATCGTAGAACCGGGGACACACCGGCGTGCCCGTCGTCGTGTTGACGCCTTTCGTGCACGCGTTCGGGCTCGGCGATCCGTTGGCGTCGAAGATCGCGGGCTTCACGCCGGGCGCGGGCTTGGACGGATGGCTCGCCTTGAAGCCGGGCGCGTTCGTGAGGCCGAGCACCGCGACGACGTTGCCGCCGAGCGAGGTGGGAACGAACGCGGGCTGCGTGTTGGCGTAATACGGCTTGCCGCCGACGCTGAACGCGTGCAGCGTCGTGTTGAACGCTTTCTGCACGGCTGCGGCGGAGGCGCTCGCCGTGACCAGCATGTTGTTCGGCGCCGGCGTAATGTTGGTGAACCCGGACTGCTGGAGATACGCCGTCGCCGCCGCCACCTGCGCGCTCGACGGAGCGTACTGGCTCACGAACGCGCTGCGCGAGACGATCTGGCGCGCGGCGATCGCCGCCTTCACCGCATCGACGTTGCGCATCTGCAGCGCCAGCACCACGTTCACGGGCTTGTTGCCGTCGAGCTGTCCGAGATCGGTGGCGTTCGCCAGCGCGATCGCGCCGGTGGCGGTCGCCGCCCACCCGGACGGCGCTGTCGCGACCGTGTTCGCTCGCGTGGTACGCGCTCCGAGCGAGCTCGGCGACATCCCGCCCGAGGCGCCGGCGCCGGGCGCGCCGGCCGCCGGTATGGTGCTCGCGCTGTGCCCTCCCGAGCATGACGCGGTGAGTATTCCGATGGCCGCTGCCAGAACCGCACGTTTTCTCATCAAGCCGAGCCTCCTCGGCTACATCCTGACAGCCGGAAAACGTACCGGCCCATACACAAAATCGGGTAGACGGCCGCGACAGGGCGTGCGCACGCTTGCGCTCGAGGATATCCTTCGGTTCGCTATCGTACCGAACGGGTAATTTCATCGCATGAGTTTGAAAGATGCGTTCGACAAAGGCCTCGACGCCGTCAAAAAGGGCGCCGAGAACGTGAAGGACACCGTCAGCGAGCTCGGCCACCGCGGCGCCGCCGAAGGCGAGCAGACGAAACGCGACGTCGCGGGCGACGAGATGACGCTCGGCGAGAAAGCCGGCTCGGTCATCCACCAGGGAACCGAAACGGTCAAAGGCGACATCGACGCCGGAAAGCGCGACGTCCGCAGCACCATCTGACCCGTAAGACACGCGCCGCGGTGCTGCGCGAAGCACCCGCCGCGGCGCCGTACGCGCAGAGCCGTCCGCTCGCGATCGAAGAGCTCGACCTGCTGCCGCCGCAAAGCGGCGAGGTCGTCGTTCGCATCACGACGGCCGGCTTGTGTCATTCCGACCTCTCGCACATCGACGGGACGCTGCGCAAGCCGTTTCCGCTGGTGCTCGGACACGAAGCCGCGGGCGTCGTCGAAGAAGTTGGCGCGGACGTCGCGGAGCTGCGCGAAGGCGATCGCGTCGTGCTCGCGTTCGTGCCCGCGTGCGGCCGCTGCGTGCCGTGTCTTACCGGCCATCCCGCGCGCTGCGCCAACGGGCTAGCCGCGAACGCCAAAGGCGAGCTGCTGCGCGGCGGCACGCGCTTTCGCCTCGGCGGCGAGCCCGCGTACCATCATCTCGGCGTGAGCGCCTTCAGCGAACGCGTCGTGTGCGCGCGTGAGTCGGTCGTGCGCGTTCCGCCCGACACGCCGCTCGAGATCGCGGCGGTGTTCGGCTGCGCCGCGCTCACGGGATTGGGCGCGGTGTTCAACGTCGCGCGCGTCGCGCCGGGCTCGAGCGTCGCGGTGTTCGGCGCCGGCGGCGTCGGCTTGATGGCGCTGCTCGGCGCGCTCGCCGCCGGCGCGGCGCAGACGATCGTGGTGGATCCCATCGCGTCGAAACGCGAGCTCGCGCTCGAGCTGGGCGCGACGGCGGCGATCGATCCGGCCGCGGGCGACGTTCCGGCGCAGATCGCGGAGCTGCTCGGCGCGCCGGGCGCGGAGTTCGCGATCGAGGCCGCCGGCAGCGCGCCCGCGTTCGAAACGGCGGTCGCGTCCTCCGCGCCGGGCGGCACCGCGGTCGCGGTGGGCATCGCGCGCGCCG
>DASWRD010000102.1:0-6177 GCA_036403315.1 Candidatus Elarobacter sp.
CCTGTTGGGTGTGCGGCGCGCCAGCGTGACCGTCGCGGCTCACGCGCTCCAGGCCGCCGGCGCCATCGTCCACGAACGCGGCATGGTCACAGTCGTCGGGCCCGCCGCCCTGCGCGCCGCGTCATGCGAATGTTACCAGGACTGCAAAGACGCCTCGCACGACGCGCTGCACGAGCCGCTCCTTCTCATCAGCGCCTGACGGTTACAGACCTTTGCGGTCCCGCACCTGGCGCGCTGCCAGATGCTTGCCGTACTCCACGGGCGCGGCGTAACATTCGCACGCCGCTTCGCGCAGCCGGCGGTCGGAGAGGATGGTCACCACGTCGTCGGCGTAGCGGATCGCGCCGATAGCTTCCAGCGCCGCCATCGGCTCGGCGACGACGTGCGTTTGCTCGCCGAGCATCATCGAGAGGTACTCGGCCCGGAACGTGAACTCGGCCCGGGCGACCGCGTCGTGCGTCAGCGCGGCCCAGCGCGCGCAGCGCTCGAGGAGCGAGTGCGCGAAGTTGCACGCGATCGTTTGCTGCGCGCGGTACCATTGGAGCAGCAGCGCGCGGTGAATCGCCGCATTGAACGCCGGCAGCTCGCCCATGCTTTGTTCGAACGCCGCCACCGGCATCTGGGCGAAGCGCCCGCCGATCTGGCACACGACCGATCGCGACGCAACCTCGACGCCGAAGAGCAGCTCTCCGCCGATGAACCCGCCGCCACCGACCGAATCGACCTCGTAGCAGTTTCCGCCGTCCACTTCGACGAGCACCGAGAAGACTGCGTCGATCGGAAAGTACGCCGCCGTAATGCGCTCGCCGCGCGAGATCCCGGTGCTTGCTTCGTCCGCGGTCATCATCGTCAGACGTTGCGACACGGCGTCGCGATCGGCCGGCGGCAGGCAGTCGATCAGCCGGTTACCGCCGTTATAGGGCTCGTTGGTCGCGTCACTCGTCACAATACGGCCTCAATTGTCCTTCCGGAAGCAGATCTCGATCGCTTCACGTTGCGCGCCATAGCACTCGCACGACCGCGCGGTGAGCGCGGCGTCGTCGAAGATCATGACGACCCCGCGGCGGTAGGCGATACAGCCTGCCGTCTGGAGGGTCGCCGCAGCTTGCGACACGCCGGCCCGGCGCGCGCCGAGCATCATCGCCAAGAACTCGTGCGTCACGTTGAACTCGCGGCGTCCCAGCCGGTCGCGCGTCATGAGCAGCCAGCGAGCAAAGCGCTCGACGAGCGCGTGCTTGAGATTGCACGTCGCGAGCTGCTCCGTCATGAATGCACGGGCGCGTACCGCCCGAAGCATGAGCGTCTCGAACTCGGTGTTGCTTTCGAGCTCGGCTTCAAATGCGTCGATCGGCATGCGCGCGACGTGGCCCGGGATTTGGCAGAACGAGGTGCGGTGCGCGATTCGCGCCGCGAGCGCGGCGTCGACCTCCACGAAGCCTTCGCGCCCGACGGCGGCCACCTCGCAGGTCGCTCCCGTGGCCAGCGTCGCAACGACCGACATGATGGCGTCGATCGGGAAGTCGACGTTGCGCATCGGCGTGTCGTAGATATTGGTGTGCTGCTGCCGTTCCAAAGCGACGACGCTCATCGCGGGCAGCACGCGCGCGCGCGTTGCATCGGATAGAGCCGCGAGTAAACGGTTGCCCAAGGGGTCCGGCGGCCGGGAGCCTGACCCTTCGGGTGGTACGAGATTCGCACTCTCCGTCAAGCCCATGCGCGGCGACATCGTACCCTCAATTTCGCCGCGCATCAGTACGTTTTCGTACGGGACCGGGGACGCGAGGGGTGCTTCCCGTCGCCAGGGCGTACGCTACCGTACGCCTTCCCGTCGTCGGATGCGTACGGTATCGTACAGCCGGCTCGTTCGGGCGCTGAAAGGCCGGTCGCCATGGCAGCGACACATCTCTACGGGAATTTCGTGCTGGACGCACGTTCCATCGGGGACCGCGAGCGAATGGCCCCCGGCATGCACATCCGCTCGATGGAGCGCCGCGAAACCACCCACCAGCGCGGCGAGCGGCTGCAGCACGTCGACTTTCCCATCGACGCCGTGATGTCGGTCGTCGCGACGTTTGCGAACGGCGACGTGTGCGAGGTCGGAACGGTCGGCCGTGAGAGTTTCGTGGAAGCGGACGGCGCGCTCGATTCCGACGTCGCGCGGCGCAACGTGTTCTGCCAAGTCGCAGGGAGCGTCGTGCGCATGCCGCTCAGCGCGTTCGAGCAGGAGCTGCGCGTCAACGCTCCGTTCGCGCGCAGCATCCGCCGCAACGTCAGCGCGCGGCTGTTCACGTCGGAGCAGTTCGCGGCGTGCAACCTCAAGCACCCGCTCATCGAGCGCTGCGCGCGCTGGCTGCTGATGACGCGCGACCGCGTCGGGCGCGACGAGTTCCCGCTCACGCACGACCTGCTTTCGATCATGCTCGGCGTCCGCCGCGCCGGCGTCTCCGCCGCCGCAGCGGCGCTGCAGGCAACCGGCGCGATCAGCTACCGCCGCGGCGTCGTCGTCGTGCACGACGGCGCGCTGCTCGCGCGCGCCGCATGCGAGTGCTATCAGCACACCAAAGACGCCTTCGAGCAGTCGCTGCTCCTCCGCAACGGCGACTGACGCTCCGGCGCACGCCGTCGCCGCGCTGCTGATCGAGCGCTACGTCCGGCTCGCAGGCTAACGCTTGCGCAAGATCACGACAAGCACGATCACCGGGAGCGCGCCGAGCGGCGCGACCCACCACGGGACTGTATGCGCCATGCAACCCCGCCGTGCCGATGTGGTCGGGTCGCGCACGACGACCGGCGGGCGGCCGGGCTGCGTCACGATGACGCCGGGCGGCCCTGCGCCCGGATCCCAGCCCAAGGAGACGGTGTACGTCCCGTCGCCGTTGTCGTGGACCGCACCGGTGACGGTGGTTCCGGCAACCGGATCGACGGTGAAGCCGCCGGCGCGGCCCGGGCCCAGGTTGTTGCCGTAGCCGTCGCGCGGCGCGATCGTGATCGTGCCGCGCGACGTCCCGTCCGGATTCGTCCCGTTCGCCGAGACGGTTGCCGTCGTGCGGCTCGGATCGATGCCGACGTCGACGTGCGTCGCCCATTGCAGCTCGCGCGTCGCGATGCAGTCGTCGCCGTACGACGCGCGGAAGTGGAACGCGTAATGGCCTTCGGTCGCGAGCACGCCGCTGAGCCAGTCGCCGAAGACGCCGCTGGCTTCGAACGAACCGTGGTTGTGGCGCGCATCGTCGAAAAGCTCGTGCGTCTCTTCGGCGTAGCTCACGAGCGGTGCGCCGGCGCTCTGCTCCAGCGCCGCGAGCGTCGCCTGCCGCGCCGGGATCGTGTCGGCGGCGATCGTAACGGGCGGGCCGAGCGTCGCACGCGTCAAGAGATTGCCCGCACCCTTGTCGGGGCGCGCGATCGTGACGGTGACCTTCGCGCGCTCGGGGAAACCGCCCGCGGCGTAGCTGAGTGCGACGAGCGGGTTGATGCGGTCGCCGGTGTAGTATTTCTTGCGCTGCGGATACAGCGACAGCCGCGGGCCTCCGGTCGCGATGACGTTCACGAAGAAGCGCAGCTCCGGCGCCGGCGGCGGGAACTCCCCGCCGCCATGCGGCCGAACGAGCACGACGTGCCACGTGCCGTCGCGTTCGCCGGCGTGCGGCAGCGCGATGCGCGCGAAGGTCCACGCCCGCCCCGACGACGCTTCCGCCCCCGCCGATGCGAGATCGACCACCGCGCCGCTCGGCGTGGTCACGCGCAGCGCGAGCGCCCCGTCGTCGCGGTCCCAGCCGGCGACGATCGTCACGGCCTCTTCGCCGCACACGCTGAACGGGATCGCATCCGACGCCGCGCGATCTTTGGGCAAACGGAACTCGGGGTCCATCAGCGCGCCCGCTTCGAAGATGTTGCCGAACGCCAGCGCGAAATATTTCTTGAGCGCCAACCCGTCGCCGGCGCGCGTGTAGAGCCCGTTGTGCGACTCGGCCAGCGCGGACAGCAGCGCGCCGTCGAGGTTCGCCTCCGTGCCGAACCCGATCACGTCGACGTCGACGCCGGCTAATTCGGGCTCGACGTCGCTCGCCATCGGCGGGGTGTTCTGCAAGCCGTCGGTCATCAGCAAGATCGTGCGCGGATTCGCGCCGGGCGCGGGGAACTGGAGGTGCGCCGCGTGGAGCCCGCCGCCGATCGTGGTCGTGCCGCCGGCCGCCAGCGCACCGACGATCGCGCCCGAAAACGGCGAGGGACCGATCAGCGCCGTCTTGTGCAGCGCCGTCGCCGTGACGAGCGGGAAGTCGATCTCCGGCGCGGTCGGCGTCGTGCTGAACGAGACGAGCCCGATCTTGTTGCTGGTGCCGGCGCGAACGAGCTGCACGAACAGCGACGCCGCGTCGCGTGCCTCCTGAATCTTGCTGTCTCCCGAGGCGCCGGTCAGCGACATGCTGCCGCTGCGGTCGAACACGATCATCACGTCGCGCGCCACGGCAGGCGCGGGAGGCGACGCGATGTCTTGCAGGATGGAGGCCGTAGGATAGTATGCCTGGCTGCACGGGACGCTGCCGCCGGCGAGCACGCCCGTGATGCGGCCGGACATGTCGAACAAGCCTGATCCCGAGCTGCCGCCGGAGATGTCGAGATCGATCCGGATCCGGTCCGCGTTGTTCGAGGCGACGGTGCCGAAGCCCGGATGCTGCGGCGAGATCTTCTTGACGGCGCCGTTGGGATGATGGACGCCGAACGCGGACTCTCCCACGGCCGGCAAGTCGTGCCGCATCGGGATCGGCGCCAGCCCGGGCGGCGCTTTGATCTGCAGCACCGCGTAGTCGAATACGCCGGCGGGTTCGTACCGCCAGCGCAGCATCTTGATCACCTTGTAGAAGCGCGGCGCATAGCCGGGCAGCCGCGAACCGTCGCACGCGGTCTCGTAGTTGAAGATGACCGAACCGCTGCGCACGTCCTCGCCCAGCGTGTCGAAGCAGTGCCCGGCGCAGAGGATGGTGTCGGGCCCGATCAGCGTCACCGAGCACGTCGAGACGACGTCGTGGCCGCTGTGCGCCGACAAACCGATCGAGAGGATCATCCCGATGCTGCGCGACAGCCCGAGCCGAAAATCGACGACCGGGACGCACTCGATATTTTCCCAGCTGCGCGGCGCGTCCGGATGGCAGAACCACCACGGATCGTAGATCGGCTCGGTGTACGACGCGGCGCTCAGAAACGGATCGCAGTTCGACAGGGAGCTCGGCGTGAGCTCGCCGTTCAAACGCTCGCCGCGGCCGTACCGGTCGATCTGCGCGCCGCCGGCGGGCACGGCATCGGCGCTGAAGTAGCGGATCGGGACACCGCTCGGGAACAGCTGGACGTCGATCGGCCGCGTGAAGAAATCCGAGCCGTCGGCGGTGCTGAAGCGGTCGGTATCGTAGCCGAGATCGACCTCGAGCCGGTTCGTCGAGGGCAGGCTCACGCTCGCGAAGTGCAAGATGAGGAACTTTGTCCCGCTCGGCGCGGGCGTGTGCACGAACGCGCGCGTCCAGACGCCGGGCGTCGGGGTCGAGCCGAAGTCCGGCCCGATCGTGAAGACGGGTGAGACGGTTTGGACCGACCCGGTGACGTGGGACATCGAGCAGAGGATGCGCCGGCTGACTTACCGCGCGCTTACCGCTGCGCCGTGCCTACAGCTTGTGTGTCAGATCGTCACCGTCGTCCCGCGCGCCGCGACCGCGCCGTCGAAGCCGAGCTTCGCGGTGACGAGCGTGGCGAACACTTCGGCCGACGCCGGCTCGCCGTGCACCGCGTAGAACCGCGGCTTGGTCTTCAGCGTGCCCAGCCAGCGGAGCAGTTCCGTCTGATCGGCGTGCGCGCTGTAGCCGCTTTGGTTCACCACGGTCGCGCGCACGTCGAGCACGTCGCCGTAGATGCGCACCGTTTGCGCGCCGTGCACCATCAGGTTGCCCAGCGTGCCCGGTCCCTGGAAGCCGACGAACACGACCGTCGCGGTGGGATCGGGGATGTGGTTGTGCAGGTGGTGCAGGATGCGCCCGCCGCTGGCCATCCCGCTCGACGAGATGATGATCGCGGGCCCGGTCAGCGCGTTGAGCGCCTTCGACTCGTCGGTGGTGACGTGCACGGTCACGTTCGCGCAGTCGAACGGCCGGTTCGGCGTGTCGATGAACGGCTTGTGCGCGTCGGGGAAGC
>DASWRD010000103.1:0-39888 GCA_036403315.1 Candidatus Elarobacter sp.
CGACGACCGCGACCTCAGCGCCTTCCTCGTGTACGCGGCCCGCGAGCGGAGTCTCGACGCGTCCCTCCGGGCGGCGAACAAGTACGGGCGCTCCGACGAGCACAAAAAGTCGATCGACGCCCTGCGCGAGCTCAACAAGAAGATGCTGTTCCGCGAGACCCGCCGCGACGTGCACCCCTTCTAGGCGGAGCCCGTGCCCCGGCCACCGGGGGCCCCATTTGCAACCCGCGTTCGCCACGGCGGTACCCATCGCCGTGGCTTTTTCGTCCCCGGCGCCGCCGCAGTACGAACCCGATCAGATGGCGGCCGTGAACACGAACGACATCCTGCAGCAGCAGCAGCCGGCGACGCTCGGAACCTGGATCGTCGGCGTCGTCCTCGTCATCGCGGCGGTCGCGTGGATCACCCTGGTCGTCTGGCGCCTGCGCGGCTGACGCGACCGCCGCACGCGTAACAGTCGCAGCACCCCGGAAACGTGGATCGTCGCCGCGCTGATGGTCGCTGTCGCGGCGGCCTGGATCGCAATCGCGATCAGCCGCTCACATCAGACGAGCGCCGTGGCGCCGAACGCCGTTACGACCGCGCGGGCGGCTCCATGATGCGCAGGCCCAACTCTTTGAGTGCCTGATCCGGTACCGAGGACGGGGCGTCCATCATCACGTCGCGGGCCATTTGGTTCTTCGGGAACGCGATCACTTCGCGGATGTTGGACTCGCCGCACGCGATCATCACGATGCGGTCGATCCCGAGTGCCATGCCGCCGTGCGGCGGGGCGCCGTAGGACAGCGCTTCCATGAAGAAGCCGAAGCGGTCGTCGATCTGCTCGTCGCTGAGGCCGAGGCGCTTGAAGACGCGGCGCTGGAACTCCGGCACGTGGTTGCGGATCGAGCCGCTGCCCAGCTCGTAGCCGTTGAGCACGAGGTCGTAGTGCTGCGCCGTGATCGCGAGCGGATCGGTGTCGAACAGCGCTTCCTGACCCGGCAGCGGCGCGGTGAACGGGTGGTGCGAGAACGTGATCTCGCCGGTCTCTTCGTCGCGCTCGAACAGCGGGAAGCCGAGCACCCAGCAGAACGCGAACTTCTTTGCATCACGCAGCTTCAGGCGGTCGCCGATCTCCAGCCGCAGACGCCCCGCGACATCCGAGGCCGCATGCGCCGTGTCGCCGGCGAACAGGAGCGCATCGCCGTCCTGCGCGCCGGTGCGCTCGCGCAGCTTCGCCGCGAGCGCGTCGTCCACGAAGCGCGCGATCGAGCCCTTCACGCCGTCGGCCGCGAACGACACGTACGCTAGCCCTTTTGCGCCAAACGTCTTCGCGAGCTCCGTCACTGCGTCGAAGTCGCGCCGCGACAGCGAAGCACCGCCGGGCCACCGGAGCGCGATCACACGGTTCGCGTCGCTCTCCGCGAGCCCGGCGAATAGTCCGAACGCCCCGCCGGCGAATACGTCCGCGACGTCGACGAGCTCCAGCTCGAAGCGCAGATCGGGCTTGTCGGAGCCGTACCGGCGCATCGCTTCCGCGTAGGTCAGGCGCGGCAGCGGGTCGGGGACCGTCTCGCCGAGCGCGCGCTGCCACACGCTGCGCATGCAGCCTTCCATCATCGCGAGCACGTCGTCTTGCTGCACGAACGACATCTCGACGTCGACCTGCGTGAACTCCGGCTGGCGGTCCGCACGCTGGTTCTCGTCGCGGAAGCAGCGCGCGATCTGCATGTAGCGCCCGAAGCCGCCGATCATCAGGATCTGCTTGAGGATCTGCGGCGACTGCGGCAGCGCGTAGAACGAGCCGTGGTGCAGCCGCGACGGCACGAGGTAGTCACGCGCGCCCTCCGGCGTCGACTTGATCAGGTTCGGCGTCTCGATCTCGATGAAGTCGTGCTCGTCGAAGTAGTCACGGATCGCTTTGACGATGCGGTGGCGCACCGTGAGGTTGCGCTGCATGCGCGGCCGCCGCAAATCGAGATAGCGATAGCGCAGGCGCACGTCTTCGGCCGGCTCTTCTTCGGCGGCGATGACGAACGGCGGCGTCTCCGAGCGGTTGAGGATCTCGAGGTCGCCGGCCGGGACTTCCACCTCGCCGGTCGCGAGCTTCGGGTTCTCCGTGCCCGCGGGGCGGCGGCGCACGGCGCCGCGCACGCGTACCACGTCCTCGCTCCGCAGCGTCTCGGCGCGCGCGAACGTGTCGCCTTTCGACGGGTCGAACGTGACTTGCGTGAGGCCGCTGCGGTCGCGCACGTCGATGAAGATCAGCCCGCCGTGGTCGCGCCGGCGGTGCACCCAGCCGTCGAGCTCCACCGATGCGCCGGCGTCGGCCGCGGTGAGCGCGCCGCACGCGACGCGCTTGAACGAGCTATCCACGCAGCGCGGCCTTCACTCCGGTGAGATAGTGATACTGGTACGAGAGCGTGCGCGCGAACCCAGGCACCGACGCGCCGTTCTCGATCCACGACTTCACGGCGGGGACGCGCTCGACGACGCCGTGCAGCGCCAGCGAGACCGGCGTCATACCGAGCCGCAGCCGCACGTCGAACGCGGGATGCTTGCGGAAGAAGCGCACGGTGGACTTGCCGGCAAGCTCGTACTTCTGCTGCTGCTCGCGCCAAGGCACGGGGTGCCAGTGGTAGTTCACCGCCTGCGGCTCGTACGCGATCGGGACGCCGCCGTGCTGCAGGCGGTAGCCGAGCTCGAGATCCTCGTGGCCGTAGCCGGTGAAATCCTCGTCGAAGCGCCCGACGCGGTCGAGCTCCGCGCGCGGCACCGACGCGTTGCCGGTGAGAAAATACAGCCACGACAGCTTCTTCGGCTTCTCGCCGTGCAGCGGCGTGCGCTTCCCGCGGTCCGCGCGCTTCTGCAGATAGTCCTCGTACGAGTTGACTTGCACTTCCATGCCCACGATCGCGCGCGCGCCCGGCGCCTCGTGGTGCGCGAGATGCCGCGACAAAAGGTCGGGCGATGCGATGATGTCGGCGTCGGTGAACAGCACGATGGGGGCCTGCGCCGCCGCGATCCCGGCGTTGCGCGCGGACGCGCGACCCGTGTACGGGCCAGGCAGATGGCGCACGAACGGCGCCCCCTTCGCGACTTCCGCGAGATACTCGGCGGTGCCGTCGGTGGAATTGGAGTCCGCGACGACCACCTCGAACTCGCCGCGGCGCAGATCTTGCGCGAGCAGCGACGGGATCACGTGGCGGAGCGTGTCGAGACGGTTGTACGTCGGGACGACGACGGAGATGCGCGGTGTCATGTCACCCTGAGCTTGTCGAAGGGTCATAAGAGAGAAGCGACGGCGGCCGCGATCTCGGCGCGCGAGGCGCGCAGCGAGGCGTCGGATTCGTCCGCCGGTTTGCGCAGGATCGCGTTCGGCACGCGGTACGGCGACCATTCCTGCGAGGCCAGCCGGAACCACTTGTCCTCGAACAGCACCACCGTCGGGGTTCGCACGGCGCTTGCGACGTGGGTCGCACCCGTGTCGATCGTCACCACGCACGCTGCGCGCTCGAAGACGGCCGCCCACACGTGGAACGGCAAGCCGCCCAGGACGGCGTCGGCCACGCCGGCCCGCGCCACCGCCTCGCCCAGCACGCGGGCGTCGTCGCCGAAGGTCGCGATCAGCGGGCGGCCGAGCACGCGCAAATCTTCGAACAGCTGGAGGCAGCTCGCCGTGGTGGAGCCGTGCTCGGTCCAGCGCTGCCCGAGCTGCACCACGATGGGGCGCGCGGGGAGCCCGGCGACGGCCGCGCGGTCGTCGTCCGTGACCGGCAGCACGAGGTCGCGCACGAGCGTGCGCGCGCCGCCGGCTGCGGCGACGGCGAGCACCTGGTCGACCTCGTGCAGCACGACGCGGTCGGGATGGCGCTCGGCGATCGCCGGGTCAGCTTGGCTTACGACGACGTTGGTCAGCATCGTGCGCAGCATCAACCGCGCGGCGTACCGGCGCGCGTAGGTGTAGCCAGCGCGCACCGGCGCGCGCGTCGCGGCGACGATGCGGTGGTCGACGTCGCGCGGGGCCAGCGCGATCGCGAGGTCGACGTCGCGAAAGGCTGCGCCGAACACGCCCGGCTTGACTTCGGCCGGGACGATCGCGAGCTCGTCGACGTCGGGCGAGCGGTCGACGACGACCGAGTTGTAGCGGCTGCACGCGAGCGTGATGTGCGCGCCGGGAAACGAGCGCCGCACCGATGCGATCGCCGGCGTCGACAAGATCAGATCGCCGACCCGGTCCGTGCGCGCCAGCAGGATGCGCACGCTACGCGGAGTCCGTCACGAACCGCGCTTCGCGCGCGCGAGCTCGTCGTAGTAGTCGCCCGCGGCCAGCAGCCGCGCGGCCGCGAGCTTCACGGGCGGGAGCTTCGCGTCCGCGGCGGTGTCGCCGACGACCCGCTGCAAACGCGCGCGCACTGCCTCGCCGCGCAGCGCGTTGCCGAGCAACCGCTGCGGCGCGGTGTCTCCGATCGCGAGCGCGACGCGCCAGCCCGGGTGCAGCTCCTCCAGCTTCACCGCGGTGCGCGCCTGCGCGCGCACTTGCCGCAGCATCCCCGCGACGCTGGTCGCCTTCGGCGCGGGCTTGTAATGGAACACGACGGCGAAGCGGTTGAATACCGCTTTCGTGCCGAGCGCGCGCAAGCGCAGGCCCAGTTCGATGTCTTCCCAGCCGTACTCGCTGAACGACTCGTCGAAGCGGCCGCCCGCGGCGTCGAGGCGGCTGCGCCGCACCGATACGTTGGTGGTCCAGAACCAGTTGCCGCTGTAGTTGCGCGGCGTCCAGACCGGGATCGGCAGCGCGTCGAACGACTCGGTGTTGATTGCAGCGCCGCGCACCACGACGTCGCCGTGCTTGTCGTCCGATCTCAGGTGCTCGGCGGCGAACACGGGCGTCGGCAGCACGTCGTCGTCGATGAACGCGATGCGCTCGCCGGTCGCGGCCGCGATACCCGTGTTGCGCGCCTTCGCCAGCCCGCCGTTGGGCTGGTCGATCACCGTGAAACGGCACGTCGCGATGCGGCGCGCGCGCTCGATCACCGCCGGTGTTTCGTCCCGCGAGCCGTCGTTCACGAGCACGACCTCGTACGAGTCCGGCGGGATCGTCTGGTCGAAGCACGCCTCGAGCACGCGCTCGAGCAGCGCCGCGCGGTTGTACGTGCAGAGCTGGATGGTGAAGCGCACTAGAATCGCGTCGTGCAGACCGGCGGCTGGTCGGCGCGAAACGCCGCGTCGACGATGTCCAGCGCGCGCGCCGGTTCGACGGTCGCCAGGCGATGGTGCACGACGTCGCGCACGCGCAGCGAGCCCAGCACCACCGACGCCAGGTCGTGGATGCCGATCGTCAGCGTCGCGTCGGGGCTCGCGGTATCGTCGCGCTGCGGCGAACGGCGCGGCCCGAACCGAAACGTTCGCGTGCCGCCGGCGGCGGGCTGGAACGGATCGTCGACGTCGAGCCGCAGCGCGAACGGCGCCGTCGTCCCCGGCAGGTGCGCCAGCGCGCGCTCGACGTCGAGGATGCGGTACATGATGCCCAAGCCGGTCTCCGCGACGCGGTGCGACGCGGGCGGCGCGACGGCAATGTCCGAGCCGTCGCGCGGATCCGCCGCCGCGAGGTAGAGCGCGGCGTCCTGCGACTCGATCGCGATGCGCGCGAACTGATCGCGCTGGTTGCGCAGATACCCGAGCAGCGCGGCGAGGTAGGTCTCGTCCTCGTACGCGAGGTCGCGCACGATCAGCTCGTCGCGGTTGCGCAGCGCGGGATCCGCTCCGGCGGCCGTGGTCTGCATGAACCCTCGGATCGCTCCCGCATCTTCGACCGCGACGTAGCGCATCGCGGCGTCCGCGAGGGCGCGCGCGGCGGCGGCACGGTGCTTCGCGATGAGCCCGTTCGTCTGCGCACGCACGCGCTCGTAGCACTCGAGCAGCGCGTCGAGATCGCTTTCGGCGAGCATACGAACCGTGCCGCGCGCACCATCGGCGCGCAACGTCGCCGGCGCGAAGCGGAAACGATGGACCGGTGTCCCGTAGCCGAAGCCCAGCGCGCGGTAGAAGTCCAGCCGGAACGGGTGCAGCGCCGCGAAGACCGCCTCGCGCGCGCGGTAGTGCTCGAGATACCACGCGATCAGCGCGCGCGCGATCCCTTGCCGTTTGTGCGTCAGGGCGACCGCCACGGCGCCCACGCCGCCGGTGAACGCGTCGCGCCCGCGCACGTTCATCTGATAGTCGTACAGCCGCATCGCGCCGGCGAGCACGCCGTCGCGCTCCGCGATCACCACCACGGTATGGTCGGTGCGCAGGATCTCCGGGAACTGCCCCTCGTAGGCTGCGAGCGCGTCGCGCGTGGTGATCCCCATGACGGGGTAGGCGTCCACCAGCAGCCGCGCGAGCGCCGCGATGAGCGCGGGATCTTCGCCGCTGCGTTCGAGCGGTCGAATCGCGAGTGTCGCGGCGGTGGCCGCCATCAGTACAGCCGCCTGCCGTTCGGCACCGGAAACGTCGGGCGCACGACGATCACGTTGCCGTCCGCGTCGTCCATGCCCAGCACGAGCACCTCGCTCTGCACGCCGGCGATCCGCTTGGGCGGAAAGTTCACCACCGCGCAGACTTGCGTGCCGACCAGCTCGTCAGCCGCGTAGCGGCCGGTGATCTGCGCCGACGATCGCCGTTCGCCCAGCTCGGGACCGAAATCGATGCGCAGAACGTACGCCGGCTTGCGCGCGCCGGCAAGCGGTTCCGCGGCCAGCACCGTCCCCGCGCGCACGTCCACGCGGAGAAAATCGTCGTAGGCGATCACGCGGTCAGCGTTCGGCGGCGGTCAAGAGCAGTCCGTCGAGCGCGGCGAGGATGCGCTCTTCGTCCAGCTCGCGCACGCACGCAAAGTCCGGACACGTCTCCTTGCGATGGTCCGGCGGGCACGGGTACGACGGCCGCACGCTCGCGACGCGCGCGCCGAGCGGCGCCCAGCGATCGGGCTCGTCCGACTGCAGCGCGAAGATTCCGACCGTCGGCGCGCCGACGGCCGCGGCGACGTGCATCGGCCCCGAGTCCATCGCGACGACGGCGCGCGCGCGTTCCGCGACCGCGGCGAATACGCCGATCGACGTGGCGCCGGCGACCGCGACCACGCCGCGCCCCGCGGCGTCGGCGATCGCTTCTGCGATCGGCGCATCGTGCTGCGAGCCGGTGACGAGGACCGGTACGCCGTCGCGCGCGACGAGCCGTTTCGCGAGCGCGGCGAAACCATCGACCGGCCAGCGCGAACGCTGCGCCGACAAACCGCGCGTCGGGTGCACGACGTGAAACGGGCCGTCGACGTCGTGGACGCGCAGCAGCCGCCGCGCCGCTTGCCGCTCGTCGTCGCGCACCGCGAACTCCGGCACGGCGTCCGGCGTATCGCAGCCCAGCGCGCGCGCGTAGTCCAGCAGAATCTGCGTCCAGTGCGTGGTACGGTCGCCGAGCTCGCTGCGCACGACGACGCGGTGCGTGAACAGAAACGAGTACGGCCGCCGGGCCTGGCCTGCGCGCAGCGGTATGCGCGCGCTCCACGGCAGCAGCGCGGTTTGCGGCGTCGCCCACGTCACCGCCGCGGCGTCGTAGCGCGCCGGGAGCCGCGCACCGAGCGCGACCACGTGCTCGATCGACGGCAGGTGCGACGCGAGGTCGGCGTGGGCGGGCAGCACGACGGCATCGACGGCGGCGAACCGCGACCGCAGCGCGCGCGCGACGACGCCCGCCAGGAGGGTGTCGCCGATCCCACCGCCGGCCGCGACCAGCAGCGCGCGCTCAGAAGCCATCGAGGATCGTTTCGATGAACGCGCTGCCCGCACCGCCGCTCACCTCGGAGGCCCGGAAGGCGCGGTACGGCGCGGCCCAGGGCCGCCAGCGCCGCACCTGCGCGTCGAAGTTCTCGTCGGGAAACACGTCGACGACGCGCGCGCACAGCATCCCGGCGACGTGCGCCGCGCCGGTGTCGACGGACACCACGAGGTCGGCCCGGCTCAGCGCCTCGACCCACGCGCGCAGGGCCGGGAACGTCTGCGGCATGACGCCGGTCAGCTCGCGCACCGCCTCCGCCTCGCCGGGCGCCGCGACGACCGTGGCGTACGGTGCGAGCCTATCCAGCACGGCGCGCAGCGTCTCGCGGCCGACGCCCGCATCGAGCCACTTCGGCCCCGCTTGGACGATGATGTTGGTCTCGTCGTGCACCTGCGTGTCCGGCTGGGCCAGCAGGGCGCGCCGCATGCGCCAGCGGTCCGCCGACGGTTCGTCCTCGCGCACCAGCCCGGCCCCGAGGCGGTACAGCACCTCCGCCTCGTGCGCGCCCTCGCCGCCGGCGCGCTGCGAGCGGCTCACCGTGCGCGTCGTGCGCGAGCGCACCCACAGCGTCTTGAGCGGGCGCGCCCAGTCGGTCGTGAAGCCCACGCGCTCGCGGATCGGTGCAGCGAGCAAGAACGCCTCGGGCTCTTCGCTGGCGATCAGCGCGACGTCGTAGCGCAACGCCGCGATCTCGGTGTTCGCGCGCGCGGTGCTTTCCGGCGTCGAGCCGTGCGCGGGCCACGGGATGCGCCCGAGCACGTGCTCGGCAAGGATCGCTTGCGGCGCGAAGATGCCGGCGTTGCGCGTGGTCAGCGCGACGCCGACCTCGTGCCCGGCTTCCAGCAACGCGACGACCAGCGGCGTGCACACGGCCGCATCCCCGATCCCGTCGAGCCGAACTAAGAGCACGCGCATGAGATTAGTCGCGCCGGCGCAGCTGCCGGTCGAGCTCTTCGGTATAGACGCTGTCGAGCAGCGCGGTGCGGGCGAGCTGCGCGAGCGCCGACGGGATGCGCGCCGACGTCGCGAGGCCCGCGAGCAGCGGCTGCGCGAGCGCCGGCGCGAGCACGCGCGCCCGCGCGAGGTTGAACGCGTACGCGCCGGTCGCGAGCTTGATGCGCGCGGTCGGCATCTTGCGCACGAACCGCGCCGCCATGCGCGCCTTCTCGATCGCTTTGCGGAGCGCGTCTTCCAACGACTCTTGCGTGGGCGGCTTGATGTGCCACAGATAGGCGTCCCAGGCGAACGCGCGCCGCACGCCGTGCGCGCGCAGCCGCGCGCCCAGCTCGGTATCTTCCCACCCGTACAGATCGAACTCTTCGTCGAAGCCGCCGACGGCGCGCAGCGACGCGGCGCGCACCGACACGTTGCAGGTCACGAAGAACGCGCGAGAGAGGTTCGCCGGGCGAGCCGGCAGCGGCCGGTGCGACGCGTCGGGCACGTTGAGGATGGGGCCGGAGACGGCGAGCGGGAAGATCTCGTCGCGGTGCGCCTTCGCGTGCGCCGCGAGAAAGTGCGGGGGCGTGACGACGTCGTCGTCGACGAACACGATTGCGTCGCCGGTCGAGCGCGCGATGCCCGCGTTGCGCGCCTTGCCGCGGTTCGGTTCGGCGACGAACGCGTACAGCGCACCGTGCGCGCGCGCGACCGCGGGCGTCGCGTCGGACGACCCGTTGTCCACGACGACCAGCTCGTACTCCGGCGCGCCCTCCTGCGCGCGCAACGAAGCGAGGGCTGCATCGAGCAACGCCGCACGATCTTTGGTCGCGATGACGACCGAGAATTTCATTCTAACGGCGCTTCGCCCCAGGCTCCGCGCCCCCCACCGCTTCGCGGCGGGGCCCCCGGGTCGTGAGCGCGCCGGCCATTACGGCACGGGACGACCCCCCGAGGGCGCGCTCAGCCACGATCCTGCTCGAGAAGAAATCCGGCCATCCGCTCCGCGGCACCGGCGTGGTGGCGGTACAGCGCGGCCAGCTCCGTGCCCGTCGCCTTGCACCAGGCGGGGTCGCGCCAGCGCTCCGCCGCGGTGTGGGCGACCTGCGACGGCAGCAGCGTCCCGGCGATCTCGACGTCGAGCTCTTTTCCGGCGTCGATGTTCGGCTGGGCGAAGTGCGCGAAGCGCTTCGCGAACGCGACGACCGCCGCGCGCTTGACCGGCGTGCCGATCACCGGCAGCTTGCCGACGTACTGCAAGGGTCCGCCGATCACGACGAGCTCCGGCGCGTTGAACGGCGTGCACACCACCGCCGGGATGCCGAGCGCGGCGAGCTCGATCACCTTCGTGCCGGGGATCGAGATCGCGAGCCGCGCGTGTGCCGCCGCGCGCATCGCCGCGCGCACCAGCGGAAAACGCTGCCCGTCCGCGACGATCTCGCCGCCGGTGAGCTCCGCGGGCGCGCCGTACGACAGCGGGTGATCGCCGCCGCGCGCGAGCGCGGCGCGCAGCACGTCGTCGGGCACGAACGGCGAGCCCGCGAACGCGATCGCGACGCCGGGCAGCATGCGGCGCAGGTTCAGCGCGACGCGCACGAACAGCGGGAACACGTTGTCGACCTCGTGCTTGCGCGAGCCGGGAAACAGGATGATCCCGTCGTTCGCGGCGCTGCTGGGCGGATCGCCGTACGCGCCCGACGCCTCGCCCAGCGCGCCGTCGATCGCGAGGTTGCCGACGATGCGAATGCGCTCGGGCGGCGTCCCCCAGTTCACGAGCTGCGTCTTGTTCGCTTCGTCGACTGCGAACACGCGCGCGAACGTGCTCGCGTACTTCTTGCGCGAGAACTTGTAGGACGTCGCGACGCCGCCCAGCCGTGCGTGGACGCGCGCGGCGTGCGAGAGATCGCCGCCGAGGTATTGCACGCGGTCGACGGTTTGCGGAAGCCCGTCGGTGCGCCGCCCGAGCGCGAGCCGCACGTACGCCGCCGGCGGATACGCGCGCACCCCGGGGAAAAGTCCCTCGACGTACGCCGCCTCACGCCCGGTGGCGAAGTCGTCGGGCACGCCGATCACGTGCACGTCCGCGGCCGGATCGCCCGCGCGCAGCGCGGCGACGAGCGGACGCACCCAGCCTGCGAACTCGCCCGGCCCGTTCGCCGTGATCGCGATGCGCATGGAATTAACGCGAGCGAATCGTCGCGACCAGGTCGGTCGTGCTGCGGCCCGGCTGGTGCGGCGCGAGCACGATGCGGCCGCCGTGCCGCTCGACGACGTGGCGCTCCGGCAGCTCTTCGATGCGATACTGCGCGCTCTTCACGTGCACGTCGGGGCCGATGCGGTCGAGCAGCGTCTCGGGCGTGCGCTGGCGAAAGCCCGTGACGGCGTCCACGCTGCGCAGCGCGGCGATCACGCGCGCGCGCTCCGCGAACGGCACCAGCGGGCGGTCCGGTCCTTTGCCGAGCAGCCGCACGGAGTCGTCTTCGTTGAGCAGCACGATCAGCGTGTCGCCTTGCGTGCGCGCCCACGCCAGATATGCGACGTGGCCGGCGTGCAGCAGATCGAACACGCCGTTGGTCGATACGACGGTCCGGCCGGCGCCGCGCTGCGCGTCGCGCCACGCCACTGCCGCGTCGGCCTCGAGGACGAGCCCGAAAAAATCGTCAGCCGCCATGGGCGTGTTCCATCAGCGCGACGATCTCGGCCGGCGTGGCCGTCGCCGTGCCGAGCTTCTCCACCACGGCGCCCGCCGCGAAGTTGGCGAGCTGCGTCGCGGTCTCGGCGCGAACCTCGGCGGCCAGCGCCAGCGTGAGCACCGCGACGACGGTGTCGCCGGCGCCGGACACGTCGTACACGGTGCGCGCGACGGCCGGCACGTCGAAGCGCGAGCCGTCGGCGCCGAACAGCGCCATGCCGTGCTCGCCGCGCGTGATCAGGACCCAGCGGCACCCGAGCATTCGCAGCAGCGCGCGGCCCGCGGCTTCGAGCGACGCGTCGTCGGCGATCGCGATCCCGCTCGCGCGCGACGCTTCGGCGGCGTTGGGCGCGATGCACGTGACGCCGGCGAACATCGCGACGTTGGGCGGCTTGGGATCGGCGACGACGACCGGCGCGGCCAGGGCCGCTTCGACGATCTCGCGGTGGAAAAAGCCCTTGGCGTAGTCGCTGAGCACCACCGCGTCCGCGTCGCGCACGGCGCTGCGCACGCGCTCGACGATCTGCGCGCGATCGGCGTCGCGCAGCACCGCGGTCGACTCCCAGTCCGCGCGCACCACTTGCTGGTTGTGCGCGACCACGCGCGTCTTGCGCGTCGTCGGCCGGTCGGTGAGCGTCACGAGCCCGCGCGCGTCCACGCCGAGATCGTCGAACAGTGCGCGCATCCGCGCGCCTTCGGCGTCGTCGCCGACGCCGCCGACGAACGCGACGTGCGCGCCGAACGCGCGCAAGTTGTTCGCGACGTTCCCCGCGCCGCCCAGCGTGAACGAATGATCGCGCACCGCGACCACCGGCACGGGCGCTTCCGGCGAGATGCGCGTGACGTCGCCCCAGATCCACTCGTCGATCATCGCGTCGCCGATCACCACGACGCGCCGCCGCGTCATGCGCGCCAGCAGCTCGGTGGCGCGCGGCGCCGCGATCAGCTCAGCCATGCGCTGCGGCGCGGATCAGGGCTCGATCCAAAACAGCTCCTGACCGAGCGAGACCAGCTCGCCGTTCTCGACCAGGATGCGCGCCACGACGCCGGCGTGGTCCGTCGTGATCTCGTTCATCAGCTTCATCGCTTCGAGGATGCACAGCGTGTCGCCGGCCGCCACGCGGCTGCCGACCTCGACGAACGGGTCCGCGTCGGGGTTCGACGAGCGGTAGAACACGCCGACGACGGGCGCCGTCACCTTGCGAACGTTCGCACCCGCGGTCGCGGCGGCGGCGGGAGCCTCGGTCGCCGCGGCGGCCGGAGCCGGGCCCGCAGCGGGCGGCATGGCATACGTCACGGGCCCGGGCGCGTGCGCCGCAGGGTCGCGCCGCACGATCTCGATCTCGGTATCGCCCGTCCGCACGCGGATAGCGTCCAGATCGAACTCCGCGGCGATCTCGCCGAGCGCGCGGACGCGAGCCGCTTCGTCCTGGTCCATCACCCCGTGGCTTCGACGAGGGTGCGCGCCGTTTCCGCCGCGGCGGGGAAGAGCGGCAGCCGCCGGTCCTCGCGGGCGACGAGATCGCGCAGCACCAGCTCGCCCTTCTCGAGCTCGTCGTCGCCCAGGATCACGGCCCAGCGGGCGTGATTGCGGTCGGCGAGCTTGAACTGGGCGGTCAGCTTGCGCGGCAGCCACTCGGCGAACGCCGGCTCGGGCGACAGCGCGCGCAGCGCGGCAACGATCGCGACCAAGCGCTCGCGGGCCGCGTCGCCGAGCGCGATCGCCTGGATGCCGCGCCGTACCGGCTCGGGCTCGCCCGTCAGCTTTGCGACGACCATGAGGAAGCGCTCGAGCCCGAGCCCAAACCCGACGCCGGGCGTCGGTGGGCCGCCGAGCTCCGCGACCAGGCCGTCGTAGCGCCCGCCGCCGCACACGGTGCCTTGCGCGCCGATCGCGGACGACACGAACTCGAACACCGTGCGGGTGTAGTAGTCCAGCCCGCGCACGATGCGCGGGTTCACGACGTACGCGATGCCGAGCGCGTCGAGATAGGTGCGCAAGGTCGCGAAGTGCGTGCGGCAGTCGTCGCACAGCAGGTCGATCATCGCCGGCGCGGTCTCGACGAACGGCCGGTCCTGCGGGTCCTTCGAGTCGAGGATGCGCAGCGGGTTGCGTTCGAGCCGGCGCTGCGAGTCCGCGCTCAGCTCATCGAGGTGCGGGCGGAAGTGGTCGAGCAGCGCTTGGCGGTACACCGGCCGGCACGTCGCGTCCCCGACGCTGTTGATGTTCAGCGCCGCGTCGCCGATGCCGTAGCGCGCGAGCAGCAGCGCGGCGATCTGGATGACCTCGACGTCGGCCTCCGCGCCCGCGACGCCGAAGCACTCGACGCCGAACTGGTTCGCCTGCCGGTAGCGCCCCGCTTGCGGGCGCTCGTAGCGAAAGAACGGGCCGATGTAGTACAGCCGCTGCGGTCCCTGAGCGAGCAGCTTGTGCTCCAGCAGCGCGCGCACGACGCCCGCCGTCAGCTCGGGGCGCAGCGTCATGCTGCGCCCGCCCTTGTCGACGAACGTGTACATCTCTTTCTCGACGATGTCCGTCGTCTCGCCGACGCCGCGCGCGAACAATTCCGTCGCCTCGAAGACGGGCGTGCGGATCTCGCCGTAACCGAACCGGTACGCGATCTCGCGGCAGTCGGATTCGAGCCGGCTCCACCGCGCGGACTCGGGCGGGAGAACGTCTTGCGTGCCGCGCGGGGCGCTGATAGGATTCACGATCGACCCGTCGGCTTCGCCGCACGCACGTTTTCGCCCGCCGGCGCCCGCAGACGCGCGCTCGTTCGATGCGCGAGCGGCGCGATGTCGCGGTCGAGCACCTTGCTCACCGCCGTCGTGGTCCGGCGGCTGACGCCGTAGTCGCGCGCGAACTCCTTGAACCTGCCAACCGCATCGGCGACTTCGTCGACGATCGCTCGGACCGTCGACGAATCGCTCGCCTCGCGCTGAGCGACCGCGTCGATCGCCGCGCGCGAGACGTCGGCTCCGGTGCCGTTCACGGAAAGGTAGTGCTCGCCGCCTGGTCCAGCCGAGAACGTGAGATCGTAGGGCGGTGCGAGCATCCAGCGGCCCGTGTCGTCCATGATGAACGCATGCTGCTTGGTGTGATCGTCGCGGTTGTGGGCGGCGACGTTGAACACCATGCGGCGAAACATCTTCTCGACTTCGGCCTGATGACGCGTCACCACGCGAACGGTTTTCAAAAGCCCTGCGTAGTCGAGGCTCGGGAGGCGCCAGTCGACCTCGAGCACGCTCGCGACGGAAAGCACGTGCCGCCGCCGGCCGCCCGGTGCGCGGTCGAACCGTTTCGTCGCGAAGTAGCCCGGGCCGCGCGGCGCCGCGATGAGCTTGGTGTCGGAGATGTCGAGACCGGCGGCGCGCGCCATCGCCGCGTAGGCCGCCTCCAGCGGCCCGATGTCTTCGAGGTCGGCGGAGCTCGCGAACTTCACGATCCAGGCGTCGAATTCGTCGGGGATGTGATCGACGCCCGAACGAACGCGGCCGCCGGCGTCCATCGCGACCAGCACTTTCGGCCGAGCGCCGCCCGCGGAGCCGCCGAGGCGTTCCAACTGCGCGAGCACGTCGCTGTCGCGGCCCTCCAAAATCTCCGACGCTTCGCGAGCGAGAACATTCAAATCGGCCGGCTCGTCGACGCCGACGAATGATTCGGGCCGATACGTGAGCGCCCCCATCCCTCGACGGCCGACCGCGGCCAGCTTGTCGAGCACCGTGAGCGCAACGAAGTCGATGCCGTCAGCGGCGGCGCGGCGGCGCATGAGCAACTCGCCCCACGCATCTGGAAGGCTGTCCGCGAACACACCGTGGAGCCCGTCGAAAATGCGCGGGCTCGATGCGCGGACGAGCGTGTTGCCCGGCGGTCGGAAAAGCGGGTTGATCGCCAGACGCGATGCGACGAACTGCGGCGCGTATTCGAGCACAGCGAGCCGCGCTCGAGCGCGATGCGACCGACCGGGACGATCCGGTTCGGCGCGAATTCGAGCGCGACGTGAAGCGGCGTCGCCGCGTCGAGATTCACGACTTCTTGCGAGCGCGGATTCGCTTACGATTCCCCCGCAGAATGTCGTCCAGCGACCTTGTGTCGAGCGCAGGAAACAACTCGGCGAACGCCCGTTCCGCGCCGAGCGCCAGCGCGATGCGCACGACCGCGCCGAAGCGCGCGTCACCCCGAGATTCGAATCGTTTCAGCGTGGACACAGGCACGCCGGCGGCGGCCGCGACATCCGTTTGCCGTAAGCCTTTTGCCAGGCGAAGCTCCCTCGCTCGGCTGCCAACCGTCACGGCCAGCTCGCCCGGCGAGTACATCGTAAAGTTCATCAGAAGCTCGCTAAGTCGTAAATCTCGACTTAACATACCATATCTGAGCCCCTTATCGCTAGTTGCCTCGTCCTGCTGCTCGGCAAGGCGCGATAAGGCGGCCCCTAGGCGACCGGGCCTTCGCGCGGCTCCAGCAGCTCCACCGGGATGCCGTTCGGATCTTCGACGAACGCGATCGCGCGCGTGCCGCCGGGCGACTTCTTGGGCTCTTTGACGATCTTCACGCCCTGAGCGCGCAGCTTCTCGATCACGCCGGGCAGATCGCCGTCGACCTCCAGCGCGAGGTGCTCGTAGCGGTTGCCGAGCTCGTACGGCGGATGGTCCTCGAGGTCGTAAACGAGCTCGATGTACGAATCCCAGCTCGCGCCGACGAACGCCATGTCGGCGTTGCCGGGATAGTGGTGCGGACCGCCCAGCAGCTTCAGCCCCATCTTGTTCGTGTAGAAGTCGATCGACGCGTCCATGTCGCTGACGAAGATGGACGTGTGCAGATAGCGCGGCATGCCGTTCGCTACGCCGTCGCTCGGCGTGGTCCCGTCGGGACCCGCCGTCCGCGTGAGATCGCGTTTGCAGACGAGGCCCGCGCGGGCTGCGCTGCGCCGCCTTCCGGCGTTCGACGCGGCAACCGGCGTTCAGGCGGCACGGCGCAACGGGGTGGCAAGACCCGGGAGCGGTGCGAACGTGACTGCAAGCGCGCAGCACAGGATCAACCCGCCGATCACGGTGAGCACCGTCCACGGCTCGTGCGCGACCAAAGACGCGACGACGCCGACCGCGAGTGCGGTGTACTCGGCGCCGATCGTCGCGAGCGCGACGCCGAGCCGCCGCACCGCGGCGGCATACGCGGGCTGCGCGACCAGCGTCGAGCCGAGCAGCACCTCGCCGAAGAACCACCACGCGATCGCGGGCGTCCCCGCGACGTGGCCGATCGCGCCGCCGTAGCCGAACGCGATCCCGGGAACCAGCAGCGCCGCCATCGCGATCGTCCCGACGAGGCACATCAGCATCGGCGGCTTGATGCGCACGCCGACATAGCGCAGAAAGCACGCGTACACCGCGAACGCGATCAGCCAGAACACCATGAGGACGTCGCCGACGAACGCCGACTTGTCGCTGCTGTGGGTCGCCGCGAGCAGCGCGACGCCGGCGATGCCGAGCACGAGCGCGACGACGGCGCGGCGGTCGAGCGCGGTGCGGAACACGAGCGCGGCGAGCGCGGTGTTGGTAACCGGCGATAGTCCGAACAGGAACGAGATGTGCGCGACCGACGTGTGCTGCGCGGCGACCGAGAAAACGACGGTGATGAACGGCCCGAACAGCACGCCGGCGAGCACGACCGCGACCCAATGCCGCGCGTCGAGCCGCGGCGGAGCGAAGCGCCACACGACCGCGAGCGCGATGAGGCAGATCGGCAGCGCCCACGCGGCCCGCGCGACAGCGACGGTGATGCCGTCGAACGTGCCGGGCTCCGCAGCGAACAACACCTTGCTTGCGGGTCCGAGCAAACCCCAGCCGAGACCGATCAGCAGGATGAAAACGACGTTCTGGACGGAGCGGGGCACCTTCGCGAAACCCGGCGCGCGCGGCCGCGGATGCGATTCGGCGCTTATTGCGGGGTCAGCGCGGCTGCGACGCGCGCGCACACGAACGGCGCCGTGAGCGCCGCGCCGGCCAGAAAGAACGCGGCGAACACCGCCACCGCGCGCAGCCGCCCGATCCCGATCAGCGCGAGCACGAGCGGTGCGACGCGCAGCGCGAGGATCGTCTTGTCGTGGAAGGATCGCAGCGCCCCGACGGCCTCGAGCCCGTCGTTCGACCACCACGTCTGAAACAGATACGCCGCGCCGCCGAGCACCAGCGCGAACCCGACCAAACGGAAGATGAAGCCGGCCATCGCTAGTGCAGAAAATACCGGTGCGTCGAGAACACCAGCGTAATGTCGCGTTGGTCGGCCGCGGCGATCACCTCGGCATCGCGGATCGAGCCTTGCGGCGCGATCACCGCGGTGCAGCCCGCTTCCGCGGCGGCGACGAGCCCGTCGGCGAACGGGAAGAAGCCGTCGCTCGCGCACGCGGCGCCCTGCGCGAACGCATGCGCGCGGTGCGCCGCGATCTGCACCGCGCTGACGCGGTTCGTCTGACCGGCGCAGATGCCGCGCGACACGCCGTCGCGGGCGACCACGACGCCGTTGGACTTCACGTGGCGCACCACGTCCCACGCGAAGATGAGATCGCGCCATTGCGCCTGCGAGGGTTGCCGCTTCGACACGACGGTCCAGCGCTCGGGCGCCGCCTGCGGATCGTCGTCCTCCGCGAGCACGCCGCCCAGCGCGCTGCGCACGCGCAGCTCGCGCGCGATGCGCTCGGGCGCGCCGCTCCGGTAGCGCATGATGCGCAGGTTTTTCTTCCTGCGCAAGCGCGCGAGCGCGTCGTCGTCGAACTCGGGCGCGGCGACGATCTCCAGAAAGAAGCCCGCGCAGTGCTCCGCAGCTGCGAGATCCACGCGGCCGTCGACCGCGATGATGCCGCCGTACGCGGACACCGGGTCGGCGTCGAGCGCGGCGCGCACCGCGTCCGCGACGGTCGCGCGCTCGGCGACGCCGCACGGCACCGTGTGTTTCACGATCGCCGCGCGCGCGTTGGGCGACGGCGTGTACGGCGCCGTATCGCCCGAGCCCGTTGAAGGCGGGAAGCCGAGCGGCGCGCGCACCAGCAGACGCAGCGTCGCATCGAGATCGAGCAGGTTGTTGTACGAGAGCGTCTTGCCGCCGAGCTGCTCCGGCAACTGCGCTTCGCGCGCGAGGTAGAACGCGGCGCGGTCCTGCGGGTTCTCGCCGTAGCGCAGCGGCTGCTCGATCGGGATCGTCAGCGCGAGCGACCCGGGCAGCTCGTTCGCGAGCAGGCCCGACTCAAGATACCGCGCGATCGCGCTGTCGTACTCGGCGGTGCGCTCGAACGCGCGCGTTGCGCAGCGCCGGCGCGTCGCGTGGTCGAGCCCGCCGTGCGGCAGCGCGGCGACGAACGCGTCGTACTGCGCGGGATCGCCGAGCACCGTGACGTGGTCGAAGTTCTTCGCGGCCGCGCGCAGCAGCGACACGCCGCCGATGTCGATCTGCTCGATCGCTTCCTGCAGCGTCGCACCTTCGCGCGCGACCGTCGATTCGAACGGGTACAGGTTCACGACGACGGTCGAGATCGTCGGGATGCGGTGCCGCTCCGCTTCTTCGCGGTGCACGGGGTCGTCGCGGTCGTGAAGGATGCCGCCGAATACGTTGGGGTGCAGCGTCTTCACCCGGCCGCCGAATAGCGACGGGTACCCGGTGAGCTCGCCGACGTCGCGCGCATCGATCCCGCGCGCGCGCAGGTGCTCGCGGGTGCCGCCGGTCGCGTAGATCGGCACGCCGCGCTCGGCGAGCGCGTGCGCGAGCTCGGCGACGCCGGTGCGGTCGTAGACCGAGATCAGCGCCGCGCCGCTAGACTGCGGCGGGTTCACGTTCCGGCTCGACTTCCGGCGGCGCGACCGGACGGTCGTCGAGCGTGACGCTGACGATCGAGCTCACGCCGGGCTCCTGCATCGTCACGCCGTACATGCGCTGCGCGAGCTCCATCGTCTTCTTGTTGTGCGTGACGATCAGCATCTGCGCCGTCGCCGACACGTCGCGAATCTTCGTGGACAGGCGTTCGACGTTGGCGTCGTCGAGCGCCGCGTCGACCTCGTCGAGCAGGTAGAACGGCGACGGCTTCACCGCGATCAGGGCGAAGATCAGCGCCGACGCCGTCATCGCGCGCTCGCCGCCCGACAGCGCGGCCAGGGCCGTCATCTTCTTGCCCGGCGGCTGCACGGAGATCTCGATCCCCGTCTCGCTCAAGTTCTCGGGGTTCGTCTGCCACATCTGCGCCTGGCCGCCCGGGAACAGCTGCTCGAAGACCTCGGCGAACTTCGCCTTCACCGCATCGAACGTCTCGTTGAACTGCACTTGGCACGACGTCTCGATCTCGGCGATCGTCGCAAGCAGCGTCTCGCGCGCGCGGTGGAGATCGTCCATCTGCTCGCGCAGGAACCGCTCGCGCTCGACGAGCTCGTCGCGGTCGGCCTCGGCGTTGAGGTTGACGTTGGCCTGCAGCCGGATGAGCTCTTCGCGCAGGCGCGGCAGCTCGTCGACGATCTCGCTCGGCTCGTTTGCGTAGCGCGCGAGGACGTCCGCCTGCTCCTCGCTCGTCGCCGGGTTCTGCGCGAAGGTCTGCTGCAGCATGCCGAGCTCCGCGTCGATCTCCGCGAGCCGCATGCGGCCCGACTCGCCGGCCGCGGTCGCTTCGCGGTCCTCGCTCTGCGCGATGCGCTCGTCCGCTTCGCGCTGCGCCGTCTCGTCGGCGGTTGCCTCGCGCCGCTTGCGCGATCCATCGACCGCGGCGTCCGCGACGGCGACGCGTTCGCGCGCGGTGACGAGCGCCGCGTCCAGCTCGGTCGCGCGCGCGCGCAGCGCGTCGAGCTCGCGCAGCATCGTCTCGCGCGCGGCGCCGGCGCGCTCCGCGTCCGCGTCGAGCAAGCCCAGGCGCGTGACCGCGCCGTCGCGTTCCGCGCTGAGCGCGGCGATCTGCTCGCGCAGCGCGCTCGCCGACGCCGCGACCTCGCTCTGTTCGGCCTCGACGGCCGCGATGCGCTCGCGCGCCGCGGCGAGCGCGCTCTCCAGCGCGACGCGCTGGTCGGAAAGATCCACGTGATCGTCGGCGACGCGCTCGAGCGCGTGCAGCCGCGAGCCGGCCTCCTCGCGCGCGCCGCCCACGACGGCGATGCGCGTTGCCGCCGTCGCGAACGCCGCGTCCAGCCGCTCGATGTCCACGGCGAGCCCTTGCAGCTGCGTGCGCACGTCCTGCAGCGCCACCTCGGCGTCGCTCGCCAGCGTCGTCGCCTCGTCGCGCTCGGCGCTCGCCGCGTCGAGCTGCGCCTTCGCGGCGATCCCGTCGCGCTCGATCGTCGCAAGCTGCGCGCGCAGCTGCGGGATGCGCTCGCGCAGCGTCTCCGCCTGCGCGCGCCGCGCGAGGATCGAGCGCTCCTTGCGGAAGCGCCCGCCGGTGATCGCGCCGCCGCCCATGATCTGATCGCCGTCGAGCGTGACGATGGAGTCGCGGAAACCCTCGCCGCGCGTGAGCGTGATGCCGGTGCGCAGCTCGTCGACCACGAGGATGCGCCCGACGAGGAATGCGACGATGCCGCGATAGCGCGGCTCCGCGCGCACCAGCGTGTGCGCGTAGCCGATGACGCCGGGGCGATCGCGCAGGTTGCCGAGGTCGCGCCCTTCGCGCTGCGCGAGCGTGTCGAGCGGCAAGAACGTCGCACGCCCCAGCTCGCGCTCGCGCAAGTACGCGACGGCCGCTTCGGCGTCTTCCGACGTCTCGGCGATGATGTTCGACAGCCCCGCGCCGAACGCGATGTCGAGCGCGCGCGCGTAGCGCTCGTCGGTCGAGATCAAGTTCGAGACGACGCCGTGCAGCCCGCGCAGGCGGCCGTGCTGCGACGCGTCGACGACGGACTTCGTGCCGTGCGCGTGCCCTTCCAGCGCCGCTTCGAGCTCTTCGATCGTGTGCAGGCGCGACTCCGCGCCGGCGATCTCCGCGGCCACCTCGCGATGACGGCGCTGCAAGTCGGCCACTTGCGCGGCCGCCGCGTCGCCGTGCTCGCGCGCCAGGCGCGCGCGCTCGCGCTGCGCCGCCGCTTCGGCCTCGTAGCGCGCGATGAGAATCTCGCGCTCGTCGAATCGCCCGCGCGCTTCGTCGGCCGCCTTCGCGTGCTCGTCGCGCTCCGCGAGCGCGCTCGCGTGCTCGCGTTCGAGCCGCTCGATCTCCGCGCGCGTGGCATGCAGCTGCGCGCGCCGCTCTGCCTCGTTCGCCGCGCGCTGTGCCGCCAGCGCCTCGACCGCGCGGAGCTCCTGGTACACCGCGTCGAGCGTGCCGCGCGCCGCGGCGACCGCTTCGGACGCGGCGAGCTCGCGCTCGCGCGAGCCGTCGGTCTGCGCGTTGAGCGGCGCGAGCCGCTGTTCCAGCGAGCCGATCGTGTCGCGCAGCGCCTCGCGCTCGCTCTCCACGCGGTCGCGGTCGGCGATGACGGCGTTGGACTGCCGTTCCAGCCCGTCGCGGCGCGCGACCGCGGCGGCGAGATCGGCTTCGATGCGCGCCAGCTCCGCGCGCGCGGTCTGCGCACCGGCGCGCTGCCCGTCCAGCTCCAGCTCGATCGTGTACGACGACTCGCGCAGCGTCGCGATCGCCGCGCCGAGCTGCGCGGCGCGCGCGGCCGCGGCGGCGCGCTTGTTCTCGTGCTGCTCGAGCTCCGAGGCGACGCGCTCGCGTTCGGTGCGCCGCGTCGACGACGCGCGCAGATATGCGAGGATCTCGACGTCGCGCGCGCGCGCCGTCACCTTGCGGTAGCGTTTCGCGCGGCGCACTTGCGTGTCGAGCTCCGGCACGCGCCGTTCCAGCTCCGCGATGAGGTCGTTGACGCGGATCGCGTTCTGCTCGGTGGCTTCGAGCCGGCGCAGCGCTTCGTGCTTGCGCGCGAGGAACTTGCCGATGCCCGCGGTCTCTTCGAAGAGCGCGCGCCGCTCGGTGGGCTTCGACGACAGGATCGAGTCGATCTGGCCCTGCGACACGATCGCGTACGAGCCCGGCCCCAAACCGGTTCCCATCAGGAGCTCGTGCACGTCGCGCAGGCGCACCGGCTCGCGGTTGATGTAGAACTCCGACTCGCCCACGCGATAAGCGCGCCGCGTGATCTGCACCTCGCCGAAGTCCAGCGGCAGCACGCGCTCCGTGTTGTCGAACGTCAGCGACACTTCGGTCATGCCGAGCGGCTTGCGCGTGTTGTTGCCCGCGAAGATCACGTCTTCGAGCTTCTGCGAGCGCAGGCTGCGCGACGACTGCTCGCCCAGCACCCAGCGGATCGCGTCGACGAGGTTCGACTTCCCGGAGCCGTTGGGGCCGACGACCGCGGTGGTGCCGTCGACGAAGTCGAGCGTCGTCGCTTCGGCGAACGTCTTGAAGCCGAAGACCTTGAGAGATTTGAGCCGCATTCGGGTTAGATCGGCGCTCCGGGCGGGCGAGGGGGCGTGGGGCGGCGCCGCTTGTCGAGCGCGATCACCCGGCCGTCGTCCTTCGACGTGCGGGGCTCCAGCGCTTGCGGGTGGCGCTTGCGCAGCGCGTTGACGGCCATCGCCGCCGCACTGAGCTGCGCCGCCTTCTTCGACGGGCCGATCCCTTCGCCCAGGATCTCGTCGCCCACCCGGACCTGCGAGGTGTAGCGGCGGTCCTGCGGGGCGCCCTCCGCGCGGTCGATGTAGATCGGCGTGACGTGCAGCGCCGCCTGCGCGAGCTCTTGCAGCGCGGTCTTCGCGTCGGGCGCGCCGGTCGCGCCCTTGTCGGACGGCACGATGTGCTCGCGCTCGACGAACCGCGCGACGCGCTCCAGGTCGCACGCGCCCGCGAGGATCGCGACGAACGCTTCGAACGCGTCCGCCAGAATCGTCGAGTTGTCCGAGCCGCCGCTGTTCGCCATGCCCTGCCCGAGCACGATCAGCTCGCCGAGGCCCAGCCGGCGCGCGGTCGCGGCGCAGGCATCGCCGCTCACGAGCGCGGCCTTGCGGCGCGACAGCTCGCCTTCGGTCGCGTTCGCGTATTTCGCGGTCAGCCAGCGCGCCGCGACGAAACCGAGGATCGCGTCGCCGTAGAACTCCAGCCGCTCGTTCGACGCGCCGCCGCCTTCGCGCGACGCGCTCTCGTGCACGAAGGCCTGTTCGATGAGGTGCACGTCGACGTCCGCCGCGCCGGCCGTTTTCAAAAGCGCACGCAGCTTCGCGCGCCGCTTTTCACCACTCACAAGGCGCTCCGCCCCAGGCTGCGCGCCCTGCTATTCATGGCGCGCGAACACGACCGCCGTGTTGTGTCCGCCGAAGCCGAAGCCGTTGCTCATCGCGAAGTCGACCTGCGCTTTGCGCGCGACGTTCGGCACGTAATCGAGCGTGCACTCCGGATCGGGCACTTCGTAGTTGGTCGTGGGCGGAATGATGCCGCGCGAGAGCGCGAGCGCCGTCGCGATGCCTTCGACCGCGCCGGCCGCGCCGAGCAGATGTCCGTGCATCGACTTGGTCGACGACACCGCGAGCTTGCCGCTCGTCGCGTGCGCGCCGAACACGCGCTCGATCGCCTGCGACTCCGCGACGTCGCCCAGCGGCGTCGACGTGCCGTGCGCGTTGATGTAGCCGATCTGCTCCGGCGTGACCCCGCTGCGCTGCAGCGCCCGCTCCATCGCGAGCACGACGCCTTTGGATTCCGGATCGGGCTGCGCGATGTGGTACGCGTCGGCGGCTTGCCCGTAGCCGAGCACCTCGGCGTAGATGCGCGCGCCGCGCTCGAGCGCGAAGTCGCGGTCCTCCAGCACGAGGATGCCCGCGCCCTCACCGAGCACGAAGCCGTCGCGCTCCTTGTCGAACGGGCGCGACGCGTGCTCGGGGTCGTCGTTGCGCGTCGACATCGCCTTCATCGTGCAGAAACCGCCCATCGCGGTGGGGATGACCGTCGCTTCGCTGCCGCCGGTCACGACGGCGACCGCCTCGCCCAGGATGATCTTGTCGTACGCCGTCGCGAACGCGTCGTTGCCGCTCGCGCACGCCGATGCGACCGCGAACACGGGCCCGCGCAGGCCGAACTGCATCGAGATGTGCGCCGACGCCGCGTTGGCCATCAGCATCGGCACGAAGAACGGCGAGATGCGGTCCCATTTCTCCCCCGGGCCCACCTCGAACGTCGTGTTCTCGACCGTGATGATGCCGCCGATCCCCGTCGCGACGATCGCGCCGGTGCGGGCGCGCACGTCGGGGTCTTCGGGGAACTTCGCGTCCTCGACCGCCTCGCGCGCCGCGACCAGCGCCATCTGCGCGTAGCGGTCCATGCGGCGCGACTCGCGCTTGCCGATCAGCGTCCCGGCGTCGAAGTCTTTGACCTCGGCCGCGATGCGCGTCGTGAGCTTGTGCGCTTCGAACGCCGTGGTCGGGCCGACACCGCTGCGGCCGGCGACGAGGCCCTCCCAAAAGGCTTCCCGGGAGTTCCCGAGCGGCGTGACGGCGCCCATCCCGGTGATGACGACTCGGCGTTTCTCCAAAACGCAGTGCGGTTCTACGGGTCTACTTCCACGCCTCCGGTCCGACGGCGAAGCGGTGGTAGAGCGCTTCGAGCAGCTGAGCGTTGCCGGTCGCGAGGTAGTCGAATGCCTTGTCCCACTCCTCGCCCGCCTTCCAGCCCGTCTGCGCGAGCCGGATGGTCGTCGCGTTCGGCCCGGCGGCGTCGAACAGGAAGACCGCCGTCGTCCGCTCGCGGCGCACGGTCGGGAACTGGACCGGCGCCATCGCGGACAGCGCCAGCAGCGACTTGGGCTGGTAGAGCAGCACGTTGCCGCCGGCCGCGGCCCCGTCGGCGGTGAAGCTGACCTGCCACGGGCCGCCGACGGCCAGCTCGACCTTGGCGAACGGCGCCAGCCAGGCCGTCATCCCGGCGGGGGTCGTGAACGCGTCCCACACCTGGTCGACCGTCGCGGGGACGGTGACGGCCATGTCGAGCCGCTTCGGCGCGTCCGTCGTGGTGACGCGAACGTGCCCGACGTCGAACGACCGCGCCTGAGCGAACGCGGGGAATACCATGGCGGCCAGCGTGAGGGCGGCGATCAAAAGCGCGCGCATGCTGCCATGCCGAGCCGTACCAACGGCGATCCGAGTCATCATCGATCGATCCTTTCCAGCGTGTGAAGATAAGCGCGCAAGTGGTGCACCGAATCGTCGTAGCGCGCGATGTCGCGCTCGGCGGTCGCCTGCATGACGCCGCCTTCCATGACCGTCAGCACGAACGTCGCCAGCGAGTCCGCGTCGACGCCCTCGCGCAGCGCCGGCGCCGCATCGCGCACGCACTGCGCGATCGCCGCGCGCCAGCCCGCGAAGTTGCGGCGCACGAGCTCGCGCGCGCGCTCCGACGCGTTCTGCATCTCGAGCGCGAGGCTGCCGACGGGGCAGCGGTACCGGAACTCCGTCGCGAGGATGCGCCCGCGATACCCGTCGAGCACCGCGAAGATCCGCCCCACCGGATCGTGCGCCGACGCGAACGCCGGCGCCATCACCTGAGGCGTCAGCGCATCGAGATACCGCTCGAGCACCGCGGTCAGCACGTCTTCCTTGGTTGAGAAGAAGTGGTACAGGCTGCCGCTGCGCACGCCGGCGGCCGCGACGATGTCGGCGATCCCCGTGCGCTCGTAGCCGTGCTCCCAAAAGAGCCCCATCGCAGCCTCGACGATCCGGGCTTTCGTCCCGGTGGTAGCTTGCATGCGCGGACTATTTGGTTGATCGACCAACCAATTCCTTCTCGCTGCTTTCCGCGGCAACTGCCGGTAGACTAGCGGCATGACCGCCGAGCCGACGACGCGCCGCTTTCCGCCGGGTCCTTCGATGCTCGCCGCGATCGCCGGGATGGGCGGCAGCGGCGGGTTCGCCCGGCTGCCCGGCTTCCTCGAAGGCATCGCGCGCACGTACGGCCCGGTGGCGTCGTGGCGCATGCCGCGGGCCCGGTTCTGGTTCCTCGACGATCCCGCGCTCATCGAGGCGATGCTGACCGCGAGCGGCTACGACGCGATCAAGGGGCGCGGCCTGCGGCGGATGCGCCGGCTGCTGGGCGAGGGTCTGCTCACCAGCGACGAGCCGCTGCACCTCCGCCAGCGCCGGCTCGTGCAGCCGGCCTTCCACCGCGAGCGAGTCGCCGGCTACGCGGCCACGATGATCGAGCTGGCGCGCGCCGCGGCGGCGAAGCTGCAGGACGGCGACACGGTCGCGGTCGACGTGGAGATGAACCGGCTCGCGCTGCGGATCGCGGCCGCGACGCTGTTCTCGGCCGACGTCGACGACGACGCGGACGCGATCGGGGCGGTCCTCACCGACGCGATGGAAGTGTTTCCGGCCAGCCTGGGGCCGTTCGCGGAGCTTCTCGACCACGTGCCGTTCCATCGCGCCACGCGCCGCTTCCGTGCCGCCCGCGGCAAGCTGGACGCCGTGATCTACCGGCTGATCGAGCAGCGCCGCATCGAGGGCGTGGATCGCGGCGACCTGCTCTCGATGCTGTTGTCGTCGCGCGACGAGACCGGTGCGCCGATGCCGACCGAGCTGGTCCGCGACGAGGCGCTGACGCTGCTGCTCGCCGGGCACGAGACGACCGCGAACGCGCTGACGTGGACGTGGGACGCGCTCGCGCGCAACCCCGCCGCCGAAGCGCGCCTGCACGCCGAGCTCGACGCGGTCCTCGGCGACCGCGACCCGCTGCCCGACGACGTTTCCCGCCTGCCGTTCACCCGCGACGTGGTCGCCGAGTCGATGCGGCTGCGCCCGCCGGCCTGGATCCTCGGCCGCCGGGTGATCCGGCCGATCCGGCTGGGCGACTGGGACGTCCCCGCCGGCTCGGTGCTGCTGGCGGCGCAGATCGTGACCCACCGCAATCCGCGCCTCTGGAAGGACCCGGAGGCGTTTCGCCCCGAGCGCTGGTCCAACGGCGAGGCCGCGGCGCTGCCCAAGTTCGCCTACTTCCCCTTCGGCGGCGGCAACCGGATCTGCATCGGCGAGAGCTTCGCCTGGACCGAAGCGGTGCTGGTGCTCGCGACGCTGGCGCGGCTTGTCCGCTTCCGCGGACTCGACCCGACGCCGGTCCCGCTCGACCCGCTGGTCACCCTGCGGCCCGGCCGGCCGGTCCGGATGCGGGTCGAGGCCCGCCGCGCCGAGGTTTGCGTTTGACCGGGGCCGGGGGCGTCTGGTATGATCCCCCGGCTATGTTCCGGTTCGACCTTCAGCTCTTCGCGTCCAAAAAAGGCGCAGGCTCCACGCGCAACGGCCGCGACTCCAACGCGCAGCGGCTCGGCGTGAAGCGCTTCGGCGGTGAGCTCGTCATCCCGGGCAACATCATCGTCCGCCAGCGCGGGACGAAGTTCCACCCCGGCCGGGGCGTCGGGATCGGCAAGGATCACACGCTCTTCGCGCTCGTCGAAGGCCACGTCACGTTCACGAGTTCTCGGAACAGGAAACATGTGAACGTCCTGCCAGCCGCTGTCTGATCCGGCTCCGCGCAAACGCCGAGAAGAGCCGCCGACGCGGCTCTTTTTGATTTTGTAGCGCCGTGCAGTTCATCGACGAGGCCGTCATCAACGTGTCCGCCGGCAACGGCGGCGACGGTATCGTCGCGTGGCGGCGTGAGAAGTATGTGCCCAAGGGCGGCCCCGCGGGCGGCGACGGCGGGCGCGGCGGCGACGTCGTGCTCGTCGCCGATCCCGAGCTCGGCACGCTGGTCGACTTTCGCTTCAAAAAACAGTTCGGCGCCGAATCCGGCAAGGGGGGCGGCCAGAACAACAAAGCCGGTCCCGCCGGCAAAGAGCTCGTCGTGCGCGTCCCGGTCGGCACGCTCGTCACGCGCACCGCGATCGACCACGAAGGCGCGCGCGGACAATCGCGGCTGTTCGCCGACCTGAGCACGCCGCACGAACGCGTGCGCGTCGCCAAAGGCGGGCGCGGCGGTCAAGGCAATCAGCATTTCGCGACCGCGGCGCGCCAAGCGCCGCACTTTGCGTACAACGGCGAGCCCGGCGAAAAATGCGAGCTGAAGCTGGAGCTCAAATTGCTGGCGGACGCGGGCGTGATCGGTTTGCCGAACGCCGGCAAGTCGACGCTGCTGTCGGTGGTGAGCGCGGCGCGGCCGAAGATCGCGGACTATCCGTTCACCACGCTCGAGCCGCAGCTCGGCGTCGTGCGCGTCGCGGACTTCGAGTCGTTCGTGATGGTCGACGTCCCCGGCTTGATCGAAGGCGCGCACGAAGGCGCGGGGCTCGGCGACCGTTTTCTGCGCCACGTCGAGCGCACGCGCGTGCTCGTGCACCTCATCGACGGCGCGAAGTTGCCCGACGAGGTGCTCGCCGACAAAGCCACGATCGAGACGGAGCTGCACGCGTGGAACGACGCGCTGCTCGACCGTCCGGTGATCGTCGTCATCACGAAGCTCGATCTGCCGGACGCGCGCGCCACGTTCGAAGCGCTGCGCGACCGCATCGAGGGTTTGCGCGGGATCTCCGCGGCGACCGGCGAGGGTGTTCGCGAGCTGATCTACGCGGTGTGGGAGACCATCAAGTCGACACCGCTGCCGGCGGTCGCGCAACCGGAGCCCGCGCAGATCGAGCTGACGCCCGACGAACCGTTCGCGATCGACATGGACGACGGCGTGTACGTGGTGAGCGGCGAGCGCGTCGAGCGCCTCGCGCGCATGACGGACTTCGACAACGACGAAGCGCTGGCGCGCTTCGAGCAAGTGCTCGCGAAGATGGGCGTCGACAAGAAGCTGCGCGAGCTCGGCGTCACCGAAGGCGACACGGTGCGCATCGCCGGCGTCGAGTTCGATTATAGCTAGATGCGGCTCGGCGTTTTCGGCGGCTCGTTCGATCCGATTCATAACGGTCATCTCTTCGTCGCCGAAGCCGTCCACGAAGCGTGCGCGCTCGACCGCGTGCTCTTCGTTCCCACGCGTGAGGGCAAGCACTACCGCGACGGCGCGATGAGCGCGTCGGTCGAACACCGCGCGGCGATGATTCGCCTCGCGATCGCGGCGAACACGGCGTTCGCGCTCGACGAAAGCGATCTCGCGGCCGATGCGAGCGGGTACACCGCCGATCTGCTGCCGCGCCTGCACGCGCGCTATCCGGGTGCGGCGCTGACGTTCGTCGTCGGCGGCGACTCGCTGGTGCGCTCGCGCTGGCAGCGCCTCGACGAGGTGGTGGACGCCGTCGAAGCCGTCGTCGTCGCGCCGCGCGGCGACGTCACCGACACCGATGTCGGCGCGGCACTGGGTGCGCTGTCCGCGGATCGCCGCGCGAAGGTTCGCCTGCTCGGCGATCTGCCGCTGGTCGACGAGTCGGCGACGTCGATCCGCGCGCGGCTGCGCGCACGCACGAGCGTGCGCTATCTGGTGCCCGAACCGGTGTACCGCTACATCGCCGAACACGGACTGTACGCGCAGTGAACGCGCCTGAACCGTTCGCGCTCGAGAAGCCGCTCGGCGGCGTCTCCGCGCGCGAGCTCGCCGACACGTACGGCACGCCGCTGTTCGTGATCGACCTCGACGAGCTGGATCTCGAGATCGACCGCTTCGTGCGCGCGTGCACGCCGCACGGCATCGCGATCGGCTACGCGGGCAAGGCGTTTTTGTGCGGCGCGCTCGCGGAGCACCTCGCGGCGACGCCGCTGCGGCTCGACGTCTGCTCGCTGGGCGAGCTCGTCACCGCCGAGCACGGGGGGTTTCCCGCGGGGCGGATGTACTTCCACGGCGTCGGCAAGAGCGACGACGAGCTGCGCGCGATCGTCGACCGGCGCGTCGCGTTCGGCGTGATCGACAACCACGAAGAGCTCGAGCGCCTCGCCCCGCTCGCGTCGCAGACGCATCCCGTCGACGTGATGCTGCGGGTGAACACCGGGATCTCCGCGCACACGCACGCGTTCGTGCGCACCGGCGGCGAGAACACGAAGTTCGGCGTCGCCGTCAACCGGCTGCCGGGGATCTTCGCGCGCATCGCGGCGCTGCCGCAGCTGCGGCTGATCGGGCTGCACGCGCACATCGGCTCGCAGATCGCCGACGTCGCGCCGTTTCTCGCGAACGTCGACGAGCTGCTCGCCGCGGCGGAGCTCGCGACGGCCGCGGGCCTGCCGGTCGCCGAGCTGATCTGCGGCGGCGGGATCGGCGTCGAGGAAGCGCCCGACGACCCGCGCCCGCTCGCCGTCGACGTGCTGGCGGCGGGGCTCGCCGCGCGCGCCGCGGGCCGCGGTCTGCGGCTGGCGATCGAGCCCGGCCGCGCGCTCGTGGCCCGCGCCGGCTCGTCGCTGTACCGCGTCATGGCGGTGAAGACGCAGGGCCGCCGGCGCTTCGTCGTCGTCGACGGCGGGATGGCCGACAACCCGCGGCCGCTGCTGTACGGCGCCCGCCACCTCCCCGAAGTGCTCGCCGCCCGCCGCACCGGCCCCGACGAGCCGGCGACGCTGGCGGGCCGGTCGTGCGAGAACGACGAGCTGGGCGACTACATCCTGCCGCGCGATCTCGCCGCGGGCGACCTGGTGGCGATGCGCAACACCGGCGCCTACACGTACAGCATGGCGAGCAACTACAACCGGTTCGGGCGCCCGCCGGTCGTGTTCGTGCGCGACGGCCACCACCGCCGCGTCGTGCGCGGCGAGTCGGCGGACGACGTCACGCGCCTCGACGTCACCTGAACATCGCGTGACGCGCGACAGATTTGCGCAAAAGCGTTGTCTTGGTGCGCGAGCGCACGTTACACTGATTGCATCGAACACGTCGCACCGCTCGAAACAGTCGCGCTGGCCAGCGCATCGCCCCGCCGGCGCGAGTTACTCGCGTCGCTGGGTTTGCGCGTGACCGTGATCCCGAGCGCGTACGACGAGAAGCCGCTGCGCGGCTTGGACCCCGCGCGGACGGCGCTGGTTCACGCGCGCGGCAAAGCGAGCGGCGCGACGCCGTCCGCACACCTGATCGTCGCCGCCGACACGGTCGTCGACCTCGACGGCGAAGCGCTGGGGAAGCCCACCGGCACGGCTGAGGCTCGCGATATGCTGCGCCGGCTGTCCGGCCGCTGGCACGTGGTGCACACCGCGTTCGCGCTGCGCGACGACCGGACGGGAGCGTCGTTCGAGCAAACGGTGTCGACGCGTGTCCGTTTCGCCGATCTGAACGAGTGGACGGTCGACGCGTACGCGGCGAGCGGCGACGGCGCGGACAAAGCCGGCGCCTACGGCATCCAAGGCTTCGCGGCGACCCTCGTCGAGCGGATCGACGGCGACTACTTCACGGTCGTCGGCTTCCCGCTCGCCGCGTTCGCCGCCGCGCTCCCGCAGCTCGGCTACCGTCTCTCACCCGCGCGCGCAGAGGTTCAGGCACGATGACCATCGGGGGTACGCTTCGAGCCACCTTCAGCCCCGATATCGGGATCGATCTCGGTACGGCCAACACCGTCGTGTACTCGCACGACGTCGGCGTGCTGGTCAGCGAGCCGTCCGTGGTGGCGTACCGCACCAGCGACGACGCGATCATCGCGGTCGGCAAGGCCGCGAAAGAGCTCGACGGGCGCACGCCCGGCCGCATCCGCGTGATCCGGCCCCTGCGCGGCGGCACGATCTCCGACTTCCGCGGCGCGCACACGCTGGTCAAGACGCTCGTCGACCGCGCGATGTCGGCCCGCCCGCGCGTCGCGCCGCGCGTGATCGCCTGCGTGCCGGGCTGCGCGACCGACATCGAGTGCAAGGCCGTCGAAGAAGCGATCCGCGCCGCGGGCCCGCGCACCACGGAGTTCGTGCCGCAGGCCGTCGCCGCGGCCGTCGGGGCCGGGCTGGACATCACCGGGACGCGACCGGCGATGGTCATCGACATCGGCGGCGGCACCACGGAGATCGCGGTGCTGACGCTGTGCGGCGTGGTCGCGATGAGCTCGATCAAGGTCGGCGGCGACACGTTCGACACGGCGATCATCAACCGGCTGCGCCAGGAGTACTTCGGGATCGGGCCGCTGACCGCGGAGCGCTTGAAGATCGAACGGGGCTTCGCGGGCCGCGCGCCCGGCATGGAGCCGTACGTCGTCGCCGGCACCGACATGCAGCACTTGCGGCCCGGAAAGCGTGAGGTCGACGAGCGGCTGGTCGCCGAAGCGATGCGCGACGGCATCGACCGCATCGCACGCGCCGCGTGGGCGATCCTCGAAGCGACGCCGCCCGACCTCGCGGGCGAGCTGCTCGAAGCGGGCATCGTGCTCACGGGCGGCGGCGCGCTGATCCCCGGGCTCGCAGGCGAGATCGCCGCGCGCACGAACGTGCCGACGACGGTTGCCGACGATCCCCTGGGATGCGTGGCGCGCGGCGCCGGTGAGATTCTTGCGTCGCCTGATGTGCTCGAACGGCTGCGGCCGCACGCAGATCGGCTGACGAGGTGGTATCAATCCTTACGAATCGGGATGAGAGAAAGCTATTCGCGATAGTCGGGGCGGTCGTCGTGGCCGCTCTCGTCGCGCTTCTCCAGCTCGATTTCGCGCGCGCCGGTAGAACCTCGCCGCTCACGGCCACGGTCACGGCGGTGAGCGCATATCTTCAGCTTGCGGCGTCCGCCGTCGTCAACGGCGTGCGCGGCGGGTTCGCGGCCGTCGTGCGCACCCCGGGGCTCGCATCGGAGAACGGCCGCCTGCGCGGCGACAACGGCGCGCTGCGCGCGCAAAACGACGAGCTGCGCGAACGGCTCGCGCGGATCCCGGCCGCGCGAGGCCTCGCCGCGGCGCAGCTCGCGCATCCCGACGGGATCACCGCGACGGTGATCGGCTACGATCCCGAAGCATCGATGCGCATCGTGACGATCAGCCGCGGCGCGAAGGACGGCGTTCGCCGCGACGACGGCGTCGTGACCGGCGCGGGCGTCGCGGGCCGGATCGTCGAGGTCGGGCCGCTGTCGTCGAAAGTGCTGCTCGTCACCGACCCCACGTCCAAGCTGCCCGCGATCGTGCAGCACGGGCGCTGGTGGGCGATCGCGGTCGGGACGTCGACGCGCGTGAAGCTGCAGTACGTCTCGCAAGACGCGAAGCTGCACGTCGGCGACCGCGTGGTCACCGGCGAAGGGCGCTCGTTCCATGCGGGCGTGCTCATCGGCCGCATCAAGCAGATCGAGCCCGTCTCCGCGGGCGCGCTCGATCAAACCGCCATCGTGCAGCCTGCCGCGGACCTTTCGGCTTTATCCGATGTCGTCGTTCTACCGCAGAAAATATAGGAGCATCGAGATCACGGTGGGCCCGGCCTATTGGCCGGTGCTCGGCTTGACCACGCTGCTCGCGTTCTTGCAAACGGTCGTCGTGCCGCTGCTCGCGTTTCGCGGCGCGGTGCCGTCGCTCGTCACGATCGCAGTGGTGCTGTACGCGTCGCGCGCGGGCGCGCGGCGCGGCGCGCTGCTCGCGCTGCCCGCCGGGTTGCTGGAAGACGTGTTCGCCGGCACCGGCGGCGGCTGGACCGTTTCGACGACGATCGTCGCGCTGCTCGTGGGCCTGTTCTCGCGGCGCATGTTCGCCGACGGCGCGTTCGTGCCGGCGGTGCTGTGCGGCGCGGCGGTGCTCGTGCGCGATCTGATGTTCTGGTCGATCATGCGCATCGAAGGGTTCCCGCCGGGCTTCGCCGTCGCGCACCTGCACGCGTCGCTGTGGCGCGCGCTGCTGACGGCGCTCGTCGCGTTCGCCTGGCTGATCCTGCGCGGCCGGCTCGTCACGGACAAGACGACGATCGAACGGTACGGATACACCTGATGGCCGCCGTCGAACGCCTGACGGGCGAACGCCCCATGCAGCGCGTCGTGGCGTTCTGCGTGGCGCTCGCGATCACGCTCGTCGTCATCGTCGTGCGGCTCGCGCAAGTGCAGCTCGTGCAGGGCGAGACGTTCGCCGCCGCCGCGCGCGCGAACCAGATCCAAGTGATCCCCGTCGCGGCGCCGCGCGGCCTGATCGTCGACCGGCATCGCGCCGTGCTGGTGCGCTCGCGCCCGTCGTTCGTGTGCGCGCTCGTCCCATCGGAGGTTGTCGACGTCGACAAGACGCTCGCGACGCTCGCCGACGTGCTGCGCGTCCCGGCCGCGAAGCTGCGAAAGCGATTGCTGCACCACCACGGCAAGACCTACGCGGACTTCGACGAGGTCAAAGCGGACGAGCCGAACGGGCCGGTAATCCTCGCGACCGATCTCACGCCCGCGCAAACCGCTCGGCTCGCCGAGACGCAGAGCAGCCTCCCCGGCGTCGACATGGAAGAGCAGCCCGTGCGCAACTACCCCTACGGCAAGACGGGCGCGCACCTGTTCGGCTACGTCGGCGTGATCGACGAAGACGAGTACAAGCACCGCAAGAAGATGGGCTACTCCCCCAACGACGTCACGGGCAAAGACGGGTTGGAGAACGCGTACGAGAACGAGCTCCACGGGCACGCGGGCGGGCAGCAGGTCGAGGTGAACGCGTCGGGCGCGCTGGTGCGCCGGCTCAAGCCGCTCGATCCGGTCCCCGGCAACTCGCTCGTCACGACGATCGACTGGCGCTTGCAAAAGATCGTCGAGAAGAACTTGCGCGCGCAACTGGCAAAGTGGGGAAAGGGCCGCGGCCAGCGCCTTTCCGGCGCGGTCGTCGTCCTCGATCCGTGGAGCGGGGGCGTGATGGCGCTCGCGTCGATGCCGGAGTTCGATCCCAACGAGTTCGCCACGCCGATCGACGAGAAGAAGTACGCGCGGCTGCTGAACGACAAGCTGAACCCGCTTTACGATCGCGCGATCGGTGCCGCGTCGCCGACCGGATCGACGTTCAAGATGGTCACCGGCTCCGGCGCGATCTCCAGCGGTGTGATTCAACCGAATCAAGTGCTGTACGACTCGGGCTCGTGGTCGTGCCACGGCGTCGTGTTCACCGACGTGGCGGCGGGCGGGCTCGGCACGACCGGCTTCGTGCATGCGCTCGCGGCGTCATCCGACGGTTACTTCTATCAGCTCGGGTACCGCCTCGGTCACGAGCGGCTACGGTACTACGCGACGCAATACGGGCTGGGCTCGCGCATGGGCATCGACCTGCCGGGCGAGTTCGCAGGGAATTGGCCGACCGAGGAGTGGACGCAGCGCACCTACCACGTACGGCTCGAGCCCAGCGACATGTGTCAGCTCGCGATCGGGCAGGGCGCGATGCAAGCCACTCCGCTCCAGATGGCCAACGTGACGGCGACGGTCGCGAACGGCGGCACGCTCTACCGCCCGCACATCGTGGAAAAGATCATCTCGCCGCGCGGCCGCGTGCTCAAAACGTTCGACCGTCAGGTCATTCGCAAGGTGAACGTAACCGCGGAGTCGCTCCGCGAAGTGCACGCCGGGATGGACAAAGTCACCGATCCGGGCGGAACCGCCTACGGTCTCGCGATCGCGGGGTTACCGTTCGGCGGGAAAACGGGGACGGTAGAAACCGAAGGCGGGCACGGGCCCAACACGACATGGTTCGTGGCGTACGCGCCGGCAAAGCATCCGAAGATCGCGCTGGCGGTGTACGTCGACAAGTCCGGCGGCTACGGCGCCAGCGTCGCGGCCCCGATCGCGCAGCACGTCATCGCGGAGTACTTCGGGCGCAACATCCCGCCCATTTAGGCGCTGCGTTTAGACGAGCAGCTCCAGGACGCGCCGGATCTCATTCGCCGGTTCGTCGATGCGCGCGACCAAGTTGTTCTCGATGACGTCTTTGCGGTTTGCGCGCTGCAGCCCGTACGCCGCGGCGAGCGCGACCGTCGTGTCGGCGTCGTGCAGCGCACGCTCCAGTAGTTTCACGTCGGCGCGGCGCGACGCGCCGTCGACGGCCGCGTAGCGTTCGGCGACCACGTCCGATGCATACGCGCGCTGCAATGCGGGTGCGACGTCGGTCGTGCAGTGGCCCAGCGATTCGATCGCGGCGACGCGCAGGTCGCCTTCTTCTTCCTCGAACGCCTTGGTGAGGATGCTCGCGCACCATGCGTCGCCGACGACGCCCAAACCGTCGATCACGCGCCGCCGTTCGGCATCGTCCAGCACGCCTGCGGCGGGATCGACGAGCGAGGGCCACGTGATCGCTTGCGCGGCGATCGCAGGCGTGGGTTCTTCGGCCGACTGCGGCTCCCACGCCGCCTCGGGCTCGTTGAGCTGCAGCGTCTCGATCGGCGAGACCGCGGTGACGATGGGCTTCGACGTATCGGGGAAGAACCGTGCGAGCGCGACGAGGCCCGTTCCCACGATGAAGAAAAAGATTCCGAAGACGAGGAACTCGCCGTGCGGGAGCTCGACGGCGAGCAGCACTTACGCTTTTGCGGCCGCCGCTTCGAGCACGTCGCGCAACGCCGCACGTACGTCGCGCAACGCGGCATCGAGCGCAGCGTTCTGCGTCCCGGCAAGGACGCGGTGGAACTCTTCGTTCGGCAGTGCCGCGACGTTCGTGAACGTCGAGATCAGCGCGCTGCGATACGCGTTCATCGCTTCGCCGCCCGGCGGCGTGACGAACGTCGACGGGAGGAGGTGCGCGAGGATCAGCCACGGGCGCGCGCTGCCGAGCGGGTCGGATTCGAGCGCGGTGACGTGCGGCAGCAGGCGCTCCACGTCGATCGCACCTTCCAGCACGACGGTCGCGTCACCGGCGCTCGTCTCTTCCGTGGGCTGCGCGTCTTGCAGCGAGCGAACGAGATCGACGAGCGCCGAACGGCTCGTGCGGTCTTCGAGATCTTTGCCGGTCAGCGCGTAGCGCGGCATCCGCATCTTGATGAACAGCCGGTCGACGACGCCGCGCAGCGCTTCGCGCTCGCCGGCGAGCTTGCCGGGGACGTCGCCGTCGATGCCGACGAGCGCGGTCGGCAGCAGCGTGCGGATCGCGAACAGATGCGTGATCAGCCCGCCGTAATCGGACTGTTCGAGAAACCGCAGCGCGCGCTCGAGCGCGTCGTACGCGAACACGAGCCGAACGCGCTGCCGTACGGCGGCCGGTACAGGCGGAGGAGGCGGCGCAACCGGCTCCGGCGGCACCGCGGCCGCTTCGGCGACCGACGCCGGCTCGACAACGGGCGGCGGTTCTACGACGGGCGCGGCTTCCGCAACCGGCGCTGTTTCGGCGACCGGCGGCGGTTCGACGACGGGCGCAGCTTCCGCAACCGGCGCTGTCTCGGGGACCGGCGGCTCGATGACGGGCGCGGCTTCCGCGACCGGCGTTACTTCGGCAACTGGCGCGGCTTCGGCAACGGGGGCGGCTTCGGCGACCGGTGCTGCTTCCGGAACGGGCGCAACTTCCGCGACCGGCTCAGGCGGAGCAGGCCGTGCCGCGGCCGGCGGCGCTTGCGCGACCGCGACCTCGTCGACGTGTTCGGGCTGCTCGGGGAGTGCCGCGACAGCGCCGGCGGCGACGTCCGCGTCCGGCATCGCGACCTCGAAGGCCGGCGCGCTTTCTGCGCGCGGCGGAGCTTCGACGACGGGCGGCGGTTCGACGGCGGGCGGTTCGGCCGGCGGCTGTGGTGCGGCGGCAACAGCTTCAGCGGGCGGCGCGGGCGCAACGGCTTCAACCGGCGGGGGCGCAACGGCTTCGACCGGCGGCGCCTGGGCGGGCGGCGGCGGCGGCGCGGGCGGGGCGACCGGCGGCCGCGGTTCGACGACCGGCGGCGGCGGGGGCGGAGGAGCCGGCGTGAAGCGCGCCTCGATCGCCTCTTCGTCGTAGCGGAAGGTCGCGCGGTCGGGCGGCGGCGCTGCCGGCGGCGGCGGGGCCTGCGGCGGCTCGACGAGCGGCGGCGGCAGCGCGGCGAACGGCGGCGGCGGGAGCTGGACTTGCGCGGCGCGGCGCTGCTCCGCGATGTCTTCGAGCACGTCGGCGGTGCGCGGTGCGATGCCGGATACCGAGAACGGGAGGCCGCTGGCGCGCACGGCGAACGCCGGCGTGGAGCGCACGCGGACGGCGGGCGAGGAGATGGCGAGCGTGCCGCCGCCGTCCCACGCGAGGTCGAGGTGAGCGTCGATCAGCGTCCCCGCTGCGAGCGGCGTGTTGACGATCGTGCCGTACCGGACGACGACCTCGACGCCGGGGTCGACGTCCTCCAGCACGAGGCCGGGCTTCGACCACAGGACCGAACCGCCGTCGACGTCGAGCAGCGGGACGTCGTTGACGAGCGTGGAGCCGGGCAGGTACGCCGTGTGCGGCGGGAGGTGGCCGCGCATCACGAAGCGGCTTGCGGCGCCGTCACCGGTGTTGCGGACGCTGAGGCGGACGTAGAGCGGCTCGCCGGCGTCCACGGTCTCCGACGGCTGGGTGCGCAGGGCGGCGCCCTGGTCGAACCGCGGCTCGGCGATGGTGGGGATGGTGACCGGCGCCAGCGCGAGCGGGAGCAGGCCGACCGCTTCCAGCCGGCCGTTGACGGTGATCGCGGTGCCGCGCGCGACGAGGCGCGCGAGCCGCAGCCGCACGGTCGCTTCGGCGCGCGCGCCGGGCAGGACGTCGCCGAACAGCACCGTCGTGCCGACGCGCGTCGCGCCGTCGACCGCTTCGATGCGCGCGTCGTCGGTGATGTCGAGGTGCAGGCGCGCGTCCCGCGCCGCGTCGGTGCCTTCGTTGACGACGACCACCTGCACGTCGCCGTGACCGCTGGGCCGCAGCGGCTCGCCGGCCGGGTACGCCATCGTCGAAGTGCCGGGCGCGAACCGCGGGCGCGAGCGGACCAGCAGCTCCAGCGAACCGAGCACGGCCGCCGCCGTCTGATCGTTCTCGAGCCGCGCGCGCAGACGGATCGCGAAGCGGTCGGCGATCGGCGACGCGACGGTGCCGACCAGCGAGAACGTCCGCGTCGCGCCCGGCGCAAGCGTCCCGACGTCGATGCCGGCCGGCTGGACGCGCGCCTCGCCGCCGCCGTCGGCGTAGCGCAGGAGCTGAAGCACGGGGTCGGCTTCAATGACGACGCGCACGCCCGTCGCTTGCGCGGTGCCGTCGTTCGCGATGCGGATCGTACCGCGCACCTCGCTGCCCGGCGTGACTTGCGACGAACCGTCGAGCGTCAGCGTGTTGCGCGCTTCGAGGAAGCGCGGCGACGACCGTACGGTGAGCGTGCGTTCGAACGTGCGCGAACCCGTCGACCACTGCAGCGAGCCGGCGACGGGCAGCGGCGTGCCGTCGACCGCCGGCGACACGACATACGCGTCGATCGCGGCCTCGACCCGGCGTCCGGCGTCGATGCGCGCGAACACGAACGCTCCGGGCGTGTCGCTCTCGCTGACGGAGCGCCCGTCGACTGCGCGGGAGCCGGGCGCATAGCGCAAGCCGTCCGGCAGCGTCAGCCGCACGCGCGCGTCTTCCGCCGCGCACGTGCCGTTGTTCTCCGCGATCAGACCGACGCGGACGCGGCGGCCGGGTTCGACCTCGCTGGGCGCGTCGACGACGAGCCGCGTCGCTTCGGTGTCGAACCGGCTCGCGCTGCGCACGGTGAGCTCGGCGCGCGCCAGCTCGAACTCGGCGGTCTCCGCCGATGCGACCGCGCCGCCGAGCAC
>DASWRD010000104.1:0-8101 GCA_036403315.1 Candidatus Elarobacter sp.
GTGCACAACTTGCGCGTCCACGCGTCGATCGCGCGCAAGTGGGACGATGCGGACGTCGTGCTGACGCTCAAGACGCTCGAGCGCAAGGAGTCGGACCGGCTCAAGCAGATCGCCGCGGAGAACGTCCCGATCTACTCGATCAAGACGAACACGACGACGCAGATCCAGAACGCGCTCAAGGACGTCTTCAACTTGCCGTCGCTCGACGTCGAGGAGATCGCGATGCGCGAGGCCGAGGAGGCCGTGTACCAGGTGCTGCTCGACAGCCGCGCGATCGAGCTGACGCCGCAGTCGTCCTACATCCGCCGCATGCAGCACCAGCTCGCGGAGCGGTACCGCGTGCAGTCCCGGTCGACGGGGCTCGAGCCGAACCGCCGCGTGCGGATCTTCAAGGGGCCGGACGTCTAGGATTCGGCATAGCCGAACCCCAATTCGCGTTACTGTTCCAGCTTCACGTTTCCGCCGTCGTCCACGATCAACAGCGAGTCGAACTGCAGCAGCTCGCCGTCCACCAGCCGCCGGCTGTGGACGGCGAGGCGGTGCTCGCCCGTGCGCGTCGAGCCGTCGTAGGACATGCGCAACAGCGGGTTCTTCGGATCGCTGCCGGGCGCGAGGCGACCCGCCTTGACGAGCATCGCGACGACGCGCTGCTGCACGCGCAGCGGCAGCAGGCGGTACGCGTCGTCGTCGCCGGACAATGCGGACAGCTCTTGCGCCGCTTTGTTGCTCGGGTCTTCGAGGTTTTTGCAGAACCGCACGATCGCGTCCCAATCGTCGGCGGCGATACCTTCGAAGATGCAGGCGATCACCGCCCACTCCACGCCGTCGCGCGTCATCGCGCCCTTGCGAACGATCTTCAGCCGCGCGCGCACGCGGCGGCCGTTGAGGTCGAGCGCCACCTCGACGGCAGCTCCGGGCGGGCTCTCCTTGGTGGCGAAAAGGATCCCTTTCTCGCTGATCTCCAAGCCCAACCCGGATACGAGCGTGCCGTTCTTGACCCACGCGATCGGGTAGCGCCGGCGAACCCGGTCGGCGCTGCGGCGCTCCGACTTGCGCGAGCCGAGCCGCTTGAGCAACTCGTTGAACAATCTGACCTCCGCGATGGCCGGGACCCTAACGTCGCGAAGAGCGCCTGGTGCTCGTCACCTTCGAAGGGATCGAAGCCGCCGGGAAGTCGACGCTCATCGCGGCGCTGAACCAAGAACTTACCACCCGCGGTAACGTCGTCCTAGTTACCAGGGAACCGGGGGGTACTCCCCTCGGCGACGCGTTGCGCGCCGTCTTTTTGGACCCGGCGCTGGCGGTCGACCCGGTCGCCGAGGTGATGCTGCTGAACGCGTCGCGCGCCCAGCTCGTCGCCGACGTGATCGCACCCGCGCTCAAGGCGCGCAGCATCGTGCTGTGCGACCGCTTCTTCGACGCGACCGTCGCGTACCAGGGCTATGGGCGCGGGCTCAACGTCGAGTCGCTGCTGGATATCTGTCTGGTCGCGACCCATCGCATCGCACCCGAGCTCACCTTTTTGATCGACATCCCCGTCGAGCTGTCGCTGGACCGGCTGCGGGCGCGCGGCGGTGCCGACCGGCTGGAACGCGAGGGCACGGCGTTTCACACCCTGGTGCGCGAAGGATACCTCGCGCTCGCCGAGCGCTTCGCGAACCGGTACGTCGTGCTCGACGGAACGCAGCCGGCGGACGTGCTCGCAGCGTCGGCATTCGCGATCGTCGAGCAGCGGCTCGAGATGCCGCGGCTGTGACGGAGTCGTGCTGCGCGTGATCGACGGCAACTTCGACGTCGTCGGCGCTGCCGGGCCGCGCGCGTTCTTCGAGCACCTCACGGCCGCGACGCTGTCGCACGGCTACCTGTTCACCGGACCGCGCGGCATCGGCAAGAAGACGTTCGCGCGCGAGCTCGGCCGCTCGCTGCTATGCGTGACGCCGAAGCGCACGCTGCTGGGGTGGTGCGGTGTGTGCGCCGGATGCACGCGCGTCGTGGCGGGCACGCATCCGGACTTCTACTTCGCCGAAGGCCAAGTGAAGATCGGCGACCGCGACGGTGGCGGCTTCCACGACGCCGAGGACGCGACGGCGCGCGACCTCGTGCGTCAGCTGTCGCTGCACTCGTATGCCGGCGGCAAGCGAATCTTCATCCTCGGTGACGCCGACTTCACGCGCGAGGCGGCGAACGCGCTGCTGAAGTTCTTCGAGGAACCGCCGGCGCACGTCGTCTTGGTTCTCACCACGAACGCGGTCGGCCGCGTGCTGCCGACCATCAAGTCGCGGCTCGTCGAGGTGACGTTCCCGCTGCTCAGCGACGACGAGGTCGTGCGAATCCTCGAGCGCCGCGACATCGGCCGCGACGATGCGGTGCGCGCGGCGACGGTCGCGAACGGCAGCGCGACGCGCGCGCTCGCGTATCTCAACGAAGGCGAAGGCGCGACGCGCGACGCCGCCGTCGAATGGTTCTTCGCCGCCGCGCGAGGCGACGAAGCCGATGCGAGCGGCTGGGCGACGCGTCCTACGCTCGAGTCGGGGCTCGAGACGGTGAAGACCCTCGCGCGCGACTGGGTCGCGCTCGGCCTCGGCGACGGCGTCCCGATCCTGGCGCGCGATCAGCGCGCGCGCCTCGAAGCGCTGCCGGCGCGCGAGCCCGCGGCGTTCGCGAAGATGCTCGGCGCGATCGGCGACGCCGAGCGCATCGCGCGCACGAACGTCAGCCCGCCGCTGGTCGCGGACCTCGTCCGCATGGCCCTCGCGCCCTGATGTTGCGTCGCAAGCGACGCAACGTGGACCGGGCGTCACACGTGCCGCCTCCGCGGCCGGCCCGATGCTGCCGTTCTTCGTGCCTGCGTTCGACTTACCAGCGGCGCGTGAATGCCGTGTCCGTGTACGTCTTCGTGATGATCAGCGCGATGTAGCCGACCGCGATCGCTTGCAGCACCGCGTCGATCACGAGGTGCGCGATGGCGCTGCCGCCGAGATACGGCGCCGCCCAAAACCAGACGTAGCCCGATCCGTAGAGCGCGGCGTACAAAACGAGCCCGCACACGATCATGGTGAGAACTGCCGGTACCGCATTCCCGCGCACGCGGTCGATCGAATCCTGGATCGATGCGCCGCCCGGTACTCCGCCGACCGCGGCGGCGGGGACCGCCCAGATCAACAACGTCATCGCGACTGCGGCGAGCAGCAGCGGCAGGATCGGGATTCCGAACGCGACCGCGCCGACGAGCGCCCCCGCGACCAGCGCGACGTAGACGATCAGCGTGATCCCGATGCCCGCCATGAGGAGGTCGGTGCCGCGGCGCTGCGCCTCGGTCCAGCCGCGGTCGAACGAGGCGCTGCCATGGCGCCACGCGTCGTCCGCGATGATGCACGCGACACCGAGCCCGAATACTTGCAGCAGCCGCACGAGCAATCCGCCGAGCCCCGACGACGCATAGCCGGCGGCGCCGCCGCCGAATCCCGCCAGCATCAGTCCGACGAGCACGCCGACGATCCCCATGAGCAGCGGCACGACGATGATCGACGGGTTGCGCAGCAGCAGCGGGATCGCCGTGGCGTACACGGCGAGATCGACTCCGCCCGGCGCGCGCCGCATCCGCGTTTCGCCTACGCTCGGGCGCCGGCGAGCGCGCTGCCGCACCCGCATGCGCGCTCCGGCGGGATCGCCGCGATGATCTTGAAGATCGCGTTCTTCACGCGCTCGTTGTTGCTCGCGAACACCTTCATCACTTCGGCGTGCGACACGGGCTCGACGCCGGACACGCCTTCGAGGCCCACGTCGTAGTCCGTGATCAGCGAGATGTTCACGTAACACATCTCGAGCTCGCGCGCGAGATACGACTCCGGATAGTTGGTCATGTTGATGACCTCCCAGCCCAGCGAGCTGAACCACTTCGACTCCGCGCGGGTCGAGAAGCGCGGGCCTTGGATCACGACGATCGTACCCTTGTCGTGCGTGTCGATGCCGAGGCTGCGCAGCGCGTCGACCGCGAGCGGCCGCAGCTGCGCGCAGTACGGATCGGCGAACGAGACGTGCGTGGTGACCGGGCCGTCGTAGAACGTGTCCGCGCGGCCGCTCGTGCGGTCGACGATCTGGTCGGCGACGACCATCGAGCCGGGCTTGACCTCGGCCTGCAGCGAGCCGCACGCGGTCGGTCCGATGATGCGCGTGACGCCGAGCGCCTTCATGGCGAACGCGTTCGCGCGGTAGTTGATCGCTTGCGGCGGATAGCGGTGGTCCTTGCCGTGCCGCGGCAGGAACGCGACCTTCCTGCCCGCGATCTCGCCGAGCGCGATCTTGTCGGACGGCAGCCCGTAGGGCGTCTCCACCCAGATTTCGCGCGGGTTCTCGATGAGCGAGTAGAACCCCGACCCGCCGTAGACGCCGATGTCGGCGCGTTCGTCCGTCGTGTACATTGCGCGCCTATGTTAGGACGCCGGCGCAAAAATCTCCGCTTAATCCAAGAAGTCCGAGGGCTTGAGCTCGTCGATGAACTTCTTGAACTTGGTGGGGTCTTCCGCGTCGCCGGCTTTGTCGGGGACCGTCTCTTCCAGCGCGATCTTGTCGCTCACGAAGATCGGCGCTTGCATGCGCAGCGCGAGCGCGATGCCGTCCGACGGGCGCGCATCGATCTCCTGAACCTCGCCGTTCGTGCGCACGATCAGCTTGGCGAAGAACGTCGAGTCCTTGATGTCGTGGATGATGATCTGCTCGAGCTTGGCGGAGAGCGCTTCGAGCAGCGTGCGCATCAGGTCGTGCGACAGCGGCCGCGGCACCGCGGTCCCCTCGAGCGCCAACGCGATCGCCGTCGCCTCGAACGGTCCGATCAGGATCGGGAGGTAGCGCTTGCCTTCGAGATCCTTGAGGATCACGACCGGATCGTGCGTGAGGAGATCGATCCCGAGCTTGTCGACCTTCATCTGCCGCATCGTACGCTACTCCGGGGGCGCCGGTACCGACTCCTCCGCCCACTGCGTCGGCGGGTCGAACCGGGCGGTGTCGCGTACGAAGGCGCTCCGTGGCATTGTCGTGCGGTATCGTCGGGCTTCCCAACGTCGGAAAGTCCACCATCTTCAACGCGCTGACGCGCTCGGCGCAGGCGCTGGCGGCGAACTACCCGTTCGCCACGATCGAGCCCAACGTCGGCGAGGTGCCGGTACCCGACCCTCGGCTCGGCGTGCTGGCCGACCTCAGCAGCTCGGAGAAGATCGTCCCCGCGACGATGCGCTTCGTCGACATCGCCGGCCTCGTGCGCGGTGCTTCGAGCGGTCAGGGCCTGGGGAACGCGTTTCTCTCGCACATCCGCGAAACGGACGCGGTCGCGATGGTGGTGCGCTGCTTCGAAGACTCCAACGTCACGCACGTCGAGGGCGATCCCGACCCGCTGCGCGACATCGAGATCATCGACATCGAGATGTCCCTGGCCGATCTCGCGTCGCTGACGAAGCGGCGCGACAAGCTGCAGCGCGAGGTCCGCGCGAACCCGAAGGAAGCGCCGAAACTCGCGGCGCTGGAGAACCTGATCGCCGCGCTCGAGAACGGCACGCCCGCGCGCGCGTTCGCGCCCGGCTCACCCGAAGCGGAGATCGCGCGCGACGCGTTCTTGCTCACCGCCAAGCCGATGCTGTACGTCGCGAACGTGGACGAAGCGCAGATCACCGAGCCCGGTCCGATGGCGCAGACGGTGTTCGCCCACGCGAAAAAAGAGAACAGCCGCGCGATCGCGTTCAACGGCAAGATCGAGTCGGAGTTCGCGGGCATGAGCGATGCGGACGTCGCCGAGTTTCGCTCCGACTACGGCATCACGACCGGCGGGCTCGACCGGCTCATCGTCGAGGCGTACGACCTGCTCGGGCTCATGACGTTCCTCACGACGGGTCCCAAAGAATCACGCGCGTGGACGATCCCGAAAGGCACCAAAGCGCCGCAGGCGGCCGGCACGATCCACACCGACATCGAGCGCGGTTTCATTCGCGCCGAGATCGTGTCGTACGCCGACTACGTCGCGTACAAGACGATGGACGCGATTCGCAGCGCCGGCAAGCTGCGGTCCGAGGGCAAGGAATACGTGATGCAGGAAGGCGACGTCGTGGAGTTCCGTTTCAACGTCTGACGACGCCGCCCCAAGCACGTCAGGCCGGCGTGATCGGACCGCCCGAGACGGTCGGGCCCGGCGGGTACACGGTCGGCCCCGGCGGGAAATCACCGGAACCGAATCCGCCGCCCCCGCGCGCGCGGAGTTCGCGAATTTCGCGCTGGACCGGCCACTCGGTGAAGGCCAGCATGATGATGATGATCAGGCCGCCGAGGCCGGGGATGAGTACGAGTAACGAGAGCCACGGGTTGTAGCCGGTCTTCTTGATGATCAGGTAATAGATCCCGACCAAGATCACCAGGAAGATCAGCATGAAGATCAGGAATGTGCCGCCGCCGAGCAGCGCAGCCATCCCCGCCGCCTGGTCGTAATTCGGCGCCGTCGAGGTTTGAGCGAGCAGTTGCATGGCGGGGGTTTCGCTCGGACCAAGCGAGCGTCCCTGCGCCGCCGCCGGGGGCGAGCCATGCAAAGCTCTGCCGCGCGGCTCTGCGCCAGATGGCGAACGCGGAGCCAGGGGTTTTCGCCGAATGTCCTAAAGGGTCAGGACGGCTCAGGAGGCCATTGTCTCGATGTCCACAGCCGTTACCGGCACGACAGCGGTTCGCGAGGTCAGCGTCTTCGGTGATGCGATCGCGTACTTCAACGAAGCGGCCGCGCTGCTCAACCTCGACCCCGGGATCAAGGCGATCCTCACCCATCCCTCGCGGCAGATCATCTTCTCGATCCCGTTCCAGCGCGACGACGGCGGGATCGAAGTGTTCACCGGCTACCGCGTGCAGTACAATTTCGCGCGCGGGCCGGCCAAGGGCGGGATCCGCTTCCACCCCGGCGTCACGCTCGACGAGGTGACCGCGCTCGCGTTCTGGATGACGTGGAAGTGCGCCGTCGTCGACCTGCCGTTCGGCGGCGGCAAAGGCGGCGTCACCTGCGATCCCAACACGCTTTCGATGGCGGAGATCGAGCGGATCACGCGGCGTTACGCCGCCGAGCTCGTCGAGGTGATCGGTCCCGACAAAGACGTGCCCGCGCCCGACGTCAACACGACGCCGCAGCACATGGCGTGGATCATGGACACGTACTCGATGCACGTGCGCCAGAACACGCCGGGCGTCGTCACCGGGAAGCCGCTGGAGATCGGCGGTTCGCGCGGGCGCGTCGAAGCGACCGGCCGCGGTGTGTCGATCGTCGCGCTCGACGAGATGGCGCGGCTCGGCATCGATCCCAAAGGCGCGCGCATCGTCGTCCAAGGCTTCGGCAACGTCGGTTCGATCGCGGCGAAGATGTTCGCCGACCGCGGCTGCAAGATCGTGGGCATCAGCGACGTCACCGGGGCGTACGTCAACGAGAACGGGATCGACCTCGACGGCGCGATCGCGTACGCGCAAGAGCATCATTCGCTCGACGGGTACCGCGGCGGCGAGAAGATGTCCAATCAGGCGATGCTCGAGGTCGAGTGCGACGTGCTGGTGCCGGCAGCGCTCGAGAAGGTGCTGACCGTCGACAACGCGTCGCGCATCAAGGCGAAGCTTATCGTCGAAGGCGCGAATGGGCCGACGACGCCTGAGGCCGATCACATCTTCGCGAAGAACGGGATCGTCGTGATCCCCGATATCATGGCGAACGCCGGCGGCGTCACCGTGTCGTACTTCGAGTGGGTTCAGGATCGGCAGGGGTACTTCTGGAAAGAGTCCGAGGTCAACTCGCGGCTTGAAGAAGTGCTGCTGGAGAACTTTGGTGTGTTGCGGGAGATTGCGGCGGCGCGCGGGATATCGTATCGGACTGCTGCGTATATGGTGGCTATCGATCGGGTGGTGAAGTCGCTCAAGGCTCGTGGGGTTTACGCCTAGGCGCTGAGTTTTGCGGGGTGGCGTTGTCGCGGGGGCGATGCGCTACTTCGGCGGGGACGCGGCCCTCGCACTGCGTGTGCGAGGGCCGCTTCGTGCTCGCGTCGTTCTCGCGCATCCTGCGCTTCACTCGCTCGCAGACCCCGCCGAAGTAGCG
>DASWRD010000105.1:0-38280 GCA_036403315.1 Candidatus Elarobacter sp.
CGACGTTCGCGCCGACGCGCATCCACGGAAACAGCGAGGCTTCCTGAAATACCGTCGCGCTGGGCAGCTCGTCGTCGCGCACGCCGGCGCCGGCGATCGCCACGCGGCCTGCGGTCGCGGCGTCGAGGCCCGCGAGGATGCGCAGCAGCGTGCTCTTCCCGCACCCGCTCGGCCCGACGACGACGACGAACTCCCCGTCCGCGATGTTCAGGCTCACGTCGTCGAGCGCAAGCGTGCCGGTGGGATAGCGCTTCGTCAGGTGCTCGACTGCGATCGACGCCACCGCGGCGAGGTTCGCAGACGCGAACGCCGGACCTCGTTTCGAGATCCGGCGCGCGGTACTGGCGACGTTGATGGGGCTCGAACCCACGACCTCCGCCGTGACAGGGCGGCGCTCTAACCAACTGAGCTACAACGCCACGAGAGAGAGATGGTGGGCACGGTTGGGATTGAACCAACGACCCCCCGCGTGTGAAGCGGATGCTCTCCCACTGAGCTACGCGCCCACGTCCACTCTCGCTTTTTTGGCGAACCGGCGTATTCTACCGGGAAGGGGCAACGCCTGTCAAAGCCCGAGGCAGCAGGCGGCGGCCGCTTGCGCTCGGACGCTCGGCCGAGGCGGGTAGAAGGCCCCGTGATGCTGCCCGCCGAGGGACCACAAGCCGCCAAAGCCGCAGGCCTGCGCTACACGACGGATGCGATCCCGGGGATCCGCCGCGTGAAGCGCCGCAAGAGCTTCGCCTTCATCGCGGCGGACGGCACGCCGATCACCGACCGCAAGGAGATCGCGCGCATCAAAGCGCTCGCGATCCCGCCCGCGTACACCGACGTGTGGATCTGCCCTATCGCAAACGGCCATCTGCAAGCGACCGGCCGCGACGCGCGCGGGCGCAAGCAGTACCGCTACCACAAGCGCTGGCGCGAGATCCGCGACGAGACGAAGTTCGACCGCATGATCGCGTTCGCGAAGGCGCTGCCGTCGATCCGTGCGGCGGTCGCGCGCGACATGGCGAAACCCGGTCTCCCGCGCGAGAAGATCCTCGCGACGCTGGTGTCGCTGCTGGAAGAGACCGCGATCCGCGTCGGCAACGAGGAGTACGCGCGCGAGAACGAGTCGTTCGGGCTCACGACGCTGCAAGAAGAGCACGCCGAGGTCAAAGGCGCGACCGTCAAGTTCCATTTCCGCGGCAAGAGCGGCAAAGAGCACGAGATCGCGGTCAAGGACAAACGCGTCGCGCGCATCGTCAAGGCGAGCCAGGATCTGCCCGGGCAGAACCTCTTCGAGTACGTCGACGAAGACGGCGAACCGCGCCCGGTCCGCTCCGAAGACGTGAACGACTATTTGCGCGAGATCGCCGAAGGCGACTTCACCGCGAAAGACTTCCGCACGTGGGAAGCGACGATGAGCTGCGCGCTGGAGCTCGCGGCGATCGAAGTGGAGGGCAAAGGCGAGGCGAAGACGGCGGTGACCGAAGCCATCAAACGCGTCGCCGAGAAGCTCGGCAACACGCCGGCGGTCTGCAAGAAGTCGTACATCCACCCGGGCGTGATCGACGAGTTCCTGGAGAACGGCGCGCTGAAGCTCGTGCAGAGAGAAGCCTCGCGGGCGCAGCACGCGCTCGACAAGCACGAGGTCGCCGTGATCGACCTCGTCGAGCGCATCATCGAGCGCGAGAGCAAGCCGCTCGGCGATCTGCTCGCGAAGTCCGTCCGCCAGGCAAAACGCGCCAAGCGCTCGCCGTCGGGCCGAAAAAAAGCGGCGTAACGGGTAGAACGTACGCATGCGTACTTATCTCATCGCGGCGCTGGTCGCGGCGGTCGCGGTTGCGCCCGCCGTCGTTACGCCCGCACCCGCGCAAGCGGTCCCCGTCGGCTCCTCGTGGGTCGAAGGCACTCTGGTTCACATCTCGTCGAGCAACATCAAGATCAAGGACGACAAGACCGGCAAGGAGCTCGGCTTCGTCCTCGTTCCGCACTTCGACCAAGTCTTCTCGTCCGACGGCAAGACGACGTACCAAATGAAGGCGCTGCACTCCGGCCAGCTCGTCAAGGTCTTCTACGACCAGAAGCTGCTCGGCGTGCGCCACGCCGACCGCATCCTGGTGCTGAACCGCGCCGAAAAGCCGGTCAAACAGCAGAAAGGCTAGACCCAGGTCACTCCGGGAGCCGGGACGCGAACGTCACCGCGTGACCGCCCGGCTCCCGCACCGTGATCTCGTGCATGCCGTAGAACGTCTTGCGAAGCGGCACGATCACGTTCGCGTCCGCGATCGCCGGCACGACGAGGTCGACGTCGCTCACCGTGATGAACAGCGTCGCCGCGCCGCGCCCGGAGATGGTTTCGTTCACCGCGCGCGCCGCGTCGTGGCCGACGTCCTCGATCACGGACGCGTGCGACTGGATCATCACGGTGACGCCGTCTTTCTCGAGCATGGCGAAGCCGAGCGCGTCGTCGTGCGTGACGACGGCCGTCTGCGTGAAGCCGAGCCGGTCCCGAAAGAAGTCGCGCGTCGGCTCGACGCGTTCGACGATCAGCACCGGAGCGACCGATTCGAAGCGCAGGTGCGGCAGCGGCGCCGGCATGATGAGCGTCAGGCTTTGGCGCGCGGCGTGCGCGCCACGGCGTGGATGTCGGTCGATGCGTTCACCGTCTGCTGCGTGCCCGCGCCCGGCGGATTCGCCCCGCCTTCGACGATCGACACGAGCTGGTTGAACGCCGCCCAGCCGAACTGCAGCTGCGGCTGCAAGCCGTAGCCAAACGCAGGGTTCGCGAACGTGTCGACGTGCGTGCCTTTGTTCACCAGGTACTGCCAGTAGATCGAACCCTTGCCGTTGGCGTTCACCGCGGCCAGGTACGGCGTGGCGTTGTTCGCCGGCGTGACGAACATGTCGGCGGTGCCGGCGATCGAGACCATCGGCTTGCCGATCTTTCCGGTGTGCGCGAACGCTGCGATCGCGGCGCGCGCCGGCGCTGACGGTGCGTAGTTCTGGCGCACCACGGGGTCGGCCAACCCGCTCACGCCGGCCGAAGGCGTACCCGGAAGCCCCGCGGGGTTCACGGGATTCGGCGTGAAGCCGGCGCTCGACGGCAGCGTCGACGCCGCGGACGGATCGACGAGCAGCGCGTACGCGAAGACGGTGAGGTCCATGTAGAACGACGCCTGGTTCGCGTAGTACTCGAACCACAGCGACGGGTGTCCCGCGGCCGAGCTCTTGATGTCCGCCGGGAAGCCTGCGGCTTGGATCGCCGCCGCGGACACGGGATCGGTGAAGTTGCTCGCGACGTACGCCGGCATGTTCTTGAGGAACTTCGGCATGTAATCGAGGATGCTCAGCGCGGGCGACCAGTAGACGCCTTCCCAGTCGACGGCGCCGTCGATCACCTCGGGATGCTGCTCGTTGAGCGAGCGCACTTGCGCGCCGCCGTTGGAGGTGCCGACGGCATACGTGCGCGACGGCGCCCGATAGTTCGTCGCGAGGAAGTTCTTCGCGAAGAGCGTGAGCTGGTAGATGTCGTCGTTCCAGCCGCTGATGGGCTTCTTGGCGGGATACGTCGCGCCGAGCCGGTACGAGAACTTCAACGTCTCGAGCGAACCCAGATCGTAGCAGATCGGGAAGTTGGCGTTCGAGTTCGGGCTCGACGCGATCGTTTCCGCGATCGCGTTGAACGGGATCCCCTTGTTGCTGCACGCGGTCGCGTAACCGCTCGCGAGCAAAAAGTCTTGCCAGATTCCGTCGTTGGCGAACTCGCTGCGAAACGCGGGGGTCCCGATCACGACGAGCTTGCCGTTCCACGCGTCGGGGATGCGCAAGACGTAGCGCTGGTCGGCGGCGTACGATCCGGTGATCTGAACCCCGGGGATCGGCGCCGTCGCACCGGTGGGGCTTCCCGGAAGGATCAGCGCGGCGGCGTCGCCGGCAGGATCGTACCCGTTGCCGGTAATGGGTACCGGCGCCGACCGCCAGCGCAGATCGGGGACGTGGCCAGGCGGCGTCCCAAGCCCCGGAAGCGCGGACCGGCCGGTCGACGTGCCGCCGCTCGTGCAGCCTGCGATTCCCAGAGCGCTCGCGCCTGCGAGAAAATGAGAACGTCTCACCCGTGTACTCCTGACAAGTCGGTCGTGGAAAACTTAGCTTCTAGGACGCGAAGCGGCCGCCTGATACCTCCCACCCGCGCCCGGAACGCCCCCTTCACCGATAAGAAAGCCGAACAAGCGATCATCTGCACGTTTGCCTGAATGAGATCACCCGGCGTCGGGTGTATTGCGACGGACGGCGTCGCCGAACGAATCACCGGTGGGCGACATCTTGAGGAGAAAGAGTCTTGAGGATACGTGAAGTGCTCGCGGCGCTGACGGCGTCGGCGCTGGTCGCCGAGCTCGTTGTGCTCGGCGGCGCCGCCCCGGCCGCGGCCGCCGGCGCGAAGGCCCCCGTGAACGTCGGCCTGATCTATTCGAAGACCGGGCTGCTGTCGTCGTACGGCGCTCAGTACGCCGAGGGCTTCGCGATCGGGCTCGACTACGCGACGCACCACACCGGCACGGCCGGCGGCCACAAGATCGTGGTGACCGAGCGCGACGACGCCGGCGACCCCGCCAAAGCCGTCGCGGCCGCCAAAGAGCTGATCGGCCAGGGGTACAAGATCGTCGGCGGGTCCACCGCGTCGGGCGTCGCGCTCCAGATCGCGCCGGTCGCGAAGGAGAACAACGTTCTATTCGTGTCAGGCGCCGCGGCCGCGGACGCGATCACCGGCAACAACCGCAACACGTTTCGGTCCGGCCGCCAGACGTACCAAGACGTCTTGACCGCCGGTACGATCGTCGGAAACAACCTGCGCGGCAAGAAGGTCTCCGTGTTCGCGCAAGACTCCGCGTTCGGCCAAGCCAACGCGAACGCCGTGCGCATCGTGCTCGGCGGCAGCGGGGCCGACGTGTCCGCCGTGCTCGCGCCGCTTTCGGCCAACGACTTCGCGCCGTTCGCGCAAAAGATCAAGGACGCGAAGCCCGATCTGCTGTTTCCCGCATGGGCCGGCGCGACGGCGCCCGCGATGTGGAAGGCGCTCGACGATTCCGGCGTGTTCGCCTCGACGCGCGTGGTGAGCGGCCTCGACCAGCGCGCTTCGTACCCGACGCTCGGTGCGGCGGCGACGAAGATCCAGTTCTTGTCGCATTACTTCTACCGCGCGCCGAAGAACAAGGCGAACGATGCGCTCGTCGCGGCGCTCAAGGGCCAGAACAAAGTGCCCGACCTGTTTCACCCCGACGGTTTCGTCGCGGCGCAGATGATCGTGCGCGCGGTCGAGAAAGCGGACGGTGACGACGTCGGCAAGATGATCGCGGCGCTCGAGGGCTGGAAATTCGAGACGCCCAAAGGCACGCAGCTCATTCGCCCCGAGGACCACGCGATGCTGCAGCCGATGTTCGTTGCGAAGCTCGAAGGATCGGGCGCCGGCATCGAGCCGAAACTCGTGCGCACGATCCCGCGAGAAGCCGTGTCGCCACCGGTAAAACCGTTCAAGTAATCCCGTGATCGAGACGGCGCGCGCCGCGGTGATGTCGACGGCCGGTTTGGGCCTGCGGATCCGCGGCGCCGTCATCGTCGACGACGTGACGCTCGATGTGAACGCGGGCGAGTTTCTCGTGATCATCGGGCCCAACGGCGCCGGGAAGACGACGCTGTTCAACCTGCTGTCCGGCGTCACGCGGCCCACTTCGGGGCGCATCGTATTTCGGGGCGACGACATCACGGCGGCGCCGCCCTACGTGCGCGCGCGATTGGGGATCGGCCGCACGTTCCAGACGTCGACGATCTTCTCGGAGCTGACGGCGCTGGAAAATGTCCGGCTCGCCGCGCAAGCGTATCTCGGCGGTTCGAACCGGCTGTGGGTGCTCGCGGACAAGCAGGTCGAGCCGCTCGAGCGTGCCCGCGCCGCGCTCGTCTCCGTCGGGCTCGAGCAGCGCTCGGCGGCAAGAGCCGCGTCGCTGTCGCACGGCGAGAAGCGCAAGCTCGACCTCGCGATCCTGCTGTGCGGCGATCCGCAGGTGGTGCTGCTCGACGAGCCCACGGCCGGGCTCGCGGTCGAGGACGTGCCGGAGATGATGGCGCTGATCCGCAGCATCCACCGCGACCAGCACAAGACCGTGCTGATGGTGGAGCACCGCATGGATCTGGTGATGGAGCTCGCGGACCGCATGGCCGTGATGCACCATGGTTCGCTGCTGGCGATCGACACGCCGGAGCGCATCATTGCGAACGAGACGGTGCAGTCGGCGTACCTCGGAGACCCGCTGTGAGCGCTGCTGCGGACCCCGTCGCGCCGGCCACGCCGCTGCTCGGCGTGCGCGACCTCAACGTGTACTTCGGCGAGTCGCACATCCTGCAGGGTGTGTCGTTCGGCGTGCGGCGCGGCGGCATCACCGGGCTGCTGGGGCGCAACGGCGTCGGGAAGACGACGACGCTGCGCGGCATCCTCGGGCTCGTGCCGCGCACCGGCAGCGTCACGTTCGACGGTGAAGAGACGGTGCGCCTCGGCACGCACGAGATCGTCCGGCGCGGCGTCGCCTACGTGCCCGAAGACCGCGACGTGTTCGCCGGCCTGACGGTGGACGAGAACCTGCGGCTCGCGGAGCGCGCGGGCGCGCCGCTGCGCTACGACCTCGTGTACGAGCTGTTCCCCGAGCTGAAGACGCGCGCCGCGCAAAAGGCGGGGACGCTCTCGGGCGGGCAGCAGCAGATGGTCGCATTGGCGCGCGCGCTGCTCAACGGCGACAACCGCATCCTGCTCGTGGACGAACCGACCAAAGGGCTCGCTCCGCTGGTCGTGCGGCACGTGGTCGACGCGCTGCGGCGCGCGGCTGAGATTGCGACGATCCTGCTGGTCGAGCAGAACCTCAGCGTGGCCCACAGCCTGGTGCGCGACGTCGTCGTGCTGGATCAGGGGCGCGTGTCGTTCACGGGCGACGTCGAGCAGCTGATGGGCGATCCGGCGCTCGCGCGCAAGCATCTCGGCCTCGCCGCGGCAGGGAGCCACTGACATGACGGAGTCCCCGGCGTGACGACGTTCGCGCTGCTGTTGATCACCGGGCTCGGGTTGGGTGCGCTGTACTTTCTGATCGCGGCCGGGTTGTCGCTGATCTGGGGCTTGATGCGCGTGCTGAACTTCGCGCACGGCGCGTTCTTCACGGTCGCGGCCTACGCGGGCTGGTCGGCGACCCGCCTCGTCGGCGGCGCGTCGCTCGAGGTGCAATGGCTCGTCGCGGTGCTGGTCGCGATCGCCGTCGGCGGCGTGTTCGCGACGCTGACCGAGGTCGTGCTGATCCGGCCGCTCTACGCCCGCCACGTCGGCCAGGTGCTCGTGACGGTGGGCCTCGCGCTTGCGACGATCTCGCTGGTGCAAGGCGGCTTCGGCAGCGATCCGAAGCAGCTTCAGCTCCCCGCGTGGATGACCAGCACGACGACCGTCCTCGGCGCGAACATCCCGAACACCCGGCTGCTCGTGATCGTGCTCGCCGCGCTGGTGTTCGGACTGCTGCTCTTCTTCTTGCGGCGGACGCGCTTCGGGCTGATCGTGCGCGCCGGCGTCGAGAACCGCGCGATGGTGCAGGCGCTGGGCATCGACGTGCAGCGCGCGTTCACGCTGGTGTTCGCGATCGGCGGCATGGCGGCCGGCCTCGCGGGGATGCTTGCGGGGACGTATTTCGGCACCATCGATCCCGGTCGCGGGACCACGATGCTGCTGTTCGCGTTCATCGTCGTGATCATCGGCGGGCTCGGCTCGGTGACCGGCTCCGCGCTCGCCGCCGTCGTCGTCGGCGTGCTGCAGCAGTTCCTCAACTTCTACGGTGCCGCCGGCGTCGGCGATTTTTCCGTCGTGCTGCTGCTCGCGATCGTGCTGCTGGTACGGCCGGGCGGGTTCTCCGGAGCGTCGGGATGACGCCGCGCGTGCGCACGATCGTACTCGCGGTCGCGCTCGTCGTGCTCGTCGCGCTGCCGTCGATCGGCATCGCGCTGCCCGGTGTGTTCGAAGGCGCGCTCAACGCGCCGGGGACGCTCAACCTGCTGGGGCTGTGTTTCGTGTTCGGCGCGCTCGCGCTCACGTACGATCTCGTGTTCGGCTACGTCGGCCTGCTGTCGTTCGGCCACGCGCTCTACTTCGCGACGGGCGTGTACACGACCGCGATCGCCCTCACGCGGTGGCACTGGTCGCTCCCCGCGGCGCTCGCGCTGACCGCGGTCGTTTCGTTGATTCTTCCGTTGGTTCTGGGCGCGGTCTGCTTGCGCATGCGCGACATCCCGTTCGCGATGGTGACGCTCGCGTTCGCGCAAGCCGGCTCGATCCTCGTGATGCAGAACCCGTTCGGGCTCACCGGCGGCGAAGAGGGCCTCGCGCTGGGCGGCGGCGTGCTGCCGTCGTTTCTGGTGGGTGTGACGAACACGCACAATGTCTACTGGATCGCGCTCGTGCTGCTGCTCGTCGTGTACGCCATCGCGTGGCTCGCGGTCAATTCGCCGCCGGGCCGCGTGTGGCAGGCCATCCGCGAGAACGAGCGGCGGGTGTCGGTGCTGGGGCTCAACCCGTATCTCTACAAGCTCGGCGCGTTCGTGCTGTCGGCGTTTCTCGCATCGGCGACCGGCGTGGTGTACCTGCTGCTGCAAGGCGGTGCGAACCCGCAGGTCACCACGGCCGATTTCACCCTGGCGCTCCTGGTGATGGTCGTGCTCGGCGGCGTCGGCACGCTTTGGGGCGCCGTGCTCGGCGGCGTGGTGTACGAATATCTCGACTTCCGGCTCGTCGCGCTGGCGAATACGTCCACGGTGCAGTCGCTTCCGGGCGTGCTGCGCGTGCCGCTGTCGGAGCCGTTGTTTCTGCTCGGCGTGCTCTTCATCGTGCTGGTGCTGTTCGTGCCCGGCGGTCTGGGCGGGTTGCTGCGACGCCGCGTCGCGAGCTGACGCCGAACCCGGAGCTCGACCGAAATCGGTTCTACCGCAATGCAGTCGTGAAGCTGAGCAAACTTCGCGGGTCGCCGCCCAGCTTTTGGTACTCCGACCGCGCAAGCGTCTCCAAGCGAAAGATCTCCTCCGCGACGCCGTCGAAGTATCGGTGCGAATCCGCGAAGTCCGACGGATTGTTCGTGTCCAGGTATGACCGGGCTGCCTTGCAGCCATAGCCCAGCCCGTCGCCCGCCTTTTTGATCGCCGTCAGCAATTTCATGTCGAAATGAGTGTCGGTATTCCGCGGAAGATCGACGGACTGGCTCACGAGGCTGCTCGCGGTGTCCTGGCATCTTTGCAACTCGCCGGCCGCGGCGGCGGCATCGCCGCTGCGCAAATATTCGCCCGCCGCGTCGTGTGCCTGAATGGCCGAGACGCTTACGCGAACGACGTCGGTCCAGTGCGTCCGAAATGCCTGCATCGCCTTCGTATCGGTCTTCCGGTTTGCGCGCGCCGGCGCCGGCGTGGCGGTTGTCGCCGGCGCCGGCATCGGCGTTGCAGTCGTCGTCGGCGCCGCGGTTGCCGTTGCCGTTGGTGTCGGCGAAGCGGTAGCGGTCGGCGTTGGCGCCGGCGTCGGTATCCGCGCCGGCTCGGCGGTCGACGTCGCGGAGGGCGTCGGGCGCGACGCTTGCGCCGTCACCGTCGCCGGCTGTTCCCGCCCGAGGACCGCCGGTGCGCCCACGTAACCGATGATCACGAGGCTCGCCGCGGCAACCGTGATTCCGCAGATGCGCACGGCGCTGCGCCGGCGCCGGAGCGCGAAGACGAGCGCGCACAGCACACCGGCGATACAGATGAGACTGCCGATTCCGAGAATCAAGGCGTCCGGGCGCACGCACCAAGGTTGGCGTTGTCCGGGAGTTTACCTCGCCTTGCCGCCCATCGTCGCGGCGGTTGCCGAAACGATCCGGTGGATCTCGTCGGGACGCAGGGTGTCCGACACGACGGAAACGTGCTCGTCGCCGACTGTCCACGACGCGCTCGTATGGCCGGAGTCGTTTTTCGCGATCGTGACGCTGCCGCTGGTCGTCACGTGCTGGGCATGCCGGAACGTCGTCAGGCGGGCCTTTCGATAGAGGCCGCTCTTCTGAAGGAACACTACGGCCGCGGGTGCAGCGCCGCCGTTACCGCGCTCGCCGGCATAGCGCACGATGTACGTTCGCGCGGACGGCGGTCCCATGCGCCAGGTCTCGACGGGCCGCATGTTCGACGGCCATCCGACCGGCAACGTCGCATGAAACGATCGCTCCGCGCGCATCGCTTGCAGTCCGCGGTCTCCGAGACGTTCGGCATCCGGCGACGACACCGTGTAGTGGCCGCTGCCGGCCGGGATGAAGATCGTGTGCCAGACTTTGGGCGCAGCATAGGCGAGCCCGGCGGAACAGACCAGGATCGCGGCTGTCGCAGCCGCTGCGCCGGTCAAGGATCGGCCGCGTGCGGGCGCGCGCCGCGCGATGCGCGATTCAATGGCGGCGGCCGGAAAAACGGGTGCCGGGATCGCCGCGATCGACGATGCGATGTCGCGATCGAACGCGCTGTCGGAAGAATTCATACGGCAAAGCTCCTGTTCGGTTCGATGTCGACCCGAGGTGCAAGCTGTTCGCGGAGGATCGTCTTCGCGCGCCAGATGCGGAAGCGAACCGCGCCTGCGCGAATGTCGAGGACCGCACCGATCTCTTTGCTCGAAAGCCCGCAATAGGCAGCGAGGACCAGGGGCACGCGAAGCGCGATCGGCAAAGCCGCGATCGACGAGCGCAAGTCGAGGATGTCCGTCGACGCCGCCGCTTCGACCAGGTGCACGTCGGCGAGCGAAGCAAAGCCCGGCGACCGCCTTTTCGTCACGCGCATCGCTTCACGCACCGCGATGCGGAGGAACCACTGCGCGAACGCGCGACCCTCGCGCAAGCCCTGGATCCCGAGCCCGGCCGCGATCGACGCTTCCTGCGCCGCGTCTTCAGCGAGCGAACGATCCTTCACGATCATGAGCGAGATCCGGAACGCGTGCGGCCACGCGGTTCGCAAGAGCGTATCGAGCGCAAGGGGGTCGCCGGCTCTCGCCGCGTCGACGAGCTCCAGGGCCGGCTGAAGAACGGGATCGTCCATACACCTACAAGAGCAGCGATGAGGCCGATGTGTTAGCGCCGCCTCGGACCGGCTTCCCCGTAGCGGATCAGCGGGCCCTGGGCCGGCGAGCAGGACTAAGGTGTATCTGAAGGGGTACCGATTGCGTTAGAGAACCGGATTCGGTCGAAAAACCCACCGGACGACACATGCGGGCGGCTAGCTCAGTGGGAGAGCGCTACATTGACACTGTAGAGGTCAGAAGTTCAATCCTTCTGCCGCCCACCACGTCAGGAAACGCCGCGATCGTCTCGCGGCGTTTCTTCGTCTTGCCATCACCGCGTCAACGGCATCGCTGCGCGAGCGGCAAGAACGTTTTCGCGGCCTGCTCCTCGCCGGCGCGCGCGATGCGCGTCTGCGCTGCGCTCCATTCGTCGACGCGGGATCGGTCGGCCGCATCGAATCCGTTCAGGAGCGGCATGCCGGGCGGCGCGGTGAACTTCGGAGCGGGCCGCGGTGGGGCATTCGCAATCTTCGGTAGATTCATCTGCGCGAACGCGGCGGGGTCTTCCCAGCCGACGAGATTTTTCGCGAGATAGGTGGATTCGCGCAGCATCAGCTCGCTGAGCGCGTTCGCGCGTGCCTGCTGCGTCGCATAGACGCGCTCCAGCTGCTCGCGCTCCTCGCGAATGACGGGGTCGTTCGAGCCGGCGGCGATGCGCGGATCGTCGAGGAGCTTTCGGATCGCGTCCGCCTCTTGAAGCAGTGACGCAGCATCGACACTCAACCGGTTGAACTGCGATTCCAACATGACGCCGTCGCTCTTCACCGGAGCACGCTGGCCGTTGTAGTCGGATTTCAACTGAACGTAGCGGCGGAGGCTTGTCCGAACGACGCCGAATCGTGCGTCGGCGCGCTGCGCCGCGGCGAACGAAGGGATCAGGATGTCACGCATCACGGCGCACGCAGCCGTGGTTGCCCGCGTGCGACCGATCTCCGGAAGAGCCGACGGTGACGGCGTGGCGGGCGCAGCTTCCATCTGCGCCGATACCACCGGAGGTGCTGCAGCAAAGAAGGCCGCGGCCAGGAGAAGGCCCGCACGTGTGCGCATCACAGCCCCCCGCGCGACACCAGCCGGGCCAAACCGTAGGCAGCGCTCGCTGCGATCGCGCCGATCATCCACGTCTGCAGTGAGCCCAAGAAGATCGGCGTCGCGAGCACCCGCGCGCGCACCGCACCGAACACCAGCAGCGCGATCGACGTGCACAGGATCGACCAATAGAGTGCGTCGTGCGCGTTGGGGATGAACACGTACGGCGCCAGCGGGAAGATGCCGCCGAGCACGTAGCCGCCGCCGACGAGTGCCGCGCTGCGCGGCGCGGCGTGCTCGTCGGGGCGTTCGAGGCCCAGCTCGTTGCGCATCATGAACGCGACCCACTGCTCGCGGTCGCTCGTGATCTCGTTGACGACACGCGACAGGATCGGCTCGCGCACGCCGTAGCCGTGCAGGATCTGCGCGACCTCGGCCTTTTCTTCGTTTGGAATCTCCTCGGTCTCGCGAATCTCGCGCGCGTACTCTTTCGCGTAGTGCGCGACCTCGCTGCGCGCCGCCAAGTAGCCGCCTAGTCCCATCGAGATCGCGCCGGCCACGATCTCCGCGAGCCCCGCCGTCACGACGATGCCGCTCGCGGCGACCACGCCCGTCACGCCCGCGGCGAGCGCGAACGGCACGGTGAGGCCGTCGGCCATCCCCAGGACGAGGTCGCGAATCGTTGAGGTCCCGGCGCCGTGGCGCTCGTGGTCGGCGGCTTGAATCACTCGCGGATCGTACCGGAGGACCGTGATTTCGTCACGCCGACGTTCGTCGTGAGGCACGCCGAACTCCAACGGCGAAGAGGACGGCGTGACGACCTCGACGACCGAGCCCAGCGTGGACATCGCGCACCTCCGCCACACCGCCGCGCACGTGCTGGCGTACGCCGTGCAGGACCTCTTCCCCGACGCGAAGCCGACGATCGGGCCGGCGATCGAGAACGGGTTCTACTACGACTTCGACCGCGGCACGCCGTTCACGCCCGACGATCTGACGAAGCTGCAAGCGCGGATGCGCGAGATCGTCGCGGCCGATTACCCGATGACCGGCCGGCGCGTCACGCGCGACGAAGCGATCGAGGCGTTCCGCGACAACCCGTACAAGGTCGAGCTCGCGCAAGGCATCCCCGACGGCGAGCCGATCACGCTCTACACGATCGGCGAGTTCACGGACCTCTGCCGCGGCGGTCACGCGGACTCGACGGGTGCGATCGGCGCCGTCGAGCTGGAATCCGTCGCGGGTGCGTACTGGCGCGGCGACTCGAAGAACGCGATGCTGCAGCGCATCTACGGCACCGCGTTTCCGACGCAGCAGCAGCTCGACGAGTACCACGCGTTCCTCGCAGAAGCGGCGAAGCGCGATCATCGCAAGCTCGGCGCGGAACTGGACCTCTACCACGTCGACGAGCTCGCCGGCGGCGGCTTGATCTTCTGGCATCCGAAGGGCGCGCTGATGCGCGGCATCGTGGAACAGTTCATCCGCGAGGGCTTGCACGAGCGCGGCTACCTGCCGGTCGTGACGCCGCACGTCGTGCACGAGGATCTCTACGCCACGTCGGGCCACCTCGAGAACTTCGCGCACGGGATGTTCGGGCCGATCGAGGTGGAAGGCCAGCGCTTCCGGCTCAAGCCGATGAACTGTCCGGGTCACATCCTCATCTACAAGAGCGACGCGCGGTCGTACCGCGACCTGCCGCTGCGCTACAGCGAGTTCGGCACCGTCTACCGCTTCGAGCTCAGTGGCACGCTGCACGGCCTCACGCGCGTGCGCGGCTTCACGCAGGACGACGCGCACCTCTTCTGTACGCCCGAGCAGCTGCAGGCGGAGTTCGAGCAGACGCTCGACGAGGCGCTCCGCTTGATGGACGCGTTCGATTTCAGCGGCTTCGAATATTTTCTGAGCACGCGGTCCGGCGACTTGCGCGGCCCGACCGACGAGATCGCGGAGGCGGCGATCCGCAACGCGCTCGAGTCGCACAACCTGCCGTTCGGGATCGACGAGGGCGGCGGCGCGTTCTACGGGCCCAAGCTCGACATCAACCTGCACGACGCGATCGGCCGCAAGTGGCAGCTCGGGACGGTGCAAGTCGACTTCACGCTACCCGAGCGCTTCGACCTGAAATATCGCGGCCCCGACGGCGCCGATCACCGCCCGGTGATGATCCACCGGGCGCTGGCGGGCTCGCTGGAGCGGTTCTTCGGCGTGCTCATCGAGCACTTCGGCGGCAACTTCCCGGCGTGGATCGCCCCCGTGCAGGCTGTCGTGGCGCCGATCTCCGAGCACCAGCTCGACTACGCGTACGAAGTGCGCGACAAGCTGCGCGCGCAGGGCTTCCGTGCCGACGCCGACGCATCCAACGAAAAGCTCGGCTACAAGATCCGCCACTGGAAGACGCAAAAGGTGCCGTACATTCTCGTAGTCGGCAAGAGCGAGCTCGCGGAGGGCACGGTCAACGTCAACGAGCGCGGCGTCGAGGCGAAGCGCACGGTCACCGTCGACGACTTCGCCGCCGAGCTCGCAGCGAAGGTCGCCGCGCGACGTTAGACGCCCGGATTCACGATCTCCGGCGCGGCGGCACGGCGCGTCCATAACACGCCGGCGACGGTTGCCGCGAGCGCTTGCACCGCGAGCACGAGCACGACGGTCGCGGGCCAGCCGCCGCGCGACCACACGATCGCGGGAAGTACCGCGCCCAGGCCGCCGCCGACGTAGTACACCGTGAGATAGAGCGACGCCGCCGTCGAGCGGCGCTCGTGCACGACGACGCCGATGTAGCCCTGCGACGCCGCTTGCGCGGCGAACGTGCCGGTCGACATCAATCCGAGTCCGATCATGATCGTCGCCACGGACGGGATGAGCGTGACGAGCATGCCCGCCGCGCTGATCGCGATCGCGAGCAGCAGCGCGGTGCGGTGGCCCGCGCGGTCGATGAGCCGGCCCGCGAGCGGCGTCACGAAGACGGCGATCAGGTACACGAAGAACACGTTGCCGAGCGCGGCGGTGTTGAGCCGGAACGGCGGCGCGGCGAGATGGTACGTCGCGAACGTGAACGCCGCGACCAGCGAGAACAAGACGCTTCCGCCAACGGCGTACGTCGCCAGCAGCTCGCGATCGCGCACGAACCGACCGATGGCGCGCACGGCATCGCGTACCGACGACTGCTTCGCAAAGCGCGTGGCGCGGGGCAGCGCCGCGAAAACGATCGCGCCGCCCGCGAGGTTGAGCACGCCGAGCACGACGAACGCGGCGTGCCAGTCCCAGCGGCTCGCGACCAGCGCGGAGACGTATCGGCCGAGAAACCCCCCGAGGACGTTGCCGCCGATATAGGCGCCGATCGCGCGCCCGCCGACCGCGGCCGGAAACTCTTCGGCGATGTAGGCCAGCGTAACCGCGAACACCGCGGGCATGAACAGCCCTTGCACGAAGCGCCACACGAGCAGCGCGTGCAGCGTCGTCGCGCTCGCCGCCGCGAACGTGACCAGCGCCAAGCCGAAGATCGCACTCACGATGACCCGCTTGCGGCCGATCGCGTCGGCCATCGGCCCCACGAACGGCGCCGCGAGCGCGCACGCGAAGGTCAGGACCGAGATCGTCGCGCCGACCGCCGCTTCGCCCGCGTGGAACTCCGCGCGCAGATCCGGCAGCAGCGGCTGTGTCGCGTACATGTCGAGAAACGCGCTGCCGCCGCACGCGGCGACGGCGAGGTAGCGAGCGTCAAAACGCACCCGGACACCATACCGCAACCGGCGGCAGCGCGCTACGAGTCCCATCGGAGGTGCTGCTGCTGGGGATCGAGACGTCGTGCGACGACACCGCGACCGCCGTCGTGCGCGACGGCGTGCACGTGCTCGCGAACGTCTCGACCAACCAAGACGAGTTCCACGCGAAGTACGGCGGGATCGTGCCGGAGATCGCGAGCCGGCGCCATGCCGCGTTGCTGTCGGCGGCGGTGGACGACGCCCTCACGCGCGGGGGCGTCGGCCTCGACGACCTGGATGGCATCGCCGTCACGTCCGGGCCGGGGCTCGTCGGCAGCCTCGTGGTCGGCGTCGCGGCGGCGAAAGCGCTCGCGTTCGCGACCGGGCTCCCGCTCTATGCGGTGAACCATCTGCACGGCCATCTGTTCGCCGCGTTCCTCGAGCGGGACGAGCCCCCGCCGTACCCGTTTCTCGCGCTGCTCGTGTCGGGCGGCCACTCGCAACTCGTCGAGGTGCGTTCCGCGACGGACCTGCGCGTGATCGGCAAGACGCGCGACGACGCCGCGGGCGAAGCGTACGACAAAACCGCGCGGCTGCTCGGGCTCGGCTTCCCCGGCGGCCCCGCGCTCGAAGCCCTCGCGCGCGACGGCGATCCGAAAGCGTTCGCGTTTCCGCGCCACCGGCCCGACGCCGGGACGCTCGACATGAGCTTCTCCGGCTTGAAGACGTCGGTGCGCTATTTTCTGGAATCCGATGCCGGCAAAGACGCGCGCCGCGAGGACGTCGCCGCATCGTTCCAAGCAGCGGTGATCGACGTGCTGATCGACCGCGTCACGCGCGCCTTGGACGCCGGCGACTATCGCGCGCTCGTGCTCAGCGGCGGCGTCGCGGCGAACGGCGCGCTGCAGTCGGCATTCGTCGCACTCGGCAAGAAACGCGGCGTCCCCGCGTTCGTCCCCGAACGCCGCTTCTGCACCGACAACGCCGCGATGATCGCAGCCGCGGCCGACCGCCGTGCATCGATTTCCCGCGTCGACCCGCGTACGCTGGTCGCCGACCCCAACCTCACGTTCGCACCCGCCGAGGTCTCATGATCGTTCGCGTCGTCGCCGCCCTTTTCGCCGTCGCTTTTTTCGCGACGGTGCGCGGCATGCGCCGCCGCTCGCGCTCGCGCCGCGCCGCTCCCCGCATCGTAGCGACGCTGACGGTGCGGACCGGATACACCGGCCTCGAGAACGCGCTCTATCGCGTTACGATCGAACGAGGCGGCACCGCCGGCGCCGCGACATTCGCCTGGTCGCGCGACGACCGGCGCGCGGGCGCTCGAACGATCGCACCCGTCCAGGTTGGTCCGTGGATGATGCTGGAGGACGGGGTCGAGATATGTTTCGCCGGTGAAGCGTTCGAAACGGGAGAGTATTGGACGTTTCCGGCGCGAATCGCCGCCGACTCACTCACGCTGAACGCGCGCAGCCGCGGAAAGGGATCCGGTCGCTCCAAGCGCCGTTCGTGACCGGATGCGTCCGCTCAGGCGGCGGTTTTGCGGCAGTCCGCACGGCATGGATACACCGCCGGCGAGCCAAACCCGAGCAGCCGATGCGTACGACCGACAAGCCCGTTCTTGCAGCGCTGCTTTGCGCCGCGGTGGCCGCGGTTGCCAGTGCGGGCATCACTGCCGCCCGCGCGCCGGCGCAAGCCTCGGACACCGCGCCGCCCGTCGCGCAAGCCGTCGCGAACGGCGTCTGGCTGATCCCCGGCGGGATTCGGCCGAAACGGCAACCCGACGGTAACACCGTCATCTTCGATGCGGCGCCGGGCTTGGTCGTGATGGACACCGGCCGCCACCTCTGGCACAGGCAGGCCATTCTCGATTTCGCGCACGCGCGGAATCAAGACGTCGTCGGCATCATCAACTCACACTGGCATCTCGATCACGTCAGCGGCAACCCTGACCTCAGGCGGGCCTACCCGGGCGCGCGCGTCTATGCCAGCCGTGCGATCGACGACGCGCTGACCGGCTTTCTGGCCAAGAGCGCCGTCGACGGCCGCGAGTATCTCGCGTCGGGGAATCCACCGCCGGAAACCGCGGAGGACGTGCGCAACGACCTTGCGACCATCGAGCACGGCGCAGCGCTGCGTCCCGACGTCCCGATCGACGCATCGACGACGGTCACGTTCGGCTCGCGGACGCTGCGTTTGAATCTCGCGCCGCATTCGGCAACGGCCGGCGACGTCTGGGTGTACGATAAGGCCAGCGGCGTCGCGGCCGTCGGCGATCTCGTCACGCTGCCGGCGGCGTTTCTGGACACCGCATGTCCCGACGGATGGCGTGCCGCGCTGGACCAAATCTGGTCGACGCCGTTCACGCTCGCGATACCGGGGCACGGTTCGCCGATGACGCGCGACCAATTTGCGCGCTATCGCGGTGCGTTCAACGGTCTCGTCGCTTGCGCGCGTTCCGATCGCACGAAGACCGCCTGCGCCGCCGAATGGGTGGAGAACGTCAAGCCGCTGCTCGGACCCGACCCGATCGAGCAGAAGCGCGCGCAGGGGATGACGGAATACTACGTGGGCGACGTGCTGCGCGCGAGCAGCCAGTCGATCGCGTGCGCGAAGTTCTCGCGCGTCGGGTCGTCTTCCAGCAGCACGTCGTTGAGAAAGAACGCGGGCGTGCCGGGGATCCCGCTTTCCTCACCGCCCTCCTTCACTTCGTCTACGATCCCGGCGTAGGTGCGCTCGCGCAGCGCTTCCGCGAGCGCCGCGTCGTCGAGGCCGAGCGCACGCGCGTAGCCGAGCAGGTGCGGCACGTCCAGCGCGCGCTGGTGCTCGAAAAGCGTGTCGTGCAATTCCCAGAACTTGCCGTGGTCCGCGGCGAACTCCGCCGCTTCGGCGGCAGCTTGGGCGTGCGGGTGCTGCTGGAGCGGAAAGCTGCGGAAGACGACGCGCAGCTTGCCCGCATACCGCCGCTCGAGCTCCTTCACCACCGAGTATGCGACGCCGCAGTACGGGCATTCGAAGTCGCCGTACTCCACGAGCGTCACCGGCGCGTCGGCCGGGCCGCGCACGTGATCGTCGGCGCCGACGGGCACCGCCAGCCGGATCAGCCCGTCGTCCGCATTCTCTGCGGCGCCGTTCGCGTTTCGTGCAGCGTCGTCCATCGCGCTACCGTTCGAAGGTCCAGCGCCGAATCGCTGCCGCCACGGCGTCGAATTCCACCGGCCGGATGCGTTCGCGCAACGCAGCTTCTTCGGTCGTGCCGCCGACCGCGACGGGGACGCGCACGAGCACCGCGCCGCGGTCGGCGGCCTCGGTGACGTAGTGCACGGTGACGCCGGTCCACGGGACGCCTGCGCGGATCGCGTCGCGCAGCGCGTGCGCGCCGCGCAGCGCCGGGATGACCGTGCCGTCCGGGGCGACGACCTCGTCGGCGCCGGGATCGAGCGGCAGGAACGACGGGTGCAGGTTGATCGTCTCCGGGAAGCGCCGCAGGAACGCCGGCGGAAGCAAATGCATCCAGCCGAGCAGCAGCACGAGCTGCGGCTCGGTGCGCGCGACCGCGTCGGCGACGCGCGCGTCGAACGCCGCGCGCGACTCGCGGGCGCGATCCCACTCGACCGCGATCGCGTCCACGCCGTGCTCGCGCGCCGCATCGAGCGCGCCCGCGCGCGCGTCGTTGGCGACCACGGCCCGCACGTCGACGGGCAGGCGTCCCCCGCGCGCGCGTTCGAGCACGCTGCGCGCGTTCGATCCCGCGCCGGACGCGAGGATCGTCGCGCGAAAACGCCCGGCGTCGTAGTCGAATTCGCCGGCGACGGTTGCGCCGGTGCGGCGCACGTACGTTTCGACGAGCCGTTCGCCGCCGACCGCGGGGATCAGCGCGAACGCAAATCCCGCCGCGCGCAGGCTGCACAGCGCGGCGGTGAGCAGCGCTTCGCCGATACCGGTGCCGCGATGCGCTTGCGCGACGCCGTACGGCCCGAAGATGCCGGTATCGTGCCGGTCGCGCCACGCGCGCAGCCATCGAAATTTCAGTCCCCGCGCGCCGAACGCCGCGAAGCCCGCGATCGCGCCGTCGCGCTCGGCGATCCACGCGCTGCCCGCGCCCGCCTCGAACGACCACCACGACGGCGCGAAGTGCAAGTCGATCCACGCCGCGAGGCGCGCGTCGGGGCCGTCGCCGCGGCGCAGCGTGTAGCCGGCGCGCGCGGCCGCGTCATGCGCGCCGGCGAGCGCGGGCGCACCGTACCGCTCGTCGTCGAGCGGCGCGAGCAGGTTCACCGCCATGTCGCGCGCGAGCCGCTTATGCGCGCGCGGGGCGGACGATCACGCGCGGCTCGCCGTCGCGGCGCGGCTGCACGAAGCCGACGACGCGCGCACCGGGCGCGGCGCCGAGCGCGCGGTCGACGTCGGCGATCGGCACGATCAGCGTGTAGCCGACGCCCATGTTCAGCGTGCGGTAGCGCTCGTCGTGCGCGAGGTCGCCGCGTTTCACGAGCTCGGCCATGATCGGCGGCACCGTCCAGCGCGTCTGCTCGAACACCGCCGCCGCGTGCTCGGGCAAGGTGCGCGGCACGTTCTCCAGCAGCCCGCCGCCCGTGATGTGCGCCATCGAGCGCACCGCGCTGACGCGCTGGATCGCGCGCACCGGCTCGCGGTACGACGGGTGCGGCGCCAGCAGCGCGTCGCCGTACGTCGCGTCGCCGAACGGCGCGCCGTACTCGTCCTCTGCGATCAGCGCGCGCGCCAGCGTGTAGCCGTTCGTGTGCAAGCCCACGGCCGGTAATCCGACGATCGCGTCGCCAGGCTGGACGCGGTTCGGATCGGGCACGGCGTCGAGGTCGACGATGCCGACGATCGTGCCGGCGAGGTCGAAGTGATCCGGCCGGTACACGCCGGGCATCTCGGCCGTTTCGCCGCCGAGCAGCGCGCACGAATTTTCGCGGCACGCACGGTGTACGCCGGCGACGACCAGCGCCGCGATCTCAGGGTCCAACTTGCCGACCGCGAGATAGTCCAAAAAGAACAGCGGCTCCGCGCCCGTGACGAGGATGTCGTTCACGCAGTGGTTCACGAGGTCGGCGCCGACCGTGTCGTAGCGCCGCAGCGCCGCAGCGATCAGGATCTTCGTCCCGACCCCGTCGGTCGATCCGACCAGCGCCCGCTTGGCGTCGCCCGGCAGCCGGAAGAGCCCGCTGAACCCGCCCAGGGAACCCAATTGATCGGGGTGCGTCCAACCGGAGGTCACGTCGCGATAGCGCTGTACCGCCACGTTGCCGGCGGCGATGTCGACGCCGGCCCGCGCGTACGCGTCGTCGCCCGCTTGAAGCCCTCGAACGGTCATCGGAGGGCCGCGCCCGCGGCGCGCGAATTCCGAACAGGTTGTCCAATCACGGTCGCTCGACCGCTTCTGCCCTTCCGGAGGAATCCATGCAGGTCCACGTCTCGAACGACGCGCCGACGTCGGTGGTGACCGGCGCGCTCGTGGTGCCGGTCTTCGCGGGCGGCGCCGTCGACGGCGTCGCAGCGGAGGTCGATGCGCTCCTCGGCGGCGCGATCGCCGATATCCTGGCCGGCGGTGAGATCTCCGGCAAGGCGAACGAGACGTCCCTCGTCCACGCGAAAGACACGCCGTTCAAGCGCGTGCTCGTCGTCGGGCTCGGCGAGCGCGACGGCTTCAAAACCACCGGCCTCGGCAAGTACGCCGGCACCGCGGTGCGCTATCTCGGCAAGCGCGGCGTCACGTCGATCGCGTTCGCGCTGCCCGCCGGCTTGGATCCGGCGCAGGCCGCGTCGTTCGTCGCGGAAGGCGCGATCGCGGGAATCATCGACACGACGCTCTATCGCACCGAGCCCGACAAACCCGTCGTCACCGACGCGGTCACGATTCTCACCGGCGCGTACGACCGCGCCGCCATCGACGAGGGCGCGCAGCGCGGCAGCGTGATCGGCGAAGCGGTGAACGCCGCCCGCCGCATGGCGCTCACGCCCGCGAACGACATGACGCCGACGCATCTGGCCGCGCGCGCGAAAGAGCTCGGCAAGGACGCGGGGCTCGACGTCGACGTGCTCGACGAGAAGCGCATGGAAGAGCTCGGGATGGGCTCGCTGCTCGGCGTGTCGCGCGGCTCCGACGAGCCCGCGACGCTCAGCGTCATCACGTACAAGGGCGATCCGTCGTCGACCGAGACGCTCGCGCTCGTCGGCAAAGGCCTCACGTTCGACAGCGGCGGCATCTCGATCAAGCCGGCCGAGAACATGCACGAGATGAAGTACGACATGTCGGGCGGCGCCGGCGTGATCGCCGCGATGTGGGCGATCGGCAAGCTGCGCCCCAAGCTCAACGTGATCGGGCTCGTGCCGTCTTCGGAGAACCTTCCGGGGCATCGCGCGATGAAGCCGGGCGACATCCTCAAGGCGATGAACGGCAAGACGATCGAGGTGATCAACACCGACGCCGAAGGCCGCCTGATCCTCGCGGACGCGCTGTGTTACGCCCGCAAGCTCGGCGCGACGAAGATCGTCGACGCCGCGACGCTCACCGGCGCATGCGTGGTCGCGCTCGGCCACGCGGCGAGCGGCACGATGTCCAACGACGACGCGTTCGTCGAGCGCTTTTTGAAAGCGGTCGCGGACTGCGGCGAGCGCTACTGGCGCCTGCCGATCTACCCGGACTACGAGCAGCAGGTCAAGAGCGACATCGCCGACTTGAAGAACAGCGCGGGGCGTGCGGCGGGCGCCGAATCTGCGGCCGCGTTCCTCAAGGCGTTCGTCGCCGACACGCCGTGGATCCACCTCGACGTCGCCGGCACCGCGTACCTCGACACCGAGTCGTCGTTCATGGCGAAGGGCCCGACGGGCACGCCGGTGCGTGCGTTCGTGTCGATCGTCGAAGACCTCGCGCGCAACGGCAGCCCGACCAACGGCGTCGCCAAAACGACGGCGGCCGCCGCGGTCTAGCGCCGCGAGCGGGTACACGACCGGCATGAACCCGCAAGAGCCGGTCGTGCCCGAGCCCGACATCCCGAACGCCCCCGGTGCGCCGGTCAGCGACCCGAAAACGCCGGAGCAGCCCGCCGAGTACGACGCGCAGACCGGCGCGAAGGACGACGAGCTGGACGCCTACGACGAAGCCGAGGCCGAGTCGTTCCCTGCCAGCGATCCGCCCGCCGCGTCGCAACCCGGCGTGGGCTGAAAGCCGGAGTCCAGCACGCGGTGCAGCACCGCGAGCTCGCGTTCGGCCCATTCGGCGCGCTCGCGCCACCGCGCGAGCTCCCGGCCCAGCGCGCGCACCTGAAGCACTTCGAGCGCTAATCCGACGGCGGTCGCGACCGCTTGCAGTCCGTCATGCTCGGTGGACGTGTACGCGTACGGCACGGCGCCGGCGGCCAACAGCCCGCGGATGCGGCCCGCGGCGACGAACGGCAGCAGCAGCGATCCGGCCAGCACGGAACCGGCCGGCGCGTCGAGCGCGTCGCGTTCCGCGCGGAGCGCGACGAGCGCCGCGTCGTCCTGGTCGACGGCGTCGAGCTCGCCGAACGGCATCTCACCGGCCGCGGCCGCGCACGTGTACGTGCCGTCGGCATCGGGCGTGTAGGCGGCCACCCAGGCCGCGCCCGTCGCGGACTGCACCGCCTCGACCGCGCGCTCGAGCGCGGTGACGCGGTCCTCGATGAAGTGCACCTCGCGCGCGAATGCGGTCAATCCCGTGTGGGTCATGGTCCGGTATTCGGCCGCGAACGTGCGCGGCGCGAGCGGTTCAGGCCTTGAGCGCCGGCTGCCGATCCGCTTGGACGCTGCCGTTGGACGAGGCGGGCCGGCTGGGGTAACGCCCGTTCAGGCAGCCGAGGCAGAAATCGGTGCGGTCGCGGCCGGTCGAGTCGACCAAGTTCTCGATGCTCAAGTAACCCAGCGAGTCGGCGCCGACGCGCTCGCAAATTTGCGGAACCGTGAGGTTCGCGGCGATGAGCTCGGCGTGCGTCGCCATGTCGACCCCGAGATAGCACGGGTGCACGATCGGCGGCGACGTGATGCGCAGGTGCACTTCGCGCGCGCCCGCGTCGCGCAGCAGCGACACGATGCGCGGCGTCGTGGTGCCGCGGACGATCGAGTCGTCGACGACGACGACGCGGTGGCCGCGCAGGTTCTCGACGATCGGGTTGAACTTGAGCTGCACGCCCTGGCTGCGCATCTTTTGATCGGGGCTGATGAACGTGCGCCCGATGTAGCGGTTCTTGATGAGCCCTTCGACGTACGGAATGCCGCTCTCCGACGCGTAGCCGATCCCGCCGGGGATCGCGCTGTCGGGGACCGCCATCACCACGTCGGCGTCCACGGGGTGCTCGCGCGCGAGCGCCCGCCCCATCTGGTAGCGCGCCATGTAGATGGAACGGCCGCTCAGCACGCTGTCGGGCCGCGCGAAGTAGATGTACTCGAACATGCACAGCGACGCGGGCTTCACCACCTCGGTGTGCTCCGTGCGAATCCCGCTCGCGCCGATGCACACCACTTCGCCCGCGCCGATCTCACGCAAGTAGTGCGCGCCGACGGTCGCAAGCGCGCACGACTCCGACGCGATCATGTAGCCGCGGTCGCCGTACGTGCCGATGCACAGCGGGCGCACGCCCCACGGATCGCGGAAACCGTACACGGCGTCGCGCGTGAGCAGCGCGACGGAGTACGCGCCTTCGGCGACGCGCATCGCCGCTTTGATCTTGTCGGTCCACGTCGCGCCGGGCGCGAGCGCGATCGTCTTCGCGAGGATCTCCGAATCCGACGTCGCGGCAAGGCGCACGTCGTCGGGCAGCTGCGCGGCGAGCTCGTCGGCGTTGGTGAGGTTGCCGTTGTGCGCGAACGCGAACGGGCCCAAATCGGACTCTTCGACGAACGGCTGCGCGTTCACGATGATCGAGCTGCCCGTCGTGGAGTAGCGCGTGTGGCCGATCGCGACGATGCCTTTGAGCCGACCGAGAATCGCTTCGTCGAACGAGCCGGTGATCAGCCCCATCTGCCGGTGGCTGTCGATGCGCCGGCCGTCGCCGACCGCGAGTCCGGCGCTCTCCTGGCCGCGGTGCTGCAGCGCGTACAGCCCGAAGTAAGCGAGCCGCGCGACGTCTTCGCCGGGTGCGTAGATCCCGGCGACGCCGCACGCTTCGTGCAGCACGTCACCGGCGGGTTGCACGGCTTCCCCGTCGTACGCGCGCGCCATGGTCTGCAACCTTCGCCGTCAGCGACCGAGAATCACCCTCGTCGTACGGGCCGCGAAGCGCGGCGCCGAGGCTAGCGGCGTGACCGCGAACCGAAGAGCTCGAGCAGCGCGAGGAAGATGTTGATCGCGTCGAGGTAGATGGCGACCGCGAGCTGGACGGGCGTGAGACCGTCCCCGCCCGCGCGGATGCGGCTGAAATCGACGAGCGTGAGCAGCGTGAAGACGCCGAGCGTCAGCCACGAGTACGTGTCCGGATGGACCCAGTGCGTGAACGCCGACACGATGCCGACCAGAACCAGCGCGACGAGCAGGCCGATCGCGACCCCGCTGAACCGCCGCCAGTCGACCGAGAACACGAACGCGACGCCGCCCAGCACGAGCATGCCGAAACCGGTGGTCGCGGCGGCGCTCACCACGACGTCGGGGCCGATGGTTCTGACGTACGCGCTGATGACCGGCGCGATCCCGATGCCTTCGAGGAACGTGAACGCGTAGAACCACAGCAGCGCGACCTGCGGGTTGCCGCGCACCGCGTTCATCACGAACAGCAGCACGAAGCCGCCGATCAGTGCCAGCAGCCCGCCGCCGTACGAGACGTCGCGGAAGAGATACGACGCGACCGCCGTGATCAAAAACCCGACGCCGGTGATCCCCAGGACCTGGCCCAGCAGGTTGATCCCGCTGCCCGCGGCCGGGCGCGCGGCTTGGCCGCCGTAGGGTGAGCGTCGCTGATACATCGCGAGGTCCTCGTACCCAGGCGGCGGGGCGCGGGTTACGATCGGACGAAACGATGGCGCCGAAGATGGTCGCCGCGTCTCGCTTCCGGACCGTGGTGGTCCCCTTGCGCCGGTACTCGGGCGCGGCAGCCGCCGCCGCGGTCGCGTTCGTCGTGATCCTGATCAGCTCGCACCTGCGCTCCACGCAGCAGAACAACTACGTGCGCGTCGCGTACGCCTGGCTGCACGGCCGGATGTGGATCGACTGGCCGGGCAAATGGATGGACGCCGTCCAGTACGAGGGCCACTACTACGGCGTCGACGGGCCCGTCCCGGCGCTGTTCATGCTGCCGTGGGTCGCCATCTGGGGTTACGCCGCGAACCAGACCACGGTCGCGATCGTCTTCGCCGCGGTCGCGACGGGGCTCGCGTGGGTGCTCGCCGAGCGGCTCGGCGTGACCGAGCTTTCGACAAAGGTGTTCCTGGCGATGTTCTTCGTCGCCGGCACCGACGTATGGTGGTGCGCGGAGCTCGGCGACGTGTGGTTTCTCGCGCACCTGTGCGCGGTGACGTTCGTGCTCGGCGCGCTCGTGGAGCTGTGCGGGAAGAATCGCGGCTGGGTCGTCGGCATCTGCGCGGTGCTCGCGTGCGGCGCACGGTTCCCGGAAGTCGCGGCGCTGCCGCTGTTCGCGTGGGGACTCTGGAGCGGCGCGTTCGCGGGCACCGCTGCGTCGCGCGCCGAGCGCGTGGGACGGCTGCGTTCGTTCGGCATCGTGCTCGTGTGCTGGGCGATCGCGTTCGTCGGCTACGACGAGCTGATGTGGGGCACGGTGTTCGACATCGGTCACACGGTGTATTATCACGCCGACGCGTGGGGCCAGCCGACGGGCTCGCCGTTCCAGCTCGGATACGTGCCGTACCAGATCTACTCGTTCTTCTTCCGCGCGCCGATCTTCGTCGAGTGGCTGCAGCACCCGGTGTGGCCGTACCTCAAACCGGATACCAACGGGATCGCGCTGACCTTCACGAGCCCGGCGCTGATACTCGCCTTTCTCGCTCGCACGCCGCGCAACGTCGTCGTCGCACTGTGGATCACGACCGCGCTCGTCGCCGCGCCGGAGTTTCTGTACTATCTCAACGGGTGGGTGCAGTTCGGGATGCGCCACGCGCTGGATTTCTTGCCATACCTGTTCGCGCTCATGGCGATCGGCGTGCGCACCCGGCTGCCGAACTGGGGCGTCGTCCTGATCATCTGGTCGGCGCTCTTCGGCGCGTGGGGCGTGTGGTATTGGAATTCGTTCGTGCGCACGAACGGCTAGCGAGAGACCGGCTACCACCCTCGGATAGAGGAGGGGATGGTTGGTTTAGGGTAGGACGCGATCTTCAATCTGACGAGGGAGATCGCAATGATCGATTCGTTTGGTATCTACCGCCGAGGGCTCATCGGAGCGCTCGCGATTCTGGTCGCCGGGGTTCCGGCATCCGCGCAAGCCGGGATGAAGCTGTCCGACACGATCCAGCTCCAGGGCAAGACGTGCGTGATCGTTTCCGTCGCGTCCGACATCGAGGTGCCGCCGGAGTTCGGCAAGCAGAAGTGCGTCTTCACCGGCAAGCTCAACGGGTTCTGGCGCGTGTCCGTGCCGGGCAGCAAGGACGAGATCATCATCTGCTCGTGCAAGGTCGCCGCGAACGGCGCGATGACCGGGACCGGCCGAGAGAACGAGGGTCCCGGCGCATACTCCGTGATGATCACCGGCACGGTCAAGCCGGGAATCGTCCCGAGCGCGATCATCCGCGTTTGGGAAAAACCCGGAGCGCCATAAGCGCGCAGGCCTGATCGCTCCCCGCCATCGAACGCACGTTCGATGGCGGGGCTTCCGATCGCTCGCCGGCCGAGCGAGGTCCGAGTCGAAGAGATCGCGGCGAAGAGCGCGCTCAACCGCGTTCGCGGGATGGGCTTCACCTGGTCGCTGAACCCGTACACCGGGTGCGCGCACCAATGCGTGTTCTGCTACGCTCGTGGCACTCACGCGTACCGCGAGCTCGACGGCGTGCGCCAATGGGGCTCGGTCCTCGGCGTGAAGGTCAACGTTGCCACGGTGCTGCGCGCCGAGCTTGCCGGGCGCACGTACCGCGGCGAAGAGATCGCGATCGGGACCGCGACCGATCCGTACCAAGCGCTCGAGGGGCGCTACGGCCTGATGCGCGCGATTCTGCCCGCGCTGCGCGATGCGCGCGCGCCGTTCCACATCACGACGCGGTCGCCGCTGGTCGTGCGCGATCTCGACCTGATCGCGCAGTGCGCGCGGCGCGCCGACGTCGGCGTCGCGCTCAGCATCGCGACGCTCGACGACGGGGTCGCGCGCGAGATCGAGCCCACCGTCGCGCCGCCCCGCCAGCGCTTGCGCGCGGTGCGCGCGCTCGCCGATGCCGGCATTCGCGTCGGCGTCGCCGTCGCGCCCGTCCTGCCCGGCATCACCGACGATCCCACTGCGCTCGCAGCGGTCGTGCGCGCCGCAGCGGCCGCGGGCGCTTCGCACGTGTGGCATGGCGCGCTCAACCTCGGCACGATCACGCGCGATGCGTACTTCGCCTTTCTTGCGTCGTCACGCCCGGAGCTGATCGAACGGTACGAGCGGTTGTTCGGTCGCGGCCGCTATGCCGAGCCGGCGTACGTGCGCGAGGTCGCTGACCGCGTTCACGCTGCCTGCCGCGCGACGCGCTTTCAACGGTATCGCACACTTGCGCCCGATGATTCAGGCGCGCAGCTCGCGCTGCTGTAGAGGCGCGCACCGCGGCGCGCTGGAAATATCGTAGCCATGTCGAGTCGGTTCCGGGCACTTTTGCCGGCCTTGTTTTTGCTATTATCGTTACTGCTCGGGACGCAGCGCGCGGTGTTCGCCGACGACACGCCGCCGGATGCGGCGGCGATTCGCGAGCACGTTCGCGTCGCCGCCGCAGTCCCCGATGCGTTTCGGCGCACCACGGTCACGACGTCATCTGACGGGACGACGACCACGCGACGCTATGCGGAACGCGGTGACGAATGGCGCGAGATCGTCGACCAGGGCCCGTTCCATACGGAGTCGGGCAAGACGAAAACCGCGGAGTGGCATCAGAACGACAACGGTCAGACCGTGATCGACGAGCCCGACCCCGGCAACGCGGCGTCCGATCCCACCACGACCACGGTCACGCGCGTGCACGCGCCCGTCGAGGCATGGCTCGTCGCGGAACTCAACAAACGCCGCCAGGGCACGCGTATCTTCGTGGATCCGGAGACGTGGCGCGTCGTCCGGCGCGAAACGGTGACGGCGAACGGCACGATCGCGACGGTTTACGACGACTTTCGCGCCGACGGCGGGCGCGTGTTCGCGCATCATTGGAGCACCGACAACGCGTACTCCCGCACGATGAGCGAGACGCGCGTCACGGCGTATGATGCGAGCGTCGTGCCGGCCGACGCGGTGGCGATGCCGTCGAGCCGGCGGCATCTCGTAGCGTTCCCGAACGGCGTGTCGTCGGTTACGCTGCCCACGAAGTTCGGGCGCCAGCACGTCATCGTGCGGCTGATGGTCGGGACGCGCGGCTTGGACTTCCTGCTCGACAACGGCGCGAGCGGCATCACCCTCGACAACGAGGTCGCGCAGCAGCTCGGGCTGCCGGCGTACGGCAAGCGTTCCGAGGTCGTCGCGGGGCGCTTCACGACGGCGCGCACCATCGTGCCGGAGCTGCACGTGGGCGATCTCGTGATGCGCGACGTCGCCGTGCAAACCGTGCCCACTCTGGGCGAGATCGAGCCGGGTTACAAAGCCGTCGGGCTGCTCGGCTTCGACTTTCTCTCAGAGCTCGGCGTGACGATCGACTACGAAAAGCAACAGGTCATCGTCGTGCGCGAACCCGACTACGTCGCGCCGCAGGGGAATCGCGTGTTCACGCTCGACGTGCGGATCGGTGAGGGCTCGCCGTATACGAACGTGAGGATCAACGGCGCGCTCAGCGAGCGCTTCATCCTGGACACCGGCGGTGCCGGCACGTTCATGATCTTCGACGCGTTCGCGCGCAAGCACCCCGAAGCGCTCGTGGACAAAGGCGGCGGCGGCGACCTGCGCTACGTGCGTTACTACGGCGTCGGCGGTACGATCGAGACGCGGCCGTACCAGCTTGGCAGCGTGAAAGTCGGCGGCCTGAACTTTCAGGACTTCGTGGGCTTTCGCGTGACCTCGGAGAAGAGCTACGCCGTGGGCGACGACGACGGGCTCATCGGAACGGATTTTCTGCGGATGTTCACCGTCGGGCTCGACTACGCCGGCGGCCGCGTGTACCTCGTGCCCAACGCCGCGGGCCGCAAGGCGATGGGCCTGCGCGAATGACCGCGGCGCGGCGCGCAACAGCGCTGCTGGCGGCACTGCTCGTCGCACTGCCGGCGCTCGCCCGCGCGGACGACGCCCTACCGAGCGCGGCGGAGATTCGCGCCAACGTGCGCGCTGCGGAGAGCGAGCCGAACGCATATCGCGAGACGATCGTTACGACGTCGTCCGACGGCACCACCACCACCGAGCGGCGGCTGGTGCGCGGCGCGGACGAGCGCACGGTCGACGACAGCCCGCCCTTTCACACCGAGGACGGCATCGTGCACGGCGAGCGCTGGCGCCAGGACGAGAACGGCGTGACGCTCGACGACCGCGCGGATCCGGGGCGCGCCAAGCCGGATGCGGTCACCACGACCGTGACGCGCGTCCGCGCGCCCGCGGTCGCATACGCCATCGCGACGCTCAACGGCAAAGGCTGGGGCCGCAAGGAGTACGTCGACCCGGCGACGTGGCGCGTGCTACGGCGGGAACGGATCGCCGCGACGGGGACGCTGACCACGACGTATGGCGACGTACGCGACGACCAAGGGCGTGTGTTCGCGCACCGCTGGCACGTCGACAACACGATCGCGCAAACGACCAGCGACTCGCGCGTGACGGAGTACGCGCCGGGCGACGTCAGCGACGCCGAGCTGCAGCGCCCGCCGAGCCGGCGCACGCTGGTGACGTTTCCGGCCGGCACGACGAGCGTGGAGTTACCCGCGGATTTCGCCGAGCACGTGTATGTCACCGTGAGCATCGGCGGCATGGACGTCGAGTTCGTGCTCGACACGGGCGCGTCGGGGCTTGTCGTCGACGCGAACGTCGCCCGCCTGATCGGGCTGCGGCGCTACGGCGAGCACGGGCACGTCCTCGCCGGCCGCTCGACGTTCGCGCGCGCAATGGTACCGGAGCTGCGCGTCGGGGCGCTCGCGATGCGCGACGTGATGGTCGGCGTCGTTCCGCTGGGCTGGACGGGAAAGCGCGGCGGCCGCATCGGCGGACTGCTCGGCTTCGACTTCCTCGCGCAGCTCGGCGTGACGATCGACTACGAGAACCACCGCGTCACGGTGGTTCCGGGCAACGCGTACGTCGCGCCGACGGCACCGCGCACGACCGCGCTTGCGGCGCGGCTGGGCCGCGGAATCCCGCTCGTGACGGTGTCGTTCGACGGCGCGGTCGCGGAGCGCATGGGCCTGGACACCGGCGGCGCGGGCTCTTTCCTGCTGTTCGACTACTTCACACGGCGCAATCCGAACGCGCTGCACGACGATGACGGGGTGTCGTTCTCCGACGGGCCACAGCAAACCGGCGTAGGCGGCACGTTCACCACCAAGCCCGCGTTCGTGCGCGCAATGGAGCTCGGCGACGTGCGCGTATCGAACGTGGTCGGCTACCGCGTGACGTCGGAGCGCAGCTATTCGCAAGAGATCGACGGCGTCATCGGCGACCGCGTGCTCCGCTGGTTCACGGTGGGATTCGACTACGCGCACGAGCGCGTGTACCTGACGCCGAACAACGAGGGGCGATCGCGGCTGGGTCTGGGGCTGGACCGTTAGCGCCAGCCATGGGCGCGGCACCTAACGCGCAATCCGCACCACCATCCTAAGGCAGGAAATGGCTAGCCGCTAAGGCAACGGGCCTCGTAACCAGGCGGTAAGAACGTGGAGCAACGCAAAGTTCTTTTCCCGTTCGAACACGGAGCGGAAAGCATGTGGGCGGATTACCTGGGACTGAACCGCTATCGATTGGATAACGTCCCATTGTTCGCATACGGAATCAACTATGGCGACCATTTTACAACCCGCGCTGAAGGCGACGGGTTACTTTTCGATCGGGTCCTGAAGCGCACGGGCGCGTCGACATATCGCGTTACATTTAATGAAGGCTTTTCGAGAGATTCCGCCGCGCGCCTTTTGATCGGCGAAGCAAAGTCGCGGGCGTCCCAAACATCCGAATACGGCGACGATCACTTCGCTCTTAGTGTGGAGAATTCAGGCGATCGAGAAGCGGTGGAACGACTACTTGAGCAGGGAGAAGAGCGAGGGTTCTGGGATTGGGAAATCTCCGGGAGCAGCCGATGACGGCGTGGATGACCACGTGCGCCCGTAGTACATCGACCGACGCATGAGCGATAATAAGGTGATGCAGCGCCGAGTGCTGCGCCACGCTGACAAGTACCCGGCGACACGATGCGCACGCGTTGGGGTGGAGCATTCCTGTAAGTATCAAAGGTGGCACACACACGCTCAACGCCTTATGTCACGAACTTCATTCAGTCTCAGTGGACCGACGATTTTGAAAATTCCATTTGACCACGAAGGTCGTGGATGGACAGGCGAACAGCATTACCGTCAAGAATCAGAAAGGACTCCGCGATTCCATGACCACGGGCTCGCGTGGCCACTACAACAAGGCACCATTTACACCGCTGACGCGGACTTTTTACACGCTTAATGAACTTTGAAATGTGGCTTCCTATTGCGAGTGCTTTCTCGGCGTATATATCCTCTTGGGCTAGCGTCGGAACGTGCCTTCCGCGAGCCAACCCTATTCAGTATGAGTGGCATCCCCTCGGCGATGGCTCCGTTCAAATACGCTTAATTCGAGGCTGGGCCATCGAGAAGCGTGTATCTCTTGAGTCCGAGACTTACACTGCTCGCGACTACGGTAAATCACTTTTCTATGTCTACCTAGGAAATAACCCCGCCATCCAGTCGATACACTATGATCACGTCTATAGCCGGAAGCTCAACGGAAATATGTCGCACGAGTACTTTTTCAAGGGATTACTGACCGACGTCGTCGTCACGCCTCGGTGTGGGCCGGATAAATATGTTTGGCTACAAAGAATTTCGTCCCGATACGATGGAGGCGATGTTACGGCTGCAATTGCGACGATTCGCTGTAGTCCCCGAACGCCGCATTAACGAGACGCCGCGCGCAGCAGTGCCGGCGCTAGCGTGTCGGCCAGCTCGGCGTACCCATCGTCGGAGGGGTGGAAGCGGTCTTCTGCGATGAAGCGGTTGATGTCGCCGCGCTCGCGCACTGTCGTCGCGTAGAGGTCCACGAACGCCGCGCCTGCGTACCGCGCAATCACGCGAATCGCTTGGTCGTTCAGGTGCGATAGGCGTGTGACCGCGTCGTGATCCGCGCCGGTGAAGAGCGGGCTTCGTCCGACGTCGGGTACGCCGCAGCACACGATTGCAGCACGCGGCTGCAGCGCCCGTACGCGCGCCACGAGCGCCGCGTACGTTCGCGCGAAATCCGCTGCCGCCACGCGATGGACCACGTCGTTGCCGCCGACGCACAGAACGACCACGTCGGCGCGGGCGTGTGCGAGCCGCGGCGCTTGGAGGCGCAGGACGTCAGCCGCCGTCGACCCTCCGATGGCAAAATTGTCGATCCGGCTGCCCGGGTGCTGCGCCCGCACGCGCAAGTAGGCGCGAAAGATGAACGCGTTGCGCGGCGCGGACGCGCCGGTGCCGAACGCCAGCGAGTCGCCCAGCGCGACGATCCGCACCGCGCGCCCCGGTGTCACGGCGCTGCGCGGCGCCGTACGCGCGCCTCGCGTGCAGGCCGCCAGCCCCGCGACGGCGCTCACAGTGACCGCCGCGAACCTCACGAGCGCCGTGCTACGCTGCATCGTCCGCCACGATGCGCCCGTCGGCCAGCCGGATCACGCGCCCGGCACGGCGCCACACCGCTTCGCTGTGCGTTACGACGAGCAGCGTCTGGCCGCGCGCGTTGAGCGCGCCGAGCAGCTCGAGCACGGTTTCCGCGGTGTGCGAGTCGAGCTCGCCGGTCGGCTCGTCGGCGAGCAGCAGCGCGGGCTCATTGACGAGCGCGCGCGCGATCGCGACGCGCTGCTGCTGCCCGCCCGACAGCGCCGACGGGCGGTGGTGCATGCGATCGCCCAGGCCGACCTCGCGCAGCGCGCGCTCGGCCCGCGCCGGCGCATCGCCGCGGTAGCCGGCGTACCGCGCGGCGAGGGCGACGTTTTCGCGCGCGTCGAGGTTCGGCAGCAGGTTGAAGCCTTGGAACACGAAGCCGATGGCGCGCGCGCGGATTGCCGCCAACTCGCGGCGCGACGTGCGCGCGAGCGACCGGCCGTCGATGACGACATCGCCGGCGGTCGCCCGGTCCAGCCCGCCAAGCACGTGCATGAGCGTCGTCTTCCCGCTGCCGCTCTCGCCGACGATCGCGACGTACTCGCCGGGGTTCACGCCGAAGGTCACGCCGTCGAGCGCGCGCACCTCCGTCGGCGTTCCCGGCGCGTGAACCTTGACGACGTCACGCACGTCGACGATGCGCTCGCTCATCAGCGGCGCAGCGCCACGGTGGGCGGCAGCCGCGCGGCAGCGAGCGCGGGCACGAAGCCGGCGACCGCGCTCAGCGCGATGGCGAACGCGAACGCGCCCATCGCGACGAACGGCGAGATCGCGAAGAGCTGCAGGTTGCCGCCGGCGGCGCTCCGCGCGTCGACGGCCGTGACGACCGCGAGTCCGAGCACGATGCCGACGACACCGCCCAGCGCGCCGATCGTTGCCGCCTCGGCGACGAACGTCAGCAGGATCGACCCGTCGGTGGCGCCGATCGCTTTGCGGATCCCGATCTCACGCGTGCGTTCCGTCACCGCGATGGTCATCGTGTTGATCACGGAGAATGCACCCACCAGCAACGCGATGAGCGCGGCGCCGAACACGATCGCATCGAAGATGCCGAGCGTCGAGCGGACGGTGTTCGCGACCTCGCGCGGGTCTCGCGCCGACAGCCCGTCGATCAGTGCGATGCGCCGCGCGAGCAAGCCGACGTCCGTCCCCGGCTTGGGCGCGACCAGGAACGCCGACACGGGCTCGCTCGGCAACGATTTGAGATACGCGGGCACGACCTGGCGCAAGAGATCCTGCGCGTCGGAAAACGGCACGACCACCGCCGCGTCGAAGACGGTGAACGTCTTGTCGAGGACGCCGACGACGACGAACGAGTTGCCTTGGAGCGCGATCGCGTCGCCGACGTCAGCGTGCTCGGCGGCCGCGAAATCCGGCCCGATCATCGCGACGCGCTGCTCGCCCGGCGCCGACGGGCGCCCGCGCGCGACCACCAGCATGCCGCGCTCGAACGCGCGCGCCTGGTCGGGGAAACCGAACACCAGCGACGGCGGACCGAAGCGGCTCATCGCGTTCCCGCTCGAATACGGCACGACCACTTCCGGGATCGCGGTGCGCACGCCGTCGAGCGCCTTGAGCTTACCGTATGCGCGCTGCACGGTCTGCCGGGCGTCCGGCGAGATCAGCACCGAGCGCTGAATGTTGGCGAACACGACATCGGTGTTGAGCGACGTCGAGCGCGAGACGATCGTGTGCAGCCGCTCCGCCAGCGAGCCGACGACCGTCAGCGCGAGGATGCCGATCGCGATCCCGGCGACGGTGAAGAACGTGCGGGCCGGCCGCGACGCGAGGTCCCGAAGCGCGCCCACCTAGACGGTTCGCGCGATGTCGGAACGGTATGCGAGCGGCGTGCCGCGCGGAAAGCGCGCTTTGAGCGTGTCGACCGCCGCGTACGCACGCGCGCGCGCGGTCTCGACGTCGGCTCCGCGGGCGGTGACCGTCAGCACGCGGCCGCCGGGCGACGACACCGTGCCGCCGGTGCGCGTCGACGGTCCCCAGAAGGCCGTCGCGCCGTCGCCGAGGCCGAGCTCGGCGGGCAAGCCGTCGACCTTCGTGTTCTCGTAGGGATAGCGCGACGTCGCGAGCACGACGCCGACGCACGCATCGGTGGACCACGTCGCCGCGTCGATCTCCAGCGCGCCGTCGGCCGCGGATTTCAAATAGCGCGCGAAGTCGCCGCCCGCGCGCGGCATCAGCACCTGGGTCTCCGGATCGCCGAAGCGTGCGTTGAACTCGATCACGTACGGCCCGTGCACCGTCTGCATGAGCCCGCAGTACAGCACGCCGCGATACTCCTCGCCTTCGGCGAGCAAACCGCGCAGCGCGGGCGCAACGACGCGTTCGCGCACGATCGCGAGCAGGTTCTCCGGAAATCCGGACGGCGGCGAGTACGCGCCCATGCCGCCGGTGTTCGGGCCCTTGTCGTCGTCGCCGGCGCGCTTGTAGTCGCACGCCGCCGCGACCGGGACCATCGCGCGGCCGTCGCCGATCGCGAACACGCTGACCTCGCGCCCTGTCAGCTTCTCCTCGATCACGACGTCGTGCCCGCCGCCCGGGATCGTGTTCGTGCCGTACCACTCGGTCAGCACCGCAAGCGCGCTCGCGGCGTCATCGCATACGACGACACCTTTGCCGGCCGCGAGCCCGTCCGCTTTCACCACCGCGCCGCCGCGCCAGCCGTCGAGCGCGCGCTTCGCCTGATCGAGGTTGTGCGTCACTTTGAAGCGCGCGGTCGGGATGCCGTGCCGCTCCATGAAGCGCTTGGCGAAGACCTTGCTCGTCTCAAGCCGCCCGCCGTTGCGATTGGGGCCGAACACGGCGATACCGGCGTCACGGCATTTGTCGGCGACGCCCGCGGCGATCGCGGTCTCGGGACCGAGCACGACGAGATCGATTTTCTCTTCTTGGGCGCGGCGAACGATCGTGCGCGCGTCGGTTGCCACGACGTCGCTCCAGTTGGTTCCGCGCGACCCGGTGCCCGCGTTGCCGGGCGCGTGGAAGAGCGCCTCGCACGATGGCGACGATGCAAGCCGCCACGACAGCGCGTCCTCACGGGCGCCCCCGCCGACGATCAGGATTCTCATATCGCGACGCCGGTCGTGCGCCGGTCCACCGCGAAATCCTGCCGCGGCGGTCGCCCTACCGGCCGAGCGCCGCCGATCGGTCGCGCAAGAACTCGGCCTCGCGTTCGTTTCGCGCTAAACGGGCGGCCGTCGCGTACGCGGCGCGCGCTTCGTCGCCTCGGCCCAGCTGCGCCAGCAGATCGCCGCGTGCGGCATGGTAGAGATGGTATGCGTCCAGCTCGGTCGACGCGACCGCCTCCACGGCGACCAGCCCCGCCGCGGGCCCGTCGGCCTGCGCGATTGCGACGGCGCGATTCAACGCGATCACCGGCGACGGCACGAGCGCGGCAAGCCGGCCGTACAGCGCGGCGATGCCCACCCAGTCGACGTCCGGTGCGGAAGGCGCATTTGCGTGCAACGCGGCGATCGCGGCTTGAAGCTGATAGACGCCCGCGGGCGAATTCGTCGCCGTGCGCGCGAGGAGCGCGTTGCCTTCCTCGATCGACGCGCGATCCCACGCCGAGCGGTCTTGTTCCCGCAGCGTGAGCATACGACCATTCGGCGCAGTGCGCGCCGCACGGCGGGAGTCGTGGAACAGCAGCAGCGCGAGGAGGCCGGTGAGCTCCGGCTCGTGCGGCAGCGCCGCGACGAGCAATCTCGCGAGCCGGATCGCTTCCGCGCACAGCTCGGTGCGCACGAGGCGGTCGCCGGACGTCGCCGTATACCCTTCGTTGAAGATGAGATAGACGACCGTGCACACGTCGGCGACGCGCTCTGCGAGCCGCTCCGGCGGCGGTATTTCGAAGCGAATCCCGGCGTCGCGAATCTTGCGTTTGACGCGCACGAGCCGTTGCGCCATCGTCGCGGCCGGCACGAGGTACGCGTCCGCGATCTCTTCGGTGGTCAGGCCCGCGAGCGTGCGCAGCGTCAGCGCGATGCGCGCTTCCACCGCGAGCGCTGGATGACAGCACGCGAAGATGAGACCGAGCCGGTCGTCGACCTGGTTCGTCACGTCCGCCTCGGCAACGGCGTCGGCGCGTGGCGGCACGACGTCGAGCCGCGCGAGGCGTTCGAGCTTCTCGCGGCCGACGCGCTCGCGCCGCAGCCGGTCGACCGCGCGGTTGCGAGCGGTCGTGAGGATCCAGGCCGACGGCTGCGGGGGAAAGCCGTCGTGCGGCCAGCGCTCCAGCGCGGTGACGAACGCGTCCTGGATCGCGTCCTCGGCCAGCGTGAGATCGCCGAAGGCGCGCGCGAGCGCTGCGACCGCGCGACCGGCGTCGTCGCGGAAGCAGCGCGCGATCTTCGCCTCGGCGTCAGCCCGCGCTCGCAAGCGGCCGGATCTCGATGGAGCCGTACTTCGCGCCGGGGCAGTCCGCGCCGATTTGGAGCGCGTCGTCCAGCGATGCAGCTTCGACGGTGTAGTAGCCGCCC
>DASWRD010000106.1:0-11378 GCA_036403315.1 Candidatus Elarobacter sp.
CGAGCGCGGTCAGCACGCCGCACGCGCGCCACGCGCCGCGCTGCGCGCGCTCCGCCGCCCACACGAGCAGCGCCAGAAAGAACGGTGTCGGTTCGCTGAAACCGACGTCGTAGAACGCGAGCGGCGTCGCGAGCAGCAAGCCGATGAGCAGCGGCGGAAACGCGGTGATGCGCGCGAGCGCCCACGTCGCGAAGCCCACGGCCGCGAACAGCGCGAACAGCCACAGCACGTGCGCGGCGTACGGCGGCAGCAGCGTGAGCCCCGCGAACAGCGCGAGCATGTAGCCGGGGAACGGCGCGGGCACCACGTACCACTCGGGTTGGTTCGGCGACTCGCCGATGGTGCGCTGGCACGTTCGCAGCGGCTCGACGCGGTACGGGTTCGCGCCGCTGCGCACGACGGCGCCCGCGCAGTAGAACGTGGAGAAATCGGTCGAGGCGTGGATTAGCGGTTTGGCCGGCGTGCGGCGGTCGTGCGCGAGCAGCAGGCCGACGGCAAGCGCGGCGAACAGCGCGATGAGCGCGAGCGGCGCGAAGCGCCTCACGGCGACTGCGCGGCGGGGCGCGTGACCACGAGCCGGTACTGCGCGGCCGCCGCGATGATCACCCACAGGTACTTGTAGTCCGCCAGATCGATGAACATCGCGACGAAGAACAGCGCGACGAGCGACGCGGTCAGCATGACCCGCACGTCGTACAGCGGATGCGTCCGCGGCACGCGCTTGAGGTCGGCGAACGCCGCGAATAGCGCCGCACAGAACAAGATCAAACCCACGATACCCAACTCGACGACGACGTGCAGGTACGCGTTGTGAGGCGGGCGGCCCCAGTATTCCACGACCGTCGCGTACACGCGCAGGTAGTTGGCGTTGTAGGCGTAGATCGCGCCGCCGGTGCCCCAGCCCACCCACGGGTGCTGCTGCCACGCGAGCACGACGACGTGCCAGATGTAGTTGCGCCCGCCGCCGTGCTCGAGCACCGCGCTCTGGATGCGTGCCCCGACCGACGGGATCAGCACCGGGATCAGCGCCACCGCGGGCACCGCGATGGCGGCGGCCAGCAGGCGCCGCTTCGAAAAGATGACGATCACGAACACGATCAGCACGCACGCGGCCAGCGCCTCGCGCGAAAGCGTCATCACGATCGCGCCCCCGCAGAGCACGACCGCCAGGAGCGCGCCGAACATGACGGCAGCGCTGCGCGCCCGCAGGAGCGCCACGAGCGCGATCGTCAGCGGCGCGAGCAGCGCGTTCGCGAAATGGTTCGAGTCGATCGCGCGGTTGTCCACGTTGACGTAGAGCCGCCCGCTCTCGTTCGCTGCCTGCCCCAAGCTGTCGTGGAACAGCACGATGCCGTAGATCGCCGCGAGCGTGCCGCCGACCACGATGCAGGTCAGGATCGCGCGGAGGTCGCGCTCGTTCAGCGGGGCGATCGCGAGGATCCCGTACAGCACGATGATGTATCCGAACGACTGCACGAACTGCCAGCCCGCGGGGACGTCGGGCGTCCAGATCAAACCGAACAGCGCGAACAGCCAGAACGCGCACCACAGCCCGAACGCGGGGCCGGGCCTGACGAAGCGGCGCGTGCGCACGATGTTGACGGCGATCGTGAGCACGGCGGCGAGCGCGAGAAACTTCGTGAGCGTCCCCGCTTTTCCGAGCGAGAGCATGTTGTCGAACGGGATCATGATGACGTAGAGCGCGTACGGGAACAGCATCGGCCGGCGCAGCGCGAGCACGATCGCGAACGGCGCGAGGAGCAGCGCGAACACGACCGCGACGCGCTCGTACTGCGAGGTGCCGATGCCGACGGCGAGCCAGAGGCCTACCAGCACGAGCCCGGCGACCGCCGCGCCGGCTTGCAGCTTGCGGTCCGAGACGTCGATGCGGCGCAGCGCGCCGGCGACCGGGTTCACGAGCGGATGGGCGACGCCGGCACGGGGAGCGGCACGCGGCGCGCCCCGCCGAGCGTGTAGACGCCGAACCCGGCCGCCGCCCATGCGGCGCCGTCGAAGAACGCGCGCGTGTCGATGAGCTGCTTGTTGCGGCACAGCGGCGCGATCGCGGCGGGATCGATCGAGGCGAACGCGTCGTGTCCGACCATCAGCACGATCGCGTCGCAGCCGCGCACGGCGTCTTCGAGCGACGCCGCGAGCGGGCGCACGTAGCGGTCGGCGAGCGGATCGAAGACGCGCGTCTCATAGCCGCGCTCGCGCAGCAAGCTCTCGACGCGCTCGGTCGGCGACTCGCGCGTGTCGTCGACGTTGGCCTTGTAGGCGGCGCCTAGGATCGCGATGCGTGCGCCGTCGGCCACCGGCGTGACCTCGGCGACGCGGCGGACCACGACGTGCGGCATGCGGTCGTTGATGCGCCGCGCCGTCTGGATCAGCTCGGTCACGAACGGGTTCGCATTGGAAAGGAAGTGCGGGTCGACCGGGATGCAGTGCCCGCCCACGCCGGGACCGGGCGAGAGAATGTTCACGCGCGGGTGGCGGTTCGCGAGCGCGATCACCTCGTGCGCGTCGACGCCCAGCTCTTCGCTGAGCAGCGCGAGCTCGTTGGAGAACGCGATGTTGACGTCGCGATACGTGTTCTCGACGACCTTGGTGAGCTCGGCCGTGACGTTGCTCGTGGTGACGATCTCGCCGTCGCAGAACGAGGCGTAGAGATCGCGCGCGCGCTCGGCGTCGCCGGGCTTGCGGCCGCCGACGACGCGGTCGTTCTCGCGCAGCTCCTTCACGATCGCACCGGGGATCACGCGCTCGGGACAGTGCACGACGGCGACGTCGTCGGGATCGACGCCCGCCGCGCGCAGCGCGGGCACCACGACGCGGTCCATGGTGCCGGGCGGGACGGTCGATTCGAGGATCAGCAAATTTCCGGGCTTCAGCTTGCGCGCGGCGTCGCCGACCGCGGCGTGCACGTACGAAAGGTCGGGCGCGTTGTCGATGGTCGGCGTTGGGACGCAGATAACGAACGCGTCGGCCGCTTCGGGCAGGACGGTGGTCAGCGTAAGCCGCCCGGCCGCGAGTGCGGCGACGACCAATGCGCGGACGGGCTCTTCCTTGACGTGCACGGCGCCCGCCTCGAGCGCGGCCGGCACACCTGGGTCGACGTCGAAGCCGACGACCTCATGACCCGCCAGCGCCATCATGGCTGCCGTGGGGAGACCGATGTAACCGAGACCTTGAACGCAGACCTTCATCCGTGAGCCCCGCCGCGCCGCGGCCAGAAGAAACCGATAGCTTGTCCCCCGGCTGTCTACCCGTAGGACCTCGGCCCGACACCGAAAGTGGCGAAACGCTTACACGCTTCCGGCGCCTGGTACGATGTGGCCGTGAAGCTTGCGCTCGTGTCGGCGAAATTCCCGTTCGGCGGGAAGGAGCCGTACCTGCACGCCGAGCTGCGGGCGCTGGCGCCGTACTTCGACGGGATCACGGTGTTCCCGACCTCGCCGTCGGAGCGCACGCGCGGCTTCGACGACATCGCAGCGGACGTCGAGCGGCTTGGTTTGTTCTCGATCGGGACCGCACGGGATGCGCTGCTTGCGCTGCTGACGCGGCCCCGCGCGAGCCTCGGCGCGATCGCGCGGCTCCTCGGCGCGCGCTACGGCATCAAGGCGAAGCTGAAGAACGCCGCAGTGGTGCCGCTCGGGTTGGCGCTCGGCCACCGGCTGCGCCGCGGCGGATTCGACCACGTGCACGCGTACTGGCTCTCCACGCCCGCCAGCGTGGCGTACCTCGCGGCGCAGGTCGCCGGCATCCCGTGGAGCGCGACGGGCCACCGCTGGGACATCTACGAGAACAACGCGCTGGCGCTAAAGCTGCGCTCGGCACGGTTCGTGCGCGCAATCTCGGCACGCGGCCGCGCGGACATGATCGCAGCGCTCGGCGCGCGCGGAGGCGATGCGCGGGTGGAGGTCGTGCACGTCGGCGTTGCGTTGCCGCCGTCGCCGCAATCGCCGCAATCGCCGCAATCGCCGCAATCGCCGCAGTCGTCCGCAACGGCGCGGCCGTTCGCGTTGCTATGCGCGGCGAATCTCTTCGTGACGAAGGGACATCGCGATCTTCTCGATGCGCTTGCGGTGTTGCGCGGCCGTGGGGTAGTCGTGCATTGCACGATCGCGGGTGACGGGACGCTGCGCGATGAGCTGCACGCGCGCGCCGCCGAACTTCAGCTCGGCGAATACGTGACATTTCGCGGCCACGTCGCGCACGCGGCGCTGCTCGACGAAATTGCCGCCGGCGCGTACGACGCGATGATCTTGCCAAGCATCGAGCTGCCCGGCGGCTTGATGGAAGGCATCCCGGTCGCGTTGATGGAGGCGATGGCGCGCGGGCTTCCCGTCATCACGACCGCGACCGGCAGCATCACCGAGCTCGTCGACGAGCGATGCGGCCGCGTCGTGCCGCAACGATCGGCCGAATTGCTGGCGGACGCCGTGGCCGAGCTCGCCGCGGATCCCCCGCTGCGCGCGCACCTCGCCGCTGCCGCGCTCGCGAAAATTTCGAACGAGTTCGACGTGGTTCCGCTGGCCGCAACGCTCGCCGCACTGATCCGCGACCGATAAGGAATTGTTGTCTTTGTCATGCTGAGCCTGTCGAAGCATGCGCCACGATCTCGAACAGGCGGCACGATCGTGGCGCACCCTTCGACAAGCTCAGGGTGACGAAGGTTAAGAAAACGGCGTTCCCGGCGTGCGCGGCGGAAACAGCGCCGCCGCAGCCGTCGCGAACGCGGCCGTCGCAAGGATGATAACAACCGGCGCCAGCGGCAGCTCGATCGTTCGCACGAACTCCAGCGGGTTCGCGACGAGCGCCGCGACCGTCGCGCAGGCCGCGCCGGCGAGAACGTATGCAAGGCTTGTCCGCCGCCGCAGCACGAATCCGATCGCGGCGAGCGCCACGACAAAGGGCCCGTAGTTCACGAGCACGCCGTGCAGCAGGCCCTTCACCATCGCGGACGCCTCAGCGCGAACATACCAGCCGGCGAAGCTTTGCGTCGCCGGCGCGGCGCCCGTCGCGCGCGAGAAATCGTACTGCCACGCGAGCTGCTCGCGCAGCCCCGGACCGTGCACCGCGACCGCATACCCAACGAAGATCGCCGCGACGGCAACCGTCGCCGCGACGAGCGCGAACGCGGCACGGCGCGGCACGGCGCCCGCCCGCACGGCGATAAGCGCACCGAGCGAAGCGCCGATCGGCAAATACACCGCCGGGCGCGTGAACGCGAGCGCCAGCGAAGCGACCGCAACGATAACCAACAACGCCGCGGACGGCACTCCCCCGTACGCAGCAACCGCCCCGCGGGGCGCTCGCGCGTGCTCAGCGATCACGCCGGACGCCGCTCGGCCGTGCGCAGCGATCGCACCGACCGGAGCGCGCGCGAACGCGAGGATCGCGCCGAGCGACGCGATCCAGAACAGCAGCGCGAGCTCGTCGGTCAAGCCGTACGTCGCCATGTCGAGCACCGCGGAGTTCGCCGAGAACGCGACGCTGCCCAGCGCCGCGATCCACGGCGGCGCCACGGCCAGCAGCACGACGAACATCAAACCCGTCGCAAGCACGTACGCAACCGCCGAGATCGCTTGCAACCCGTGCGGACCCAACCGCGGATACAGCGCCGCGCCGAGGTACGGGAACAGCGGCCGCGTGCGAAACAGCGCGAACTGGCGCGCATAGAATTCCGGCGGCGACGGACCGTAGAAGCCGCGGCTGGCGGGGTTGCGCCCTTCCGACGTCGTCGCCATGAACCGGTCCGAGTCCGCGCGTGCCGCGTCCGGCGTAAGACCCCGATCTTGGAGCGCCATTCGCAAGTAGATCGCCGCGTCGGGCTCCCAGCGCTGTAGATCGTGATGATAGCGATTGACCGCGACCGCCGCCGCGAAGACCAGCACCGCGGCGAACGCGAGCACGGCCGAGCGCACGCGCTACGCTCGGTGCGGGAGCAGTGCCGCGTCGGGTGCGTCGGATGCGCCAGGTACGTCGGGTGCGTCGGGTGCGAGCACCACCTCCGCGCGGTGCGCGTCGATGGTCTCGCGCGCGAACGCGGAGAAGAACGGACGCTCCGCGACGCGGTACACCGCGTACGCGACGCCGATCACGAACGGCACGAACGCGACGTACGCGACGACGTTGAACACCGTGCCGGTGTGCGCGCGCGCGAGCGCGGCGGCGAAGACCCGCAGCAGCGGCGCATGCACCAGGTACAAGCTGTACGAAAAGCTTCCGAGGACGAGCAGAGCCCGAGTCGAGAATACGCGCGCCCCGACGAACCGCTCGTGACGCGCCGCCGCGACGAAGAACGCCGCGATCGCAACGCCCACCGCGACGTCCATCAGAAGGATCACGCCGTCGGACGTGACCTGGTCGCGGTACGGCAGCAGCGCGAGCAGTGCGACGACGGCCGTGCCGCCCGAGATCCACATCCACGGCCAGCGCGCAAGGTCGGGCCGCGCGGTGAGGTGCGCGGCGGCGACGCCCATCGCGAACAGGCCCAGCAGCCACGGCGCGGTCCAGTCGAACCGGTGCAGCAGATAATGCGGCAGCACGCCGAGGACGAGCGCGACCGCGAGCTGCGCGGCGACGCCGAACCGGCGCCACACGGGGATCAACAGCAGCGCGAACACCACGTAGATCTGCACCTCGAGCGCGATGCTCCACATCGGCCCGTTCAGGTATTCGTTGCTCGCCGCGAACAAGTTATGGATCAGCGCGACGTGCAGCGCGAGTCCCACGGCGATGTGCCCGGCGTTGATGTGCGTGTTGTTCAGCACGGCCGTGAGGCAGTAGAGGAGCACCGACGCGAACAGCACGAGCAGATACGCGGGCATGAGCCGGCGCGCGCGCCGCTTGAAGAATCCCATCACGCCGAACGCGCGCTCGGGCCGCATGGCGACGGGCAGCGCGAGACAGTAGCCGGAGATCACGATGAACGCGGCGACCGCGAAGTGCCCGTACTGCATGAACAGCGTCGGCGTGAACCACGGCCGCACCAGCCCTGCGGTGTCTTCGGCGGCCGACGACCAGATGTGGTACAGGAACACGTACAGGGCCGCCGCGCCGCGAAGCCCTTCGACGTGCGGGAAGTATGCGCGGTTTGCGCTCGGCGTCGCGGACATGCGGGACGGCGCTACGCCGCTTTGTGGAACAGCACCTCGGCGGCGGTCTTCAGGCAGACCGCGACGTCCATGAACAGCGACCAGTTCTCGACGTAGAAGAGATCGCCGCGGAGCTTGTCGGGGACGTCGTCGAAGCCCACGACGCGCTTGCCGTACACCTGCGACCAGCCGGTGATGCCCGGCGGCATGATGTGGCGCTCGGCATAGCGCGGGTACTTCTCCTCGAACTGCTGCACGAACACCGGGCGCTCGGGGCGCGGCCCGACGATCGACATCTCGCCCTTGAGCACGTTGAACAGCTGCGGCAGCTCGTCGAGCGACGTGCGGCGGATGAACTTGCCGACGCGCGTGACGCGGGCGTCGCCGACGGTCGCGAACTTGGCGCCGTCTTTTTCGGCGTTGAGGCCCATCGAGCGGAACTTGAGGATCTGGAAGGTCTTGCCGTCGCGGCCGACGCGCTCTTGGCGGTAGAGCACCGGCTCGCCGTCCTCGATGGAGATCGCCGCGGCGACCAGCAGCATGACGGGCGCGAAGAGCACGACCGCGATGACCGACGCGGTGAGGTCGAAGAGACGCTTGCCGAGGCGCGAGCTCGACTCGGTCGCCTTGAGCGGCCGGGCGACGATGAGCGCCTGCTTTCCGATCGACTCCATGTGGAGGTCGTAGGCGTGGACGCGGATGCGCGGCGGGGCGAAGGCGATCGTGAGGCCGACGCGCTGCGCGGCGGCGAGGACCTGCGGCATCTGCGACGGCGCGAGGATCTCGGTGAAGACGAGCGTGTCGCAGCCCCATTCGACCGCGTGGCGGAACCACGGCTGCGAAGCGACCGCGTCGGGCGTGAGCGCGCCGACGGCATCGATGTTGGGGACCGCGAGGCGGAACACGCGCGCGTTGGGCAGCGAGCGCATCGCGTCTTCGGCGAACTCGAGGCGCGACGGGTGGCCGACGACCGCGATGCGGCGCGGATGCGCCAGCATGATCACGTCGCGGACGCGGTGGGCGATGGCGCGGGCCGACCCGACGAGCGCGATCGCGAACAGCAGCGCGAACAGCGCGACGAGCCGCGACGTCGAGACCATCGGGAAGAGCGAGAACACGACCAGCACCGGCGCCGAGGCCAGCGAGAGGGCCGCGACCGCGTGGTAGAACTCGTCGCGGACCGTCATCGCGAACGAGCGGCGGTACAGCCCGAGCTGCCAGAACACGAGCACCGACAGCACCGCGGTGAGCGTCGCCGGCACCGCCACGTGGCGGATCATCAGCGACGAGAGCCAGAAGCTCTTGACGAAAATGCCGGCCAGATACGTGGCGGCCAGGAAGAGAACGACGTCCGAGGTAACGAGCGCAGCCACCCAAGCCCGCGAGAAAGAATGCACGCCGGGACGAGCGTCGGCGTGCGGGAGAGCGGCGAATTCGTGTTCCAGGTGGACGGCCATTTTGCGGTGCGATCCTTGCGGCGACGGTCGCGCATCAGTGCGCATCACTAATGTCGCCGATCACACTTGCGCCCAAGTGAAGCGCACGTCCCGAAAGCCGGCATCCGTAGGCCCTATGAAAAGGGCCTCCCACAGGCAACAGACCCGGAGTCAAACGGCCTCCGAGCACCCCTCATAAATAGGGGGTAAGGTTGGTTCGGAGGGGCTTAGCTGCCCAACCCGTGGACGACCAGCCAGCCGATCACGGCGCAGTCGACGAGCGCTAGGAGGCTCAGCGCGACCACGAGCACTTCGACCGCATTGAGCCGGTCGTGCTGCGACTTCGACTTGAGGCGCGCCTGGAACTGGCGCGCAGGAAGACCCGAATCCATGAGGGCTCCTTCTCGCGGGGACGCGGCGCCCGGTGCAGCCGGTACTCCCAGTTATCGGCAAGCCCGCCCACAATGTTACGATGGCCCCATGCCGACGCGTCTGTTCTTCTGCGCGCTCCTCGCCGCTTGCGGCGGGCTGATCGCCGGCTCCGCGCCTGCGGGGGCGCAGGCGGTGCCGTTCGATCAGATTGCATCGGCGCTCGGGGGCGTGCACCAGTTCACGCAGGTCGCGCTGTCGCCCGACGGGCGGCGGTTCGCGTACGTCGAGAGCGTCGGGGACCGGAGTGCGATCCGGCTGGCCGACGTCGCGCGGCCCGGGTCGGCGCATGCGATCACCGCCTGCCCCGGGCGCCGGTGCGACGAGGGCGACATCGCGTGGTCGCCCGATGGCCGGCGGCTGTCGTTCGTTACGACGGATGGCCGCGGCCAAGGCCAGGTCGCGGTCGAGGACTTCTCGGCGACCGCCGGCGCGCGCATCATCACGTCGGCGAAAGGGCCGCTGTCGACGCCGCGCTGGTCGCCCGACGGCACGCGGATCGCCCTGTTGTACTCGCCCGGCGCTCCGAAGGCGCCCAGCCCATTGGGCCCGTCGGCGCCGGCGGCGGGCGTGATCGGCAGCAAGTCCTACCCGCAGCGGTTGGCGGTCGTCCCGTCGCGTGGCGGCGCGATCCGGCTGCTGGGGCCGGCCGATCTCAACGTGTACGAGTACGACTGGTCGCCGGACGGCGCGCGGTTCGCCGCGACGGCCGCGCACGGCAACGGCGACGCGAACTGGTGGATCGCCGAGCTCTACACGATCGAAGAGAACACTGACGTCGCCGCGCGAATCCACCATCCGGAATTCCAGATCGCGTCGCCGCGCTGGTCCCCCGACGGCAAGCGCATCGCGTACATCGGCGGCATCATGAGCGACGAAGGCATCACGGGCGGCGACGTCTACGTCGTGTCAGCTCGATCGACCGCCGTAGCGTCTACCGACGTAACGCCGAATTTGAAAGCGTCGGTCGTGTCGATCGCGTGGCGCGGGCCCGGCAATCGCATTCTGGCGACCGAGCTCGCCGGCGATCGCATGGTGATCGCGCAGATCGATCCGGACGCGTCGCGGCAGCAGCAGCTTTGGAGCGGCCAGGAGATGATCTATGCGACGGGCTTCGCGGGCTTGGCCCCCGGCGATGCGGGCGTGTCGCTGTCGCGCGACGGCAAGCTCGCGGCGACGATCCAGCAGTCGATCACGTCGCCGCCGGAGATCGCGATCGGGCCGCTCGGGGCGATGCACGCGGTGACGTCGGCGAACGCGCACGTGCGCCGCCTGACGGGCGCGGCGCGCAGCCTCACGTGGACCGGCGACGGCAACACCGTGCAAGGCTGGCTGATCTTTCCGCCGGACGCGAAGGCCGGCGTGCGCTATCCGATCGTGACGTACGTGCACGGCGGCCCGGCGTTCGCGCACTACCCGGTGTTTCCGAGCGGTCCGCTCGCGTTCCAGGCGATGCTCGCCGCGCGCGGCTACATCGTGTTCGAACCGAACCCGCGCGGCAGCTACGGGCAAGGCGAGGCGTTCACGCGCGCCAACATCAAAGACTTCGGCTACGGCGATCTGCGCGACATCCTCGGCGGGCTCGACGCCGTCGGCCAGACGGTGCCGGTCGATCCCAAGCGCGTCGGCATCTTCGGCTGGAGCTACGGCGGCTACATAACGATGTGGTCGCTGACGCAGACGAATCGTTTCAAAGCGGCGGTGAGCGGCGCGGGTCTATCGGACTGGCTGAGCTATTACGGCACCAACGAGATCGACACGTGGATGCTGCCGTACTTCGGCGCGTCGGTCTACGACGACCCGAGCGTGTACGCGAAGAGCTCGCCGATCAACTACATCAAAGGCGTGAAGACGCCGACGCTGATGGTCGCCGGCGACCGCGACGCCGAAGTCCCGGTAACGCAGTCGTACGAATACTGGCACGCACTGCGCGCACTCGGCGTCCCGGCGGAGCTCGTAATCTACCCGGGCGAAGGCCACCTGTTCGCCAAACCGGCAAACCAGCGCGACGTCGCCCAGCGCATGGCGGCCTGGTTCGACCGCTACCTACGCTAATGTCACCCTGAGCTTGTCGAAGGGTGCGCCACCATCGTCCCCTACGACGGGAGCGAAGCGCGGATCTCGAGCGCGCGCAGCGACGTCGCGGCGATCGCGCGGGATTCTTCGTCGTCGGATCGCAGCGCGGCTTCGAACGTCGACTGCGTATCCGGGTGGCGGTACGCGGCGAGCGCGCGCAGTGCGGCACGCCGGTGTTCCGGGGACGGCTCTTCTTCGTAGGCTTGCGTCAGCAGCGGAACGCCCCATGGCGCGCGCACGATGCCGAGGTCGCGGATCAGGTTGAGGCGCGTTTCGTCGTCGAATGCGCCGTCGCGCGGTTCGAACCGCTTCGCCCAGCGAATGTCGCGGTTGGTGG
>DASWRD010000107.1:0-21046 GCA_036403315.1 Candidatus Elarobacter sp.
GACGTGAAGCCCGCGGCGCGTTCGAGCAATTTTGCGAGCGGCGGGATGCGCTGCGGCAGGTTTGCGAGACGCCGCAGCACGCCGAGGCGGTGCGCCATACGAGGCAGCCCCGCGACGATGCGGTCGGCGAGCGGGATGCCGTGCTTGGCGCGGTAATTCGCGAGGAACTCGATCTTCATCCGCGCCATGTCGACGCCGGTCGGGCACTCGCGTTTACACGCTTTGCACGACACGCACAGGTCGAGCGCGTCGTACAATTCCTGCGAGGCGAGGCCGTCGGGGCCGAGCTGGCCGGTCAGCGCGAGGCGCAGGCCGTTCGCGCGCCCACGCGTCACGTGGTGCTCGTCGTCCGTCACCCGGTACGACGGGCACATCGCGCCGCCCGTGCTCTTGCGGCAAGCGCCGTTGTTGTTGCACATCTCCACCGCGCCGGTGAAGCCGCCCCATTCCGACCAGTCGAGCTCCGTCTTCAGCGGCAGCGGCGCGTAGCGCGGGCCGTAGCGGAACAGCGTGCGGTCGTCCATCTTCGGCGCGTCGACGATCTTGCCGGGATTGAGCACGTTGCCTGGATCGAACGCGGTCTTCACTTCGCGGAACGCCTCGACGATGCGCGACCCGAACATCTCCTCGTGAAACTCCGAGCGCACGATCCCGTCGCCGTGTTCGCCGGAGTGCGCGCCGCCGTACTCGCGCACGATCGCGAACGCTTCCTCGGCGATCGCGCGGAGTTTGCCCACGTCCTCGTCGTGCTTCACGTTGAGCACCGGGCGCACGTGCAGACAGCCCACCGACGCGTGCGCGTAGAACGTTCCCGTGGTGCCGTACTTCGCGAAGATACGGTTCAGCCGTTCGGTGTAGTCGGCGAGGTGCTGCAGCGGCACCGCGCAGTCTTCGATGATCGAGACCGGCTTCGCGTCGCCGCGCATCGACGTCATGATGTTGAGGCCCGCAGCGCGCACCTCCCACATCTCGCTCTGCTGCGCCGCGTCCGTCAGCTTTACCACCGCGTTCGGAAAGCCGCGCGACGCCATCGCGTCGTCGAGCGCATCGAGCCGTTCGGCCAGCGGCGCCGGATCGTCGCCCGCGAACTCCACCAGCAGCAGCGAACCGGGCTCGCCGCGCACGTACTTCTCCAAGATGGGCGCGAACGCCGCGATCTTGCGCGACAGTTCGATCATCGTGCGGTCGACCAATTCCACCGCGACGGGATCGAGCGCGACGAGCGCTTCGGTGGAGCGCATCGCATCCGCGAACGTCGGGAAGTGGCACACGCCGAGCGCCTTCGCGCGCGGCAGCGGCTGCAGCGCGAGATCGATCTCGGTGAAGAACGCGAGCGTCCCCTCGGAGCCGACCAGCAGCTTCGCCATGTTGAAATCGCCTTGCGGCCGCACGGTGTGGATCGCGTAACCGCCGACGTTGCGCTGCACCTTGGGTATGCGCGCGTCGATCTCACTCGCCTCGCGCGCGGCGATCGCACGCACCCGCTCCACCAGCTCGCGGTACCGCGCCGGCGCAATCGCACCGTTCGCCTCGGCCACGCCGGTGACGGCGCCGCCATCCGAACCGCCGCGAACTTCACCGAAATACGCGCGCGTTCCATCGGCCAGCACCGCGTCGATTCCCGCGACGTTGTCCGCCATGATGCCGTACCGAATCGACCGCGCGCCGGAGCTGTTGTTCGCGGTCATCCCGCCGATCGTCGCGCGGCTGGCCGTCGACGGATCCACCGGAAAGAACAGCCCGTGCTTCTTCAGTCCGCGGTTGAGCTCGTCGAGCACGATGCCGGGCTGCACGCGCACGGTGCGCGCCGCCGTGTCGAGCGCGACGACTTCGCGCAGATACCGGCTGACGTCCACGATCAGCCCGTGATTCACCGTCTGCCCGCACTGCGACGTGCCGCCGCCGCGCGCCGTCACCGGCACGCCGTGCTCGCGGGCGATCGCGATGACGGCTTCGACGTCGGTCGCGGTGCGCGGGACGACGACACCCAGCGGCATGATCTGGTAGATCGACGCGTCGGTCGCGTACATCCCACGCGACACGCGGTCGAACCACACGTCGCCGGAAATCTCCGCGCGCAGCCGCGCCTCGATGCGCCGCGCGAGCACGGGCTCGCGCGGCGGGGTCGAGGTCTGCGGCGTCGCGGTCGCGCTCAACTCAGACGCCGGCCAGCAGCGGTTCCGCGGCCGGCGCCGCAAGGTACGCGAGCGCGGGCGCCACACCGTCGCCGTGCGGAATGCCCTCGGCCTCGAGTCCCATCTGCACGCCGCACAGCGTTCCGGCGAGCATCAGATCGTTGAACGAGCCGAGGTGCCCGATGCGAAACACGCGGCCCTTGAGCTTGCCGAGCCCGGTGCCGAGCGACATGTCGAAGCGTTCCAGGATCGTCGCGCGGAGCGCGTCCGCGTCGACGCCGTCCGGGACGACGATCGCGGTCAGCGTGCCGGAGTACTCGCGCGGATCCAGCGCGAGGATCTCGAGGCCCCAGCCGCGCACCGCGCGCCGCGTCGCCTCGCCGTGGCGCGCGTGCCGCGCGAACACCGCCGGCAGCGTCTCCTCGTGCAGCATGTGCAGCGCCTCGCGCAGCCCGTACAGCAAGTTGGTCGCGGGCGTGTAGGGGAAATACCCGTCACGGTTCGCCGGCAGCATCTCGTCCCAGGCCCAGTACGAGCGCGGCAGCTTCGCCGAGCGCGACGCCGCGAGCGCCTTCTCCGAGATCGCGTTGAACGCGAGACCCGGCGGCAGCATCAGCCCCTTTTGCGATCCGCCGACCGTTACGTCGACGCCCCATGCGTCGTGCCGGTAGTCGATCGACGCCAGCGAGCTGATCGTGTCGACGAGGAAGAGCGCGGGGTGCCGCGTGCCGTCGATCGCGGCGCGCACCTCGGCGACGCGGCTCGTCACGCCGGTCGACGTCTCGTTGTGGACCATCGCGACGGCCTTGATCGCGTGGGCGGGGTCGGCGTCGAGACGCTCCGCGACGGCGGCGGGGTCGACGCCGTGCCGCCAGTCGCCGGGGATGATCTCGACCGCGAGGCCGAGCCGCGCGGCGAGCTTGCTCCAGAGCACCGCGAACTGGCCGGTCTCCGCCATCAGGACGCGGTCGCCGGGCGAGAGCGTGTTCACCAGCGCCGCCTCCCACGCGCCCGTCCCCGACGCCGGGTAGACGACCACCGGTTGGGACGTGCCGAACACGGGGCGGATCAGCTCCTGGATCTCGAGGGTCAGCTCGGCGAACCCCGGGCCGCGGTGGTCGATCGTCGCGCGGTCGATCGCGCGCAGAACGCGGTCGGGCACGTTCGTGGGGCCGGGGATTTGGAGAAAGTGGACGCCGCTGCGGAACTGGGGCACGAAGTCAGCCCTCCGAGTCGTGGGAGTCGGGCCCGTGCATATTGAATGCAAAACGCCAAAGTCATGCTGATCTCCCGACTTTCGTTGCACGACGAAACCGTGGCGCGGCTGCGGATTCTGATCACCGAAGGCGATCTGGCCCCCGGCAGCCGCATCGCCGAGCGCGAGCTGTGCGACAGCTTCGGTATCTCGCGGACCCCGCTGCGCGAGGCGCTCAAAGTGCTCGCCTCGGAGGGCCTGGTCGAGCTGCTCCCCCACCGCGGTTCCCGGGTGACCCGCATCTCCGGGCCGGCGCTGCGTGACGCGTTCGAGGTGGTCGCCGCGCTCGAGGCGCTCGCCGGCGAGCTCGCCGCCGCTCGCATCGATGACGCGGAGCTGGCGGAGATCGAGACGCTGAACGCGCGGATGCGCGAGCACTACGACCGCGGCGAGCTCGCGCAGTACTTCGCGTGCAACCAGGCGATTCACGAGACCATCAACCGCGCCGCGCGCAACGCGCAGCTCACCGAGATGTACGCGCTGGTCTCGAACCGCGTGCGGCGCGCGCGCTACTTCGCGAACCACTCGCCGGAGCGCTGGGCCGAAGCGATGCGCGAGCACGACGCGATTCTCGCTGCGCTCAAACGCCGCGACGGCCCGGCGTCCGGCGCGCTGCTGCGCGCGCACCTCGAGCACAAGCTCTATGCGTTCCCCGACCAGTCGGACGGCGACCAGTGACGTCGTGCCGGCGCTAGGGGCCTTCGATCGGGACGGCTGTGGCGAGCGCGGGTTCGCTTCGCGCAGGCACGGCGTTGGCGATGAGCGCGGCGACGATCAGCGCCATGCCGGTCAGCTCCGTGCGCGACGGGATCTCGTGCAGCTGGACGGCGGCGGCCGCGACGCCCACGACCGGCGTCGCGAGCGAGGCGATCCCGGCGACGCCCGCCGGCAGCCGCGACAAGATGAACATCCACAGGAACCAGCCCAGCGCGGCGCCGCCGACCGACATGAACGCCATCGCCGCGAAAAACGACGGCGTCCAGCGAATGGGCCCGCCTAGGGCGAGCATGAGGACGACGAGCGGGATCGTGCCCCACAGCAGCTGCCACGCCGTCAGCGAGAGCAGGTCTACGTCGTAGCGGCTGCGCAGGCGTTTAGCCCAGACGGCGCTCGCGCCCCACGATAGCCCGGCGGCGACCGCGAGCCCGTCGGCGGCGAACGACCGCGCGTCGAGCGGCGCGACGACGAATGCCAGGCCGACCGCCGCCAGCGCGAGCGCGATCCAGCGCAGCCCGGTGATGCGCTCGCCCAGAAACGGCCATGCGAGCAGCACCGCCCAGAACGGCATCGTGTAGCCGAGCACGGCGGATTTGCCCGCGCCGGCTTGCGCGACGGCGAGCGTCTGCAGCATCGTCCAGCCCGTCGTCTGCAGCAAGCCCAGAACGATCGTCGGCACCAGCGGCGTCGGCTTGACCGATCGCCGCGTCAGCAGCAAAACGCCGAATAGAATGACCGTCGCGACGAGCATGCGCGCGCCGGCCACGACGTAGGGTGACGCGTCCTCGGTCGCGATCTTGATCGTGACCCAGGTGTAGCCCCAAACGAGCGCGAGCACGACGAGCGCGAAGTAGACTCGCATACCGTTGCGACGACCGCCGCGAGCGCGGCGGGGTTGCTCGCGCGCCGCCGCCAACAGCCGCCAAGCAGTGGCCAAGCGGATCGACTTCCACACGCACTATCTCTCCCGCGCGGCCGAAGGCTTCGACGCGCCGTCCCCGTCGTGGCCCCGCCTGGTCGTCGACGACGCGGGCTGCGGCCGGCTCATGCGCGACGGAGTCCCGATGCGCGACGTCGACTCGCGTAGCTGGGACGCAGCGCGGCGGATCGCCGACATGGACGCGAACGGGATCGATCTGCAAGTGCTCAGCCCGCTGCCGGCGACGTTCGCCTACGAGTTCGACGCCGCGACGACCGCGCGGTTCGCGCGGCTGCACAACGACGCGATCGCGGAGATGGTGCGGGCGCGCCCGGACCGGTTCGCGGGACTCGGCGCCGTGCCGCTGCAAGATCCGTCCGCCGCATGCGCGGAGCTGGAACGCGCCGTCGGCGAGTTGGGCCTCGCAGGGATCGAGATCGGCACGCATGCCGCTGGACGCGATCTCATCGACCCGGCGTTCGATGCGTTCTGGGAGCGCTGCGACGCGCTGGGCGCGCTTGTGTTCGTGCATCCCGGGCATGCGCCGGGGTTCGAACGCCTTCACACCGCGCGGCTCGCGTTCGCGGCGGGCTATCCGTCGGAGTCCGGTCTGTGCGCTGCGTCGCTGATCATGACCGGACTCATCGCGCGCCGGCCGCGCGTGCGCTTTGTGTTCGCGCACGGCGGCGGCACGTTGCCCTGGCTGCTGCCGCGTCTGGATGCGGTTTGGTCGGCTTACGCGGACGTGCGCGAATCGCTTCCGCGCCGCCCGTCCGATACGGCGCGCACGCTATGGTACGACACGCTGACGTTCGACACGGAAAATCTGCGCGTGCTCGCCGAACGCGCAGGCACGGACCGTCTGGTCGTCGGCAGCGACTACCCGTTTCTGATGCAAGAAGAACCGCCGGGCGCAACGGTGCTGGCGTGCGACGAATTCGACGACGCCGCGCAAGACGCGATCCGAGGCGAGAACGCGCTGCAACTGCTGGGTCTTTAGCGGAGCCGTGCACGGCGCAGCTTCTGGGCTATAGCTGTTCGAGGTGAGCGTCCACGTAGCGGCGGTACTTTGCGAACGCCGCCGCGTATGTTGGTGCGAGTGCGGTGTTCGGCTGCGTCGGCTCGTCGTAGCCTGCGGTGTGCGCGGCGGCGCGCGCGTCGTCGACGAGCCCGACGGCCTGCGCGGCGAGCAGCGCGGCGCCGAACGCCGACGCTTCTTGCTCGTGCGGCTGCACCGCCGGTACGCGGAACACGTCGGCGAGCAACTGGCGCACGAGCGGCGCCTTGGTCAGACCGCCGCTGAGCAGCAGACGATTCGCGGGGCCGACGAGGTCGCGCATCACGTCGTACACCGCGTACACGCCGAACACGACGCTTTCGAACGCCGCGCGCAGGATCGTGCGGCGGTCGTGCGCGAGATCGATGCCGTCGAACGCGCCGCGCAGCGCGCTGTTCCAATACGGCGCGCGCTCGCCGGCGAAGAACGGCAGCACCACGAGCCCCTGCGCGCCGGGTTCGATCTCCGCGGCCAGCGCGACCGCGTGCGCGAAGCGCTCTTTCTGCGGAAACTCGTACAGCAGCAGCCCGAAGATCCAGTCGAGCGACGCGCCCGCGGCGCTGGTCGGGCCGCCGACGACGTAGTGCGTGTCGTCGGCGCAGTAGCAAAACGTGCGCGCGCGCGCATCGAGGATCGGTTCGTCGGCGAGCACGCGCACGGCGCCAGACGTGCCGAGCGTCAGCGCGACGTCGCCGTGGACGCCGCCGACGCCGACGTTCGCAAGCGGTCCGTCCGCCGAAGCCAGCACCACCGCGGTCAAGCCGGTGAGCCCGAGCTCCCGCGCGATCGCCGGCCGGAACCGGCGCAGCGCCGTCGACGGCAGCGCGGGCTGCGACAACCGCTCCGCACCGATGCCTGCGAGCTCCAGCGCGCGCGCGTCCCAGTCGCGCGTGCGCAGATCGAGCATCCCCGTCGCCGACGCGATCCCGTGGTCGACGAGCCACTCGCCCGTCCAGCGAAACACGACGAGCTCTTTCAAACCGACGAAGCGGTGCGTCTTGCCGAACAGCGCGGGATCGTTCTCCGCGAGCCAGCGCAGCTTCGCGACGGGGAGCATGGGATGCATCGGCGCGCCCGTCTTCGCATACAGCTCCTGCGCGGTGCCGTCCGCGCGCCAGCCGTCCGCGATCGCATGCGCACGCCGGTCCATCCAGGTGATCACGTGCGACAGCGGTTCGCCCGCGTCGTCGACGCACAGCACGCCGTGCATCGCGCTCGAGAAGCCGATCGCCGCGACCTCGCTGCCGCGCATCCGCACGTCGGCCAGCACGCGCGCGAGCACTTGCATCGTCGCGCGGTACACCACGTCGGCGTCCTGCTCGACGAAATCCGCTTGCGGAGTCTCGAGCCCGTAGAACTGCGACCCGCTCGCGATCTCGCGCCCGCCGGTCGTGATGGCGAGCACCTTCACGGCCGACGTGCCGAGGTCGATGCCCACGACGACGGCCGCGGTGCGGTCGGCAGCGCTAGCCAATCGCGATCACGCGCGACTGCCGGCGGGATCCGGTACCTTGTCGATGTGGCCTAAGATGACGGTGTACGAGAAGATGCCGACCAGCAGGATCACTCCGGCGGTGACGAGCGCGGAGTAGAACGAGCCGGTGCGCTGCACGATGATCCCGGTGACGACGGGCGCGAAGAAGTTCGCAACGTTGTTGAGGCAGTTCATGATCGCACCGACTTGGCCCGTGCTGTTCGTCGGCGCGATCAGCCCCGGCAACGACCAGCCGACCGGTGCGTGAAACGAGATTCCGGCGACGGCGATCGTGATCCAGACGAGCGCGACGTTGATGTCTTTCGTGAACGCGGCGCCCACGATCGCGAAGCCGAGGATCAGGCCGGCGACCAGCGCGGTCTTGCGCACGCGGTTCGGGTCGGCGCCGCGTTTGATCAGGTGATCGACGAGCCATCCGCCGACCACGAGATCGGCCACGGTCCCGACGCCCCACGCGATGAGAACGTACACGCCGGCTTTGAGGATGTTCACGCCGAACGTCGATTGCAAGTACGTCGGCAGCCACGTGATGAGGAAGCCGAACAAGTACCCGTATGCGGAGAACCCGAGCGTGAGCCCCCACACTTTGCGCTTGCGCAGCAGATACAAATAGCTCGCGCCGCGCGGCCGCACACCGTCCACGATCTCGGGCTCCCCGCCGCCTTCTTGGATGTACGTGCGCTCCGCGTGGGTCAGCCGCTTGTCGTCGCTCGGGTTCCGGTAGAAGATGTAGAACAGCGCGAAGAACACCAAGCTCAGCGCCGCAGTCGTCCAGAACATGCCGCGCCACCCGAGCATGACCAGCAGCCATGCGGTAAACGGAACACCGATCGCGTTGGAAAGCTTCGCCGCGGCATCGAACAACGACGTCGCGAAGCTGCGTTCCGAACGCGGGAACCAGTAGCCCGTCGCTTTCGCGTTCGCGGGGAACGTCGGCGACTCGGCGACACCGAGGAAAAGCCGTGCGCCCACGATCGCTGCGTAGCTCGGCGCGAGCGCCGTCGCCGCTGCGGCGAGCCCCCACAAGAAGGCGGCGATTCGCGAGATCAGCGTTACCCCGTAGCGGTCGATGATGTAGCCGACGGGCAGTTGCGCGATCGCGTACACGGCGAAGAACGCCCCCGACAGCCAGCCGAATTGCTCGGGCCCGATATGGAACTCGCCCTGCAGCGGCTTGGCCGCGACCGAAAGCGCACCGCGATCGATGTAGTTGATCAGCACCCCGAAGCCGAGGATGAGCGCGATGCCCCAGCGCAGGTTGGTGACGCGTTCCGCGGGCGCGATGATGCTGCGTTGCACGGTGATCTCCCGGTCGCCGGATTGCCTAGTCCCTTCTTCCGCTCAACCGCGCTAAGAAACGTCGTACTGCGCGCCGAAAGGCCTGTCGCAATGAGACGCACGCCGGCATGGGTGTTCGTGGCCGCCGCCGGGATCGAGCTGGCGGTCCTTTTGCTGTGCGTCTGGGGCATGGAGCAAAGCCGGCTCACCGACGCCGAGGAAGCCGCGCCGCCGCCGGAGGCCGATGCGCGGCCTGAAGCGCTGCCGCCGGCCGCGCCGCTGACGGCGCTCGACGAGACGCTCATCGGCGCCGTCGGACCGACGCCCTTCCCGGAACTCGAGCTGCCCGGCGAGCGCGAACCGGCTCCGCCGCCTCGGCCGATGTTCGGGCCGCCGCCGGAGCGGCCGCCGCAGGCGGAGCGCGACACCGCGGTCGTGCCGGCCTTCGTCGTCGAGCCTGCCGACGGAACCACGCAGATCCTCGGGGCGCGCACGGGCGAGGGGCGCCTCGCCTTTGGATTCTACGGCGGCGGGAGCATGCGCTTCGCCGACGCCGACGGAGGGCGGTACGCCGGCACGGTCGAGAGCGGCCGCGCGCGGATGCGCGAGGTCGGCGGCTCGCGCGCGTTCACGGTCCAGATCGGGGTCGCCGCCGACCAGCGGCTGCAGGCGACCTTCACCGGCGGAGCCCACGACGCCGAAACCATCGCGTTGGAACCGCTCGTCGGATGGAGCGTCGCATGAACGTCCTCGATCGTCTCGATACCACGCTGCGCGTCGTGGGCGGCGCTCGCCTCGAAGGCAGCGTCGAAGTCCAAGGCGCCAAGAACGCCGCGCTGCCCATCATGGCGGCGGCGCTGCTGGCGCGCGGCAAGGTGACGCTGCACCGCGTGCCGCGCATCACCGACGTCTCGGTGATGTGGTCGCTGCTCGAGGCGCTCGGCGCGCGGCTGTCGCTGCAGGACCGCAACACGATCACCATCGACGCCGCGAACGTCAACAAGCATCGCGCGCCGTACGCGCTGGTGCGCAAGCTCGCGGCGTCGTTCGATTTGTGCGGGCCGCTGCTCGGGCGTTTCGGGCGCGCCGAAGTCCCGCTGCCCGGCGGCTGCATCCTCGGCACGCGCGCCACCGACATGCACGAGGCGGCATTCCGCTCGCTGAGCGCGGACGTGTCCGTCGAGCACGGCTATCTCGTCGCGAGCGCTCGCGACGGCCGGCTCACCGGCGGCGACATCGAGTTCCGCATGCCGTCCGTCGGCGCGACCAAGAACGCGATGCTGGCGGCCGTGACGGCACGGGGCGACACGGTCATCCACAACGCGGCGATGGAGCCCGAGGTGGTCGACCTCGCGAACTTCCTGATCGCGATGGGCGCGAAGATCGCCGGCCAGGGCGGCGACACGCTGCGCATCACGGGCGTGCCCGAGCTGCACGGCGTGGAGTACGAGATCATCCCCGACCGCATCGCGACCGGTACGCTGCTGATCGCGGGCGCGATCACGCGCGGCGACGTCACGGTGAAGAAGACGCGGCCCGACGACGTGCTAGCGCTTCAATTGGCGCTCGGCGAGTGCGGCGTGAAAGTGACCAACGGCGACGACTGGGTGCGCGTGCAAGCCGACACCGTCAAAGGCGGCACCGACGTCGTCACCGCGCCGCACCCGGGGTTCCCGACCGACCTGCAGCCGCAGATGCTCTCGTTCCTGTGCACCGCGCCGGGCGTGAGCGTCGTGGAAGAATCCATCTTCAACGCGCGCTTTTCGTACGTCAACGAGCTGGTCCGTATGGGCGCCGACGTGCGCGTCGCGATGGACAACAACACCGCGCTGGTGAAAGGCGTCGCAAGCCTGTCGGGCGCGCCGGTGGAAGCGCCGGACATTCGCGCGGGCGCCGGCCTGGTGCTCGCGGGCCTCGCCGCGGCAGGCGAGACGGAGATCATCGGGCTAGAATATATCGACCGCGGCTACGAACGCCTCGAAGAAACGCTGTCGTCGCTTGGCGCGCAAGTGCAGCGCTCCAGCGGCATCATCCCGTTCCACGAACCAACGGGGACATTCGAGACGAGCGTGTACCCGAGCGTGTAGACGCGCTTCACTACGGCTGATAGATGTAGAAGCCGAACTCCGGGCTGAAGCTGAGGGTCGGCAGCGCCGCACCGCCGAGCAGAAGCGCTTCCAGCTCCGTTTGGCTGCCGCGCGAAATGTGCCCACAGTTCAGCACCGCCGCCAAATCGAACGGCGATTTGAACGACAAATACACCCAAGGCTTCGAGCCGGGCGACGTGCCGACTACGACGTCGAAATCCGTGGTGGTGAGCGGTACCTTGAGCCCCTGCTCGAACGTCGCGCGCATGGAGGCCATCAGTATCGCCGCGCGGCCGCGGTATTCGGGCGTACAGCTATCGGAGCTCGTCAGTGCGAACGGATCGCTCGGAATTGCCTTTCCGACTTGGTAATACGCAGGCGAGCTGTGCCGGATACTCGTCGTCGGAAGGATGAATCCGTATGTTGACGTGAACAGCAAGGTCACGCCGCTGTAGCTCGTAGCCGACCCGACGAAGCCGGCAGCACGCAGCTCGTCTTCGTCGACGTTGCGTAACGACAAGCACGGAAATAGCGATCGAAAAGCGCGCATCGATTGAATCGAGATCTCCAGCTCGTAGCCGGTAGGTACTGCATGGTATCGCAGTTGCGCACCGGGTATGTTCGGAAGCGCGGGCGGCACCGCGGACTTGCGTGCGGCGTCGTAATAGGCTCGAATCGGTGCGATCAGACGCGTCGCGCCGGCCGCCGTTTCGAAATCGCACCCCGGCGCCGCATTGCGAAGCGCGAACGGATCTGACACGGGTTCCGGCGGAAGACCGCGGGGAATCCGCGTGGGTTGACCCGTTCCTGGCGCAAGCCTCCGGTCGTCGCTTTCGGCGCCAAGGCGCGCGCCGACGGCAAAGCTGTACTCGAGCGAGGTACGGCGGCCGTTGAACGGCTTGCGAACAAACGGCACCGCCTCGCCGGCGGCAGTCGATAGTGCGATCTGCGCGACGCGCGCAAAGCGGCTTGCCTCCGCGTCGAAGACGTTCGTCGAGCGCAGGGTGACGACGCCGTGCGCCGTGTCGAAGACCGATGCGGCATCCAGCGTGCCGAAGGCTCGGCCGCCCAAAGAGTTATTCGTGGAATAGTAACGGTAGTTCAGCGCCAGCTCATTCTTGCGTTTTTTGTAGTCGAGCAACACGCCGGCCTGGGCGTACGGAACGCCGAAAAGCTGATCACCTGGGCGGAGGATCGAGTCCGCGCTGGTCACCGCAGCCGACCGCGAGCTCAGCGTCGCGCGCAACAACGAAACGTAGGGATCGACGCGCCACGGCCCGTGCGTGAGTGTTGCCGTGATCCGCAGCCCGCGATACCACGTGTCGATGTCGTTGAGATATCCGTAGAGATACAGCCGCCCCGCCGTCAGTTGCTGCGCGCCGGGACACACAGTCGGCGCGTGCAGCACTGCGTTTGCGTTCGCGAGGTAGCCGGTGAGCGCGATCGGGGGATAGAGCGAAGCGCTGATAGGATAATCGAACGGGATGCCGTGCGCGACTTGCTGAAACGCGGTCGCGGAGAATGAGAACGCCCCGGCAGCATGAGTGTACACGAGGCGTTCGCTGACCGTCTCGCCCTCATGGTCGAGCACCGTTGCAGCGCGACCGAACGCCACGGGCCCGCGGCAGATGAAATTGAGGAAATCGGGCTCCGTCGTCAATCCCGTGACGGACCTTCCGCCGCCATCCGAACCCACGTCTAACCGCGCCGTCAGCGAGTCGTGCGGCGTGAGACGTGTCAACGCGGCAAGTTGGGCCGACGTGCCGGACCCCGCCGAGCCGTACCGTTTCGACAGTTGCAGCGAAAGCCGCGTCGCAGGCGACGTCTCGCGCGTGCCGTCAATGGTTACGACAATTTGCCGGTTGGCGCCGGACATTGAGGTCGGCTCATCGTAGATCGATGTTTGCCGAAACGAGTCGGTCGACGCCGTCTGTATCACCGAGGCCGCAACCATATCGCGGGCACCGGGTCGAATCTCGAGCCGCGCGGAGGCGCCGGAAAACGTCGCAACGGCACCGCGTGAGGCCGGATACGGAGCTCCCGCGATGCTTCGTAAGGAGAAATTTGCTTCCGACGAACGCGTGACTCGGAACGCAGCCAAGCTGTAATTCAGGGCGTTTCGCGTTCCGGTCAGGCGGAGCGTTGCGATCCGGTTGTCGGTCCCGGATGATGCGCCTGCGCCGAACCCGCACGGCGTCACCGTCGTGTTCAACGGGCACGTCAGCAGCGAACGTCGCGAACTGCTGAGGATCGTGCCGCCGATGGTCGCCGATTCGCCGAGGAGGTATTGCAGCTTGCCAAGCACCGCGTGTTGCGTTGAACCGCTCGGATGAAAAGACGACGTTCCGCTCCAGTCGTTGAACGCATCGCCCGTGAACGGGCCGTCGGCACTCACATCGCTCTTCCCGAAGACGTAACCCAGGCGTCCGTATGAGCCGCGCAGCAGCGTCGTGAGCGACGACGATCCGGCGGCGCCGATCTGCCCGGCCACGGTACCAACGGCTTCACGCGCCGGGCTAGCGGTTCGGTAATCGATGGAACCGCCGCTGAAGCCGGGCCCGGGGCCGAATGCCACGACGGCGGATGCCATGAGTTCGGACGCGAGTCCTGAGGCGTCGAACGACCGGCGCGGCGCGTTCAGCGGCACGCCGTCCAGCGTAACGGCGGTCTGGTTCGGGTCGTGTCCTTCCAGACCGTACAGAGCTTGGGATTCGCCGTACGCTCCTGTCGCGCCGAGATCGACCCCGGGCACGTTTCCTAACGCGGCGTTGAGATTTTCAGCAAGGGATCGCAGCTCACCGTTCGTCGTGACCGCGCCGTAGCCGTAATCACGCCGAGACGCGGTCGACACGCGGCCGATCGAGCGCAGTGAACTTTGGCGCGGAGCAAGATCGAAATTCAGATTGGACGTCTCGCCCGCAAGAAGCGCAACACGAACGACGTCGCTCGACTTGTATGGGGCCGCTCCGGCCTGCACGGTGTATTCGCCCGGCGGCAGCGAACGCACCGTTAACGTGCCCGCGCTGTCGGTCGAGCGCGTTTCGGAAAGCGGACCGACGACCTTTACCCGCGCGCGCGTGCCGCTTCGCGTCACCGCATCGCGCACCGTGACGACGAGCGTTGCGTTCGCAAAAACATCGCCGGCGAGCGCCGGTTGCGGCAAACCCATCAGCGCGATGACGGTGGACGCGCGCACGAGCGCACGATAGAGCGGTGACCGCATCCTATGACACCCATTCAAGGGTAGTGCCCGCCATCCTTGACAACCAATGTAAGTTTCTGGTAAGTTCTAGCCAGTCGCAAGCGGGTATTTGTGGCGACTACCTGCGTTTCCGGCCCCGCCCGCGACAGGCCCATGAGGCCTTCGAAAGGGGTTAATTTCGTAATGCTCTTCAAGCGATTCTCGGCCGTCTGCGCTATCGCGCTTGCGCTCGGTTGCTTCATCAACGCGCCGGCCGGCGCCACTCCTCAGCGGAGCCCGTTCGTGTTCTACATACCGCAATGGTCGCTGCCGGGCGGGACACTCAACTGCGCGAGTGGGTGCCGTAGCACGTACAACGACGACGGGTCGGTCGAAGTCGATTTCGGCAACGGCGATTCCGTGCTGATCATGCCCGACGGCACGATCTTGGGCGCGCCCTAGGCCGTAATACCAACAGGATCGCTGCGCAACACGAGGCGGAGCGGCGATGCCGTTCCCGCCTTGTTCATTTCTCCGTTGCTTTAAGACGACGTTCTCGCGGCGACGACGACGATCTCGACTTTGAATTCGGGTCGTGCGAGACGTGCTTCGACCGTAGCGCGGGCCGGTGGGTTCGTGCGGTCGACCCAGGCGTCCCAGACGGCGTTCATCTCGTCGAACGTCGCGATGTCAGCGAGGTAGATCGTCGCCGACAGAATGTGTGCCTTGTCGCCGCCGGCGAGCGCCAGCGTCGATTCGAGGCGCGCGAGGACCTGGCGCGTTTGTCCGGCGACGTCGGCTGAAGCGTCGTCGGGGACATGCCCCGCCGTGTAGATCGTGCCGTTGAAAACCGCCGCGCGGCTCATTCGCGGCCCGGGCTCGATGCGCTCGATGCTCATAGTTTCTCCCTGCGACGGCGGCCGATTCGGCGCAATACCGCCTGGCGCCCGCCGTCCTCGTCCGGCGGCAGGCTGAGGAATCCCGGGGCGGGGGCCGAACCCCCTGGAGCCGTTTTCAACTGCGGCTCCCTCGCGTGTCCTGCGAAGCGGAGCCAGTCCGGGAGTCACTGTCATCGACATCGGGATCGATCTTGGTACCGCCAACGTCCTCGTCTACGTCAAGGGCAAAGGCATCGTGTTGCGTGAGCCGTCCGTCGTTGCGAAAGACGTGCGCACCAACAAGACGCTCGCCGTGGGCGAAGAGGCGCGGCTGATGCTCGGCAAGACGCCGAGCAACATTCAAGCGATCCGGCCGCTGCGCGACGGCGTAATCGCCGACTTCGAAGTGACCGAAGCGATGCTCGGTTATTTCATCAAGAAGGTCACCCGGCAGCGGTCGTTCTTCGCGATGCTCTTCCGGCCCAAGCCGTCGGTCGTGATCTGCGTCCCGGCGGAGATCACGTCGGTCGAGGAGCGCGCGGTTCGCGACGCCGCCAAGCTCGCCGGTGCGAAGTCGGTCGACATCATCGAAGAGCCGATGGCCGCTGCGATCGGCGCGGGGCTCCCGATCGACGGTCCGTCCGGCAACATGGTCGTCGACATCGGCGGCGGCACCACCGACGTCGCCGTCATCTCGCTGGGCGGGATCGTCGTGTCGCAGTCCATCCGCGTGGCCGGCAACAAGCTCGACGAAGCGATCATCCGCCACATCCGGCGCGTCTACAACCTGATGATCGGCGAGCGCACGTCGGAAGAAATCAAGATCAAGATCGGCTCCGCGTACCGGCTCGAGCAAGAGCTTGCGATGGAGATCCGCGGGCGCGACCTGATCAACGGCCTTCCGAAGACGGTGAAGATCACGTCCGAAGAAGTCCGCGAAGCGCTGTCCGAACCGGTGCAGGCGATCGTCGAAGCGGTCAAGGCCGTGCTCGAGAAGACGCCGCCGGAGCTGGCGGCCGACATCATCGACCGCGGCGTCATCCTCACCGGCGGCGGCGCGCTGCTGCGCGGGCTGGACACGCTGCTGGGCGAGGTCACAGGGATCCCGGTTATCGTAGCCGATGACCCGATGTCGTGCGTCGCGATCGGCACCGGGCAGCGCGTCGGCTATACCGGGTCGATGAATTTCTGAGAGGCGCGACGCTCCCGCAGTGCGAGATCGTTCCATCGACGTGACGACCCATCGGTTCCGGAACCTGCTATTGCCAATCGCGCTCGCGCTGTCGTGCGGTGCGGCCGCATCGGCGGCAGACACGCTGAAGACGGCGGCGTACCGCATCGAGACCGACGCGACGCACGCGAACTTCGAGAGCGGCGATTTCACGATGCCGCACAAGGTACGGTTCTACCGGCCCGGGACCGATGCCGTCGGCGACCGCGCGCAAGGCAACTCGAAACGCGGCACGGTTTCGCTGTTCGGCAACGTGGTCGTCCACGACAGCGGCAACGCCACCGAAGCGGGGGACGCCGCGTACAAAGGCAGCGGTCCGGCGACGTTGACGTGCGACCAGCTCGACGTCGACTCGAAGGCGCGCGTGTACATCGCAACCGGTCACTTTCACTTCGCGCAAGGCACGCGCACGGGCAGCGCCGAGCGCGCGAAGCTCGACCGCGCCGCCGGCACGCTGCACCTCGAAGGCGGCGTGCACCTCACCGACAACGGCTCGACGATCTCCGCCGACGTCGTCGACTACAACCTCAACACCAAAGACGTTCAAACCAGCGGCAAGCCGACGATCATGACGCAGCCCGCAGGTCAGCAACCGGCGCCCGCACCGCGCCAAACGCCCGCGTCGCGTCAGACGCCTGCGCGGCACACTCCGGCCCCGCGCCCAACGCCGTCGCACGCGCCCGCGCCGAAACCGAGCGGGAAGCCGTAACGCCGATGCGATCGCTCGCGCACACGTCGCTCGCGGGGATCGTGCTCGTCGCGCTGTGCGCGGGCGTCGCGCCGTCGCCCGCTCCGTCGGCGGCGCCATCTGCTTCGCCGGGCGCGCGGCCGTCGTCGTCACCGGGCGCGAAAGCTGCGCTCGACACGCCCGAATACCGCATCGAGACCGACGACATTACGCGCAAAGGCAACGGCGACTTCTCGATGCCGCACAAAGTGGTGTTCTCGCGGCCCGGCAGCGACGGCACCGCCGATCGCGCGGAAGGCAACGACAAGCGCGGAACCGTGTCGCTGTTCGGCAACGTCGTCGTCCACGACAACGGCAACGCGCCCGAAGCCGGCTCGCAGGACGAGTACGCGAAAGGCGGGCCGTCGACGCTGACGTGCGACCGGCTCGACGTCGATTCGAAATCGAAGATCTACATCGCGACCGGCAGCGTGCACTACACGCAAGGCGTGCGCGACGCGACCGCCGACCGCGGCGTGCTCAACCGCAAGACCGGCATGCTGCGGCTCGAGGGCCACGTGAAAACGAAGGAAAGCGAGTCGTCGATGAAGGCCGACGTCGTCGAGTACAACCTCAACAGCAAGCGCGTCGACGCGAACGGCAAGCCGATCGTCATCAAACAGCCGGTGCCGACACCCGAGCCCGGCTCGGTAACCCCGTCGCCAAAACCGAAAAAACGCAGACTGCCGTTCTGACGCGATGGTGATGGAACGAGCGCGGTAGCGTGATCGGGCTGTTCGACGACGGCGGGGACGGCAGCGGCAAGCGCGTGCGCGAGCCGCTCGCCGCGCGGATGCGCCCGCGCAACCTCGACGAGTTCGTGGGACAGGAGCAGATCGTGGGCCGCGGCCGAGCGCTGCGGCGCGCGATCGAGTCCGATCAAGCGCCGTCGATGATCCTGTGGGGACCGCCCGGGACGGGCAAGACGACGCTCGCGCGGATCATCGCGCAGCAAACCGGCGCGCACTTCGCCGGGCTTTCCGCCGTGAGTGCGGGCGTCGCCGATTTGCGGCGCGTCGTCGCGGACGCGCAGAAGCTGCGCGCCGCGGGCCGGCGCACCGTGCTGTTCATCGACGAGATCCACCGCTTCAACAAAGCACAGCAGGATGCGGTGCTGCCGTACGTCGAGGACGGCACGGTGACGCTGATCGGCGCGACGACGGAGAACCCGTCCTTCGAGGTAAACTCGGCGCTGCTGTCACGCTCGCGCGTGTTCGTGCTCAAAGCACTCGCGGACGACGACGTGCGCACGCTGGTCGAGCGCGCGCTCCATGACGAAGAGCGCGGTCTGGGCGACCAAAACATCGAGCTCACGCCGGATGCGCTCGACGCGCTGGTGAACCTCGCGAACGGCGACGCGCGCTCCGCGCTCTCGACGCTGGAGTTCGCGTCATCTTCGGCGCCGAAGCGGAACGACGGCGCGCGCGTCGTCGACGTGCAGACGATCGCCGACGCGCTGCAGCGCCGCGCGACCGGCTACGACAAGTCCGGCGACGCGCACTACGATACGATCAGCGCGTTCATCAAGACGATTCGCGGAAGCGATCCGGACGCCGCGGTGTACTGGCTCGCGCGGATGATCGACGCCGGCGAAGACCCGCTGTTCATCGCGCGCCGGCTCGTGATCCTCGCGAGCGAGGACGTCGGGCTGGCCGACCCGCACGCGCTCCCGCTCGCGATGGCCGCGCAGCAAGCGGTACACTTCGTCGGGATGCCCGAGGGATTTTTCCCGCTGGCGCACGCGGTGCTGTACCTCGCGACGGCGCCGAAATCGAACACGGTCGGTCGCGCATACGGGGCGGCGCTGCACGACGTGGAAGCGACGCGCAACGACCCGATCCCGATGCACCTTCGCAACGCACCGACGAAGCTGATGAAGAACCTCGGCTACGGCGAAGGCTACCGCTACGCGCACACGGACTACGCCGACATGGACGCCGAAGGCGACCTCCCGCCAGCAATCGCGTTACAGTCAAATCTCCCCGAAACGCTGGGCGACCGCACGTACTTCGACCCCACCAAACAAGGCGACGAAGCACGCCTGCGCGCCTGGATCGACGCCCGCCGCCGGAGCACAGGAACAGCCGAAAGCGACCTCTTCGAATGACGCGCATCTATCTCGATCATGCGGCGACGACGCCCGCGCGGCCTGAGGTCGTCGCGGCGATGGTGCCGTTGCTCGGCGGTTTCAATCCAAATTCGCTGCATGCCGAAGGCCGCGCCGCCCGTGCTGCGGTCGATGCGGCGCGGGAGACCGTCGCGCGCGTGCTTGGTGCGGCGCCGCGCGAGATCGTCTTCACCGGCGGCGGTACCGAGTCCGACGTGCTCGCGATCATCGGCGCGGCGCGCGCCGCACGCGGACGCGGGCGCCACGTCGTCACCGTCGCCACCGAGCACCATGCCGTGCTGCATGCCGTCGACGTCCTCGAGCGCGACGGCTGGCGCGTCACGCGGCTGCCCGTCGACGCGCGCGGCCTCGTCGATCCGGGCGCGTTCGTTGCCGCGCTCACGCCGGAGACCACGCTCGCGAGCGTGATGCTTGCCAACAACGAGATCGGCGTCGTCCAACCCGTCGCGGAGCTGGCTCGGCTCGCACGTGAGCGCGGTGTGCTGGTCCACACCGACGCGGTCCAGGCGCCGGGCTGGCTCTCGCTCGACGTCGACGCGCTCGGCGTCGATCTGCTCTCACTCTCCGCCCACAAGTTCCACGGTCCCAAAGGCACCGGCGTCCTCTACGTCCGGCGCGGCACCGCGGTCGAACCGCAGATCGTCGGCGGCGGCCAGGAGCACGGCCTGCGCTCGGGCACCGAGAACGTCGCCGGGATCACCGGCTTTGCCGTCGCCCTCGCGCTCGCCGACGCCGAGCGCGCCATCACCGCGCCGCGGATCGCCGCGCTGCGCGACCGGCTCGAGGCCGGGATCGTCGCCGCCGTCCCGGATGCCGTCGTGAACGGCGCGGGCGCGCCGCGGCTTGCGAACAACCTGTCCGTCGCGTTCGCCGGCGTGCCGTCCGACGCGCTGCTGATCCGGCTGGACCTCGAAGGCATCGCCGCGTCGGCCGGCAGCGCATGCGCGGCCGGGTCGCTGGAGCCCAGCCACGTCGCCGCCGCGATCGCGCTCGACGAGCGCCACCGGCTCGGCGTCATCCGCTTCTCGCTCGGGCGTGAAACGACCGATGCGGACATCGACGACGTGCTCGCACGCGTACCGGCGATCATTGCAAGCGTGGGCACGCCGCTCGTCGTGTAGCGCCTCCCAAATTTGGGAAAGTGACCGTTCGTGGCTCAAGGGAGCACGCGGAGGATCGGTTTTTGAGTTCGGGCTTCAACTGGGCTATCGTTTTGGATATCGGGGTCGGGGTCGGTGTGCTGCTGATGGGGATCGGGATCTTCGTCGTCTGCTCGTCCTTGGCCCGAGTCTTCACGCGGCTCAACGGGACTCTGGATGAAGTCGACCGTCAGATCAGCACGATCTCCGTCCCGGTGGTCACGACGCTCGAACACGTCGGCGGCATCGCCGACACCGCCGACGCCACCGTCGCGCGGCTCGGCGCCGTCGTCGGAACGCTCGAAGGCGTCGCGGGCGGCGTCGGCAACACCGCGAAGCTCGCCACCGAAGCCGTGACGCCCGCGCTGGTGAACCTCGGTGCGACGCTGAGCGGCATCACCGCCGGACTGCGCCGGCTCATCACGGGCCGCCGCGGCCCGTCGCCCGACGCCGGAGCGAGCCCAAGTGGAACCTGATTCCGGCATGGCACCAGACGACGCGGACCGCGGCGGAGGCGGGGGCTTCCCCGGCTTCATCACGGGTCTCGCGCTAGGCGCGCTCGCCGGAGCGACGCTCGCGATGATCCTCGCGCCGCAGTCGGGCGAGGACACGCGCGACCTGCTCGTCGCCAAAGCGCGCGAAGCCGGCGAACGCGCGCGCGACACCGCCGGCGACGCCAACGATCTTCTTGCGCGCGGCCGTCAAATCGTCGCGGATGCGAAAGCCCGAATCGACGGCGCGATCGCGGAAGGCAAGGACGCCGCCTCGCAGCAGCGCAGCACCCTCGAAGACGAAACCAAGCAAAGCTAGGAGATAGCG
>DASWRD010000108.1:0-75974 GCA_036403315.1 Candidatus Elarobacter sp.
CCTGGAACGCTACGCGGCGGTTCATGGCGCGTTGGAAGGAAACCCCCGACGAGGCGTATCGCTTCGCCGTTCAAGCTTTCTTCGACAGGCCTGAGTTCCTCCGCACGCTGCAAGAGTGGATCGTCTTTTACGAGGAAGATAACGAGCTACGGAAGTCGGTGCTGCGCCAGCACCAACGACGTGCTATTGGACGCGTCATCGACCGCTGCGCGGACCCGGAGAAAACGCGCGGTCTCATTTGGCATACCCAAGGCTCGGGCAAGACGTTCACGCTCTTGACCGCGGCGCGCTTCCTGCTCGAAGACAAACAGCGGTTTCGGAATGCGACGGTCATCGTCGTGGTCGATCGCGTCGATCTCGAGGGGCAGCTCAAAGGTTGGGTCGACAGGCTCCTCGGCGAGCTGCAGCAGCTCGACATTCCGGTCGAACGCGCTGAGAGCAAGGCACACCTGCAGCGGCTTCTCGATCGCGACTTCCGCGGCCTGATCGTCTCGATGATCCACAAGTTCGAAGATCTCCGCGCGAACACGTCGGCTCGTGACAACGTCTTCGTTTTCATCGACGAAGCGCATCGCTCGGTCGCGCGCGAGCTCGGCACGTACCTCATGGCTGCGCTGCCGAAGGCGACGATCGTCGGCTTCACGGGAACACCGATTGCCGAGACGGCGCAAGGCCGCGGGACCTTCAAGATTTTCGGTGCCGACGATCCGGCGGGGTATCTCGACAAGTACTCGATCAAGGAATCGATCGAGGACGAAACGACCGTCCCCCTGCACCATATGCTCGCGCCCAGCGAGATGACCGTCCCCACGGAGCGGCTGGAGAAGGAATTCTTCGCGCTCGCTAGCGCGGAAGACGTGACCGACGTTGATGAGCTGAACAAGGTCCTGGACGAAGCCGTTGGTCTGAGGACGTTCTTGAAGGCCGACGAGCGCGTAGCCAATGTCGCGAAGTTCGTAGCTCAACATTTCAAGGAGAACGTTGATCCACTCGGCTACAAGGCGTTCCTCGTCGCGGTTGATCGTGAGGCTTGTGCAAAGTACAAGGAGCAGCTCGACAAGCTGCTGCCGCCGGAGTGGGTCGTCCCCGTCTACACGAAGCTGTCGGCGGACGTCGTCGAACGTCCGCTCGTTGCACGCTATCAATTGACCGATGAGCAGGAAGAGAATGCCCGGAGGCTTTTCAAGAAGGCCGGTCAGTTGCCGAAGCTGCTGATCGTGACGGACAAGCTTCTCACCGGCTACGATGCCCCGATTCTGTTCTGCATGTATCTCGATAAGCCGATGCGCAACCACGTCCTGCTACAGGCGATTGCGCGCGTCAACCGGCCCTACGAAGACAACTCAGGTGAGCGCAAGCAGGTTGGTTTGGTCGTTGATTTCGTCGGGGTACTGCGCGAACTGAAGAAAGCGCTACAGTTCGACTCCGCGGACGTGGGCGGGATCATCGACGGGCTCGATGTGCTCATGGACGATTTTCTCAAGAAGATCGTTGTCGCGCGCGACTCGTATCTCGACGCTGGTGCAGGCGGAACGGAGGACGAGCGCCTGGAGCGTGTCGTCTATGGGCGGTTCCGGGACCAGGACGCGCGAAAGGCGTTTTTCGATCGCTTCAGGGAAATCGAAAACCTATACGAGATTCTTTCGCCCTCCCCGGAGCTGCGAGATCATCTTGCGACGTTCAGGCGGCTCGCCAAGCTGTACGCAGCGGTTCGCAATGCCTACTCGACCCAGTTGGGTTACACCGCCGATCTCGCTCATAAGACGCGCAAGCTCATCGAAGAGAGCGCGGAGCATATGGGGTTGGAACGCTTCAGCAAGAGCGTCACGTTCGATGCCAAGACTCTCGAGAGACTGCGGCGTGACGAGGGCCCTGACGAGGGCAAAGTGATCAACTTGGTGCGCGGGTTGGTGAAGGAGACCGAAGAACACCCGGAACAGGCCGCCGTGCTGCAGACCCTCAAAGAGCGCGCCGAACGCGTACTCAAGAGCATGATGGACGGCCTGACGAACGCCCAAGCGGCGATGAACGAGCTGGCGCGTCTTGCCGCCGAGCGGGAAGAGGCGGAGAGAGCCGCCCGCGAGAGCGGTCTGTCGCCACAGGCTTTCGGGGTGTTCTTCGCCCTGAAGGACGACGTCGCGCTCGCTGAGGCGGGCATCGATCCTATGCAGGTCGCGCGCGAAGCGGAGTCGTTGACGGAGCGCTACCCCAACGCCGCGGTCAACGCGGAGGAACAGCGACTCTTCCGGACGGGCCTTTACCAGCCGCTGCTGCGGCTCGCGCCGGACGACCTCAAGCGCGTGGTTGAGCGCGCTATGCTCGTGCTTCTTCCCGGTTAGTCGGGAATGGAGCCGTGGTCTTGTCGTTTGCGTCATTGGTCGCAGACAGGAAGCGAGATGGAAATTGAAATCGATTCTGTGGCCGTTCTGCGCGAGCGGGTAGACTATTGGGCGAAGCGTCTCGGCCTACAGCCGCGGGCCGTGCGCATTCAACCCATGTCGCGGAAATGGGGCTCGTGCTCGACGGCCGGCACCGTCACCCTTGCGAAGGACCTGGCGGCGCATCCCGTGCGCTTTCAGGACGTCGTGATCGTCCACGAGTTGCTGCACCTCCGTGTGAAGAACCACGGCAAGCTCTTTCGAGCGCTCATGGGCGCGCACGTCCCGCATTGGCGACGCTTGAGTCCTAACGATTTGACGAGACTGTGACGATGTGCCGCACGTGGCTCAATGGTGTGATAGACGATATGACGACAACGGATTTCGTTGAAGTCGTTCTTGTCTCGGCAAACAGTTGCGGCACGGCCAGAGCACTGAGAACGTCACGCCATCATCGGTCGGCCAACGGTCGCGGCACCTCGCGACGTGGGCCGGTACGTGATGCGGTGCGCCTTCGCGCAGGCATCGTTGAACGTGGTGTGCCGTACGAAATGGACGTAGCGATCGCGAGGACCCGCAGCTCGCGCCTGTTCTCAAGCTGCTGAAAGGCGCCAGCGGCCGTCCTAGGGTCGACGGCCGCCGGCCGTGTCAACGTGGGGAGGCGAAGGCGGGTCAGCCGCCGCCGTCGCCGGTGAGTGCGGGCATGAGCACGTGCAACTCGATCTGACTCTGGATCGCCGCATCGTCGGATGAGGGAGCCGATGTCGACATGGCGATCCGGTCCTGCCGGCGCTGCCGGCGCGGAGCCGCGGCGCGAACCGGGGCGGGCACCGCGGGTTGGACGGTTTCGGTGCCGGGCGCAGCGCCCGGTGTGACCGTTGCCGCGAGCGCGAGCGCCGCGGAACCGATGAGTCCGTGCACTGCAATTAGCCTCCGCCGGTGACGATCTGCGGCGCGAGCCGGTCGGCCTCGGCCTGCCAGGCGAGCGACATCTGCTCGATGGTGAGTGCTTTGGCGTAGCCGGGGTGGAACGTGCGGTCCGCGCGCGGATCGGGTTGCGCGGCCGGTGCGGTGCGCTTCGCGTTCGCGAGGGCGATCACGCGCAACTCCGCGCCCCGCGGCGTGTCGGTGACGAGCGATCCCACGACGTGTCCTTGCTCGTCGATGATTGTGTACTGGGCGCGGACTGCGACGACGATCGTCGTCGCGGCGGCGTGAAAGGGTGATTCACAAGAGGCTCCTGGAGCGGTGCACCGCAGGGGATACGCCGCCGCGGAGATCGGCGGATCGAAGACTTCAGTACGCGAACAGCAGCGCCGTCGAGAGCGTGTTGCGGCGCGTGCCGTTACCGTCACGGTGCAGCGTGTCGAACACGGTGAGCCGCGCGTTGCGCGCGACGCGGTAGCCCACGCCTGAGATCAGCGCGCGCGCGAACGTGGTGTCCTGGGTGCCGTCGTAGCGCGCGAGCGCGAACATGCGCGGCGTGAGATCGTAGCGGAGCTGCACGAACCCACCGCTGGAAATGAGGGCGCCCTCAGTGTTCGCGTGCGTGTCGAATCCGTGCTGGTACACCGCGTCGACACGCACGCGACCGTGCGTGATGCCGATGCCGTAGCCCATGCGCCAAAAGCGGTCGTCGCTTCCGCCGACCGGCCGCGTGCCGTCGTACCGGTACGCGCTCAGTGCGACGTTCGGCATCACGTGCCGCACCGAGAGAGCGCGATCGATCCCGCGCGCCGGCAGACCGGAGCCCGCATCGTGCCCGCGCACGGCGGCGAAGCTGCCGCTAAAGCGACGCCCTTCGTCACCGAAGGTCGCGGCGAAGCCCGTCTTCGGTTCGAAGAACGCGAACGGGTTGTCGCCCGCGGTCTGGTCCCAGATCGCGAAGTGATCGGTCGTCTCGCGGAACGTCTCGGGATCGAGGGGCAAGTCCAGCGTAAACTGGCCGGCGCGGAAGCTCACGGGGGCGCGCGCGCCGTCGGGCGTCGCGCGCCAGGCACCCCAGAGGTCGCGGGCGCGGCCCGGAGCACCGCCGTCGACCACGTACTGCTCGGCGAAGTAGGAGCCGCGCTTGCCGATCGAGCCGCCCACTAGCAGCTCGACCTCGTCGACGACTGCCTTGGGCAGAGCGTCCCCGCCGTCGCTGCCGTACGCGAAATTGACTTTCACCGCCGCCGGAAACGCCGCGCGCCGCGGCGCGCCGGGCAGCTGGTAGCCGAGCGCCCGGAACGTCTCGCCGAACTCCGTCAGGTGCGGAACGGTCGTGTGACACGCTTGGCACGACAGCCCGTACCGGTGCGCGAACACGGGAATCGCGGCAGCGGGACGGGGCGCAAGGAAGAGACCGAGCAGCAGCGAGCCGGCGGCGAAAGCGAGTCGGGAAATCAACGTGAGGCGTCCCTAAAAAGTGAGTTAGGAAAGCCTAATCGATGCTGGTCCGCCCGATTCCTGGTGCTGCTCCGCCGGAGGTTCCGGCCGGCGCTGCGAACCGGCTCGCGTGGTCACGTTGCGCTTCCTGGGCACCGGCGGCGCGCGCTGGGTCGTCGCCAAGCAGATCCGCTCCTCTGCGGGTTTCTGGCTGCAGACGGACGGCACGAACATCCACGTCGACCCCGGCCCCGGCGCGCTCGTGCGGGCGCACGCGCAGGTGCCCAAATGCGATCCCGCCATGCTCGACGCGATCGTGCTGTCGCACAAGCACCTCGACCACTCGGGCGACGTCAACGCCATGATCGAAGCGATGTGCCAAGGCGGGTGGCGGCCGCGCGGCGCGCTGTGCGCACCTCGCGACGCCCTCGACCCCGCGCAGGAGCCGGTGGTCCTGCCGTACGCCCGGCGCTTTCCGCAGCGCGAGTGGATCGTCGAAGCGAACGGCGGCCCGTTCACCGTCGGCGACGTCGAGCTGCGCGCGTCGCTGCGGCTGCAGCACCCGGTCGAGACGTACGGCCTGCACTTCCGCGCGCCGGGCGCAGCGGTGTCGTACGTGCCGTGCACGCGCTACTTCGACGCGATCGTCGACGACTACCGCGCGCACGCTCCCGACGTGCTCGTCATGAACGTGCTGCGCTATCGCGACTCGATGGACGTGGACCACCTCACCTTCGACGACGCGCGCAAGCTGATCGAAGGGATTCGGCCCGGCGTCGCGATCATGTCGCACTTCAGCACGCGCATGCTCGAGCGCGATCCCAAGCGGCTCGCGTACGAGCTCGAAGACGCCACCGGCATCAAGACGTTCGCCGCGTACGACGGCTGGACGTACGATGTCGCGTGACGCGATAGGGACGTACGACGCCGCATGACGTTCGAGATCGAGAGCGCGAAGCCGGGCGACACCGACGGCTTCTGGAAAGCGCACGACCGCGACGCGCGCAGCGAGCTCTGGAACTTTCGCGTCATCTGGCACGAGCAGACGCACGATCTGCTCGCGCGCGGCGACGCGGGCGACATCGTCGCCGCGCTGCGGCTGCGCATCGCCGCGTCGCTCGGCCACGTCGACGCACTGTACGTCGTGCCGGCGCAGAGGCGGCACGGCGCCGCCCGGCAGCTGGTCGCGCGCGCTGAAGACGTCGCGAACTACTACAACTGCCACAAGATGACGGTGCCCGTGCTGCAGGGCGGCGCCGCGCAGACGTTCTTCGCCGCGTGCGGCTACGTCGTGGAGGCCGTCCTTCCGCAGCACACGTTCAAGCTGAACGTCGCGCTGCTGCGCAAGTTTCTGCTGTAGCGTTCAGAACCGCAGGCGCGGCGGCCGCGGGATCCCCGGCGTGCGGGGCATCGTCCCATCGTTGCGCGCAGCAGCGGCGTGGCCGCGCCGGCGCGCGGCGAAGATCTCGTGGACCGCGCGCCAGTGCGGGCCGGCGCCGCGCCGCGTCTGCAGCGTGCCGTCGTACAGGAACACGTTCCCGCGCGTGCTGATGGCGTTGACGAGCGGACCGCCGCCGCCCACCGTCGCGACCGCTTCGCCTTCGCTGCGCTGGTCCACGCTGCTCGCGGCGCGCCGGTCGAACATCGTGTAGACGTGGCCGTCCTGCGAGCGGCCCGTGAGCTGCGCGCCGCCGTTCACGCCGAGCGCGATGTTGCCGTGCTGCGTCTCGAAGCGCGCGAGCCCCGGATCGAAGCTGCCGCCGTCGTACACGATCGAGCCGTGCACGCTGCTCGCCTCGATCTGCTTGCTGCGGCAGTGCTCGAACACGTCGTGCGCCGCGATCCCGCGCACGCGGATGCGCTCGAACGTTCCATCGGCGGCGTAGAACGTACCGTAGTTCATCTGCACGAACGCGGTCGTCGTCGCACCGGTGAGCTGCACGTGCCCGGTCCCTTGGATCACGAACAGGTTTGCGCCGCGATAGCCTTCGATGCTCGTCTGGCCGCCGCCGATGCGCAGGCCGAGCAAACCGGTCGACGCGGGCACGGTGACGACGAGGTGCGAGCCCTCCGGCGCGTCGACGAGTACCGTGTCGTGCGGGCCCGGCCGAAACGACGCGTACGGAAACTCTTCGGGCGGCAGCGCGCCGGCGGCCATCTGGCCGTCGCGGTCGCGCGCGGCGTACAGCATCGCCGGGATCTGGCGCGAGATCGGAAACCGCGGGGTCCCGAACGGCACGGTCTGCTGGTGCATCGCCGGCACCGCGTCATCCGCGTAGTCGAGCTGCACGGTCGAGCGGTCCCACACGTGCACCGTGACGTCGTTGCCTTTGCCGCGGACGGTCACGTTCACGACGGCCTGGTCGCCGACGTCGTACGACGTGGTGCCCGCTACCGCCGGTGCGGCAGCGACCGCGAGACACGACAGAAGCGCCCCCAGCCCCGCGGCGATCCACCGCAAGGCTCGGGTTCGGAGCTCGTCCACGAGGCCATGGTACCGCCCGAGCGGCCGCTCCGTCATGAACCGCCGGTGAAGGATTCCGGCTCGGCCGGCAAGCGGACGCGGAAGACCGAGCCCCCGTCGGGCGGGGCCTCCGCGGACACGCTCCCGCCGTGGACCCGGGCGATGCTCCGCACGATCGCGAGCCCCAGCCCGGTGCCCTCCACCGCGCGCGCGTGCGCCGGGTCGCCGCGGAAGAAGCGGTCGAACACGCGCTCCGCCGCCTCGTTCGCGATCCCGGGGCCTGTGTCGGCCACCTCGATCACGGCGCAGCCGTCCTCGGTGCCGACGGTGACGTCGACGCGGCCTTCGTTGGTGAACTTGAGCGCGTTGTCGATCAAGTTTCCGACGAGCTGCCGCAGCAGCCCCGCGTCGCCGACGACGATGGTGCTCGCGGTCGCGGGATGGTGCGACGCCAGCGCGAGCCCTTCCGCGGCGGCGCGCTCCTGCGCGTGCGCGACGACGTCGTCCACCAGCCGTTCGATCACGACCGGTTCTTTGGGGATCGCGTCGCCGGCCTCGGCCTTCGACAGCGTGAGCATCCCGGACACCATCCCGGCGAGGCGACCGCTCTCCTCCGCGATCGCTTCGAGCGACGTGCGCCGGATGTCCGGATCGCGGTCGCCCCAGCGCTGCAGCATCTGCGCGTTCGCGTTGATCACGGTGAGCGGCGTGCGCAGCTCGTGCGAGGCATCGCTGATGAACTGCCGCTCGCGCGCGAACGCCGATTGCAGGCGGTCGAGCATCGCGTCGAACGCGCTCGCGAGCCGGCCCACCTCGTCGCCGCGCCGCCAGCGCAGCCGCCGGTCGAGCCGTTCCGAACCGATCTCGGCGACGGTGCGCGTCAGCCGCTCGATCGGATCGATCGCGGACGCCGCGATGAAGTAGGAAGCGACGACGATCGCGATCATCGCGGCGATCGTAACCAGCAGCAGGATCGTGCGCGCGCGCTTGAGGAGCTGCGCGACGATGTCCAGCCGTTCGGCGACGTGCGCGACGGCCAGCGGCCGCCCTTCGGCGTCGACGAGCACACGGTTGAGGACGAGCATGGTCCCCGGCCGCGCGCCGCCCACGTGCACCTGCTCGTACGTGCGATCGGTCCCGCGCGGCGGCTCGAACGGCGGGAACGCGAAGCCGCCCAGGTTCGTGCTCTTGCCGAGGATCTGACCGCTCGCGGTGTCGATCTGGATGAACTGGTTCGCCGCGGCGAAGTGATCGAGCGTCACGCGGTTCGAGAGCACGAGCGCCAGCGTGCCGGGGCCGCCGAAGCCGAACGTCGTCGCTTCGACCGCGTTGCGCTCGATCTGATCCGACGTCTCGGCCAGGTTCAGCTTGATTTGATCGATGAGCTCCGACTTCAGCGCGAAGTCAATCGCGACCGCACCGAGCGCGAGCACCAAAACGATGAGCGCGGCGTACACCGCCGCGATGCGCGTTCGAAGCGAGCTCACGGCGGCGCTCCGGCCGAACGCGGACGCAAAGCTACTCTTTCAGGGCGTAACCGACACCGCGTACGGTCTGCACGAGCTTGTCCGCGAACGGGTCGTCGATCTTACCGCGCAGGTAGCGGATGTAGACGTCGATCAAATTGCTGTCGCCCAGGAAGTCGCTGCCCCACACGCCGTTGAACAGCTCGTCGCGCGAGTGCACCTTGTTGCGGTGCAGCAGCAGGTACTCCAGCAGCGCGTACTCTTTGGCGGTGAGGTGGATCGCCTGACCCGCGCGCGTCACTTCGTGGCGGTCGCGGTCCATCACGAGGTCTTTCGCCGTGAGCACGTTCTCGTGCGGGTCACGGTCGCGCAGGCGCGCGCGGATGCGCGCGAGCAGCTCTTCGATGGAGAACGGTTTGACGACGTAGTCGTCGGCGCCGCGGTCCAGCCCCGCGACGCGGTCGGGGATGCGGTCCTTCGCGGTGAGCATGATGATCGGCACGCGCGACTTGGCGCGCACGCGCGCCGCGACTTCCATACCGTCGAGCTTGGGCAGCATCAGGTCGAGCACGACGAGGTCGGGTTCTTTGAGCGCCTTCTCGAGCCCCGACAATCCGTCGGCGGCGGTGTCGACCTCGTAGCCTTCGTGCTCGAGCTCCAGCTTGAGGACGCGCGTGATCTGCGTGTCGTCCTCGACCAGAAGGATCTTGTACTTGCGGTGTTCCTCGGCGGCGGACGTCGCGGCGTTCACCGGGCCTCGATGCGGCTGCGCGTCGTCGGCACGGATAGCTGCGAGATCCACCACGCGGCGGACATGCCGACGGCCAGCCACAGCACGGTGTAGCTCGACGTGAGCCCCGCGCTCTGCACGGCGAAGATCGCCGCGCCGGTCATCTCTTCGACGGCGCGCGGCGTGGTCGCGACGACCCAGCTCAGCCAGGCGGCGACCGCAACGACCGTTCCGATCACCCACACTTCCCAGCCGCGCACGGCCGGTTCGGGGCGGTAGACCGTCGCCGCCATGACGCGCGCGTGGAAGCCCGCCGGCGGTTCGGCCAGCGGCAGCGCCGCGATCGCGCGGTCCAGGTCGTCTTCGTGGTTCATGCTGTCGAAGGTGCTCATACGCTCAGGGCCTTCCTAAGCTGTTCTTTCGCCCGAAAGAGGTGTGTTTTCACCGTTCCGAGCGGAAGGTTTAACACGGTTGCAATCTCGTCGTACTGCTTCCCTTGTAGATGGTACAGCGTGATGACGGCGCGGTACTTCTCCGGAAGCTCGTCGATGGCCGCGTGGAGCCGTCGCGCCTCATCGTTGCGCTCGGCGAGCGCCTCGGGGCCGGCCGACGGGTCGGCGCGGTCGGGGAGCTCCTCGCGGGACAGACGTTTGCGCTTGCCGAGGCGGTCGCAGCACGCGCGGTAGCAGATGGTGAAGATCCAGGTCGAGAACTTCGCCCCCGGCCGGAACGTGCCCAGCGCCCGGTAGGCTTTGAAGAACGCTTCCTGGGCCGCGTCCTCGGCTTCGGCGGGGTCGTGGAGGGTCCGCACGGCCAGGTGGTAGACGGCGCGCTCGTATCGCGACACCAGCTCGCCGAAAGCGTCCGGCCGGCCCGCGAGGGTAGCCGCGATCAGCGCCTGGTCGTCAACGACCGGCGCCGCTAACGGCGGTTCCACCGCGAGGGCAAGTCCCATTGTGCCCCCATGTACGCGCGACCCCGCCGCCGGTTTCGAAACTCCACAGCCGACGGGTCGTACATGGGGCATGATTTCCCGCTCGACCCTCATCGGCGCCTTGGTCGTCGCCGAGCTCGCGATCGTAGCGGCCGCCGGACGAGCCATCAGCGGCGGCGGCCCGGCCTACGCATCGGGACCGACGCCCGGCACCCACACGCATTTCGGATTCACCTTCCACAACGCGGGCGCGCCGGCCGTCACGTCGACCCTCGACAGGACGTTCGTCGCCGGCGGCCTGACGCCGCGCGTCGTCGTCGACGTCAGCGACGTGCCCGTCACCGTGCAGACCGGCAATCTGCCTTCGGTCCACGTCGTGGGCACCGTGCGCAAGTCTCACTTTCGCGATCCCGAGGCCGGCGCCATCACCGCGGTGCAGACGGCTGACGGCGTGCGCGTCACGGCGAGCGATTCGAGCGACGTGCACGGCACGTTCGAGCGCACGCTGCGGCTCACCGTTCCCCCGGGTGCGCTCGTCGAGATCGCGAGCGCGGGCGCGGTCAGCGCCAGCGGTTTGCGCGCCAAGCTGATCGCCCACGTGAGCGACGGCGCGATCCACGTCGCCAACCAGCGCGGCGACGTCGACGTGACCACGGCGTCGGGCGACGTCGAGCTGGTCGACGTGCAAGCCGATGCGATCGTCGCGCACACGGACGACGGCCACGTGAAGCTCACGTCGGTCGGCGCCGACCACGTCGACGCGCACACCGCGTCGGGCGACATCGCCGCGACCGAGCTGCGCGCGGTCGACGGCGCGCTGACGACGGCGGACGGCGCCGTCGGCGTCACGTTCGCCGCGAGCAGCGACGCGAACGTGAATCTCCACACCGATGACGGCAGTATCACGGGCGCCGGTGCCGGGGCGGATACCTCCGACTCCGCGCAGACCCGCAGCATGCGGCTCAGGTCCGCGCGCGGCAGCTTCACCGTCAAGACCGGCAGCGGATCGATCACCGTCAGCCAAGGAGCCACCGTTTAACCATGCATCACGATGATTCGATCGCTGCCGTCGCCGCCTTCATGTTCGTGTTCGGGGCGCCGGTCCTCGCGTTCATCGTCTCGCGCGTGCTCCGGCACCAGGAGCGCCTCGAGATGCTGCGCCGCGGCTTCGTACCGCCGTTCGATTTCGACAAGCGCGCGTACCGGGCGTGGCGCAAGAGCGGTGCACCCTGGCCGCCGGGCGCGGGCAGCGCCGCGCAAACGCCCTGGGTCCAGCCGGCGCCGCCGAACTGGCCGCAGCGCGACGACGACGATCCGCAGCGTGCGCTCTTCAAGGGCATCCGCATCGCGGCGGTCGGCCTGGCGCTGGTGATCGGGCTATCGTTCATCGGCGGCACGCCGGGGTCGCCCGACTTCCGCGGCGGGCCGTGGCTCCTGGGCGGGCTCATCCCGATGTTCGTCGGCATCGCGCAGATCCTCATCGCCGTTCTGTCGGGCGCGCAGTTGCCGGGCGTCCAGGACCGCACGATGTACACCCCGCCGCCGTACCCGCCGCCCGGGCCGGGTGCTCCGCCGCCCCAGCCGCCGCCGGGCTACGGAAACGTGCCGCCCGCGACGCCGCCCCCGTGGGCCGAACGGTCCCGGTTCGAGGAGCTCTCCAAGCCGGTCCAGCCGCCCGATCTGCGCTAGGGCCGGGGCAAAACGAAAGGGACGGGGGTGAACCCCGTCCCTTTCGATGTGGCCTAGACTTCCGTTCGCGTGCGGACGGTCAGCGGCAGGTGACGATCGCCATGGCCCAGCCGGCTGCGGTTCGCGTGCGGACGAGATAGCCGTGGTCGGTGCGGTCGTAGACGTGGTAGCCCGCTCGAAGCGCGTCGGCTAACGTCTTGAAGACCATGATTCCGGGCATCTCGTTCTCCTCTCCGGCGCCGTTATCCGACGCCGTACATCCCTAACGTTCGGCAGGCGCGCGAAGTTCTTCCACCTCGTTGAGCGAAGCATTACGAAAGGATGAGCTTTCCAAGGTTAGTCGTCGCCCTCGACGTGCGCGATCCTGCCCATGCCGTGCGGTTGGTCGAAAACCTTACCTCGCTCGGCGTGCTGTTCAAGGTCGGCTACGAGGCGTTCTACGGCTACGGCGACACGATTCGCGAAGCGCTCGCCGCGCATGGCGCGGAATACGCGCTGGATTTGAAGCTCCACGACATCCCCAATACCGTCGAAGCGGCGGTGCGCGCGGTCGTTCGGCCGGGCGTGCGGCTTCTGACGGTGCATGCGCTCGGCGGCGCGCCGATGCTCGACGCGGCGGTGCACGCAGCCGGCGAACGCGCCGCGGAGCTCGGCATCCCCGCGCCCGAAATCTTCGCGGTGACGATCCTGACCAGCATCGCACCCGAGGATCTCGGTGAGCTCGGACTCGTCGGCGGCCCCGGTGAGAACGCGACGCGGCTCGCGGCGCTCGCGCGGGACGCGCGCTGCGCCGGCGTCGTGTGCAGCGTGCGCGAGGTGCCGGACCTCAAAGCATATTTCGGCGCGGAGTTTCGCACGTTCTGCCCCGGCATTCGTCCCGCAGGCAGCGCGCACGGCGATCAGCGCCGCGCCGCCACGCCGCGCGACGCGCGGGAGGCGGGCGCGGACTACGCCGTGGTGGGGCGGCCGATCGTCGAGGACGCCGATCCGGCGGGCGCGGCGCGCGCGATCCTCGCGGAGCTGCACGGATGAGCTCGGCGACCGCGAGCGGTTTGCTGCGCGAGCTCGAATCGCGCGGTGCGATCCTGAGCGGACACTTTCGGCTCTCGTCGGGACGGCATTCGAACCGCTTCGTGCAGAAGTTTCGCATCCTCGAAGACCCGGCGATGGTGGAGCGCGTCGCCGCGTCGCTCGCCGCGCACGCGCGTGCGCTGTCGCCGACGGTGGTGGTGAGCGCAGCGGTGGGCGGGATCGTGCTCGGCTACGAGACGGCGCGACAGCTCGGCACGCTCGGGATCTTCGTCGAGAAAGAGAACGGCGTGCCGGCGCTGCGCCGCGGCTTCGCGCTGGGCGCGAACGACCGCGCGTACGTGGTGGAGGACGTCGTCACCACCGGCGGGTCCGTGCGCGAGGTGCTCGACGTCGTCCGCGCGCACGGCGCCGTGGTCGCGGGCGTCGGCATCATCGTGAGCCGCGCGCACGCCGACTTCGGCGTGCCGACGGCGGCGTTGCTGGATCTGCCCATCGAGTCGTTCGCTCCGGAGTCGTGCCCGCAATGCGCCGCGGGCGAGCCGCTCACCGAACCGGGCTCGCGGTTTTTGGGCGCGCAGCCGGCGGCGGAGCCCCGTTAGCATGGACTACACGAAGCTCGTTCGGCCCGAGGTCGCTTCGATGAAGGCGTATACGCCGGGCACCACCGTGTCGCAGGCGCGCAAGAAGTACGGGCTCGACACGTTCGTGAAATTGTCGTCGAACGAGAACCCGCTCGGCACGTCGCCGAAAGCCGCGGCGGCGCTCGCCGCGATGGGCGATCTGCAGGTATACGTCGACGACGATCACGGCGAGCTGCGGCGGCGGCTGGCCGAGCCGTACGGGCTCACGGTCGACAACGTGCTGGTCGGACACGGCTCGAACGACGTCGTGCGCACGCTGTTCAGCGCCTTGGTCGCGAGCGGCGACGAGATCGTGATCGCCGATCCGACGTTCTCGCTGTTCCCCAAGGACGCGGTGCTGTTCGGCGCGACGCCGGTAAGGGTTCCGCTGCGCGACGGCGTCCACGACCTCGACGCGATGCTCGCCGCGGTGACGCCGCGAACGAAGATCGCCGTCGTCGTCGATCCGAACAACCCGACGTCGACGCGCGTCGAGCGCGACGCGTTCGAACGGTTCGCGCGCACACTGCCGCCCGACGTCGTGCTGCTGCTCGATCAAGCCTATCGCGAGTACATGCCGCCGGATTCGGTCGAAGGCACCGACTACGTGAAGTCGCGGCCGGGGACGCTCGTGCTGCGCACGCACTCGAAGCTGTACGGCCTCGCGTCGCTGCGGTTCGGTTACGCGCTCGGCGATCCCGAGCTGATCGCGTACGCGCAGCGCGTGCGCCTGCCGTTCAGCGTGTCGCGCCCGGCGGCGGTGGCCGCGCTCGCGGCGCTCGACGACGAGGAGTTCGTGCAGCGCTCGCTGGCCGTCAACGAGGCGGGCAAAATCTATCTCGCCTCCGAGCTCGCGCGGCTCGGTTTGCACGCGTACCCGACGGCCGCGAACTTCGTCGCCGTGGCGATCCCCGGCACCGCGACCGGCGCGTACGAAGCGCTGCTGCGGCGCGGCATCGTCACGCGCAGCGGCGATGCGCTCGGTATGCCGGGGCGGCTCCGCATCACGATCGGGACCCCGGAGCAGAACGCGCTGCTGGTGGAAGCGCTCGGCTCGCTGGTGCTCGCGCACGCATGACCGCGTCGGTCGCGGTACGCCGGGGTACCAACGACGACCGCGAGTTCGTGCGCGATCTCGCCCGCCGCACCGCGACCAGCAGTGTCTCCGCCGTGCGGATCGCGCGCCACGACGACGTGCTGGACTCGGTCGAGCGTCTCGCCGAGTTCGTGTTCACGCGCCGTCACGAGGCGCTGATCGCCGAGCGCGACGGCGACCGGGTGGGCTTCCTGCTGCTGTTGTACGACATGCCCGACGAGGTGACGCTGACCCAGCAGGCGTTCGTCGCGTACACCGCGGTCGAACCGCACGCGCGCGGCGCGGGCGTCGGGCGCGCGTTGCTCGTGGCCGCCGAAGCGCACGCGCGCGGTGCCGGTCTGCGCTATGTGAGCCTGATGGTCACCGAGGACAACGCCCCGGCGCGCGCGCTGTACGCCGACTCCGGCTTCGTCACCGAACGCCGCATGATGACGAAGACGCTGTGAACGCCATCCTTCTGCGGCGCACGCTGATCGTCGTCGTCACGGCGGCCGGCGTCATCGCCGCGGTGCTGTTCGCGGCGCGCATCCCGCACACCATCTCGATCTTCCTCATCGCAGCCTTCATCGCGTTCGGCGCGCAGCCGCTCGTGACGCGGCTCGAGCTGCGCATGCCGCGCCCGCTCGCGATCGCCGTGGTGTACGCGGGCTTGCTGAGCGCGCTCGTGCTGCTCGCGCTCGTCGTCATCCCGATCAGCTACGCGCAGATCCTCGCGCTCGTCGGGCACACGCCGGAGTACCTCGCGTGGTCGGGCGACGTCGTGCGCCGCAGCGAGGGCGCGCTGCGCCACCTGCTCGGCAACCGCGTGCCGCTGCCGTCGTACACGGACATGCAGGCGCAGGCCGGCGTGCGGCTCTCGGCGTTCATCACCGCGGCGGTCGCGAGCCTCGGCACGATCGTGGTCGGCGCGTTCACCGCGATGCTGATCGGCGTGTCGGCGCTCATCCTCTCGGTGTTCTTTCTGCTCCAAGGCGGCGGCGTGCGCGACGGCATCCTCGCGTTCGTGCCGCCGCGCCGGCGCGTCAACATCAGCGCGCTGCTGCACGAGCTCACCGCGGTGTTCGGCCATTTCGTCGCGGGGCAGGTGCTGCTGTGCGCGATCGTCGGCGGGGCCGTGTGGCTGGTGCTGTTCCCGACGCACTTCGCGTTCGCGCTGCTGGTCGCCGTGATCTGCGGGCTCTGCTACGCCGTGCCGTTCGTGGGGATGCTCGTCGCGCAAGTCGCGGCGGCGCTGCTGGCGGTGCCGCAAGGCACGGGCATGGTGATCTGGGTGACGGTCGCCATCTTCGTGATCGCGCGCGTGGCGGACAACGTGCTGACGCCCAAGATCATGGAGAAGTCGGTCGGCGTCTCGCCGATCACCGTGATGTTCGCCGTGTTCGCGGGCGGCGAGCTGTTCGGCTTCCCCGGGCTGATCTTCGGCATCCCCGCGGCCGCTCTGCTGAAAGTGCTGTTCGGGTACTTCGTTCAGCCGTACGTGATGCGCATGCAGTCGCGCGAAGCGGCGGAGCCGGTCGCCGAAGCCGAAGCCGTCGTCGTCAGCGTGAAGTTAGTGCCGCCGTGAGCCTTCGTGCGCGGCGAGTGCGAACAGCGCCGCCTCGCGGGCGGGCGTCAGGCCGGCTTTGAAGGGCGCGTCGCCGCGCTCGTGCTGTGCCCAGCGCAGCGTGTCGGCGATGGTTTCCGCGAGGGGGCGGTAGCGCAGGCCCATCGCGATCCCGCGCGACGGATCGGTGCGCGTGATGCCGTCGTTCTCGAAGCCGTCCTCGGCCCACACGGGCAGATCGATCCACGCCCCGGTTTCGCACCGGCGCAGGAACTCGCGGTCCATCAGGACGGCGTTCGCGTTGGATTCGCAGGCCGCGGCGCACGCTTGGAATAGCGCGCCGAGCGTCGTGGGCTCCGCGGGGCCCACCGTGTTGACGACGCCGGTGTGGCCTTTTTCGAGCGCGTCGACCACGAACTCCGCTAGATCGCGCACGTCGATGTACTGCACGGGCATGTCGAACGCGTCCGGCACGAGCACGTCGCCGCCGCGTGCGAAGCGCAGCGGCCAGTACGTGAAACGGTCGCTGGGATCGTGCGGGCCGACGATCAGCCCCGGCCGCACGACGAGCGTCCGGTCCGCGCCGAAGGCGGCGACAACTTCCTGTTCGCACAAGAGCTTCAGCGCGCCGTACGTCTCGGGCGTCATCTCGTCGCGCGACGCACCGTCCGGCAATTCCAGCGTCGGCGACGACTCGTCGATGCGCGGCTGCGAGATGTCGTGCACCGAGATGCTGGAGACGAACACGTACCGCCCGGCGCGCTCGCGCAGCGCCTGCGCGCTCGCCGCGACGACGCCCGGGACGAAGCCGCACGTGTCGACGACGGCGTCCCACGTGGCGCCTTCCGGCAAGCGGTCGAGATCGGTCGCGCGGTCGCCGAGAACGCGCTCGACTTCGGGAAAGAGCTCGCCGCCGCGTTTGCCGCGATGAAACAGGGTAACGTCGTGACCGCGCGCGAGCAGCGTCTCGACGATATGCCGGCCGAGAAACACCGTGCCGCCCAGCATGAGGACGCGCACTACATCGACTCGAGCGCGCCGACGCCGCACAATGCGAGCGTCGTCGCGAGCACGATCTTGGTCGCGATGCACAAGCCGAGCCGCGCGGTCGTGGTCGCGTCATCCTCGGTGAGCACGCGGCACGCGTCGTAGAACTGGTGGAAGTCGCTCGCGACGTCGCGCGCGTACTTGGGCAACCGGTGCGGTGCGCGCGCCCGCGCGACGCCGGCGACCGTCGGGCCGAACTCGGCGAGCCGGCGCGCGAGCGCGAGCTCCGCGGGGTGCACGAGCGCGTCGAGCCCCTTGCCGCGGTGCGCGGCTTCCACGTGCCCGGCGTGCGACTCGCGCGCCTTGCGCAGCACCGACGCGATGCGCGCGTGACCGTACTGCACGTAGAACACCGGGTTGTCGCTCGACTGCTTCTTCGCGAGGTCGAGGTCGAACGTCAGCGGCTGATCGGTGGAGAGCATCACGAAGAAGAAGCGCGCCGCGTCGACGCCCACTTCGTCGATCACCTCTTGCAGCGTGACCAGCGTGCCGGCGCGCTTGGACATCGAGAGGATCTCGTCGCGGCGCTTGAGCGTGATCTGCTGGACGAGCACCACCTCGAACGCGCCCGGGCGGCCGTACGCGTTCGCGAGCGCGTCGAGCCGCTTGATGTAGCCGTGATGATCCGGGCCGAGAAAGTCGACGACGTGGTCCGCGCGCTGCAGCTTCTCGTAATGGTAGGCGATGTCGTTGGCGAAGTACGTCGGCCGGCCGTCGCTGCGGATGACGACCCGGTCTTCGTCGTCGCCGGCGTCGGTGGTGCGCAGCCAGGTCGCGCCATCCTTCTCGTACAGAACGCCGAGCTCGCGCAGCCGCTGGATGCCGTTCGCGATCGTGCCGGCGTCGTGCAATGCCTGCTCCGACTGCCACAGATCGTACTCGACGCGAAACCGGCGCGCGACTTCTTGCTGCTCCGCGAGGATCTCGTCGCGCGCGAACCGCGCGAGCTGCGGAGCGGCTTCGTCTTCGGCGACCTGCAGCCAGCGCTCGCCGTCGCGCGCACGCAGCTTCTCCGCGATCGGGATCAAATAGTCGCCGGGATAACCGTCTTCCGGCAGCGGGAAGGACGGGTCGAACAGCTGCCGATAGCGCGCGTACAGCGACCGCCCCAGCGCGTCGAGCTGCGAGCCGGCGTCGTTGATGATCCACTCGGTGAATACGTCGTAGCCGGCGTGGCGCATCGTCTTCGCGAGCGTGTCGCCGATCGAGAGCGTGCGCCCTTGCACGACGACGAGCGGTCCCGTGGGGTTCGCGCTGCCGAACTCCAGCGACACGCGCTCACCGTTGGGCACGCCGCGGCCGTAGTCCGAGCCGCTGCGCAGCACGTCGCCGACGACGCGCTGCCAGAACGCCGGCTGAAGCTTGAGGTTGATGAACCCGGCGACGGCGGTCGCGTCGGCGACCGTCGCGCGGACGTCCTCATCGGCGAGCGCGCGCGCGATGATGTCGTTACCGATGTCCTGCGGCTTCTTGCGCGCGGCGCGCGCGAGGCCGAATGCGACGTTGGTCGCGACGTCGCCGAACTCAGGGCGGCGCGCGGGCTCGAACTGCACCACGGGATCGGTCTCCGGCCACAGCGAGTGCGCCGCCGCGGCGAAGCGGGCGGCCAGCTCGTCGAGCGAGAGCAGCGCGATCTCCTTAGTGGTGGTAGGGTTCATCACGCGCGATCTTCGCCGCGCGGTACACTTGCTCCACCACCAGCACGCGAGCCCATTCGTGGAGGAAGGTCAGCGGCGAGAGCGACCACCGCACGTCCGCGCGCCCGAGCAGCGCCTCCGAAGCGCCGTAGGTCCCCGCGACGACGAACGTCAGACGCGAGATCCCGTCGTGCGGCAACCGCTCGATGCGCCGCGCCAGCTCCTCGCTGGAGAGCAGCTCACCGGAGCGTTCCAGGAGCCAGACGTGATCGGTGGGGTCAAGCAGCTTGAGGATCGCCTCGCCTTCCGACCGCATCGCACGCGCCGGATCGCCGCCGTCGGCCGCCCGCACCTCGACCTCCTCGAGCCGGTGATACGGCCGCAATCGCGCGCGAAAGTCCGCGAGCGCATCGGCGACATACCGCTCGCGAACTTTTCCGACGGCGATGAGCCGGACGTTCAGGCGGCCGGATCCCGGGCCGCGGCGGCGCGGATGTCGTCCGGAAACGCGAGATCGTTGTCGCGTGCATAGTCGCGCGCGACGGCGACGAGCTCCGGTTCGTCGATCGAGATGATCTCGAAGGCGACGATCTCATCGTCATCATCGAGCCAAACCATCACGTGCGGCGCCTGGGAATCGTATTCGTGATGGCTGCCATACTCACCCACGCTTCCGTCGGGCTCGCGGGCGATGTCGAGGTAAGCGTCATGCTCGGATGGCTCGCGGTACTCGATGTACCCTAGTGCACAGTCGGGGTCAACGGTGACTCGAATGGGGTGCTTCATCTGCGTCTGCGCCGCTCGTTGTGGCGACGCTCTTTCTCGCGCCGGTCGTTTTTCCGGCGACTTTCGTCGATGATGGTGAAGACGAAGGTCTCGGCTCGATTCGTCACTACCTTGATCTTGCGTCCGTCGTCGGCGAATCCGTAGTGCTCGACCGCGCTTGGCGTTGTGTCACGACGAAGCGGATACCACACAACCGCTTCGACTTCATCGTCCGAAACGTGATAATGTTCCATGCGCTCACGCGCGTGACGCGAGTATCGCAGCCGCGGAATACCCATGTCAATCCCGCACCCTGCGTTGCGGCAGCGCATAACCGTCCGCGCCGCACGTGATGCGGCCGGAGAGCTCCAGCTCGGTGAGCAGCGGGAAGAGCGCGGCGGCGGCAAGATCCAGCCGATCCGCCAGCAGCCCGGGATCGCACGCGCCGTCTCGCAGTGCTCGAAGAACCCGCCGCACCGCGGCCGAATCGCCGTCGTCGCGAGCACCGTGCACGGCGCGCGACCTCCGCGGCGGCGGCGCCAGCGGCAACGGCAGCGCCGCCAGCACGTCTTCCGCGTCCCGGACCAAGGTGGCGCCGTCGCGGATCAGCGCGTTGCAGCCGGCCGCTTTGGGGCGGTCCACGTCGCCGGGGATCGCCAGCACCGGGATGCCGCGGTCGCCGCCGTGGCCGGCGGTGTTGAGCGCGCCGCTGCGTGCGGCCGCCTCGACGACGACCACCGCATCCGCCAGCGCCGCGATGACCGCGTTGCGCGCGAGGAATTGCCACGGCCGCGCGACGACGTCCGGCGCGAACGGCGAGACGACCGCGCCGCCTTCCGCGACGATGCGCGCGCCAAGCTCGCGGTGGCGCGGCGGGAAGAAGTGGCCGTGCCCGCCGCCGAGCACGCCGACCGTCGGCGCGGCGGCGGCGAGCGCGCCTTCGTGCGCCGCGCCGTCGATGCCGAGCGCGAGCCCCGACACCACGCACACGCCCGCGCGGGCCAGATCTTCTGCCAGGCGGCGCGCGCGGCGGCGGCCGTCGTCGGACGGCGCGCGCGTGCCCACCACGGCCACGCAGGGCGCCCGCAGCCCGTCCAGGGTTCCGGCGACCCACAAGCCTTCCAGCGCGGCATCGCCGAGCCGCTCGCCGCAAAGCTCGTCGAGCTCCGCGCGCGCCACCCAGCGCCGCTCCAAAGTCTCCACGCCCGTCTATCACGCTCGGCGGCCCCTCCGGCAAGGGGGGCGTACAGCCCGGCAAAGGGAGCGTGATCTCCAAGGATTCCCTCGACGCCCCCCGTAACGGCCCTCGCGACCACCGCCCCGCCCTGGGGCTGGGCCCCGTACCGAGGAGAGAGCAAGCGACCATGGCAGCCGAAGCTTACTGCGTCAAGTGCAAGACCAAGCGCGAGATCCAAGACGCGCACGTGATCACGATGAAGAACGGCCGCCCCGCGACCGAGGGCAAGTGCCCCGTCTGCGGGACCAAGATGTTCAAGATCGGGGCTGCATCCTAGCGGGTGCAGCTCTCGAGCTGCTCCGCGAGGATGCAGCTTCGTTTTCAGCGCAGGACGGGCTATACTCAGACGGCACCCACAAGATGTAGGGGTGCGCTCAACGAGAGGACCTACCCGACCTGCTCTGCCCGCACTGTCGCAAGAACGAGACCCGTGTCGTCGACTCACGCGACGACGACAACTCCGTCCGCCGGCGGCGCGAGTGTCTCGGCTGCAAGCACCGCTTCACGACGTACGAGCGGATGGAAGCCCCGCGCCAGTTCGTCGTCAAGAAAGACGGGCGCCGCGAAGCGTACAACCGCGACAAGATCCTCAACGGGCTGCGCCGCGCGTGCGAGAAGCGCCCGGTCGCGGAGGCGCAGATGGAGGACGTCGTCGCGTCGATCGAGCGCGAGCTGTTCACGCGCGGCGAGAGCGAGGTCGCGGGCACGATGATCGGCGAGAAGGTGATGGAGGCGCTCAAGAAGCTCGACGAGGTCGCATACGTGCGATTCGCCAGCGTCTACCGCGATTTCCGCGATGTCGCGAGCTTCCGCGCGGAGCTCGAAGACCTGCTCGCCAAGTGACGCCGACGATCGCGGTGTGCCGCTTACCGGAAGGCACGGGGCTGCCGCTGCCGGCGTACATGACGGCGGGCGCCGCGGGCGCCGACGTCGTCGCGGCCGTGGCGGCGGATCTGGTGCTCGCGCCAGGGGAGCGCGCGCTGGTCCCGACCGGTTTCTCGCTCGAAGTTCCGGACGGCTACGAAGTGCAGATCCGGCCGCGCAGCGGGCTCGCGCTGCGGCACGGCGTGACGCTGCTCAACAGCCCGGGGACGATCGACAGCGACTACCGCGGGCCCGTGGGCGTGATCCTCGCGAACTTGGGTTCGGTGCCGTTCGTCGTGCGCCGCGGCGAGCGCATCGCGCAGCTCGTCGTCGCGCCCGTCGCGCACGCGGCGTTTCGCGAAGCCGACGCGCTGGGCGCGAGCGCGCGCGGCGACGGCGGCTTCGGCAGCACCGGCGCCTGAGACGCGGCCGCAGCGATGAAGGTGTACGTCGTCGGGAAGGGTGCGGTCGGGACGTATCTGGGCGAGCTGCTGCGCGGGATCGGTAACGACGTGGTGTATGCGCCGCGCGAACTCGATGCCGTCGAGCAAATCGATGCCGATCTCGCGCTGGTCACCGTCAAGGCCTACGACACGCCGTCGGCCATCGCGACGCTGCGCCGCGCGCTGCGCGATCCGAGCGCGACGACGATCGTCACCCCGCAGAACGGTGTCGGCAACGAAGAATTGCTCGCCGAGGCGTTCGGCGCCGACGCCGTCGTGGCCGCGGCACTGACCGTGCCCGTGGGCGTCGATGCGAGCGGAAAAGGCGTCGCGGCGAAAGGCGGCGGGATCGCATTCGCGCCCGTCGGTTCGTCCAGCGCGCACAACTGGCTGCTCGCGGCGTTCGGCGCGACCGGGCTGCCGACGCTCGCGGTGGCGGACCACCGCTCGCTCAAGTGGTCGAAGCTCGCGCTCAACGTCGTCGCGAACGCGGCCTGCGCGATCCTGGACGTGCTGCCCGACCGGCTCGTGCGCGAGGACGCCGTCTTCGCGCTCGAGATCCGCGCGATCCGCGAGGTGCGCGCGACGATGAAGGCGTTGGGGATCGCGCCGATCGACTTGCCGCGCTATCCGGTGCGTGCGCTGCTCAACATCGCGAAGCTGCCGAACGCGGTCGCGCGCGCCGTCCTCGCGTCGCGGATCGCGGGGGCGCGCGGCGAGAAGCCCCCGTCGCTGCTGGTCGACCTGCGCGGCGCGAAGCACCGCACCGAGGTGGAGGTGCTCAACGGCGCCGTGGCACGGGCCGCGCGCGAGGCGGGCGTGCCGGCGCCCGTGAACTCCGCCTACGCGCGCATCCTCAGCGACGTCGCGCACATGCCGCAACTGTGGGCGAAATACCGCGAGCGCCCCGCCGCGTTGGTCGCGGAGATACAATCGAAGTGAAAGACGAGACGTGAGACATCCCAATGTGCCCGAGTCGCTGGACGGCTGGGCGATTCTGCACCGCATGTTCCAGCTCGACCGCCGCCGGTTCGACGCACTCGACCTCGAGAACAAGCGCGCGATCGAACGTGAAGCCGCGGAGCTCCTTGCCGCGCTCGCGAGCGACCCCGACGGCGACCTCGGTCTCGCGCAACTGCTCGGCCACAAGGGCGACCTGATGCTGACGCACTACGCACGCTCGTTCGACGCGCTCGGCGAGGTGCAGGCGCGCGTCGACAAGCTCGCGCTGCGCGACTACCTCGAACCGCACGAGTCGTACGTGTCGATGCTCGAGCTCGGGCTGTACGAGCACACCGCGAAGATCCACGCCGAGCTGCGCGACCGCGGTTTGAAGCCGCACTCCGACACATGGAACGAGGCGTTCGACGCGATGCTCCGCGAGGCGGCCGAAGAACCGCGCAACGCCGGCCGGCTGTGGGCGCGCATCCCCCAGCGCCGCTACGTCTGCTTCTACCCGATGAACAAGAAACGCGACGGCATCGACAACTGGTACGACACGCCGTACGACGAGCGCGCGAAGCTCATGCTCGAGCACGGCAAGATCGGGCGCTCGTTCCACGGGCACGTGACGCAGGTGATCTCCGGCTCGATCGGCTTCGACGACTGGGAGTGGGGCGTCGACCTGTACGCCGACGACCCGCTGATCTTCAAGAAGCTCGTCTACACGATGCGGTTCGACCAGGCGTCGTCGCGCTTCGGCGAGTTCGGGCGGTTCTGGACGGGGATGCAGTTCTCCGTGGCGCAGCTCGGCGTGTTTCTGGCGGGCGAGTCGTCGCCGGCGCTGCTCGCAACGGACGCCGCGCAGCCGGTGTTGCGGTAGCATGCCGTTTCTTGGAATCGACCACATCGATCTGCGCGTCCCCGCGCTCGGCGCCGTCGAAGCGTTCTACGACAAGCTTTTCGCGCGCCTCGGCCTGACGAAGAAGAAGTATTCGGTCGTCGCGTTCGGCGGCGAGTCGTGGAACGACGGAACGGCGGAGAACTACAACGCGGTCGAGTGGTACGAGGAGCACGTGCACGGGCGCCGCGTGGCGTTCTTCGGCGTCATCGAAGAATCGGGTTCGGTGCCCGCGCACGGCCGGATCGCGTTCGCCGTCGAGAAAGAATCGCTCGATGAATGGGCGCGCGTGCTGCGCGAGATGGGCGCCCGCGAGATCGAGCGCTGCGAGGACGACGCGTACCCCGCGGTGTTTTTCACCGATCCGCTCGGCACGCGGCTGGAAGTGTGCGCGCGGCCGCCGCGTCCCTGACCAAGCGCGACGCGCTGCTCGCGATCTGTTCGCTCGCGCCGCCGCTCGCCGACGGCGCGTGCGCGTGGTGCGGTTCGGCATTGCCCGCGGGACGCAGGTCGTGGTGCAGCGACCGCTGCGGCGACGCGTTCTGGGCGAACCACTGGTGGTCGGTCGCGCGGCAGTCGGCCAAGCGCCGCGACCGCTATCGCTGCCGGCGCTGCGGCGTGCGCGCGCCGAAACGCCCGGTGCCGACGGCGTACGCGACGCGCGCACGGTACCTCGCCGCGATGCGCGCGTGGCGCAAGGAGAAGCGCACGGCGCGCATGGAGGTCAACCACATCGTGCCGTGCCGCGGCCGGCACAAGGTGCTGGATTGCGCGCACCACCTCGACAACTTGGAGACGCTCTGCCCGGACTGTCACAAAGAGCACACGGCGGCGCTGCGGCCCGGCAAACGCGCCGTTCAGGTTGGCGCCGGCGAGGTTTCCGAGGCGGGTCTTTCGATCACGCCGTAAGGGTGCCCGCCGTCCAGCGCCGCCATTCGCGGAGTGTCGCGCGGATAGCAGCCGTTCGGGTGCGCGCGCTGCCAGAGCACCCCGCGCGCGGCCATGTATTCGAAGTTCTCCCAGAGTGCGTTGCCGCGGGTCCGGCGCATGCGCTCGACCACCGGCTCGAGCGCTTGCCACATCGCATTGGTCGAACCTGAAGCGACATCCATCATGATGCGCTCGTCGAGCAACCCGTACTTGATGTAGGAACCGATCTGCTCGTACCACGCGCAAATCATGATCTCCGGATGCTTCACTTGATCGAGGTGGTCGTCGAGATCCTCGAGGAACGCCGGATCTCGAACCTTATCAGGCAGTTCGTGCCGCACGTAGGAGACGATGCGCTGAAACTCGGGATCGCGCCAGTCGTCGAGCACTTTGAGCAGGCCCGCAAGCGTGGTCTGCGCTCGCAACTGGCGGATTTGCCGCAATGCGGCGAACGCGGCGCCGGCGACGACCAGCAGCGTCACGGTCGAGACAACGGCGTTCCATAGCGCGAAATCGGTCGTCATCACGTCCTCCCGAGCGAGCGAGTTGCTCACTTTTTCGAGCGTCGGCGCCCGCCCTTTTGGGAAACCTCACAAACATGATGACCACCGCCGGGTCCGCCGCTTCGATCGAGACGCGCAATCCCGCCACAGGCGAGACCATTGCGCGCTATCAGCCGCACGACTCCGACGCCGTGGCGGAGCGACTGGAGTCCGCCGTCGCGGCGCAGCGCCGCTGGCGCGAAACGACGTTCGACGAACGGGGCGAAGCGTTGCGTGCGGCGGCACGATACCTTCGGGAGCACAAAGGCGAGCTGGCCGCGCTCGCGACGGGCGAGATGGGGAAGCCGATTACCGAGGCTGAGGCGGAGGTCGAGAAATGCGCCGTCTCGTGCGACTGGTTCGCCGCGAACGCACCGCGCTTGCTGGCGCATGAAGAGATCGCGTCCGGCGCGACGCGCAGCTACGTCGCGTTTCGACCGCTGGGCGTACTGCTCGCGATCATGCCGTGGAACTTTCCGTACTGGCAAGTGTTCCGCGCGGCCGCGCCCGCGCTGATGGCGGGCAACGTCATCGTGCTCAAGCACGCCGCGAACGTCACCGGCGTCGCGCTGAGGATCGAGGAGATCTTCCGCGCAGCCGGGTTCCCGGACGGCGCGTTCATCACGCTGCTGGTGGGCAGCAAAGAGATGGAGCCGATCGTACTCGACGACCGCATTGCCGCGGTGACGCTCACGGGCAGCGAAGGCGCCGGCTCGTCGGTCGGCGCGGCCGCAGGCAAAGCGATCAAGAAAACCGTGCTGGAGCTGGGCGGATCGGACTATTTCATCGTGCTTGCCGACGCCGATCTGGAGCACGCCGCGGAAGTCGGCGTCAAAGCGCGCTTCCAGAACACCGGCCAAAGCTGCATCGCCGCGAAGCGGTTCATCATCGAAGACGCGGTGTACGATCGCTTTGCCGAAGCGTTCGTCCGCAAGACGGCCGCGCTGAAGGTCGGCGACCCGATGCAGCTCGACACAAAGATCGGTCCGATGGCGCGCACCGACTTGCGCGACGACTTGGTCGCGCAAGTGCGCGATACGGTTGCGGCCGGTGCGAAGCTGCTGTATGGCGGCGAGCCGACCGGCGGGCCCGGCGCGTACTTCGCGCCGACGGTCGTCGGCGACGTCACGCCCGCGATGCGCATGGCGGCCGAAGAGACGTTCGGTCCGGCGGCAGCGCTGATGCGCGCGCGCGACGCCGCGCACGCGGTCGAGCTCGCCAACGACTCGCGCTTCGGCTTGGGCGGCAATCTCTGGACGCGCGACGTCGCGAAGGCGGAAACGCTCGCCGCGCGGCTGGAGTCGGGCAACTGCTTCATCAACGGGATGACGGCATCCGATCCGCGGCTGCCGTTCGGCGGCGTGAAGAAGAGCGGGATCGGTCGCGAGCTGTCGGAGTTCGGCATCCGCGAGTTCGTCAACGTGCAGACGGTGTGGATCGGGCCGGACACGGGCGCGAGCGCGGCCGCGGCACCCTCGGAATAGGCGCGGCCAAGGGGGTTCTCGCGGGGGCCGCCAAGTGGGGACGACTGCTCGCTTGGCAGCGAAGGGCGCGACACGATGAGCGAAACGATCCGAAAACTGTCCGTCGTCGACTCGGCCTTCCTGTTCGCGGAAACCGCGGAATGCCCGATGCACGTCGGCAGCCTGACCATCGTCAAGCTGCCCGACGGCTACGACGGCGACTTCTACGAAGATTTCAAGGCGCGGATCGGGAGCCGTCTCGATCACGCGAAGAGCCTGCGGTGGAAGCTCGCCCAGGCACCGTTCGACATCGATCGCCCGAGCTGGGTGGAAGACGAGCAATTCGACCTCGACCGGCACGTGCTGCGCGGCGCGCTGCCGGAACCGCACGACCGTTTCACGGCGCAGCGGATCGCGGGCTGGCTGCACGCCAAGACGCTCAACCGCGCGCGGCCGCTGTGGGAGATCTACATCTTCGACGGCATGCCGGACGGCGAGGCCGCGATCTACTCGAAGATGCACCACGCGCTGATCGACGGCGGCGCCGGAGCGGCGCTCACGGAGATCTTGTACGAGACGTCGCCTGACGCGCAGCCGGTCGATGCAACGAAACCGCCGCCGTCCGCGGCGCGGGCGACGACGGCGAAGAAGCAAGACGTGCGCGACGTGGCGTCGTCGATGTTTGCGGCGTACGCCGAGCTGTGGCGCGCGCCGTACCAGCAAACGTCGCTGGGCAACTTGGAGCTGCCGCGCAGCGGCGGGAGCGATCTCGCTTCCGTGCTGCTCGACGCCGCGATCCATTCGGTCGAGTGGCCGCTGCGCATCAGCGCGAACTTCGGTGAGATCGCGACCGCGTATTCGGCCGCGCTGTCGAACATGTTCAAGCCCGATTCGCTCAAGGCGCTGCAATTGCTGTCGGCGCCGTCGACACCGATCAACGTCGCGATCTCGTCCGAGCGCAGCTTCGCGGGCGTCACGGTCTCGATGGCGCGCGTCAAGGCGATCGCCGCGAAAGCCGGCGGCAAGGTGAACGACGTCGTGCTCGCGATCGCGAGCGGCGTGCTGCGGCGTTACCTCGACGAGATTGATTCGCTGCCGAAGAAGTCGCTGACGGCGTTCGTCCCGATCTCCGCGCGCGAGAAGGGCGACGCGGAGCTGAAGAACCAGGTGTTCGGGATGGTCGTTCCGCTGGCGACCGACATCGACGATCCGAAGAAGCGGCTCGAAGCGATCGTCGCCGCCGCCGCGACGTCGAAGGAACTCGCGAACCCGTTCCGCTCACTGATGCCGCACTTCGCGGACATCCCGACGTTCGGTACGCCGATGCTGCTGCAGCTGCTCGCGGTGTTCCTCGGACGCTCGCAGCTCGCGAACAGCGTGCCGCCGCCGATGAACGTGGTCGTGTCGAACGTGTTCTTCTCGCGCACGCCCATCTACATCGCGGGCGCGCGCATCGAGCACGTCTACCCCATGTCGATCCCCGTCCACGGCCAGGCGCTCAACATCACGGTGCACGGCTACGTCGACGGACTGGACTTCGGCTTGATGGCGGCCGCGAACGTGATCCCGGACGTCACGCGGCTCACGAAGCTGCTGACGGCCGAGCTCGACGAGCTCGAACACGCATACGACTCGGCCGCCTGAGCGTTGGCCGACATGCTTTCCGGCGAAGCGCTCGCGCCGATCCCGGGCCCGCCGAAGAAACCGATCCTCGGCAACATCCTCGACGTCAGCGCTTCGGCGCCGGTGCAAAATCTCGTCGCGCTCGCGCGCGAGCTCGGCCCCATCTTCCAGCTCGACATGATGGGCAAGCCCATCACCGTCGTGTCCGGCTTCTCGCTCGTGGACGAGCTCAGCGACGAGTCGCGCTTCGACAAGTCGGTGCGCGGCGCGCTGCACCGCGTGCGCACGATCTCCGGCGACGGTCTGTTCACCGCGTACACCACCGAACCGAACTGGTCCAAAGCGCACAACATCCTGCTGCCGAACTTCGGCGACCGCGCGATGCAGGGCTACCACCCGATGATGCTCGACGTCGCCGAGCAGCTGATGCTGAAGTGGGAGCGGCTGAACCCCGACGATGAGGTGGACGTCGTCCACGACATGACCGCGCTGACGCTCGACACGATCGGCATCTGCGGCTTCGGCTATCGCTTCAACTCGTTCTACCGCGAAGACAACCACCCGTTCGTCGACGCGATGGTGGACGCGCTGGAAATCTCGATGAGCCAGCGCGGGCTGCCGTTCGAAGAGATCTTCACGCGCCCGCGGCAAGCGCGGCTCGCGGGCGACGCACTGTACCTCAACAAAGTGGTCGACCAGATCGTGCACGACCGCAAGGAAGCGCGCGCGGCGCAGGGCGACGAGCCGCAGAAAAAAGACATGCTGGACTACATGCTCGCGGGTGTGGACCGCAAGTCCGGCGAGCGGCTCGACGACACGAACATCCGCTACCAGATCATCACGTTTCTGATCGCGGGCCACGAGACGACCAGCGGCCTGCTGTCGTTCGCGACGTACTTCCTGCTGAGCAATCCCGACGCGCTGGCGAAAGCGTACGAAGAAGTGGACCGCGTGCTCGGCACCGACCTGACGGTCAAGCCGACGATGAAGCAGGTCAACGCGCTGGTGTACGTGCAGCAGATTCTGAAAGAGTCGCTGCGGCTGTGGCCGACGGCGCCCGCGTTCGCGCTCCTGCCGTACAAGGACGAGGTGATCGGCGGCAAGTTCAAGATCAAGGCGCGCGCGCAGGTCGTGGTCCTGCTGCCGGCGCTTCACCGCGATCCCAGCGTGTGGGGCGAGCGCGCGGAGATCTTCGATCCCGACAACTTCGCGCCCGAGCGCGAGCGCGCGCGCCCGACCAACGCGTACAAGCCGTTCGGTAACGGCCAGCGCGCGTGCATCGGCCGGCAGTTCGCGATGCAAGAGTCGGCGCTCGTCATCGGCATGATGCTGCAGCGGTTCCGGCTGATCGACCACACGCGCTACAAGCTGAAGCTCAAAGAGACGCTGACGATCAAGCCCGAGGGGCTGAAGATCAAGGTGCGGCCGCGCGTGCATAAGACCACGGTCGCGGCGGGCGGCGCGCAAGCAGCGGCGCCCGCGACGGCGCGTCGGAACGGCTCCCCGGCAACTGCGGCAACTGCCGTGCCTTCGGCCGCGCCGCCGCCGCAGTTGCCGGTGCACGGCACGCCGCTGCTGGTGCTGTTCGGCTCGAACTTGGGGACGTCGGAAGACGCTGCGCGGCGGGTCGCCGATCTCGCGGCGGCACAAGGCTTCGACGTGCGCGTCGCGTGGCTCGACGATTTCGCCGGCAAGCTGCCGACGGACGGCGGCGTGCTGATCGTGTGCGCATCGTACAACGGCGCGCCGCCGGACAACGCCGCCGCATTCTACCAATGGCTGCAGGATGGCGTCGCGCCGGGTGCGCTGGCCGGGGTGCGCTACGCGGTGTTCGGCTGCGGCAACCGCAACTGGGCGTCGACGTACCAGGCGGTGCCGCGCTTCATCGACGACAAGCTCGCGGAGTACGGTGCGGAGCGGCTCTTCGATCGGGGCGAAGGCGACGCACAGGAAGATCTCGATGGCCAGTTCCGCGCGTGGCGCATCGCGTTGTGGCAGCAGGTCGCGAAGGACTTCGGCGTGACGTTCGACGCCGGCGCGGAAACCGACACGCGCCCGCGTTACGCGGTCGAGGTCGTGGCAGGACCGCAAGCCAACCCGCTCGCAGCGGTGCACGGCGCGAACGCGATGCGCGTGCTCGCGAACCGCGAGCTGCAAACGTCCGGCGACCGTTCGACACGCCACATCGAAGTCGCGTTGCCCGCGGATGCGAAGTACGGCGTCGGCGATCACCTCGGCGTCGTCGCGGAGAACCCGCCGGCGGTCGTCGCGCGCGTACTGCGGCGGTTCGACTTCGCGGACGACACCTACGTGAAACTTCGTCCGGCGTCGTCCCGGCCCGCAGCGCTGCCCGTCGACACGCCGCTCGGGCTGGAACGGCTGCTCGCGCACTACGTCGAGCTGCAGCACCCCGCGACGCGGAAACAGATCGCGACGCTCGCCGCGCACACGAAGTGCCCGAACACGAAGCCGCGCCTGGAAGCTCTCGCCGCCGACGACACGGAAGCATCCGCGTACATCACCGACGTGAAGCGCAAGCGCCGTTCCGTGCTAGACCTGCTCGACGAGAACCCGGCGTGCGAGCTGCCGTTCGAGACATTCCTCGACATGCTGCCGGCGATGACGCCGCGCTACTACTCCATCTCGTCGTCGCCGCTCGCGGAACCTGAGCGCTGCAGCATCACGGTCGGCATCGTGCGCGAGCCGGCGTGGTCGGGCCACGGCACGTTCGAAGGCGTCGCGTCGACGTACCTGGAGCGCCACGCGGGCGAGCACATGATCGACGCGTTCGTAAAAGACTCGAAGAGCGGCTTCCGGTTACCGGACGACCCGTCGAAGCCGATCCTGATGATCGGCCCCGGCACGGGCCTCGCGCCGTTCCGCGGCTTCCTGCAAGAACGCGAGGCGCTCGAGCGCGACGGAAAGACGCTTGGCCGCGCGCTGCTGTTCTTCGGCTGCCGGCACCCGGATCAAGACTATCTCTATCGCGACGAGCTCGAACGGTGGGCCGCCGATGGTATCGTGGAACTGTACGTCGCCTTCTCGCGGCTAGGCGAGACGAAGCGGTACGTCCAGCACGACATCGCGCAGCACGCCGACGCTGTATGGTCGGTGCTCGACAACGACGGCGTGATCTACGTCTGCGGCGACGGCACCCGCATGGAACCCGACGTTCGAACGACGCTGATCGACCTGTACCGCCGCAAGTCCGGCGCGGACGAACCGGCAGCGAACCGCTGGATCGAGACGCTGACGGCCGAAAAACGCTACAACCTCGACGTGTGGGGCTCGACCTAACCCTCGTCCAGCGTGCGTTCGATGCGGTCGAGGGTTTGCATCGCCGTTAGGCATTGCGCGATGCTCGCGTTTGGCTCGCGGCCTTCGCGGATCGCCGCGATGAACTCCCGGTCCTGCAGCTCAATCCCGTTCATCGACACCGCGACGCCGCTCAGGTCGATCTTCTCGTTGTTGCCGTCGAACAGATCGTCGTACCGGGCCAGGTACGTGCCGTTGTCGCAGATGTAGCGGAAAAACGTTCCGAACGGGCCTTCGTTGTTGAACGAGAGCGACAGCGTGCAGATCGCGCCGGACGGGACTTTCATCAGGATGCCCATGTCCATCGCGATGCCGAGCTGCGGATGGGTCGGGCCCTGCACGCCGACCGCTTTCGAGGCCGTTTCGCCGGTCTGGTACTGGAACAAGTCCACGGTGTGGCACGCGTGATGCCAGAGCAGGTGATCCGTCCAGCTTCGCGGTTTGCCGAGCGCGTTCGTGTTCGTGCGCCGGAAGAAGTACGTTTGCACGTCCATCTGCTGGATCGTCAGCTCACCCTTTTTGATACGGTTGTGGATCCATTGGTGGCTCGGGTTGAACCGCCGCGTGTGCCCGCCCATGCAGACGACGCCCGTCTCATGGTGCACCTTCACGAGCCGCTCGGTGTCGGCGAGATTGTCGGCGACCGGGATCTCGATCTCGACGTGCTTGCCCGCGCGCATGCACTGCTCGGCCTGTGCTGCGTGCATCTGCGTCGGTGTCGCGAGGATCACCGCCTCGACCTCGGGGATGGCCAGCGTCTCGGCGAGATCGGTCGTCCAGTGCGGGATGTTCCACTTTTTCGCGACCTCTTCGGTGCTCGCCGCGCTGCCGCCGGCGAGCGAGATCACCTCGACGTCGTCGATGTTCGCGACCCCCTCGAGATGCTTGACGCCGAACGCGCCTTGTCCGGCTAAGGCGATTTTCACTGGGCGACTGCCTCCTCGGCTTCTTTGAGTTTGTCATCGAGCCTCGGCATGCCGAACTCGAGGCGCGACTCAGCGATGCGCCGCTGCGGCAAGCCCGGGTTCTCCAGAATCAGATGTCCGACCGCCGTGTTCGACGCCGGCACGTGATAGTAGCGGTAGACTTCCTTCGCGTCGTCGGCGAGGGCACCGCGCATGATCAGCCACATCACCATCTCGATCCCTTCGGAACCCGCTTCGCGCACGTAGTCGACGTGCGGAAGCTTCACCAGGCTCTGCGGATCGGTGGTGAACTTGTCAAGAAAGTTCGTGTCGAACTCGCGGTTGATCAGCCCCGCGCGCGGGCCTTGGAGCTGGTGCGACATCCCGCCGGTGCCAAAGATCACCACGCGCAGCGGGCGCTCGAACGACTCCACCGCCTTGCGGATCGCCTTGCCGAGCATGTAGCAGCGGTGTCCCGTCGGCGGCGGATACTGCACGACGTTCACGCACAGCGGGATGACCGGCACCGGCCACTCCGCGGGCTGGCCGAACATGAGCGACAGCGGCACGGTGAGGCCGTGGTCGACCTCCATCTTGTTGACGATCGTCATGTCGAACTCGTCGAGGATCAGCGACTGCGCCATGTGCCACGCCAGCTCGGGGTGGCCTTTGACCACGGGCACGGGACGCGCGCCCCAGCCTTCGTCGGCCGGCGGAAACTCCGATGCGCAGCCGAGCGCGAACGTCGGGATCACTTCGAGCGAGAACGCCGATGCGTGGTCGTTGTACACCAGGATCACGACGTCGGGCTTCAAGTCCGCGATCCACTTCTTCGTCGGCGCGTAGCCTTCGAAGATCGGCTTCCAGTACGGCTCGTTCATCTTTCCGAGGTCGAGCGCGGCGCCGATCGCCGGCACGTGCGAGCTCGCGACGCCCGCGATGATCTCAGCCATGGTGCTCCCACTCCGATTTGCTGCGGTTGCCTTCGGGCGGGCGGCCGCCGTCGAGCATCATGCGCGCGTAGTCGTCTTGCGTCGAACCCGTCATGATCGCTGCGATCTGCTGGAACGACAGCCCGTCGCACGCGGCGAGCTTCGCGGTGTAGTAGATGTTGCCGCCCAGCTCGAGCATCCGGTTCCAGTCGCGGTCGAGGACCGATTGCGCCTGCTCTTGCGTCATCGGGAACTTCTCGAGGTACGCGCGCTGGTCGGCGCGGAACGCTTGGCGGTTCTCGTCCTTCATCAGCGACATGCAGAACATGTTCAAATGATACCCTTGGCGCGACCGGTGCGCGTCGAACAAGATCGTACCGGGGATGTCATCGAACGCCTTCTCTTCGTCGGTCATCGGTTCTCCGGCGAGTAGAGACGGTTGGGGTTGTCGACCAGCAGTTTCTGCTGCAGCTCCGGCGTGCGCGCGAAGCGCGGGATCAGATCGACGAGCTCGCCGTCGTCGGGCACGATCCACGTCATGTTGGGGTGCGGCCAGTCGGTGCCCCACAGCACGCGGTCGGGGAAGCGCTCCACCAGCGTTTGCTGAAACGGCACGACGTCGTCGTACGGCGGCCCCTGCACGGTCAGCCGCTCCGGGCACGTCACCTTCGTCCAGATGTTGTCGTGCTCGTCGAGCAGCCGCACGAACCGCTCGAAATCCGCGTGCTCCACACCCTTCACGACGTCGGGACGGCCCATGTGGTCGACGACGATCGTCGCGGGCAGCGACGTCAGGAACGGCGTGAGCTCTTCGAGATCCTGCGCCTCGAAGTAGACGACGATGTGCCACCCGAGCGGCGCGATCTTCTCGGCGACGCGCAGATAGTTCTCACGCGGCGTCGCGTCGACCAGCCGTTTGACGAAGTTGAAGCGCACGCCCCGGACGCCCGCGTCGTCGAGCTCCTTCAGCTCGTCCCCCGTGACGTCGTAGCGGACGGACGCGATGCCCTTCGCCTTCCCGTTCGCGGCGCGCAGCGCGTCGACGACGGCCGAGTTGTCGCGGCCGTGGCAGGTCGCCTGGACGATGACGTTCTTGTCGAAGCCGAGAAAGTCGCGCAGCGCGAAGAGCTCGTCCTTGGGCGCGTCGCACGGCGTGTACTTGCGCTCGGGCGCGTACGGGAACGTATCGCCGGGGCCGAACACGTGGCAGTGCGCATCGACCGCGCCGACCGGCGGTTTGTAGCTCGGCTTGCGCGGGCTCGCATGGTACGGGCGATAGTTCGCGTCCATCGTGAACGCCGTCGTCACCGCACGGCCTCCGCGAGCTTGCGCGCGAGGCGCGGGTACACGCGCGCCGCGTTCTCCGAGAAGATTTTGGTCTTGTCGCCGTCGCTTAGCGGCAGCGCGTCGACGTAGCGCTTCGTGTCGTCGTAGTTGTGGCCGGTCTCCGGATCGATGCCGCGCACCGCGCCGACCATCTCGGAGCCGAACAGGATGTTCTCCACCGGGATCACCTTCGCGAGCAGATCGATCCCCGGCTGGTGGTACACGCACGTGTCGAAGAAGACGTTGTTCAGCAGCAGCTCGGTGAGCGGCGGCCGCTTCATGTCCTGCGCGAGCCCGCGGTAGCGGCCCCAGTGGTACGGCACGGCACCGCCGCCGTGCGGGATCACGAAGCGCAGCGCCGGGAAGTCCTTGAACAAGTCCGACGTCAGGAACTGCATGAACGCGGTCGTGTCGGCGTTGATGTAGTGCGCGCCGGTCGCGTGGAAGTTCGGGTTGCACGACGAGCTGACATGGACCATCGCGGGCACGTCGAGCTCCACCATCTTCTCGTACAATGGATACCAGTGCCGGTCGGTGAGCGGCGGGCTGTCCCAGTGGCCGCCCGACGGGTCCGGGTTGAGGTTGCAGCCGATGAAGCCCAGCTCGTTCACGCAGCGTTCGAGCTCGCGCACGCTGTTCGCCGGCGGCGCGCCGGGCGATTGCGGAAGCTGGCAGACGCCGACGAAGTTCTGCGGATACAGCTCGCAGACGCGCGCGATCAGGTCGTTGCACGCGCGCGTCCAGGCCATGCTGACGGCTTCGTTTCCGATGTGGTGCGCCATCGCCGAGGCGCGCGGTGAGAAGACCGTCAGGTCGGTGCCGCGCTCGCGCTGGAACTTGAGCTGCGCGTTCTCCAGGCTCTCGCGGATCTGGTCGTCGCTGATGCGAATGCTATCGGGCGACGGTCCCTGCGATGGATCGCCAAGCGCCGCGATCTGCGCGTCCCGGAAGTCCTGGAGCGGTTTCGGCGCGGTGGTGTAGTGGCCGTGGCAGTCGACGATCACGCGGTCGCTCCTTGCAGCGTGCGGTCCCACACCGTTACCGGGACGAGTACCTCGCCGTTCATCAGCGCGCGGGCAGTGCGCAGCAGCGCGGAGCGCTCGACGCGCGGCTTGCCGCCGTCGTCGACGAGCATCATCTCGACGGTGAAGAATCCGGTCGGGTGCTCGATGTCGAGCGTGCGCGCGCCGAGCGTTCCGCCGCCGCCGGCAATCTCGGCGGCGACGGTGCCCGGGTACGCGCACGCCGTTGCGACGCTCACCGCTCCGAACACGCCGATCGCCTTGTGCACTTTTTTCGGGATGAAGTTGCGCGTCGAGACCGCGCCGCCGTGCTCCGGCGCGCCGACGAGACACATCTTCGGCACGGTCTTGTTCGTCACGTCGCCGAGGTTCATGAGCTTTCCGGCGGCGAGGCGGACGCGCTCGACGCGCGCTTTCAGCTCCGCGTCGGCCTCGAGCTCGCCCGGCGATTCGTGACCGGTCTTGCCGAAATCCGACGCGCGCATCACCACGACCGGCATCCCGTTGTCGATCAGCGTACACTCAATTCCCTCGACGGCGTCACGCACGTTGCCGGTGGGGAGCAGCGCGCCGCCGGTGCTCGAGCCCGCGATGTCGAGGAAGTCGATCGCGATCGGCGCGGCGGTCCCGGGGACGCCGTCGATGCGCGCGTCGCCGTCGTAGCGCACGCGCCCCTGCGGCGTCTGCACCGTCGCGATCGCGATGCTGCCGGTGTTCACCATGTTGATGCGCACCTTCGTCTCATCGCCCGTCGCGGAGACGAGCCCGCGCTCGATCGCAAACGGACCGATCCCGGCGAGCATGTTGCCGCAGTTCTGCGATGCGTCGACGCGCGGCTCATCGGGCACGACCTGCAAGAAGAGGTAGTCGACGTCGGCGTCTGGACGCGTCGAGGGCGACACGATCGCGACTTTGCTGGTGAGCGTGTCGGCGCCGCCGATCCCGTCGATCTGGCGTGCGTCGGGCGAGCCCATCGCGGCGAGCAGCACGCGGTCGCGCACGGCGCGATCGCGCGGGAGATCGGACGCCAGGAAGAACGGCCCTTTCGAGGTGCCGCCGCGCATCAGCGTGCAGGGTACCGCGGTCTGCGTCATGAGCTTCGCCCTTCCGCGAACGCGCGCGCGTCATCGTAGTATCTCAGGCCTTTCGCGGCGAGGCGCTCGCGCATCCCGTACACGTCCAAGCCGACCTCGCCGGCGGCGAAGCGCGCGCGGTTCGTGTCTTCTTTCTCGATCCGCGCGCGCGAGGCGTCGAGCGCCTCGGCGATGCGGGCGCGCGGCACGACCAGCACGCCGTCGTCGTCGGCGACGATCGCGTCGCCCGGCTCGACGCGCCGTCCCGCGCAGACGATGGGCAGGTTGATGTCGCCGAGCGTCTCCTTTACGGTGCCCTGCGCGAAGATCGCCTTCGACCACACCGGGAAGCGCATCTCCTCGAGCGTCCGCACGTCGCGGCAGCCGGCCTCGATGATCGCCGCGTGTACGCCGCGTGCTTTGAGCGCGCCGCCGAAGAGATCGCCGAAGTAGCCGTCTTCGCACGGCGACGTCGGGACGACGACGAGCACGTCACCTTCGCGGCACAGCTCGACGGCGACGTGGATCATCGTGTTGTCGCCTGGCGCGACGGTAACGGTCACGGCGTTGCCGGCGATCGACGCGCCGCGGTAGACCGGCCGCATGGACGACGCCATCAGGCCCGTGCGGCCGATCGCTTCGTGAACCGTGGCGACGCCGCGCTCCGCCAGCGGCGCCAGAGCCGCCGGCGGCGTGCGCTCGATGTTCCGGACGACGACGCCGCCCATCAGCCGGTTGTCTCGTGTGCTAGCGCCATGTCTTCGGCGTGTACCCCGATCGCTCGCCGATTTTCTGAGACGCGATCGCCGCGGTCGCCGCGCGCGCCGCCGCATCGTTGCAGTCGTCGGCCTCGGACGCCGGCACTTCGGAGACGATGTCGAACATGAACTGCGTCTTGTCGAACTTTTTCTGCGGGACGACGACGCCCGCGTAGACGTCTTGCGTGCACTGGTGATCGCACCCGTGATACGTTGCGTGCGACGCCTTCGCCGCGTCGAACGTGTAGTTCTCGAAGGCGGCGGCGAGCTTGTCGGCCTTCGTCGTCCCGGCCGCGGTGATACGCTCCATCAGCGACCACGCCGCCATGTACCCGAGGTAATGCCGTCCGCCGACCGGTCCGCGAATCCCCTGGCGCAGGCGCCGCGCGAGCTTTTCGGCGGACGGTGAAACGTTCGGCGCCCACAGCACGGGGAACGTCGCGCCCTGCACTCCGTCAAGCGGGACGGACTTCCAGTACGTGTCCTCGAGCGAGATGCCGATCAGCTTCTGCTTTTTGTTCAGCCCGAAGTCGACCCACTGCTTCGCCGTGTTCGCCGCGTCGAGTCCGCTGTTGCAGAGCACGAGCACCTCGGCGTCGCTGTTGCGCAGCTTCGTGAGTACCGGCGAGAAATCGCTCGTTCCCAGCGGAACGATGTCGTGGCCGACCTCGGTGCCGCCGGCGCGCTTGAGCGCCTCGGAGACCCGCGCGTACGCGTCCTTGCCGAACGCGTAGTCGGCTTGGATGAAGTACCATTTCTTTCCGAGCGCGAGCGCACGGCGCAACACCGGCTTGAGCATCATGCGGATGTTCGGGCCGAAGCGATATGCGAGCTTGCTGGCCTTCTCGCCCGTGATCGAGGAGTCTTGAGGACCGATCAGCATCATGAACACGCCGAGCTCGACCGCGAGCGCGTTCATCGCGAGGCCGATGCCCGACGACGTTCCGCCGAAGAGCACGTCGACGTTCTCTTGCGAGACCAGGCGTCGCGCCTCGGTGGTCGCGACCGCGGGTTTCGAGGTGTCGTCGCCGTAGACGAACTCGAACTTCACCCGGCCGGTTTTATTGTGATCGGCGAGCGCAAGATCGGCGCCGAGCCGGTGCACGCTTCCCTGGTCGGTGAACACGCCGCTGAACGACTCGAGGAATCCGATCTTCACCGTCGCCGCCGGACCGGCCGCAAGGGTGAACGCAGGAGTAGCGAGGGCGCCGGCTGCGCCGGCGGCGGTCGAGGCGAGAAATGTCGATCGCTTCATGGGCGGCGTGTGGTTCATACGGGCTCCTTCTGTTCGGCGACGATTCGTTCAAGTGACGATGCGGCGGCGCGCGCGATCGTGGAAGGCACGCCGAGCTGGTCGAGCAGCGCGGCGGCGTCGGTCATTTCGTGCGCGCGGCGTCGCGCGTGTTTGCGGGTTCCGTCGATGATGCGCTCGATCGTTCCGGCGTTCGCGTCCGCCAGCGTGCGCGCGATATCGGCGCGCAGCCAGTCCTCGACGCCGGCGGCGCGCGCCGCTTCGAGCGCCTCCCAAACCGCGGCGGACATCCCTTTGAAAAAGACCGATCGCGTGAGCTTGCGCGCCGCGGCATCGCCCGCCGTCGGCCCCACCACCTCGACCGGCGTGCCGAAGCGTTGCAGGATCGGGGCCAGCCGTTGCGCGCCGTCACCGGCGAGGAACATTGGAACGCGAATCCCGAGCGGCGGGACGGGCGCCATCATCGCGACGTCGACGAACGCCGCCGGACCAGCATCGAAGATCGACGCGAGGTGGGCTTTGAGCGCCGGGCCGGCGGTGTTGCAGTCCGCGAAAATCGCGCCGGGCCGCAGGTGTGCGACGGCTTCGCGGGCCACGACGACCGCGACGCTGGCCCAGTTCACGGAGAGGACGACGGCCGCGCCGGTGACCGCTTCGGCCAGGGTCGGAACGACCGGGATGTCGCTGAGATCGCCGTGCAAGTCGGGATCGTAGCCGCGGACCACCGCGCCCGCCTTCACCAAATCGCGCGCCAGCAGCGACCCGGCCTCACCGAGGCCCAGGACCGCGACCTCTTCGGCGCCAAGATTGGCGACAATCATGGCGCGAACATTCGCCCCGTCCCCGTACGCACACCTCCGGGAGGCGATCGTCGGCGGACGCCTGGCTCCGAACGAGCGGCTCGTCGAGGAAGAGGTCGCGGCGCGCCTCGGCACCACCCGCGCCAACGTGCGCACCGGACTGGCCCGCCTGGAAGCCGAGGGGCTCGTCACGCGCGAGCACAACCGCGGTGCCCGCGTCCGCGTGATCGAGCTCGACGAGGCTATCGAGATCCTCGAGGTCCGCGCGACGGTCGAAGCGCTCGTCGCACGTCGCGCGGCGGCCCGCGCACGCGACCTCGAACGCGACGGTCTGCGCGCAATCGTCGCGCAGATGGAGGAGCGAGCCGCGGCATCCGACCTGCTGGGGTACTCGCAGCTCAACGCGCAGCTGCACGCCGCGATCCTCGCGATCGCCGCACATGCCACCGCGGCGAAAGTGCTCTCGGCGCTGCAATCACAAGCGGTCCGGTTTCAGTTCCGCACGATCTTGCAGCCGGGCCGGCCGGCGCAATCGCTCGCCGAGCATCGCGCGATCGTCGAGCGCATCTGCGCGGGCGATCAGGACGGCGCCGAAGCGGCGATGCAGCAGCACCTCGCCGGCGTCGTGCAAGCGCTGCGCGCCGTCGGCGCAACTGCCTCGGCGTTCTAAGGCTTGCCGACGTCACCCTGAGCTTGTCGAAGGGTGCGCCACCATCGTGACTACATGCTGTTGATCGACTGGCCGCCGTCGACGACGAGCGCCTCGCCGGTCATGAACGAGCCCGCGTTCGAGGCGAGCAGCAGCAACGGTCCCGTGAGCTCGTGCAGCTCGCCGATGCGGCGTTGCGGCACGCGCTTGAGCGATGCTTGTGCCCAGTCCGTCTTCAGAAAATCAGCGTTGATCTCGGTCGAGAAATATCCCGGGCAGAGCGCGTTCACGCGAATGCCGTAGCGCGCGAACTCCCATGCCATGCTGCGGGTGAGGTGGATCAATCCGGCCTTGCTCGCCATGTACGGCGCGACCGCCGGCGAGACGCGAAGGCCGAGGATCGACGCGATGTTCACGATGGTGCCGGGTTTCTTCGCGGCCACCAGCCGCCGTGCCGCTTCGCGCGCGACCAGGAAGGGCCCACGCAAGTTCACTTCGACGACGCTGTCCCACTCGTCCGTATCCATCTGCAGGATCATATGCTCGCCGCTGATGCCGGCGTTGTTCACGACGATGTCGCACAGCACGCCGTCGCTCGCCAGCTGCTCGAATCCCGCCGCGATCGACGTCTCATCCGTGACGTCCATGGTGAGCGCGCGAGCACGCTCACCCAGCCGCTTTGCGTCAGCTTCGATCCGGTCGGTGCGGCGTGCGGCAAGCACGACCGTGGCGCCCGCGTCATGCAGCACCTGGGCGAAATGCCGGCCGAGGCCGCTCGACGCGCCCGTGACCAGCGCGACGCGACCGCCGAGCGAGAAGAGGTCGTTCATTGGCGAATGCCTTTCGTTGGCGTTACCACGTGTCGATGGACGGTCGTTTCTTACCCTGCCGCGGCGCAGGTGCGGGCTGCGCGCGCAAGCCGCGCGCGATCCAGTCGCGGGTGTCGCGCGGGTCGATCACCGAGTCGAGCTCGCCGACCGATGCGACGTGCAGTGCTTTGCCTTGCGCGTACGACTGCGCCACCATCGCGTCGAACGCCGCTTGTCGCTCGTGCGCGTTCTGGATCGCGGCGAGCTCTTTGCGGTAGCCCAAGCGAACTGCGCCTTCGAGACCCATCGGGCCGAACTCGCCGGTCGGCCACGATACGGAGAAGAACGGCTCGTGCAAGCTGCCTGCGGCCATCGCTTGCGCGCCGAGGCCGTAGCCCTTGCGCAGTGCTACGAAGAACACCGGCACCGTCATGCTCGCCGCCGTGACGAACATGCGGCTGACGCGGCGTACTTGTCCGGTGCGCTCCACGTCCGGGCCGACGTTGAAGCCGGGCGTGTCGCACAGCGAGATCATCGGCAGATCGAACGCATCGCAGAGCTGCATGAACCGCGACGCTTTGTCGGCGCCCGGACCGTCGATCGCGCCGCCGAGGTGCAGCGGGTTGTTCGCAATCAAACCGCAAGGCTTGCCGGCGATGCGCACGAGCGCGGTGATCATTCCCGGTGCGTACGCCGCGCGCAGCTCGAGGACGGAGTCGTCGTCGGCGAGCGTCGACACGACGCCGCGGACGTCGTACACGCGCAGGCGGTTCGCCGGGATCGCGTGCCGCAGCTCGCGCTGGTCCGCGCACGTCCATCGCGCAACGGGTCCTTGAAAATACGACAAGTATTTTCGCGCGAGGTTGGTCGCGTCGGCGTCGTTCTCCGCGACGGCGTCGATGACGCCGTTCGGCGCTTGATCCGACACCGGGCCGATCTCTTCCGGCCGGAACGTCCCGAGGCCGCCGCCTTCGATCATTGCGGGGCCGCCCATGCCGATGTTCGCGTCGCGCGTTGCGATGATCACGTCTGAGCAGCCCAAGAACGCGGCGTTTCCGGCGAAACAGTAGCCCGAGACGACACCGACGATCGGGACGAGCCCGCTCAGCCGCGCGTAGCTCGCGAAAGTCGGCACCGCGAGGCCCGATGCCCACGTCACGTCGGTGTCGCCCGGCCGGCCGCCGCCGCCTTCCGCGTACATCACGAGCGGCAGCCGCGCGCGTTCGGCGAGGGCCAGCATGCGGTCCGTCTTTTGATGGTTGACGTAGCCTTGCGTGCCCGCGAACACGGTGTAGTCGTAGGCCATCGCAGCGCAGCGCGAGCGTTCGTCGTCGAATTTGTCACCGTTGACGTGGCCGATGCCGGCGATGAGGCCGTCGGCGGGGCTGATGCGCTCGAGCTCGGACACTTCGCGGCGGCGGCGCTGCGCGGCAAGTGCGAACTCGCCGTACTCGGTGAAGTCGCCGTCGTCGAACAAGTGGACGAGCTGTTCGCGCGCGGTGCGGCGGCCTTGCGCGCGCCGTTTCGCGTGCGCGTCGGCGCGCGCTTCGTCGCCGATCGCACGCCGCCGCTGCATCACCTCGGCGAGATCCGCGCGCACCTCATCCAGATCGACGGTGGCTTCGTCGCCGCCGCGATCCGCTTCGACTTCCGCCGGCTCGATGAACAACACCGGATCGCCGGCGTCGAGGATCGCCTCGGGCTGCGCCGCGATCGCGCGCACGATCCCCGACGTCTCCGCTGTCAGCACGTGCTCCATCTTCATCGCTTCCAGCACGGCGAATTGCCGGCCGCGCGCGACGCGCGCGCCGACTTCGACATCGATGGAAAGGAGCCGCCCCGCCGCCGGCGCCCGGAGTGCGGTCGTTCCCGGCGGCCGGTGCGCATCCGCAGCGGTGACCGGCGCGGCGGCACGCGTCGAACCGGCGAGCGAGTCATCGCCCGACTCCGCCGCAAGCTCGCGCGCGTGCTCCGCGATGAAGCGCGTGTACACGTCGTACGCGGCGACCTCGGGCCGGCGCAGCAGCGCGCTCAAGAACGGCAGGTTCGTCGCGACGCCGCCGATCCGGAACTCGCGCAACGTGCGCCTGGCGAACGCGGCGGCGTGCACGAAATCGCTTTCGGGCGAGTGCACGATGACCTTCGCGAGCAGCGAGTCGAAGCTCGGGTTCGTGCGGTACCCACCGTAGCCGAACGTGTCGACCCGAACGCCCGGGCCCGCCGGCGGCTCGAACGCCGACAACGTCCCGCCCGTAGGAACCACCTCGCCGTCCGCGCCGATCGTCTCCAGGTTCACACGCACTTGCACCGCGGTGCCGCGCGGCAGCGGCGGCGGCAATTGCAGGCCCAACTCCGCGAGCTTCATGCCTTGCGCGATGCGCAGTTGCGCCGCGACGAGGTCCACGCCGGTGACCGCTTCCGTGACCGTGTGCTCGACTTGAAGCCGCGGGTTCGCTTCCACGAAGGCGAACGAGGTCGCGTCGTTCGTCGCCTCGGTGTCGATCAGAAACTCGAACGTGCCGAGGCTGTCGTGGCGCGATGCGCGCGCCATCGTCAGCGCCGCTTCGATCAGCCGGCCGCGCAGCGCGGGCGACAGGCCCGGGGCAGGCGCGACCTCGACGAGCTTTTGATTGCGGCGCTGCAGCGTGCAGTCGCGCTCCCACAGGTGCGACACGTCGCCCGTCGCATCGCCCACGATCTGGATCTCGACGTGGCGCGCGCGCCGCACGAAGCGTTCGACGTACAGGCCGGATCGACCGAACGCGGCCAGCGCCTCCGCGCGGGCGCGCGCGAACGCGTCGGCGACGTTCTCCGCGCGCGACACCGCGCGGATGCCGCGTCCGCCGCCGCCGGCCACCGCTTTGATCATCATCGTGCCGCCGTCGCCGAGCGACGCCAAGAACGCGGTCGCGCCGGCGAGGTCGACTTCTTCATCGCTTCCCGCGAGCAGCGGGACGTGCAGCGACCGCGCGAGCGCACGCGCGCGCGCCTTGTCGCCGAAGACCTCGAGCACGTCGGGTCGCGGTCCGACGAACGTGAGCCCCGCGTCGATGCAGCGTTGCGCGAACGGCGCGTTCTCGCTCAGGAATCCGTAGCCGGGATGGACCGCGTCGCAGCGCGCCCCGAGCGCGGCGTCGATCAGCGCGTCCGCGTCCAGATACGCGGCCGCACCGGAGCCCGGCAGCGCGACCGCGTCATTCGCGATCCGCACGTGAAGCGACTCGGCGTCGTCACGGGAGAATACTGCGACGGCCGCAATCCCAAGCGATGCGGCGGCGCGCGCGACGCGAACTGCGATCTCGCCGCGATTCGCGATCAGGAGCCGGGTCACGCTCACGCCGCTAGGTATGGTGCCCGGCCGGCATCCACCTCGGGCTTGCGACCGGCCCGCTTGACAAATACAGCATAGTGCTTGGTATACTTAGCACACAGTCCCCTTCCCCTCAATCCCGCCCCGCGCCCACCGCGCAAGGAGACCCCCGTGAACGATAGCTACGTCGACACCATCGAGAAGCTCCAGGCGCAAGGCCTCGAGGCGCTCAAGCAGGCTCAGGCCGCCCAGGCGGCCGCCGTGAACTCGTTCCGCGAGCTCATCACCAACGCGACCAGCAACCTGCCCGGCGCGCAGGCGCTCAAGAACATCCCGACCGTCGTGTCGCAGGTCAGCGAGCTCAACTCGGCCTTCGCCGTGAAGCTCATCGAGCAGCAGAACGAGTACGTGAACCAGCTCGTCGGCCTCCTCAAGGGCGCCCAGGCTCAGACCGCGGCCGCGGAAGGCAACACCGAGAAGGCGTAACCGCCGTGATCGACGCGGGTGCGGGCCCCAAGCGCGCCCGCCGGCGGAAGATGCAGACGATCGCCACCGGCCTCCTGGCTGTGATGGCGGTCGTTTTTGCGATCTCGGCGCGGCTGAGGCCCGGGCACGCGTGGCTGGCCTGGGTCGAAGCGTTCAGCGAAGCCGCGCTCATCGGCGGGATCGCCGACTGGTTCGCTGTCGTCGCGCTGTTCCGCCACCCAGGCGGCGTGCCGCTGCCGCACACGGCGATCGTGCCGAACAACAAAGACCGCATCGGCACGCAGCTCGGCATCTTCGTGGAGCAGAATTTTCTCACGCCGACGCTGATCGCGTCGAAGCTGCGCGAGCTCGACCTCGCCGGCCACGTGCTGCGCTGGTTCGCGGTTCCGCGCAACTGCGCCGCGCTGTTCGCCAACGTGCGCGCGCTCGTGCCGCGTTTGCTCGACGCGGTCGATGACGGCGAGATCCGCGCGGTCGTGCGCAAGGTCGTCGCCGACGAGGTCGCGCACGTCGATCTCTCACGCGCGGCGGGCGGCGTGCTCGAGATCGTCACCGCCGACGGCGCGCACCAGCGCGTGCTCGCGCGCATCCTGCCGGTGGTCGCCGCGTGGTTGGACGGCCAGCGCCCCGAGATCAAGCGCCGCTTCGCGAAACGCTCGCTGCTCACGCCGGGCTTCGTCGACGCGTACATCGTGAACCGCTTCGTCGACGGCATGGTCGATCTCGTCGACGAGGTCGCGCGCACGCCGGACCATCCGATGCGCCGCGAGTTCGACGCCTACGTGCGCGATTTCGTCGTACGCTTGCGCGACGATCCGGAGATGCAGGCGCAGGCCGACCGCCTGAAAGCCGCGGTCCTCGGCGGCTCGGAGCTCGACCAGCTCGTTTCGGCGGGCTGGAACGCGCTGCGCGCGCGGCTAGAACGCCCGCCGTCGCCGCCGGAAGCGAACGCCTCGAACGGCACGCGCTTCGCGGAGATCGCCGCACGCATCGCGCGCGAGATGCTGGACGAACCCGCGCTCGTCGAACGCCTCAACGTGCGGCTGTGCGACGTCGCGGAGTCGGTGCTCGCGCGCTTTCAGCAGCAGTTCTCGCTGCTCATCACGGAGATCGTGCAGCGCTGGGACGCAGACGAGATCAGCCAAAAGATCGAGACCGAGCTCGGCCCCGATCTGCAGTTCATCCGCTTGAACGGAAGCCTGGTCGGCGGCGCCGCCGGCGTGGTGCTGCACGCGGCGCTCGTCGTAAGCGGCGCGGCGTAAGCGGAGACGCAACCGACAATCATCTCGACTTAGTTTGCCGGGCTAAGGTCCTCTAATATCTGGTTGCTCGTCGCACTCAGAAATGCTATAATATTGCTACGCGCTAACGCGCACAAAAACAGAGCGACTCGGCCGGTGCAACTAACACCGACCGAGTCCGTCACCCGATGGAATTGACCCACCGAATGACAAACCCACGATTCGACGCGTCCGCGTCGAAAACCCGGCCGCGCCGCGGAGGCGCGAGCGCGCACACCAACCGCGGTGGCGTCGCCTTCCACATCGTCCGCGTCGTTTGGCTCACCGCACTATTCGCCCGGCGCGAGTCGGTGACCATCGCGGACTACCGGCGCCGGTTCGGCGTATCGCTGCGATCGTTTCGCCGCGACGTCGCGCTGCTGCGGCAAGCCGGTTTCTACCTCGAGACGACCGCGGCCAACAATTACCGCATGCTGTGCTTCGACCGTGATTCCGATGCGCCGTAGCACGTACATCGATGCGCCTCGGCTCGTTCGTCTGATCTGGATCGCCGCTCAGCTCCTTTGGCACGATTCAGTGAGCCTTGCCGACTACCAGCGCCGATTCGACATGTCGGCGTACACGTTCCGTTACGAGCTCAGGATGGTGCACGAAGCTCACCGGACGTTTCGGTTCTACTTCTACCTGTTGGGCAGCTTGATGATCTTCGAGTGGATCACGGGGCGTCCGTAGCATGAAGGATGCCGTACCGTTTCGAGCTCCCACGAAGTTCGCCGAGCTCGGCATCGACTGGACGCAAGCTGCTCGCACCGAGCCCGCGCGAGCGCTGCGCGAAGCGTTTCTGACCTACGAATTATCGAGCGGCCCCAACGGCTTGGTCTCCGTGCTGCTGTTGGCCGTCGTGTCACGGCGACAAGGAGCGGTCGCCGAAGATCTCCAGAGCGCCGCGGACCACGCCGAAATCCTGTTGGGAATCAAGCTGCGCAAACACCAGGCCGATGCGCTGGACGCCGTCCACGACTATCTCGCGCACGGCGACATGGTATGGTGACCTACTGCCGATCGTGGTCGCCCTCGACCTCGCGCCGCTGGCCGACGCATCATTTTCCTAATACGATGAAAGACGCAGTAATTGAATCACCGTGGTCCACCCGGACCTACGGTGCGGTTAGCGCTGCGGCGGCGGTGGCGGTTTCGGAACCCCGCCGCCTTTGTGAACTGTGGCTGGCGGGGCCGGCGGGACAGGCGAAAAGGGGCCGGGCGGCGTGGTTTCCGGCACGGGCTAGTTGCGCTTCAGCGACGCCGCTGGGGCCGCAGGAACCGCCGCGAACTGACTCGGCTTCGTGCTCGTTGTCTCTCGCGTGTTCGCCGCCGGCAACGTCTTGGGCTGATCCATCTCGCTTGCTCTTTCTGTGTATCTCATGGTGTTCCCGTCCCACCCGTCTTAACGGGTTTCGGCCGCATGCGGTTGCTAGCGGAGGGGGGAGGGTGAACGACGCCCGAACGAGCCACCGTCTTCGTAGGGCCGGAGCGATGTTGCTGCGGAGGCAAGGCGAGCGAAAACGTATTGAGGACGACCAGTGTCGCGGCCACAGCGAGTGCCGTATAGGCGACGGCAAGGGCATTGGGCTCCGCCGCGATTTCACGAGCCAAATCTGTTCGCATCTCGCGGAAACGTTCCGCTACGACGAGCGCCAGCGGGACACGGTTGTCTTCTGCGACGGTAGCGGCGGCGAGGTACCGCGTCATGTCCGGAATGTCGAACGATTTGGCGCGCAGCATATATAGCAACGCACCAAACGAGATAAGCACGAACGCGAAAGCGGTCTCGACGAGCGGTGTCGCGATAAGCGTCGAACTCACTTTGGCGATCCCGAAAATTCCAAATGCGCTGGTGGCGCCAGTGACGATTCCTAGTAGGGTAGTCGCCTTCGATTCAAGATTATCCGAAGCCGCATAGACACGATCGAAGTTGCCTTTCTCAGTGTCAAGCAGGAACGTCGCGGTTTCCACGTTTGGCGTCTTCGAGGGGGCGAGTCGCTCCATCAGCCCCCGAAGCTCGTTGTACGCTGCCTCGCGCTGGTCATCTGTAACGATTGTGCGATTCGAGCGGCCTCGCACGCTTTCCGCGATCACATAGACGATGTAGCCAATGCCCAAGCCGACCACCACCGGATACGCCCACGCCGCGTCGGTGTGCACTCTCGATGCGATCCAAGCTCCAAGAAGAGTAGGTGTTATCAGGAAAAACAAATGCCAACGCGACATCGCATTGTTCTATTTCGCCGCTGTATCGGCGCAGTCCGCGTGAGTGGCCCGATCTTTCCGGCCATAATACCGCTGATTAAGGAATCGACTCGAATGAAAATGCCGCAAAGCGATTGGAGCAATATCACCGGGAAACGCGGTACTCAGGGAAAGTGAAATAAACTGGATGTATGACCGACGAGCCCGCGTGGCGAAGTTGCCGCACCGGTGCTAAACTCAGGCACGGACGACCGAAGCCGAAGTTTTTAGCGGCCGGCTCCGTATGCGATCGCGAACGGGCCGGTGCGCGCGAACGGTGCGAACGTGTCCTCGCGCTGCGCGAGGCGGTCGGCGACTGCCCACAGCACGGCGGCGTTTCCGCCGAGACCGATGTGGCTGGCGCCGATGACTTCGATGTTCTCCGTGCGCGCGTTCTGCTTGAGCACCGACGAGCGCCATGTCACGACGCCGTCGATCTTCGACCAGATCGACGTGGACGGCATCGGCAAGTCGCCGCTGAGCGCATCGAATTCATGCGCGGTCTGCTCGCCGTTGTCCCACTCGCCTTCGCCGCTGACGAACTCGTATACGTCGCTGATGTTGCTCGCGTTGGGGTTGCGCGAGAACGGGCTGCCCAGCGTGATGACGGATCGCACGGCATCGGGCATCGCGAGCGCGAGATCGCGCGCGTACACGCCGCCTAGGCTCCAGCCGACGATCGTGACTTTCTTGCCGGTCTTTTCGTGGATCGTGTTCAGCCGCTCGCGCAGCTTCGCGCGCATGCGTTTGATGCCGCCGAGGTTGCGGCCGAGCTCCCAGCCGTACGTGTCGTAGCCGAGCGCGGTGAGGAAGCGGCGCAGCAGGCTCGTCGACACGTCGCTGACGAGAAAGCCCGGCAGCACGAGGACGGGATGCCCGTCGCCGCGCGGCGCCGTCATCAGCAGCGGCGATGCCGCGATTGCGAAGCCGATCTCCCAGAACGCGCGGTACTCCGCGAGCCACAGCAGCTTCGACGGGGGACGAAGCCCTCGGTGGCTCGGCGCCGTCGAACCGGCAAAATTCCAGTTGGCTGCCGTCATGCGAAGAAAACCCTAATCATCATCAAGTTCGTTCCCCACGGGGCGTCCTGCGAACCGCAGTTCGCGCCTGCTTGCATTCGCCAAGCGAGCGAACTCGTACTCTTTTCGCCGCCAAACGTCTCACGGGCGGTTACGACCGAGCCGGTCGTGGCTCGACACCCAGTCGCCGTGCAGGATCGCACCGGTGAGCGACGTCTCGCCAGCGAGCACGACGGCCGCGCAGATCTCCGCGAACTTATCCGCTTTGCCGTTGCCGTAGCAGCCCATCATCTCCAAGCACTCGCGCTGCGTCGCGAGCCCCGTCCCGCCGCCGTACGTCGCGACGATCAGCGACGTCAGCGTGATCGACCAGTAATAGTCCTGGTTCGGCAGCAGCTGCGTGTACGTCACGGCCGCGTGCGACTCGGCGACGTTTGCCACGTCTTGCCCTGTCGCGATGAACATTGCCGTCAAGCCGTTCGCCGCGTGCGCGCCGTTGTTGGCGGCGCCGACCATGAATGCGCCCGCCATCGAGATCTGGCGATGGTGGAAGAGCTCCGTGGTCTCCACCCCCATCATGCGCTTGAAGACGTCGCGCTTGAGCACCGCTTCGGCGACGACGCGCTTGCCGCGCGTGAGCAGCATGTTGATCTGCGAGTGCTTCTTGTCGGTGTCGATGTTCCCCGACAGCAGGTAGCGCATCTTGTCGCGCTCGGGATAGTTTGCCATGATCCACTCGCACGCTGCGAGCGTCGCTTTGCCCGTCATGTTCTGGCCGGCCGCGTCGCCGGTCGTGTAGTTCATGCGCAGGTAGCGCAGCGGCCCGAGCGCGTACTGGCCGATGTTCTGCAGCTTGCCCGAGCGCGTCGTCGTTTCCGCCGCCGCTTTGATCTCGGCGAAATGCTCCTTGATCCAATCGCCCAGCTCGCGTGCCGCGAGCGCGTCCTCGCAGATGAACACCGGCGCGCGCTGCATCGAGTGTTCCACGACCGTCGTCTTCACGCCGCCGCACTCGGTCAGCAGGCGCATCCCGCGGTTGTAGCTGGCGACCAGCGTGCCTTCCGTGGTCGCCAGCGGCACGTAAAAGTCGCCCTGCGCGTGCTCGCCGTTGATGCGCAGCGGGCCCGCGATGCCGATCGGCACCTGCGCGACGCCGGCGAAGTTCTCGACGTTGCCGCGCAGCATGTCCGGATCGAACGAATGCTTGCCGACGTGCGAAAGCTCCGCGCCGGTTTGCTCGCGCACGAACGCGCGCCGCAGCGCCGCCTGATCGTGGGTGTAGTCGTCTGCGCGGTCGCGCGGGATCTTCGGCGGAGCCGTCGCGGCGTGATCGCTCATGGGACGTCCGCTCCTTCCGAAGACAAGCCGTATGCCGCGGCGCGCGCGCGAAATCGCTCGACGTCGAGGCTCAGGATCACCAGGTCGTGCTTCACGCCGTCGCCGTCCTTCACGTGGTCGCGCAGCAGCGCTTCGGCGCGGTAGCCCATCGTCTCGAACACTGTCACGGCGCCGATCTGATCAGGCGTCATGTGCGCGACCAGCTTCTCGATCCCGCTTTGCACCGCGAGCTCGCCGGCCGCGGTAGTGAGCACGCGCCCGAGACCCTGCCCGCGCGCGCTGCTCGCGACGACGATCCGCAGCTCCGCAACGTGCGCCGACCACGACAGCGGATCGCTCGCGATCGTGGCGCAGCCCGCGACGGCAGCACCGCGAAACGCCAGCAGCGTCGTCATCGCACCGCGTTCGATCTCGCGCACCCACGCCGCGAGCACCTTCGGCTGCGCGATGTCGCGCGGCAAGAACAGCAAGTCGTGCGGCGGCAGCTCGCGCGCGAACGCGAGGACGGCCGCTTTGTCGCCGGCGCGCATGAATCGCAATTCGACGTCGCCGTCACCGAGCGCGACCGAGCGCGGAAACGCCGCGACGCCCGCCGTCATACCGAACGCACCCCGAGCCACGAATCGAGCTTCGGCCACAACCGCTTCACCGCGTTCGGCCCCGCGACGAGGCTCACGTGGCCGCCCTTGAGCACGATCTCTTCCTTGTCGGTGGAACCGACGTGTCCGATCAGCGGCTTCGCCGCGTCGTATGGCACGATGTGGTCGTGCTCGGCCATCGCGTGCAGCAGCGGCGCCGTGATGGCGCCGAGGTCGACGCGCTTGCCGCCGACAACGAGCTCGTTCTTGTGCAAGCGGTTCTCCCAGATCAGCTCTTTGATCGTCTCGCGAAAGTATTCGCCCGCGAGCGGCAGCGTGTCGGTCGACCAGCGCTCGAACGCGCGGAACGACTTCACGAACTTCTCGTCCCACATGTTCTCCCAGAGCTGAATCTGCCCGGCGATGCGGCTCGCTGGGCGCAGCATGTCGAAGGACGAGAAGATCAGCTCCGAAGGCACGTTGCCGGTGGCGTCGACGAGCTTGTCGACGTCGAAGTAGCGCCGGTCCGACCACTTCGCGAATAGCTCCATGCGGCTGAAGTCGATCGGCGTGGTGAAGCACACGAGGTTGGTGATGCGGTCCTGCGGGTGCAGTGCGGCGTACATTACGGTGAGCACGCCGCCCATGCAGTAGCCGAGCACGGTGATGTCGTCGACGCCGCTGTCGTCGCGCACGAGCTGCACGCACTCAGGGATGAAGCGCTGCGTGTAGTCCGTGAACCGCAATCCGCTGTCGGCCGCGACGGGAGGGCTCCAGTCGATCAGGTACACGTCGTAGCCCTGCCGCAGCAAGTACTCGACGAAGCTCTGCCCCGCGGTGAGATCGAGGATGTAGCCGCGGTTGCTCGTCGCCATCACGATCAGGATGGGGATGCGGTAGATCTCGTCCGCGAGCGGCCGGTAGTGGTACAGATGCAGCGTGCCGCGGTCGAGCAGCACGTCCTTGGGCGTCGGGCCGACCGCAGGCGCCGGCGAAGCCAGGTAGTCGAGGCCTTTCAGACTGCGCTGGATCGCGCGCTGGACCTCGTCCTGAATTCGCTCGGCAGTCGGGTTCACGCAGTCGGCTCGGCGGCCGGCGGGCTCTTCGTGCGCGGCGGCCGCGGACGCGCAGGCGCTGCCGCCGCGGGTGCGGCCGCGGCGCCGTCCGCGGGCCGCGCGGCGGCGATGCGCTCGAGCAGCGCGTTCATGCGGTCGAGTCGCGCCTCGACGCCGCCGATGCGTTCCGCGATCGCGAGCACTTCGGCGCGGCTCGGCAAGTTCGCGCTCGCGAGATAGGTCGCCATGAACTGCTTCATCGTGTCTTGCAGCTTGAGCATGCCGCCCATCGCGCCGTTCATCGAGCTGCTGTACTCGTCGGACGCCATCGTCTTGTTCGCGAGCGCGTTGACGTTGGTCTCCCACTGCGAGAGCATGTCGCGCCACAGTGCCATCGGGTCCGCGGGCTTGTCTTTGTCCGCCATCTCAGACCTGCGCCGTCTCGCCGGTGCGGCGCTTCGCCTCTTCCTCGTACAGCGCGGTCTTGAGGATCTTGCCGACCGCCGTCTTCGGCAGCGCGTCGCGGAACTCGATCACCTGCACCATCTCGTGCTTGCCGAGCTTGTCCTTGAGGAAATCCTTGAGCTCGTCGAGCGTGAACGGCTGCGCGTCTTTCTTGAGCGCGATGAACGCCTTGGGCGACTGGCCGCGGTACTCGTCGGGGATGCCGATGACGGACACTTCCGCGACGGCGGGATGCGTGTAGATCGCCTCTTCGATGTTGCGCGGATACACGTTGAAGCCGCCGCACAGCAGCATGTCCTTGATGCGGTCGACAATGAACACGAAGCCGTCGTCGTCCATGTACGCGACGTCGCCGGTGCGGAAGAAGCCGTCGGCCGTCATCGAATCGCGCGTCGCCTGCTCGTTCTTCCAGTAGCCTTTCATCACGTTGGGGCCCTGGATGCAGATCTCGCCGCGCTCGCCCAGCGCAACGTACGTCGCCGGGTCGGTAACGCTCGCGAACTTGAGCATGATCCGCGGCAGCGGCATCCCGCACGAGCCGCCCTTGCGCATGCCGCGCATCGGCGTGAACGTGCCGGACGGCGACGTCTCCGTCATCCCCCAGCCCTCGTTTACCTCGGCGCCGGTCACCTTGCGGAACTGCGTCTGCACTTCGACCGGCAGCGGCGCACCGCCGGACGCGCAGTATTTCAGCGACGTCAGGTCGAGCTCGCCCAAGCCCGGATACGACAGCAGCGCGGTGAACATCGTCGGAACGCCCATGAAGATGGTGATCCTCTTCGCGACGAGGTCTTTGATGACGGCTTCGAGGTCGAACTTGATGTGGATGACCGACTCCGCGCCGAGCTGCATGCACAGCAGCATGCACGCGGTGAGCGAGTAGATGTGGAACAGCGGCAGCACCAGCAGCGCGCGCTCTTCGCCCGGGATCAGCACCGGCGGGTCGAGCCGCGTCGTCTCGAGGTACTGGCTCGTCGCGGCGGTGAGGTTGGCGTGCGTGAGCATCGCGCCTTTCGGCAACCCCGTCGTGCCGCCGGTGTACTGCAGCACCGCGATCGTCTCGGCGGGATCGCCGAACGGGTGCTTTTCGTACGCGCCGTCGTTCGCGATCAGCGCTTGAAACGACACGCGCCCGTTGGCATCCGGCGTCGCACCGTCCAGCGGCCCCGCAAACTCGGGGAACCCCGCAAGATCCGCGAGGCCGCCGACGACGAGCGTCTTCAACCCCGCGTGCCCGACGAGCGCTTCCATCTGCGGCAGCAGCATCGGCAGGTCGAGCGTGACGAGGATCTGCGTCTCGCTGTCTTCCACTTTGTGCGCGAGCACTTGCGCGGCGTCGAGCGGCGAGTAGTTCACCACCGTGCCGCCCGCTTTGAGCACGCCGAAGAACGCGACCAGATAGTGCGGCGTGTTCGGCAGATACAACCCGACGTGCACGCCCGGGCCCACGCCCAACTGCTGAAAACCTTTCGCCGCGCGGTTCGCGAGCGCGTGCAATTGGCGGTACGTCGCGCGCTTCCCCATGAACTCGACGGCGGGACGGTCGCCGAATCGTTCGGCCGCCGAATCAATGATCTCGTACACCGGCCCCAGCGCGAGCGGGGCGTCCCAGCGCGCGGGCGCGGGGTACGATTTGACCCAAGGCGTCTCGTTCATGGGTTCTCCTCGGCGTGGGCGGCGACCGCGTCGATGATGCGGGACCACACTTCTCGTGGAAAGGAGTGGCCCATTCCTTCGATGAGGAGCAGCCGCGCGCCCGGAACGGTGCGTGCGGTATCGCGGCCGTGCTCGTCGGGCACCAGCGGGTCGGCGGTCCCGTGGATCACCAGCGTGGGGACCTTCAGGCCGCGCAGGGCCTTCTTGCGGTTCCCGGAGGCGATGATGGCCAGCAGTTGGCGCGACGCGCCCGGCGGATTGATCCCGCGGTCGTAGGCTGCGGCGCCTTGGCGCGCGGTGCGTTCGAAATTGAATGGAAAATGCTCGCCGGCGAGCACGCGCCACGTTGCGACGTATTCGCGCACGTACCCGTCGCGGTCCAACGGCACTTTTTTCCCCAACATCGCGAGCGCGCGCGGCGTCGCCCGCGGCAGCCTCGGATCGCCCGTCGACGACATGATCGACGTCAGCGAACGGACGCGCGCAGGATGCAGGATCGCCAGCTCCTGCGCGATCATGCCGCCCATCGACGCGCCGACGACGTGCGCGCGGCGGATGTTCAGCGCGTCCATCAGCCCGACGGTATCCGCGGCCATGTCGCGCAGCGTGTACGGCACGCGGAACTTGATGCGCGTCACCTGCGCGAGCATGAGCTCCGCGAGGCCCGGCGTTCGCGCTTTCGGAAAGCGCGTCGACATGCCGATGTCGCGGTTGTCGAACCGAACCACCCAGAAGCCGCGCGCGGCGAGCAGCGTGCAGAACTCGTCGTCCCACACGATCATTTGCGTCGCCAGCCCCATGATGAGCACGAGCGGCGGGTTCGCGCGGTCGCCGAACGTCTCGTAGCAGAGCTGAATGCCGTTCGCCGGGACGAACGCTGCGCTCACTGCGCGGCGACTTCGTCGGGAACGTCGAGCGGCAGCACCCAGTGCACCGCGGCGCCCTCAGCTTCGTCCACGCGAAAGCCCGCGCGCCGCGCCAAGTGCTCGAACGGATGGTTCTCGCGCAACGCGCACGCGACCAGACGCCGCAGTCCGCGCTCCTTCACGCGCGCGATCAGCGCATCAAGCAGCGCGGTGCCGACCCCGACGCGCCGCGTACCCTGCGACACGACGATCGCGATCTCGGCCGACTCGGCGTCCAGCAGCACGGCGTGCGCCGCGCCGAGCGGCACCGTGCCTTCAAATGCGATCACGCCGATCGTGTCCTCGCGATCCTCGACGAAGCGATGCACTTCTTCATGATCGAAGTGGTCGACGAAATGAAAGAAGCGGCAGTAGCGGTCCTCGGCGCTCGTCGCCTCCAGGATCGTGCGGTACGCATCTTCGTCGGTCGGTGCGATCGGTCGCACGAGCATGATGGTCAGCCTGCTTCTTGACGCGGATGGGAGGCCCTCGACGCACGCGGGGATTACCGCTACACTAGAGCCCGATGAAGCGATGGACCGCGGCCATGCTCGTGGCAGTTGCGTGTCAGTACTGCGCGATGACGTTGCAGCACGACGCGTCGGCGAATGCTGCCGCCCCGGTCGTCGCGCCGGCGCCGGCGCCGACGAGCGCGCCGAGCGCGATCGCACGCGCGCTGGAACGCTACGAAAGCGTACGCTCGCGCGTCGAGGCGGAGCTCGGCGTCACCGAAGCCGCGGTGCTGCACGGCCGGCTGTTCGACGATCTGGAGCTGCAAGCGGCGCCGCCGCCGGAGGGCTACAGCGCGGCCGATTGGGCGGATACGGTCGCCAGCACCCTGAACCTCGACATCGAGGCGGTCGACCAGCTGGTGTCGGGCATACCGGCGCCGCTGCGCGCGACGCCGGGACTGCACGAAGTGCTCGTGCCGTCGCGCGTCGACAAACGCTGGCAGCTCGTCGCGGTGTACGTACCTACGTCGCTAAAGCCGGGCAAAGCACCGCTCGCGATCGCGCTGCACGGCAACCCGGAGACGGAATCGCACCTGCTCGGCATGCCGTACCTGCGCCGGCTCGCCGACCGCACCGGCACGATCGTCGTCGCACCGTTCGGCCGCGGCATCTACGATTACGAAGAGCCGGCCGCGACCGACGTATACGATCTGCTGCGCGCGGTGCAAGACGCGTTCCCGATCGACCGCGGCCGCACGTATCTGGTGGGCTACTCGATGGGCGGCTTCAGCGTGTTCAAGATCGGCCCGCGCGGCGGCTACCGCTGGTCGGCGGCGATGTGCATCTCCGGCGCGATCCTCAACAGCGGCGTGCGCGCTGTCTCGATCGCCTGGCAGACGCTGCGCATCTACGTCGTCACCGGCGCGAACGACGACAGCGTCCCGACGAAGTTCGGCGAGCAGACGGCGGCGTATCTCGCAAGCGCCGGTCTGCCGGTGAGCTTCTACGAAGAGCCGAAAGGCACGCACTTCATCCGCTCGCTGACACCGTCGCTGCAGCGCGCCTGGGACGACATGCACGCGTCGCTGGTCCGCGGCGAGAACGTACCGGTGGCGCGTGCCGGTTTCAGCTTACCGGGAAGCGCCCCGGCCGGAGTGCAGCACCCCTGATCGTTGCAATGTAGGCGGAGGCTCAGCAAGCGCGGCATCGCCGACCTCATAAAGCCTCGACCTTGGCCACGGGGGCCGGGTTGATGAAACGGACGCCCTTCGGCAACGGAAAAGCCGGCCGAGGGCTCGACGTTAATACGTCGAACGCGCATGGTGGCATTCGATGTTTATCCATCGGGTAACGGGCTCGGTCGGTGCTTCTAACACCGGCGGAGGCGCTTAGTGACAAAACTTGCGAAATTTGCTACCGAATTGAAGCACGACATGCGTTCGCATCAACGGTTCGGACAATAAAATTCAAAGCGTTCGCAATGCATCTGAGCCAAAGTTCGATACAACCTCTTGACGTTGGGACGTGATTGCATGAACGCTGACATGACGCCGGTCCGGGACGCTTTGATCGGCACGTGGTTTCTCGATGCGGGCGGGATGCAGTCCCAGGTCATGCTGTCGCCGAACGGTCAGTACTCGAACGTCCTCGCAGGCGGCATGCAAGGCCACTCGGGAACCTGGGCCGTAGCCGACAACCCGCCCGCCGGTCACACGATCGTGTTCACGCTCGCGGCGGCGTTTCCGCAAGAAACCGTCGGACCGCTCGGCTCCGCGCCGATCATATGGCCGAAGCACGAGACGTGGTACGTCACCATCATCCAGCCGGATCGCATCCTCATCCAAGGCGGCAGTTTGCGCCGGATGCAGCCGGGCGACTCGATGCCGTTTCCGGGAGCGATGACGATGACCGACTTCAACGCCGAAGCCGCGAAGGAGATGCGCCAAATCGGGGACGCCGGACGCAAAGTGGCCGGCACGCTCAAAAACATCTGGTCGGCGTTCAAGAAGCGCTGAGCCGGATGCTCGGGACACAGGGAGCCACTCTCGTTGTTCTGCTCATCATAATGTGGATCAGCGTAGCGGGAGTCGTCGCTGGTGCAGTCACCTGTTTGGTACGACGGCGCCGTTGGGGACCGAGGGCTGCCACGATCGATGCCGCACTTGCGGCGGCTGTTGGGATCGTACTTTTCTGTCTCGCGACTGGGGTGGAGGGTTTTCTCGTCGTTTACCGATCACCGCAGCTGCCGGTTTTCGTTGTCGCCGTCGCAAGCGTCGTGGTCCGGCACTTGATACCACCCCGAACTCGGGGTGACGAGCCGCCAACAGTTGAACTAGGCGAGCGTTAGCGTCGTATCGCGGCGCGACGACGCGGGGCACTCGAAGCGCTATTTCGCGGTCACCGGGACGGCGGCCGGATTCGAGGCGCTGGATCGTGGCGGCGTCTTTTTACTTTCGAGCTTGACCGACCGAGCTTCGCCATAGTATCGTGCGGAAACATACTCGGTCCGACGTCTCGCGGGGGGACGCTGCCATGCCGATCCGATCGCGCGCTACAACAGCGGCGCTGCTTACCATTGTGCTCGCCGGGCAGATGTGCGCGATTACCGGCGCGGATACGCCGGCGCACGTGTGGCGCGGCCAGGCGCCTACAGCGCCCGCGGCGCCCATCCGATGGCAAGGCCGTGCCGCCGGAGTCCAACGTCCGGTACCGATAGGCCCGACGCTCGTAGGATCACGGCTTCCGCGTGCTCCGGCCGTGACCGATGCCCGGACGGGGAAAACGCTGCAGTTTGCGGCTAGCATGACGTCAGGCCCGAAGGTCATAACCTCGGGCGCGCGCCGCGTCATGGACGTCCAGCCGCCGAGCTCCGCCGGATGTCACGACTACGGCGGCGACGTGTGGGCGTGCGACGTCATCCCCGGGATGAGTTACGACCTGCCGGTAACGTCGAAGGTCGATACCTTCAGCGATCCGGCGATTTACTGTTCCAATGCCTCCCCGGTCTTCTATTGGGTGAAGACTCCGCCGCGCGGAATAACCGTCACGCTGCTGAGTGCGTCAGGCGGCAGCAGTTGCGGCTCGGTGTGGACGGGGACGGTTCGCGTCACGCTCAGCGCTCAGGCGCCGTGGGAGAACAACGGTCCACCGGACTTTTCGTTCAAGCTCGTCTATACGGCGTGCGGCTCGCATGCGCCGGCCGATTGCGTCACCGGACAGAACGGTTTCGCTCAGACAGGCGGCACGCGGTACACGTTCTGGACGCCATGGCCGCCGCATGGTTTCCCGGCCATCCCGGAGCGCGCATGCGGCCGCTGCAACGGCACCACGATCGGCAAGCCGATCGACGTCGCGAGCGGTGAGGTGTGGAACGAGAAGACAGATCTCGCGTTGTCCGGCCCGTTCGGTCTGTCGTTCACGCGATTTTACGGAAATCAGACAGCCGGGAGCGCGGACCTTGGCGGAACGAACTGGCTGCACACGTATGCAGCCTCGCTAGACGTGTCAGACTTAAGCAACGGCAAGGTGACGTATTACGACAATCGTGGAATGCCGTACTACTTCACGGCCGTCGCGAGAGGCGCTTCGTCGTACGACAATGCGAGCGGCTTGACACTCGCGCTCTTGAGCGACGGGTCGGCATACACGCTCACGGCGTTCGACAGCCGAAACGGGAGCTTCGACTCCGCAGGAAGGCTTCTTGCGCTGCACGATCGGGTGGGCAACGCTCAGACGGTGGTCCGCGACGCTAACAACGGTGGCCGGATAGCGAGCGTCGCCGATTTCGCGGGGAGGCAACTCTGCTTCTATTACGACGGTGTCAACCGCATCGTCGCTGTCGCGGCGTGGACGAGCATCGCCGCCTGTCCCGCGACGGCGCCGGCGAGTTCCGTAACCACGCCGGTAGTAACGCTCGGCTACAATACGGGTCTGAATTGTTCTGCGAACAGCCTTTGCGCGGTAACGGAGCCCGATGGCAAGACCTGGACCTACGAGTACACCTCAGCGGACACGACCTACCCGTACAACCTTTCCGAGGTGCTCGATCCGCTCGGCAACCCTGAAGAGGTCAACGGGTTCTCCGGCAACCGTGTCACGCATCAGGAGACGGGTTCGTGCAGCTCTTCGCCCTGTTCGGAGACGGGCGGTTTTGTCAACATCGCATACCCCGCGAGTGGTTCGTCCCCGGTAGCGATCACCGACGGCCTCGGACGTGCGTCATCGATCACGTACGATCCAAACACGCTGCTGCTGACGCGGATCAGCGGACCCGTGTGCCAATGCGGCGGCGACCAAACGCGGACCTTTGCCTACGATGCGAGCCAGCGCCTGACCAGCGAGTCGGACGACGGCATCGACGGATCCGTTAAGCACACGACCACGTACGCGTATGGCCGCGACATAGGTGGGCGGACCTATCCCGGCCCGACGAGCATCACGGAGAATGTGAATGCCGCTGGGACAAGCCGGTCGACGACCCTGTCGTACTACGCGGTCGGCGATTCACGGCAGGATCTGCCGCAGACGATGCAGCAGCCGTCGGTCGACTATCCTGGTCAGTTTGTAACGACGGCCGACACATACTCGACGACCGGGCTGCTCACCCAACGCACCACGACCGGATATGTGAATCAGGTCTCCACCTCGTACACGTCGCGGTGGGCATACGACACGCGCGGACGTCTCGTATCTCAAACATCCCCGCGGACGGACGTGAATGCGACGACCACGTTCCAGTATTTCTCGGATACGTCGACGGACGCTGCCATCTCCGGGCAACTGAAGAGCGTCACCGACGCGCTTGGCCACTCCGTGCAATACGCGACGGTCAGCGGGTTCGCTAGCTATACCCCATTCGGTGACGCGCAGAGCACGATCGATTCGAATGGGGTGAGCACCGAGTACGGCTACGACGTTTCGGGCCGAATTGTCTCCAGTACACTCTTGCCAGCGGCCGAGGGCGACCAAATCCTCGTCACGCAGACAGTTTACGATGCCGCTGGTCGTCGGACGCAACACGTTCTTCCTGGCAACAACCGCATTGGGTTTGGTTACGATACGTCCGGCAGGCTGAGAAACATCATGCGGCTAGATGCATCTGCGGCTTTGCGCGAACAGCTGCTCGTAACATATAACGCATTCGACCAAACGACGGCGCTCTCGGCACAGAGTTGTACTGCGCCATCGATATCATGTGCGAATTGGCTGACCACATGGCAATCAAGCAATGCTTATTCGCCCACGTCGACGCTCGCGCAGGTCATCAATGCGGACAACAGCGCGAAGCGTGTCACGTACACGGCTCAGGGAGCCCTCGCGAGCTTCAACGATGAGAATCATCCGACGGGCAGCGATTATACTTATGCTTACGATCTGGCCGGCCGGGAACTTTCGGAGACCCGCGTCTTGGGGGGCGCGACGGGCGGGGCGGTAACCACGCGGTATACGTACGATCTCGACGACAATGTCACGACCATCACGGACCCGAACGGTAACGTGACGACTCTCCACTATGATGATTTCTACCGTGTCACCAAAGAAATGTCGCCGGTAACTGGTGTCACCACGTACTCGTATGATGCTGACAGCAATTTGATATCGTCAGCGAACGCCAACGGTACAACCGCGACTTACACATATGACGCCCTTGACCGTAGGCTTACCGAGACCGATACGAAGGGGTCCGCGAGTGCGAGCGAGGCCTGGACGTATGACGATCCAACGGTGGGGCACTTCGGAATCGGCCGGCTCGCGACCATGACTGACCCGTCAGGGAGCACTGCCTTCTCATACGACCGCCGTGGCAACGTGGAGGTCGAAAATCACAACGTAGCGGGAAACTCGTTCACGTACGGCTACGGCTATGACCCGAACGGAAACCGGTATGAAGTGACGTACCCCGATGGAACGATAGTTACCTATAGCTTTGACTTCGCAGATCGTCCATATTCGGCGCAGCAGGTCGCTCCACAGGATCCCAGCGCGTTAAGCGTGGCGCGGCGTGCGCGAAGCCTGGGGCGTCTCCGCGCCAAAGGCCTTGCGGCCCCAGTTCACGCAGCGAAATCTGAGTTGCCGTCGCACCCCCTCGCGACGGTTCGCACGACCATACCGCTGCCACCGACGCGCACCGTAACTGCACCCGGCCGCGGCGTCTTGCCACCCTCAGCCGGTCGTTCGACTGCCGAACCCGCGGGGACGCGCCGTGCGGCGCGGGGCACGCGGCCGGACAGCATCCTGGTCGCCTCTACGACATATGCGCCGTTCGGCCCGATGACTTCCATGGCATTCGGCAACGGGACGACGCAGACGATGACGTATAACCAGCGGTATTTCCCACAAGAAAATAAGCTCGTCGGTAGTGGCAGGACGCTTGTCGATCAGATCTACTCGGAAGACGCGGTCGGAAACGTAACCGCGATCGCGGACTTGCTCGATTCGGGCTACGCGCGTAACTTTAGCTATGACGACCTCAACCGGTTGACGACGGCGAACAGCGGCAGCAAGTTATGGGGGACCGCAAGCGGTAACGGCTATTCTTATGACGCGATGGGAAACGTCCTCACCCAGCGGCTGGGCACGTCGCGCTACGACACATTCACCTATCAAGCCGGTGGAACAGGTTCGGCGGGGCTCCCGATGCTATCGTCCGTGCTGCAGAACGGCAGCACCACGCGCCCTGTCGCGTACGACGCCGCCGGCTCCGAGCTGAATGACGGCGTAAATACCATGGCCTACGGTGCTCGCGAGCTGATGGGCTCGGCGCTTCCCAACCTTTCCGCATACGCCTATGACGGCTTCCGGCGCCGAGTCCAAACGCAGACCTCGAACGGCCTACAGCGGGTTTCGTTATACGACAATACAGATCGTCTGCTCGGGGAAAGCGCGGCGAGCGCCGCACCGACGTCGATCGCCTATGACTACGTCTGGTTTGGTGACCGCCCTGTAGCACAGCTCGACGTCGCTGGGACGCATTGGACAGTTGCAGACCATCTCGGCACGCCGCTGCTCCAGACCGATAGCGGCGGCTCAGTTTCATGGCAGGTGGAGAATGAGCCATACGGACTCACCTATGCATCGCGAGCGGGAGACGTGCATCAGCCGGTTCGCTTACCCGGGCAGGAGATCCAGCAATTCGACGCCGGTCCGAGTGGGCTGAACGCGATGAGCTACAACGGTGCGCGTTGGTATCGCGCGCGCTGGGGGCGCTATACGCAGGGCGACCCGTTGCATTTAGGCGGCGGGGCGAATCTTTACGCATATGCGAATTCGCGTCCGATAAACTACGCCGATCCTTTGGGCGAAGTTGCAGGGCCGAAGGCTTACCTCGGCGCCCTGCCGCATATCAAGTGCCCGAAATGGGGACTGGACCGCGTCATCGCAAATATACATACTGCACAGAATCATTATCACGACGCAAAGTGGTTCATAAGCATGGTCGACAAACGTAAGCCATGGGACTATAAAGCGCAAAAGGCGCCACCAGGCGTCTCGTATGACGATCTCGTGTTCCTCGGTAACTTCAACTTTGGCGCGACCGGAAATGCTGTGGGCGTCCCATCGGTGCCATGGTTGCTCGAAGCAGGTGCTACGAGAGATCCCAAAGACCCCGCCGGACCTGAGCCCGGCGGATCGGGCAAGCGTGGTTGGCACGGAGTCGGCGGCGAGTGGCCCTACGGAGAGCAAGCATCGGAGGCCGTCGTCGAAGAGGACGGCTGGATGTTCGCAAAACTCCTCATCGAGAATGGCATCAATCTTTGCAAAAAAGACCCGCGGCCGGGTTGCCGGTGAGTCGATGACATGAATGGATACCGCCACCCGTTGCATGTCGTCGGAGCGCTACTCGCCGTCTGCGTCTTGGGTGTGTCCTGTGCGTCCAAATCTGATGAAGTGCCGCCCGAACCGTCGCAACGAGCTCTGGCCGAAATCCTTCGTATTCATCGGCAAGAATTTGACTACATACGATCTGTGGCAAAGCAGCGACCTCGAATCAGGCGCATAGATGATCCCGGTCAACCTCTTTACGGAGACACCCCCAGCGGACATGTTGCCGTCAGCGACCAGCGGATCGCCGTCCTGCGCCGCGCAATGGATCGCCTACACGTCGTGTGGTTCGATGATTATGATGGAAGAGCAACCTTCACCATGTGGCTGGGCCCTCCATCATGGAAGGACCGGGTAAGCAAGGGGATAGTCTATAGTTCCAATCGCATGGCGCCACTTTACGGCAGCGTAGATTCGCCGGCTCGTGACAAGGTGCGCCCCCCCGGGCGCATCTACGCGCGCATCGAGGCAGACTGGTACGTTTTTTGGGATTGGGGCTGACCGTTTGCACGTACCGTAGAGGCTAGCGGACGTGGACAGCACCAGAGCGGGGGTTGTTCGAACCAGCCATGGCGCTCGCACCGCCCTTTGTCGCGGCGCCCGGCTCGCGTCTCCACCTAATTGCGCGCGAGGGTTCGCATCGCGGCGAGATAGTGCCGGACCGCGCGGTCTTGTATGCCGTTTGCAAGCGGCGGGGCGAGCCGCGCGAGTGGTTGCGCCGGCTGCGACACTCCGACGATGTCGAGACGAACATTGTCGTCGTCGTCTCTGGACACGACGAACGACTGCTCGCCGCGTTCGGGGTGTACGGAGAGCGTGCCGTAGGCGAATCCGTATCGATTCGGCTCGTCGACGATTGCCACGATGCGACACGTTCCATCGATGAATCCGATCGGCAGCGGCGCGCTGAACGCGACATTGGTACCAACCGCGATCGGGCCGTCCGCCGCGATGCGCAGCCCCGCGCCGCGGTGCATCCCCCAGGTACGAAGCGCCTCGGCCGCTCGCTCGAACGCGTGGGAGCCTGCGAGCGGACTCGCCCAATGACGGCTTTTCAAATCGGATGGTGCGAGATCTCCCATCGAGATCCCGGCCGGCGCGTACGTCAATGAGTCGGTCCGGCACCGCTCCAACAATGCGCCCAGATCACGCTCCCGTGCCGGCCTCAGCCGAATGCTCCATGGACGTTTCACTGCGCGTAGAGATCGGTGCTGCCGTACTTCAAGCCTGAGTCGATCATCAGTGTCAGGACGAAAGCTTTCGGACCCAGCGCTCTGCCCAGCTCGATGGCGGCACAGACGTTGGCGCCGGAAGACGTGCCGGCAAAAAGACCTTCCTCGCGCGCGAGACGGCGCGCCATCGCCTTCGCTTCTTCGGTCGAGACCGCGATCGCGCGGTCCACGATCGATGCATCGTACAACGGCGGAACGTAACCGATCCCGACACCTTCGATGTCGTGTGCACCGGGTTGGCCGCCGGAGAGCACCTGTTCGGCGGGTTCCACCGCCGCGACCGTGACGTTGGGATTGTGGCGTCTCAGAGCTGTTGCTATCCCGCGCAGCGAGTGCGAAGTACCGACCATCTGCACGAACGCGTTGATGCTGCCGTTCGTCTGATGCCACGCCTCGTCGCCGATGGGTTCGTACCCCGCCGCCATATCGCGATTTTCTAGCTGGTTTGCCCACCACGTGTGCGGCTCCGCAGTCAGCTTGCGCGCGGCTTCGATCATGTCGAGGAAGACTTGCTTGGTGATACCGCGGCCGTCGTACGGCACGAGCGTCAGTTCGGCTCCGTACGCGCGAATGTGAGCGAGTTTTTCACGGCTGAACGCGGTCGAGCTGACGATGTGGATGTGATATCCCTTCGCTGCGCACACCATGGCGAGCGATGCTCCGGTGCTGCCGCCGGTGTACTCGACGACCGTGTCGCCGGTCGTCAGCCGGCCATCTTCCTCGGCCCGCGATATCGCAGTGATCGCCATCCGATCCTTCATGCTACCTGTAGGGTTTTGCCATTCGAGCTTCACGGCAACACGGCCGCAACCAGGAGGCACAACATTGCGCAGCTCAACCAAGTCGGTATGGCCGATCGACGCGAGCACTGAATGGTTCACTGCGGTTTGAATTCGCTCATGGCGGCCGAATACCTCACGCGTCCTTGCGCACGCCGCGACCCCGCGACCGGTTCAGCTCGTTAGCGCCGCCGGCATCGTTGCGAGCTCGCGGAACAGCTCGCGCTCGCGTTCGGTGAGGTGCTGCGGTAGGCGCGCGATCAGCCGCACGTACTCGTCGCCGTAGCCCTTGCCGCTCAGGCGCGGCATGCCTTTGCCGCTCAGCCGCATCTGCTGCTCGTTCTGCGTTTCGGGCGGGACCGTCATCTCCACCGTGCCGGTCATCGTCGGCACGCGCACTTTTCCGCCGAGCACGAGATCGTACATGCGCACCGGCAGCTCGATGGAGAGATCGTCGCCGTCGCGTTCGAAGCGGTCGTCGTTCGCGACGTGCACGACCAGGTACAAGTCGCCGTTCGGTCCGCCGTGCAGCCCGCTGCCGCCTTGGCCCAGCAGCCGGATGCGCTGCCCGTCGCGCACGCCGCGCGGGATCTTCACCTCGAGCGTCTTCGTGCGCAAGATACGGCCCGGGCCGTGGCACACCGGGCAGATACCGCGCTGCTTCACGCCGCTGCCGCCGCAGGCGCTGCACACGTCGTCGAGCTGCAGTGTGACGGTCTTCGCCCCGCCGGTGTACGCGTCGCGCAGGCTTACCTCGACGGAGCCTTCCAGGTCCTTGCCGCGGCGCGGGATGTCGGTCTGCGCCGTCGTGCGCCGGCCGACGCCGGAGAAGAACGTCTCGAAGAAGTCGGAGAAACCGTCGGAGCCGAAATCCGCCGCACCGTTGCCGAGGTCGCCGAAGTCGAACGTCGTGCGGCCGCCCTGCTGCGTGCGGTACTGCTGCTGGCGCTCCGCCTGCTGCGACGCGTTCTTCCAGTCCTTGCCGAGCGCGTCGTACTTCTTGCGCTTGTCCGGATCGCTCAGGACCTCGTACGCCTCCTGAAGCGCCTTGAACTTCTCTTCCGCGGCGGCCGGATCGTCGCGGTTGGCGTCGGGGTGCCATTTGCGCGCGAGCTTGCGGTATGCGGCCTTGATCTCTTTTTGCGTCGCGCCCTTGGGGACGCCGAGCACGTCGTAATAGTCTTTGAAGGCAACGGGCATCGGCGCGAATTTCCGCTCAGGCGTGCTTGGCGACGACGACGCGCGCCGGCCGCAGCAGGTCGCCGTCGACGCGGTAGCCGCGCTCCGTTTCGGCGACCACCGTCTCGTCGTCGACGCCGTCGGCGGGCTGCGTGCCGACCGCTTCGGCGATGCTCGCGTCGAACGGCTGGCCCGTCGTCGCGATCGGGGTGACGCCTTCGCTCTGCAGCGCTGCCTCGAACGCGCGCAGCGTCGCCTCGAGCCCGGCCCGCAATTCGTCGGAGTCCGGGTGCGCGAGCGCGCGCTCGAGGTTGTCCAGCACGGGCAAGAATTTCACCAGGAGGCGCTTTTTCATTGCGCGCGACGCGTCGTCTAAGCGGCGCTCCAGGCGTTTGCGCGTGTTCTCCGTCTCCGCAACCGCGTAGAGATACTTTTCGCGCAGGTCCTCGTCGGTGCCGTTCATACTTCCTTGAACTCGGCGTCGATCGTGTCTTCGCCGCGCGACGTCTGTCCGCCGGACCCGTTTGACTTGGCGCCGGCGTGGCCGTTGCCGGACGGTTCGCGCGCCGCCGACTGCTGCTGCAGCACCGCGTCGATCTTCTCCGCCGCGTCCTGCGCGCGCGTCATCGCCGCCTTGATCTCGGCGGTCGTGCCGTTCTCCGACACGCGCGTCAGCTCGGCGAGCGCCGCTTCCACGTCGGCGCGGACCGCGGGATCGAGCCGGTCGCCGGCGTCCTTGAGCGACTTCTCCGTGGTGTAGACTAGGCTCGACGCCGCGTTGCGCACCTCGGCCTCTTCTTTCTTGCGGCGGTCTTCCTCGGCGTGCGCCTCCGCGTCGCGCACCATGCGCTCGACGTCCGCTTTCGACAAGTTGGTCGTCGCGGTGATCGCGATCTTCTGCTCTTTGCCGGTGCCGAGGTCTTTCGCGGTGACGTTCACGATGCCGTTGGCGTCGATGTCGAAGGTCACCTCGATCTGCGGCACGCCGCGCGGCGCCGGCGGGATCCCTTCGAGCCGGAAGCGCGCGAGCGTCTTGTTGTCGGCGGCCATCTCGCGTTCGCCTTGCACGACGTGCACGTCGACGGCGGTCTGGTCGTCGTCGGCCGTGGTGAAGATCTCCGACTTGCGCGTGGGGATCGTGGTGTTGCGCTCGATCAGCTTGTGCGTGACGCCGCCCATCGTCTCGATGCCCAGCGACAGCGGCGTGACGTCGAGCAGCACCACGTCCTCGACCGTACCGGCGAGCACGCCGGCCTGGATCGCCGCGCCGACCGCGACGACTTCGTCGGGATTTACCGACTGGTTCGGCTCCTTGCCCGTCAGCTTGCGCACGAGCTGCTGGATCGCCGGCATGCGCGTCGCGCCGCCGACCAGCACCACGTCGTCGATCTTCGACACGTCCAGCTTCGCGTCGGCGATCGCGTTCTTGAACGGCTGCACGGTGCGCTCGGTGAGGTCCGCGGTGAGCTTTTCGAACTGCGCGCGCGCGATCGTGTACTCGAGGTGCTTGGGCCCGTTCGCGTCCGCGGTGATGAACGGCAAATTGACGGTGGTCTGCACGACGCTCGACAGCTCGACCTTCGCCTTCTCCGCGGCTTCGGTGAGCCGCTGCAGCGCTTGGCGGTCGCTCGCGAGGTCGATCCCTTGGTCCTTGCGGTACTCGGCGACGATCCAGTCGACGAGCCGCTTGTCATAGTCGTCGCCGCCCAGGTGCGTGTCGCCGTTGGTGGCTTTGACCTCGAACAGGCCATCGCCGACTTCGAGGATCGATACGTCGAACGTGCCGCCGCCGAGATCCCACACGAGGATCGTCTCGTGCGTTTTCTTGTCGAGGCCGTATGCCAACGCCGCGGCGGTCGGCTCGTTGATGATGCGCGGCACGTCCAAGCCCGCGATCTTGCCCGCGTCCTTGGTCGCTTGGCGCTGCGCGTCGTTGAAGTACGCCGGCACCGTGATGACCGCTTTCGTCACCCGCTCGCCGAGATACGACGACGCGTCGTTCACCAGCTTCTGCAGGATCATCGCGGAGATCTCTTGGGGCGTGTAGTCGCGCCCGTCGATCTTGACCTTGTAGTCGGTGCCCATGTGCCGCTTGATCGACGCGATCGTGCGGCTCGGGTTCACCACCGCCTGGCGCTTCGCCAACTGGCCGACGAGGCGTTCGCCGGTCTTGGTGAACGCGACGACGGACGGCGTGGTGCGGCTGCCCTCCGCGTTGGGGATGACGGCGGGCGTGGACCCTTCCATCACGGCGATGACGGAGTTGGTGGTGCCGAGGTCGATACCGACGATTGGAGCGGCCATGGTGTCTCCTGAGCATTGATGGAATAGCGGTTAAGACGAGGCGCCCACCAGTTCCGGGGCGGGCTCGGCGGTGAGCGTCAGCGTTCCTTTGCGGTCGTCGTACGCAGCGACGACGCGCTCGCCGTCGTGCAGCTCGCCGGCGAGGATCATGCGCGCGAGCGGCGTCTCGAGCTCGCGCTGGATCGCGCGCTTGAGCGGCCGCGCGCCGTACACGGGATCGTAGCCCGTCTTCACGAGATGGCGGCGCGCCGCCGCATCGAGCTCCAGCGTGATGTGCCGTTCGGCGATGCGCGCGCGCAGGCGGCGCAGCTGGATCTCGACGATCTGCTCGAGCTGCTCTTCGCTGAGCGCCTTGAACACGACGAGGTCGTCGACGCGGTTGAGGAACTCCGGGCGGAAATGCTGGCGAAGCTCGTCGAGCACCGTCGCGCGCATCAGCGCGTAGTCGGTCTCCGACGTGCTGCGGTACTGCAGGATGCGCGTGCTGCCGATGTTCGACGTCATGATGAGGATCGTGTTGCGGAAGTCGACGGTGCGGCCCTGACCGTCGGTGAGGCGTCCGTCGTCGAGGATCTGCAGGAACACGTTGAACACGTCCGGTGCGGCTTTTTCGATCTCGTCGAACAGGACGACCGAGAACGGCCGGCGGCGCACCGCTTCGGTGAGCTGGCCGCCCTCTTCGTAGCCGACGTAGCCCGGCGGCGCGCCGATGAGCCGCGCGACGGTGTGCTTCTCCTGGTATTCCGACATGTCGATGCGGACGAGCGCGCGCTCTTCGTCGAACAGGAACGCGGCGAGAGCGCGCGCGAGCTCCGTCTTGCCGACGCCCGTCGGCCCCAGGAAGATGAACGAGCCCAGCGGCCGGTTCGGGTCGCCGAGACCGGCGCGCGCGCGCAGCACCGCTTCGGCAACCGCTTCGACGGCTTCGTCTTGGCCCACGACGCGCTGGTGCAGCTCGTCCGCGAGGTGCAGCAGCTTTTGCCGCTCGCCTTCGAGCAATTTCGCGACCGGGATGCCGGTCCACCGGCTCACTACCGCGGCGACGTCTTCCTCGTCCACCTCTTCCTTGACGAGGCGCTGCGATTTGCCGTTGTGCTGCGCGCTCGATTCCAGCGCCGCGAGCTGTTTCTCCAGCTCCGCGAGCGTGCCGTAGCGCAGCTCCGCGACGCGGTTGAGATCGTATTGGCGTTCGGCTTGCTCGATCTCGACCTTCGTCGCGTCGATCTGCTCGCGCAGCGCGCGGACTTTCTGCAACTGCTGCTTCTCGGTCTGCCAGCGCGCGCTGAGCGCGTCCGCGTCTTCGCGCAAGTCGGCGAGCTCGGACTCGATGCGCTCCAGCCGCTCCTTGCTCGCCGCGTCGGTCTCTTTGCGCAGCGCCTCGCGCTCGATCTCGAGCTGCATCACGCGGCGGCGCAGGTCGTCGAGCTCGGCCGGCATCGAGTCGATCTCAGTGCGCAGCTTCGCGCCGGCCTCGTCGATCAGATCGATCGCTTTGTCGGGGAGAAAGCGGTCCGCGATGTAGCGGTTCGACATCACCGCCGCCGCGACGAGCGCGGCGTCCTTGATGCGCACGCCGTGGTGGATCTCGTAGCGCTCACGCAGCCCGCGCAGGATCGAGATCGTGTCCTCGACGCTGGGCTGATCCACGAATACCGGCTGGAAGCGCCGTTCGAGCGCCGCATCTTTCTCGATGTACTTGCGGTACTCGTCGAGCGTCGTCGCGCCGATCATGTGCAGCTCGCCGCGCGCGAGCATCGGCTTGAGCAGGTTGCCGGCATCCATGGAGCCTTCGGTCTTGCCGGCGCCGACGACGTTGTGGACCTCGTCCACGAACAGCAGCACCATGCCTTCGGCGCCGACGACGTCGGCGAGCACGGCTTTGAGCCGCTCCTCGAACTCGCCGCGGTACTTGGCGCCGGCGATGAGCGCGCCCATGTCGAGCGAGATCACGCGCTTGCCTTCGAGCCCCTCGGGCACGTCGCCGCGCACGATGCGCTGCGCGAGCCCTTCCACGATCGCGGTCTTGCCGACGCCCGGTTCGCCGATCAGCACGGGATTGTTTTTCGTGCGGCGCGAGAGCACTTGGATCACGCGGCGAATCTCTTCGTCGCGGCCGATCACGGGATCGAGCTTGCCGCTCTCCGCCGCTTTGGTGAGATCGGTGCCGTACTTTTCGAGCGACTGATACGTGCCTTCGGGATTCTGCGTGGTCACGCGCTGGTTGCCGCGCACCTCGCGCAGCGCCGTCATCAGCTTGTCGCGCGTCACGCCGGCGTCCGCGAGAACGCGCGATGCGGCGGTCTTCCCGGCCGTCATCGCGAGCAGCAAGTGCTCGACCGAAACGTAGTCGTCTTTGAGGCTCTTCGCCTCGTCGTCGGCTTTCGCGAGCAGCCGCGAAAGCTCGGGCGCGACCGTGACGTGCGCCGCATCCGCGCCGGCCCCCGTCGCCCGCGGCTGCCGCCGCAGCTCGTCGTCGACGCCGCGCGCGATCGCGCGCGGGTCCGCGCCCGCGTGCTGCAACACCGCCGGGACGATCCCATTTTCTTGCTCGAGCAGCGCGGCGAGCAGGTGCTCGACCGTCGTTTGCGTGTGGTGCTCGCGCAGCGCGCGCTGATAGGCGTGGTCGAGCGCTTCCTGCACGCGCTGCGTCATGCGCTCGACGTTCATCAGAGACCGCCGGCCGGCGAAACGCCCGTGGGCACGACCGCCGCGAGCTTGCGCAGGCGGAACGCCAGGCCGAGCAGCAGCACGCCGAACACGATCGAGTACGCACCGATCAGCCACACCCACGCGATGAGCCCGGCGAGCGGCATGAGGAACAGCGCGATGCCGAGCGCAATCGACAAGATCCCGGTAAGGATCACGAAGATCTCGCGGTCGATCACCTTCCGCAAGCGGATCGCGAGGATGATCTCGAGGATTCCCGTCACGATCGCCCACGCGGCGATCAGGTACAGCCATGCGAGCGCGGTGATCCCCGGCATGAAGAATGTGATCGCACCGATCGCGACCCCGAGAACGCCCTCGAGCAACAGCATCGGCCAGCGTTCGCGGTCGTGGCGGAACTGAATGGCCTGCCACAGCGCGACGACACCGTCGACGAACATGTATGCGCCGAAGAACGCGACGAGCACCAGCAGCGTCATGCCGGGCCAGATGAATGCTCCGATCCCGAACAAGATCCCCAGCACGCCGCGCAGTGCGACGATCCACCACGCCTTCGCAAGTGTCTTGACCATGGCAGCCCTCCTACGTCCAGCAAGGGTCGCACGACGGCGCAGACGGTAGAAGGGACTTCGCTCACCCGGTACGGCGCCGTACCAAGCGTCAGCGCGTTATAGCGAGCGGGCTAGCGCGCGGTGTTGTCCGGGACGTAGAAAACGAGCGTCTGGCCGGGTGAATCCGGGATGCTCAGGCGAACGGTTTGATACGTTTGAAAACTGCGCGACGCGGCGTCCCACAGCTCGCCCACGCTCCACTTCATCGGCGAGAACACCTCGACGTTCGCCCACATCGTGCGGAACTCCGGACTCCGTGCGGACAGCGCCGCGATCAGCTCGACATACTGCGCGTCATGCTCGTCGCCGGCGTACTCGACACGCAGCACGGCGACCATCCGGCGCACGGTGTCGTGCCAATCCGCAAACAGAGTTCGCACGAGCTCGTGCGTGAACATGATCCACAGGCCGTTGCGCTCGAGCATCGGCGCATCGTCGGACAGGCCGAGCAGCTCACCGAATCGCTCGTTCCACACGAGCACGTCCCAGCGACCGTCCGTGACGAACGCATAGCCCGCCGTGTAGCTCTTGACGAGCGCCGTGATGCGGTCGGCGACCATCGCGTCGCGCGCCGGCGGCGGCGTGTGCCCCGATTGCACGAGCTTCTGCAGGTACTCGTTCTCCGCCGCGTCCAGCCGCAGCGCGCCGCCGATGCGGTCCAGCGTGCCGGCCGCCATCCGGATCGGGCGGCCTTGCTCCAGCCAGGTGTACCACGTGATGCCGACGTCGGCCAGCCACGCGACGTCCTCGCGGCGCAGCGTCGCGATGCGGCGCCGGACGCCGTGCGGCAACCCGACGTCCTCCGGCGTCAGCCGGCGCCGGCGCGACTTCAGGAAAGAGGCCAATTCTAGGTTTCGCGCGCTCACGTATCTCCCACCAACCCGCTCCACGGGATTGTAGCAGGACCCGGCCGCGCATGTTGGACTGCGACCGTATACATGCTCGCCGACGAGCCTGTGACGGCGCTCGGGTCGAACTTTGAGAAAACATTGACTTCGGTTCCGGCCTCGGGCGAGAGGCTTCTGCTCGCGGCGGTCGGTCGAGGCGCTTGACGGCCGGCTGACTCAAGCAAGCGTACGACTTCCCGGCGCCGAATGCCGAGGCCGCGCTCCACGGCGAGTACCGAGCACCACGGCTGTACGAAGACGCCGTGACCTGGTATCGTCGCAATGATGAAGTTGCAAAAGCTGCGCTGCTCGTTTTGCAAAAAGTCTGACGCGGAGGTCTCGAAGCTCGTCGCCGGACCTCGCGTCTATATCTGCGACGAATGCGTCGCCGTCGCGAGCCGGCTCATGGACGGTCCTCCGGCGCCGCCGGCGCCGGAGCATCCGTCGCTTCGAGCGCGCGTTTCATCGTACGTCCGGCGCCTGCTCGGCGCCGGCGCGCGCACGAGTTTCGAAGCGACGTGAGCTGAGGCGCAGCTAGCGCGCCGGCTTCTCGAGGCCGCCGCGATAGACCAGCGCTTCCGCGACGTGCTCGCGGGCGATGCGATCCGCGCCCGCGAGATCGGCGATCGTGCGAGCGACCCGCGCAACGCGGTCGAAGGCACGTGCGCTGAGGGTGCCGCGCGTCACCGCGTTTCCTAGCAATTCTAACGTTTGCGCGTCGAGCGTGCAGAACCGGCGCACGTCCGCGGGCGCGACGGCGGCGTTCGTCGCGACGCCGGCATCCCGCAGCCGCGCTGATTGCCGCGTCCGCGCCGCTTCGACGCGCGCACGAATCGCCGCCGAGGCGTCCGCGGCGCGCGCTTGCACGAGCTCGTCGAACGACACGCGCGACACGGTGACGTGCAAGTCGATGCGGTCGAGCAGCGGGCCCGAGAGCTTCGCGAGATATTTCTGCACCGTCGCGTCGTCGCAACGGCAGTCGGATGCGCGGTCGCTGCGGAACCCGCACGGGCACGGGTTCATCGATGCGACCAGCGTGAAGCGCGCCGGAAACGTGAGCGTGCCTGCGGCGCGCGCGATCGTCACCGCGCCCTCTTCGAGCGGCTGGCGCAGCACCTCGAGCGTCGAGCGCGGAAATTCGCCCAGCTCGTCGAGATAGAGTACGCCGTGCTGCGCGAGCGAGATCTCGCCGGGCCGCGGCACCGCGCCGCCGCCGACCAGCGACACGCGGCTCGCGGTGTGGTGCGGCGCGCGAAACGGCCGCGTCGACACGACGCGCGGGCGCGTGCCGAGCAATCCGGCGACGCTGTACACCTTGGTGACGTCGAGCGCTTCCGCGGTCGTCATCGCCGGCAGGATCGACGGCAGCCGCCGCGCCAGCATCGTCTTGCCGCACCCGGGCGGTCCGACCAGCACGACGTTGTGCCCGCCCGCCGCGGCGATCTCGAGCGCGCGCTTCGCGACCGTTTGCCCTTTCACGTCCGCGAAATCTCCGCAAGCCGCGCGATCGCTTTCGTCGATCACCGTCGTGCCGCGGCGCCGGAACTTCGCGCCGTGCCCGAGCGCGACGGCGACCGCGTCGCACAGCGTCGGCACGGCGTAGACGTCGATGCCGTCGACGAGCGCGGCCTCGTCGCGGTTTGCCTCGGGCACGATGATGCGCGCGAACCCCGCGCGCTTCGCCGCGAGCGACATGGCCAGCACGCCCGGCACCGCACGCAGGCTGCCGTCGAGCGCGAGCTCGCCGCACACCACGTATTCGCGCAGCGACTCGGCCGCAAGCTGCTCGTCGGTCGCGAGCAGCGCGAGCCCGATGGCAAGGTCGAAACCGACCCCGGCTTTGCGCATGTCGGCCGGCGCGAGGTTCACCAGCAAGCGCCCCGGCGGAAAGCCGAACCCGGAGTTCACGAGCGCGGCGCGGATGCGATCGCGCGACTCGTTCAGCGCGCGGTCGGGCAAGCCGACGATGGCGAAGTTTGGGATCCCCGCGGCGGAGTCGGTCTCGACGCGCACGACGTGGGCGTCGATCCCGGCGATGGCCGCGGAAAAGGCAAGAGCGAGCATGCACCCGTCGATCACGTCGGGGAAACGCCGCGGCTAGGGCCCCGCGAAAACGTGCTCGGAACCGGGCGTGGCTCCCGCCGCTATGCCG